>CAZBSI010000006.1:0-179525 GCA_964494345.1 uncultured bacterium
AAAACCCGCTCCAAAAACGCAGAGCGGTTCATTCTTTTAACTCTTGGCCGACCAACTAACAATACTATCTGCTCTGCTATACTAATTTCGGCTTACGACGCGCCACAAGCGAAAGACTATCGCGCGGCTTCTATCTCCTCTCTGAGGGAATGTTATGTCACTCAACTGGAAGAATTTAAGGCCGTACAACGGATCACAGCAAAATGCCTTTGAGGAACTGTGTTGCCAGCTTGCCAGATACGAGCAGATGCCTCAGGGTTCGAAGTTCGTGCGGAAAGGCACGCCTGACGGCGGAGTTGAATGTTATTGGACGCTACCAAGTGGCGATGAAGTCGGTTGGCAGGCTAAGTTCTTCCAGTCATCACCCACATCCAGTCAGTGGGGCCAAGTAGACGAATCAGTCAAGACAGCCCTGGAAAAACATCCGAGGTTGATGTCCTATACCATTTGTATGGCGACGGACTTATCGGATGCGAGACTGGACGGCCAGGAGTCTGCACAACAGAAGTGGGATGCGCGCGTCGGAAAGTGGAAAGGCTGGGCTGAAAACAAAGGTCTAGCTGTTGAGTTCTCCTTCTGGGGAAGCCACCATATATCGGAACGCCTCAGCCGAGATGAACATAGAGGCAGGACTTTTTTCTGGTTCCACGAGGAGTGTCTGAGCCAGAAGTGGTTTGAGGAACACACTGAAATTGCGGTGGCAAATGCTGGTCCGCGATACACGCCTGTGCTGAACATCGAACTCCCGATTGCACGCATTTTTGAGAGCTTGGGATATACATCTTCATTCAAAACAGAAATCAAACGTATTTTAGGCAGGATCAGGAGAGCTTACGCACGAGTCGAGAGGTACAAGAACCTTGAAGAGATCGCCGACAAAATTGTACTTGTGGGCAAAAGCACTGACCAGATTCTAAGGACACTTAGTGATATGGGTGATCCAGGGAGCCATTCTGCAGAAATTGATGATTTTAAGAAATGTTTGACTCAGGTAATACAGGTAATCTCAGATTGTCAGAGCGTGTTACGTGAATCCGAAAAAAAGAAACCACAATCCTCTGGCGTCGCGAAAGGCCAGACATATCATAATTATGGCTCAAGAAAGTACGATGAAGCTGAACCTGATTTTCAGATATTGAAACGCGAACTCGAGGAGTTGGATGAATTTAACAATAGCAGTGAAATGCAGCTGGCGAATAAGCCTGCATTATTGCTTAAGGGTCATGCTGGCACAGGTAAAACTCATTTGTTCTGTGATATTGCAGAGCATCGCGTCAAATGTAAAATGCCTACAGTGCTACTTCTAGGCCAGCAGTTCGTGGATCATAAGCCTTGGTCACAGATCATTGAGATGCTCGGTCTGTCGTGTGGCAAAGATGAGTTCCTGGGTGCTCTCCAGGCGGCAGCGCAGGCCCAAGATTCCAGAGCACTGATACTGATTGACGCACTAAACGAAGGAGCGGGAGAAGTCCTCTGGAGCAAGTATCTAGCAGGCATACTAACTGAATTATCAAGATATCCATGGATAGGCATAGCACTAAGTGTGCGTTCCTCCTATGAACGAGATGTTATTCCACCAGACCTTGTGCCGGACATAATGGTGGCAAAGCAGCATCCTGGTTTTGCCGAGAACGAGTATCAGGCGGCAAAAACCTTCTTCGACCATTACCACATCGAGTATCCCAGTGTGCCGATCTTTTCTCCAGAGTTCCAAAACCCTTTGTTCCTGAAACTATTCTGTCAGGGGATGCAGAATAGAGGTCTTACAAGAATTCCTCCGGGTCTGCACGGCATCACAGCGGTGTTCTCATTCTTTATTGAGTCTTTGAATGACAAGCTCCATCGGCAGGAGTATCTGGATTTCGACCCGCACAAGAAGATAGTACAGCGAGCAGTTGATGTGATAGTGAGTGAAATGTCAGAACACCAAACTACTTACCTAAGCTACGAAACGGCAGAACGTTTAGTCAATGGTTTGTTAAGTACTGATGGCTATGAAAAATCACTGCTGAGGCACCTAATCTCAGAGGGTCTTCTGTCGATTGATATGGATTACGAACAAGGCGAAGAGCCAAGCAAATGCATTAGGTTTGCCTATGAACGGTTCGCTGATCATATGCTCGTAGGCCGGCTTCTTGACCAGCATCTCTGCCTTGACCATCCCGAAGAGTCATTCCTGGACGACGCGCCACTGGGTTTGATCATCAAGGATGAAGCAACAAGCTGGCAGAATGTTGGGTTGATTGAGGCCATACTAATTCAGGTGCCCGAACGTATAAACAGAGAACTGACAGATGTTGCTCCTCAGTGTGCCGATTTTGACACTGTTCAACAATGCTTTGTGGAGAGCTTGATCTGGCGAAAAAGGGACGCTTTTACAGACAGCACCTTGCGCTACATAAATGATCGTATATTGAAGTATCAAGAAACTGCCGACCAATTCCTCAATGCGCTACTGACGGTAGCAATGGATCCAGAGCACCCATTCAACGCTGATTTCCTAGACAAGCAGTGGCAGCGTCTACCGATGGCTGAACGAGACGCTTGGTGGTCGATATTCCTGCACAGGCAATGTGGTAACCGGACTACTGTAGATAGGCTAGTAGACTGGGCGTGGTCGACAGAAGATAAAAGTCACGTCCTGGATGAGTCAGTTCGCCTGTGCGGCACTACCTTGATCTGGTTCTTAACAACCTCGAATAGATACCTGCGAGACAGGGCTACAAAAGCACTGGTTGCGCTCTTCACGCCCTGGATTGGCGATCTAAGAAAACTTATGCCCAAGTTTCTTGATGTAGATGATCCTTATGTTACCGAAAGGCTGCTTGCAGCTGCATACGGATGTGCCATGCGGAGTAGTGATAACAAAGCTGTTGCGGGGCTTGCTCAAGACGTATACGGCTGGATTTTCGGTGATGGAACGCCGCCTCCTCATATCTTACTGCGAGATTATGCTAGAGGTGTAATAGAGATTGCCCTGCACCGCAAACTGCTTGTTGATATTGATCTGAAGAAAATCAGGCCGCCATACAAGAGCGAATGGCTGGAAAAGAATCCGACTGAAGACACCATGGAAGTGTTTCGCAAGATTGAGGACGGGGCACCAAGGCGGGAGCGTTCACGATGGCGGTTATATGATTCAGTTATGGGTTATGGGGATTTTGCGCGTTACATCATTGGTACTAATCACAGCCAAGGGAATTGGTCATCGCAGCGACTAGGCGAGCCCAACAAACCTTCTAGAAGGACGTACCGGGCATTCGAGCATTCACTTACTGCACGACAGGAACGGAAGTGGAAATCATATCTCACGCTAAGGCAGAATATTGCAGAGTTCAAGAAATATGGCCAAGAGCTAAGGAAGGCAGAACTCGGATATTCTTTTACCGATGAGCAACTTGATGACGTTCTTTTGAGAGCTACAAAGGGTTTATCTACGATTCTGGGCAAGAAGAAGACCAAGGTTCTTAACGAGTTGGTCTTGCCTTACTTGGATCATCCGAATGAAGCGGAGGATCATTTCGATTTTGCTATTATGCAGCACTGGATATTCCAGAGGGTACTGGAGCTTGGCTGGAGTGTTGATCTGTTCGGCGAATTCGATAGTAGTTCAATGGATGGCTGGGACTACAGACATCCAAGAACAGCGCATAAACCAGAACGCATTGGGAAGAAATATCAATGGATAGCGTATCACGAACTTCTTGCGCGGCTCTCTGATAACTTCAAGTTCAAAGACGATTTGATGTCCAATGAATGGGATACGAAATACGATGGGCCGTGGCAACTCCATCGCCGAGACATAGACCCGTCTTCTCTGCTACAGGTTACCCAGCGTGAAGCGTGGAATGACCACAGTAATACCTGGTGGTTCCAACCCAAATTCAGTGCGTGGCCTGAGCTTGCCGGCCATGCTGCTTGGATCAAGGACAGCGAACTCCCCGCATTTCAGGATTTGGTTGCCGTTTCCAATCCGGCTGATGGTACAGAGTGGTTCTGCTTGGATGCTTTCTACCGATGGATGGAGGCTGCTCCTCCGGAGGAAGATCAATATGAAAAGCCGCACGGACAGATTAGCGTGTGGCTGCATAGTTGTATTGTCAAAAAAAAGGACGCCAACTATCTGTTTGAATGGCTCAAAAATCAGTCTCTTATTAATATTGATCCATCGTTTCCTGAGCTGCCTATGTTATTATGCACATTTGAAGGAGAGTTCTTTTGGTCGCCTGCTTATTCCTACGAGATAGCCGAAGGTAGCGGCCAAATGTGGGTGCAACCCAGCGGATTGCCCAGACCGGTTATAGTGCCCGGTACCATTTACCTGAATGAGAATACGCGGTACGATTGCTCCGTTGATGACGATATCCGGATATATCTGCCTTCAAAGCACCTTGTCAATGGGCTGGGATTAAATTGGTCTGGCAATGAGGGTTGTTTTCAAGACGCAGAAGGGAAGCTTGCTATTTTTGATCCGTCTGTTCGGGAAAAAGGGCCCGGTGCTCTACTTGTTAGGCGGGATCTACTCACAGAGTATCTTCAAGACAATGAACTTGACATTCTATGGACAATCAATGGGCGCAAGAACCTCGTTGGCGGTACCGATCAAACTGCAGGAGAATCCTACATTTCAGTTGTATGCCGTGTCATAAAAGATGAGATTAAGCATTGCATCCACACACGTCTTCGCTGATGCCCCCAAAAAATGAACCTTCACCCCCCACAAACGTATATTATAATTAGAACACACACTGCGACATCTTTTACTGTCGCCAAGGAGAGATAAATTGCCTGAGGTAGTATTTTCCGTAGATGTAGTCTGCCAGAACGCCACTTGTTCTCAAGCGCAGACGAGAGGTTTTACTTTTAATGTTGACGAACCAGCGGAGTTGGGCGGCACTAACACCGGCCCGAACCCTGTAGAATATGTAATCGGCGCCTATGCCGGCTGTCTGAACGTCGTCGGCCATATGATCGCCAAGGAAATGGGCTTTGAGCTTGATTCCCTCAAAATTCATGTCGAGGGCAGCCTGGATCCGGCTGGCTTTCTTGGCAAGGACCCCAATGTGCGGTCGGGATATCAGGAAATTCGCGTAACCTACGATGTAAAGAGCGCCGCCTCACAAGAGACGCTAAATCAGTGGATGGAAGCAGTATCCAAACGCTGCCCGGTCGGCGACAACCTAAAAAACCCGACCCCAATCAAAACCTCGTTGAAAATCAGCGAATAGTCAATGTAAGGTGGCGACACCCCTGCCGCCACCTATACACTTTTTTATCATCAACTTACATCTCGTCCTTCCATATAAGCCACGCGCGTGTCATTTCGAACGTCCATCCCTGTCATTTCGAACGCCATCTGTATTAGTTATATTAGTTAGCTCCTGTCATTTCGAATGTTTATCATGTCATTTCGAACGCCTATCCCTGTCATTTCGAACGCAGTGAGAAATCTGCTTTTTCCGGGCTCCGAGGTCAGATGTTCGAAGTTCGATTCCACTTACCGTGAACTATTTGTAATTTCCTGGCTTTCGCTTCTTTCGCGCTTTCGCGCTTTCTCAACAATACAAGGAGTCTGCTTTTCAAATGCCCAAACCTGATCTGCGAAGGAAACTCCTTGGACAAGTATAAGTATTCAATAAGTCAGCCGCGGCTGGTATACTAGATTCAAAGAAAGTCGAGCCAGATGAAAACATTGATTGTTTTATTTTCTACTGCTTTATTTATGGGCGCGGCAGTTAATCAAAGCGCCGTTGCTGCCGAGTCCTTTACGCTGTGGCAACTTCCTGAACAAACCCATAGCCAGATGATGTCCTATGTAATCCGCACGCCTGGCGACAAAATAATCGTCATCGATGGAGGCGTGAAGGGCGACGCAGACTACCTCCGCAAGTTCCTGTTGGATTTGGGAGGGAAGGTGGAGGCGTGGTTCTTCAGCCACCCGCACGATGATCACGTAGGCGCGCCGCTCGAGATCATAAAAGACCCACGGGGAATCTCCGTCGATCGCTTCTACGCCTCAAATCTTACGGTATCCGAGGTCGAGAAGTACGAGCCATCAGAGGCGCACACACAGGCTGAAATCAACGAAGCCATCAAGCAGGCTAATCAGCGTATGATAGAACTGCCGATTGGTGCGAAACTTATCATCGACGGCGTCCATTTCGACGTATTAGGCATCAAAAACCCGGAAATTCACGCCAACTACATAAATAACTCAAGCGTGGTTTTGCGAGTGTGGGATGCGGGGAAATCGGTAATATTCCTCGGCGACCTCGGCCCGGAAGGCGGGCGCAAGCTCTTAGCAGGGCCTTACGGTAAAAAACTGAAGTCGGACTACTGCCAAATGGCCCATCACGGCCAGTCCGGGGTCAGATGGGAAGTATACGAGGCGATTCATCCGGAATATTGCCTATGGACTACACCCAAGTGGTTGTGGGAAAATGATCAGGGCGGTGGATACGACACTGGCCCGTGGACGACAATGGAATCTCGAAAATGGGCTGAAAAGCTTTCAGTAAAGCGCAACTACCCGACTTGGAAAGATGGCCTGGTAAGAATCGACTGAATCCTGTGGCCATATTGTATGAATAAGGTTGAGATATATGACTAAGACTACCGAACAACACCCAGCGATTGCACACGATAAAGCGCCGAAGAAAAAGATCACGCTTACAATCGACGGCCAGGCGTTGACGGTGCCGGAGGGCACCACGATAATGCAGGCCGCCAAAAAGCTGGCAATTAATATCCCGCATATTTGCTATCACCCGCGCCTGCATTTGGAGGGTTCGTGCCGCGTATGTCTGGTCGAGGTGGAGGGCCTGCGCAACCCGGTGCCGTCGTGCAGCTATCCTGTCTTCGAGGGGATGGTTGTCCATACCAATTCGCCGGAGATTCGGGATATTCGCAATACGATTATCGAGCTTCTTCTGGCTAACCACCCGATGGACTGCCAGACTTGCGAACGAGATGGCAACTGCGAACTGCAATATCTGGCGTATATATCCGGCGCTCGTGAGCGGCCTTACGAGGGCGAAAAGAAGCACAACGAGAAGGACCTCAGCTATGTCTCAGTAATTCGTGACCCGGATAAATGCATCTTATGCGGCAGGTGTGTTAGGGTATGCGCTGAGGTGCAGGGTGTGTCGGCGCTTGGTTATATCGACCGTGGGTTTAAGACAACTGTTGGGCCTGCATATAATGGGCCATTTGCGGACAGCGTCTGCATTGCATGCGGCCAGTGTATAAACGTCTGCCCGGTGGCGGCGTTTTTGGAGACGGATCACACAAAGGACGTGATGGCGGCGCTTGCTGATCCGGATAAGCATGTTATTGTGCAGATAGCGCCGAGCGTGAGAGCTTCCATCGGCGAGGGCTTCAATATCGCCCCGGGTCTGCCGTTGACCGGCCAGACCGTGGCTGCGCTGCGAAGGCTGGGGTTTGACGAAGTATTTGACACGCAGATGGGCGCCGACGTCACAATTATGGAGGAAGGCACCGAGTTCAAAAAGCGGCTCGAAGGGGATGGGCCGCTGCCTCTAATTACGAGCTGCTCATCGGCGTGGATGAAGTTCGCGGAGCATTTCTACCCCGATCTTTTGCCCAATATCTCCAGCGCGAAATCCCCAATGAGCATGCTCGGTTCGCTTATCAAGACCTATTATGCCGAGCGAAAGGGTATCGACCCGTCGAAGATTTTCACGGTGGGGTCGATGTGCTGCACCGCTAAAAAGTTCGAAGCCGCTCGTCCGGAGCAGCTTCTGGATATCGACGGCCAGAAGATGCCTTCCATAGACCGCGTAATCACAACTCGCGAGTTGGTATGGATGATTAAAAACGCTGGCCTTGACTTTGCCCATCTTCCGCCGGAGGACTTCGACCCTGTGCTGGGTCTGTCCAGCGGCGCTGGTGCGTTGTTCGGAGCGACTGGCGGACTGGCTGAGGCGGTTTATCGCACCGCTTATTATCTGCTCACCGGAGAGACTTTGGCCGAGGTTGTGGTCGAGGAAGTGCGTGGTATAGCCGAGGGGATCAAGACCTGGGTTGCGCGAATAGGCGATATGTCCATTAACGTTGGGGTTGCGCACGGTCTCGGCAACGCGCACAAGCTGCTTGGTATGGTTCGACGAGGAGAGGGCAACTTCCACTTCATCGAGATTATGGGCTGCCCTGGTGGGTGTATTGGAGGAGGCGGCCAGCCTTATGCCAGGGCTGGTGAGGCGATTCCGCTCGATCTGGAGACTCTCAAAAAGCGGGCCGAAGCCTTGCGAGCGATCGACGCGGGCAAGACTCTGAAGCGATCCTACGAAAACCCGGACGTGGTTCGGGTGTATAAGGAGTATCTGGGTGAGCCGAACAGCGAGCTAGCGCACAAGCTTTTGCACACGTCATACAAGCCGCGCCTGCCGCGAGGGGTCTGGAATCCGGACGTAATGCGCACGGACTAGCCCAAATTTGATCGGTGGCGATCTCCGAATCGCCACCGCATAACCAGAAAAGGCCGGGACGGAGACCGACCACTACATCTACTACTCCTGCTATATGCTTGTTTTCTGGAACCTACTTTCTCGCCCTGATAAACGCACTCACAAACGACCCCATCAACTGCACAGCGCCATCGTGCCCCAACTCGCTTATCAGGTCATCTACATCCAAGCCCTTGGGGTCTTCAAGCGAATACCCCTTGACTATCTCAATCTCCACATCAGTGAATCCGGCTGAGCGGAGTTTGTTCTTGTAATCGTCAACCTCCAAAGCTCCTGCAACGCAGCCGGCCCACAGTCCCAAATGCTTTTTAGCCAGCTCAGATAATGATTTGACTAACACGATATCGGCGACAGCGAATTGGCCGCCGGGTTTGAGTACCCGGTACGCTTCTTTCAGCACCTTGTCTTTGTCAACGGACAAGTTGATGACGCAGTTGCTGATTATGGTGTCTATTGAGTCGTCCGGCAGCGGGATATTCTCGATCTCGCCTTTAAGAAACTCGACGTTCTCGACGCCGGCTTCAGCCTGATTCTTGCGCGCCAGATCCAGCATCTCGTCCGTCATATCCAGGCCATAAGCTTTGCCGGTTGGCCCAACCCTCCTGGCTGATAACAGCACATCTATACCACCTCCGCTTCCCAGGTCGAGCACGACTTCTCCGGGTTGCAGGTTGGCCAGCGCGGTCGGGTTTGCACACCCCAAAGAAGCCAGCACAGCCTCCAGAGGCAGACCTTGAGTCTCCGCATCTGAATATAGATTCCGAGGGATAAGCGGCTTATTTTCGCTTTTGCTGCAACAACAAGATGATTTGCCCGTGTCAGCAGCCACAGCAGCTTGCCTGTACCACTCTTTGACCGTTTCTTTAATATCGCTGCTTCCGGCGTTGCCGCCCCCACAGCATCCGCATTTAGATTCGGACATTACTACACCTCTGTATTTTTTGATATTGCGTCTTATCGTGATGAAACCAGTTCAATGCCACTATGATTTTCCGCCCGCACGATCACTTCAGTCAAAAATGCGTAAGGGCCGGATTTCAGTTTTTCGAGATTAAGAGAATAATGCATCCATTGTCCTTGTTTTCGGCGGTTCACTAATCCCGCCTGCCGCAGTTTCCCCATGTGATGAGATACGGTAGGTTGGTTGATGTTAAACGCCTCGACGATTTTACATACGCATACTTCTCCGTGCTCAGCCAACATCTGCACTATCTGCAGTCTCGTCGGATCTCCCAACGCCTTAAATGCCTCGTCCATAACTCACCATCTATATATTTATATATGTTAATATACTACCGCGTCGAAACACCTGTGTCAACAGAAAACAGGCATGTTATCCCCTGTTTCTCCCCCAAATCCCCAATACTCCATTGACAAGTAGACGATACTAACGTAAATTGCCTAAAGAGAAGGTGTGTCTTGCTGTTCAGTTTGGCTCAGGGATGCGCCGATAATGTTCTTAGGTGTCTGCGTTTGCGTGGCTGAGCGCTTTCACAGGCAGCTTATTGTTTGGGGGTAAAGTCTATGTTATTTAGGCGAGTGTTCGTTTTTACGTTGTGTCTAACGCTACTCGCAACTGGTCTCATTTTTGCTGAAACGCTAAATAGACCTCTTCCTTTCTCAAATGTCCAGCCTTGGGATTATGATCTCGGTCCGATTTTCGAGGCTGCTTCCGCCAAGTATCAAGTGCCACTACCTCTTCTACTGGCCCTCGGCCATTTTGGTAGCGCCTTTGAAAATCGCGGGGACGCACCCACCATCGAAGGTGGCTATGGTGTGATGGCGCTTCGCAAGAACGATATGGGAGGCGCCTCTCTTGCGGAAGCCGCAGCGCTTACTGGCGTTTCAGAGGAAGACCTCAAGACCAATGCTGCGCTGAACATTATGGGTGCGGCGGCCGTGTTGGACGCTTACGCCAAGCAGCTTCAAGTCGACCGGACAGCCGGTCTTGACAGTTGGCTTGATGTAATCATCAAATACGCCGCCATCGACAAGGTCGACGAACAAAACCCGGTTCCGGTCTTCAGTCGCATGTTCGCGATGGAAGTATATCAGAAGCTGCAAGCCGGAGTCGATACGACGAACTCTATGGGGGAGACTTTCAGCGCCTCTGCTCAGAATATCGGTTCAATTGATCTCGCATCCCTTGAGCCGCCCGGTATGAAAGCCAACGTCACAGGATACTCCGGAGCCACGTGGTATCCGGCTGCCACATGCAACTATACAGCGGCAAGCAGCAACAAGAGCGTATTTGTAGTGCATACAATCGAAGGCACTGCTTCGGGGTGTTTGGGATGGTTCAGAAACTGCGCCGCTGAGACTTCTGCCCATTATGTGGCTTCCGAGGCTGGCGGCATCTGGCAGTGTGTCGATGAATGGTACAAAGCATGGCACGTAGGCTGTGCAAACGGCTATTCTATTGGCTGCGAGCACGAAGGCTACGCTGCATCGTCGAGCCACCCGAAAACCCTCTACGATGCATCGGCGCTGCTTGCGCGAGATGTATGCAATAGATGGGGCATCCCCAAAGTTCACAACCCCTGCCAGCATTCTATTCTGGGACACATAGACGTCAACAACTGCTGGTGCGGCCCGGGTCACTGGGATCCAGGCTCCGGCTGGGATTGGAATTATTATATTAACGCCGTCAATGGCACCACCTATGTCAACCCGCCGTATCTTTTCAACAGCGGCGCGGACGGCTGGACTCCCGGCAACGGAGTCTGGTCCAACGGCCTGGTCCACACCGGCTCCGACTGGGGTGGGTCTATTTATTTCGATCAGGTCGGCGCGGACTGCTTTATATACAGCCCGGAGACCAACTTCACCGGCACATATCCGCAGATACTCAACGTGGACTTCTACCCGCAGAGCGGCACCGGCACAGACCACGATATGCAGTTGCATTGGAGAACCGCCGCAGAGGGCGCGTTCTCTGCCGACAAAGCAAGCCCGCTTACGGGTTATCAGGGCAAAAACACCTGGAGGACTGTAAACCTCACTATAAACAGTCCAAAATGGACGGGCCAGACGATCAAGCAGCTCAGGCTTGACTTCGATAACAACAATCAATCTACCAGATACATAGTAAACCACGTCATACTGCAAAATGCGCTGATCTGGCCGTTTGATGGCGACGTGAACGGATGGACTGCCGGTAATGCGCTTACAACGCCGTGGCATACGGCAGGCGGATGGCCGGGGTGTCTGGTTACAGATCAGACCGGCAACGATGCTTATATGTTTAGCCCGAACCTCTCCGGCGCGGGATTGCCTTACAACTACATCGGCGGAGTCAACGACTGGGTCAAGGTGCGAGTCTATCCGCAGAATAGTTCGGGCACAGAGCATGACCTGCGCGTATACTGGATATACGACGGCGACGGCGCGTGGAGCGACACTAAATACGTTCCTGTAACCTACAGCGGCAAGAACGGCTGGGTTGATGTCTATGTGCCGGTTGGGCAAAACCAGTATTGGGAAAGAAAGCACATGACGAAGCTCAGAGTTGACTTCGACCAGGTCAGCCAGGGTACTCGTTGGATAGTAGACGAAATCTCAATCGTGCAACTCGGCAGAGACTCCACCGCTCCTACAGTACCGTCCGGCCTCAGTGCTACCGCTGTTGACGAAAGCAAGGTGGATTTGACCTGGACTGCCTCAACAGATGCTACTGGAGTCAATGGCTATAAGATATTCCGAAACGGCGCTCAGATCGGCACGAGCATCTCGCCGTCTTACAGGGATACATCATGCCTGCCTGGAACAACCTATTCTTATACTGTCAGCGCCTATGACGCAGTCGGCAACAATTCAGCTCAGAGCGCTGCCAAGAGTGTCACCACTCCTGGCTCTGGTGACGAACAGCCTCCGAGTGTGCCCACAAACCTGCGCGTGACAGGCGCGACTACGTCCAGCATCTCCATTGCGTGGAACGCTTCGACCGATAACTACGGAATAGCTGGCTATCGCGTCTATCGCAATGGCACGCAAGTCGGCACTGCCACCGGAACTACCTACAACGACACCGGCCTGGCCAATAACACTGAATACACCTACGAGGTCGACGCTTATGACGCCAAACCGAACTACTCGGCCAAGAGCGCTAAGGCGGTCGGTAAGACCGTTGCAGTGGTATTCCAGGATGGTTTTGCCGACCTCAACAACTGGGTTCTCGATCCGGCGGCTGGCAACAACGCAATGCCGACACTCTCCACTGCCCAGAATCACGGCAGCATAACCGGCGCAAACTCGCTGTATATATCCGGAGATGCGCCGCATTGGGTCTACCACGACTTCTCTGATGAGCTTACCTCAGGCGGCTACAGATCGGGCGTTCTATCCGGTTGGATGTATGACAACGCGGTAAGCAACATGAGAATCGCTTTAAGAGCATATATGTATGACGCCGCCGGCAATACCACGGGCATGTATTGGATCGGCGTGACGAACGGCAACCCGCCGAGTATACCGCTCAAGTATATGGCCGCAGTATTTAACAGCGGCTGGCAATACTTCGACCTTGGCGACCGCACCGAGGGTTGGCACAGACTCGGAATTGAGGTTCTGCCATACACGGGTTCAAACGACCTTAAGTTCTATGTAGATGGAACTTTGAAGCTGACCACCAACCAGCCTCCTACTGCCGCTAACTCGACTTTCAAGCGCACGTATTTGGGCTACAACTACACTCCGAATCAGCCCACTTATTGGGATGACATCGTTCTCGAATCCGCCCCTCCGGCGGCTCCGAGCGGTATATCTGGTGTGGCTCAGTCTACTACTTCCATCCGATGGAACTTCACCGATAATGCCAACAACGAGATCGGCCATCGCGTCTACAACGGCGCCACCAAGGTCGCCGAGCGTGAGGCGTTCGATATTAACTTCGTCGATGAGACCGGCCTTGCCGCTAACACGACTTACAATCGCACACTCAAGGCCTACGCAGGCGTTCTGGAAAGTCCTGGCGCTGATGGAAGCGGAACCACGCTTTCCATTCCGCCGAGCACATCGAATGTGACTTGCGACAAGGACACAGGCACTTGGTATGCCTCTGACAAGTTCACGTTCACGGCAGTCGGCGGGTTCGGTCCTGGCAAGGTGGATCACTACAAGATCGCCTGGGACAAGCAGACTACACACACGTGGACAGGTTCTGAGGCTACTTGGTCCAGCGGAACCTCCGTACAGACAGCCACCTCCACCGGCGGTTGGTACCTGCACCTCAAGGGCTTCAACTCGGCTGGCGTAGCCAACGGCACACTCGACCTTGGCCCGTTCAACTTCGACAGCGACAGCGTGGCTCCGACGATCAACTCTGTTGCCGTTGCACCTGCTATGGTAGCCGGAGGCGATGCAGTTCACGTGACTGTCGATGCCACTGACGACATCGGTGTTACCAGTGTCAAGGCCGACGGCGTAGCTCTAACCAATACCGGTGGCAACACGTGGTCTGGTGACATTGTCGCACTGAGCGGCCTTGGAATCCATAACGTGAATATAGTCGCGTCTGATGCCGCAGGCAACGATGCGACCGACACATCTGCTTCTTACTTGACTGCCCTCATCCGCGGCGCTTCCAACAAAGCGGCCTGGGGAGTCGAGATGAACGCAGCCTCCTCAATCTACCTCTTCAAGTTCTGGGGTAAGGTAACTGAGGTGGACAACGACAACTTCATCCTCGATGACGGTTCCGGCTCGCCTGTTACGGTCAACGCTCCTGGTTACAAGAGCGTTATCTCGACCGGCGATTTCGCAGCCGCAAGAGGTATCCTGGCCATAAGCGGTCTTTCGCGCACAGTTCAGAGCGAGGTCAATCTGATAACCAAATATTAGCCTGACCTGCGCAATATCTTCGGCCCGCCTCTTAATTAGGGGCGGGCCATCAAATATAATAGTCCAGATATATATTGATAGGCGGCGATCTCCGAATCGCCGCCGCACAGTCAGAAAAGGCGCCGGGACAGAGGCCTGGCCACTACTTGGACTACTCCAACCAAGTGCTCGATTTTCTGGCTTTCGCACTTTTCGCGTTTTCGCGTTTGATTTCCCTGTCATTTCGAGCGAGGCGAGAAATCTGCCAACGCTTGTCATTTCGAGCGCAGCGAGAAATCTGCTTTTTCGACGTCCGAGGTCGGATGTTTGAAGTCCGATATGACAATGCAAGGCTTTTTCTATTCTGAAACTATGTCGTTAATTTCTGGTTTTCGCTCTTTTCGGGCTTTCGCGTTTGAATTTCCTGTCCTGCTTTTTCCGGTAATATTTAGGGAGGAATTATGCATCAGACTTTTACATTGACGATGCCACGGCGCTTCGGCTTGTGGTGTGTATTGAGCACTTTTCTGTTCTTAATCTGCATTTCATCGGTTGTCGCCCTTACTGCGGACGACGGCCTTGTATTGGATGAGAAACACGAGTTCGATCAAAAGGGCGGGGTGCCGATCCCCGCAAAGAAACTCACACAGGCGCAGATAGCCGCAGCCGAAGCAGTATTTGCGGCGGACATCAGCGCAAACTACATCTATGATGTTCCCCTGTACGGCCAATGCTGGAGCCCTTGGGCATACTATCAGCTCGGCTGGTGTGCTGGGGTCAGTATATGCGACGCGGGTTGCGCTATGTGCAGCTCGGCTATGGCGCTGGCATATTATGGCGTCAATGCAAATCCGACTACGCTTAACGAGTATCTGAAAGCCAATGGAGGCTACTATTCCGGCTGTAATCTCTACTGGGCCCCTGTCGCAGGAATGAGCGGCGGTTCTGTCACGTGGGTGGCGAGCTACGACTGGACCTATGTAGCAGCCGATCTCAATATCGTCAATGCACAACTAGACGCGGGCTATCCGCTTGTCTGCGAGGTTCGATGGAACGGGGGAATGCACTTCGTGGTCCTCACCGGACGCGACGGGGCGACTTATTACATAAACGACCCCGGCTTCGGAGACAAAACCACTATCAACGCCCGCTACGGCTCCCCAGCGGAGGCCATCTACGGCATACGCGTATATCACGGATCGGTCTACTCCAATCCGCCGTATCTATTTACCAGTGGCGCGGACGGCTGGACCCCCGGCAACAGCGTCTGGTCAAACGGCCTCGTTCATACCGGATCAGAGTGGAATGGCTCGATATACTTCGACCAGATCGGCGCCGACTGTTTCATATATAGCCCAACAACCAGCTTTACTGGGGCCTCCCCACAGGTTCTCAACGTGGACTTCTACCCGCAGAACGGCACCGGCACGGGCCACGACATGCAACTGCACTGGATAACCTCAGCAGAAGGCTCATTCTCTGCTGACAAGGCTACTCCATTGACATTTTATCAGGGGCGCAATGAGTGGAGATCGGTCAATCTTTACATAAACAACCCAAAATGGACCGGCCAGACCATCAAACAACTCAGGCTCGACTTCGATAACAACAACCAATCGACCAGATATATCGTAAACCACGTCGTGTTGCAAAACGCGCTGTATTGGCCGTTTAGCAGCGATGTGGGGGGATGGACTGCGGGCAACTCATTGACGGCTCCCTGGCACACCGCAAGCGGCTGGCCGGGTTGTCTGGTGACGGATCAAACCGGCAACGACGCCTATATATACAGTCCAACCCTCTCTGGCAGCGGCTTTCCATACAACTACCTCGGCGGAATCAACGATTGGATCAAACTTCGGATATATCCGCAAAACGGCGCCACATCGGCGCATGACCTGCGCGTATACTGGATATACGACGGCGACGGCGCTTGGAGCGACACCAAATCTGTGCCGGCGACCTATGACGGTAAAAACGGCTGGGTTGATGTCTACGTGCCGGTTGGTCAAAGTCCACATTGGGAGAGAAAGCGCATCACCCGTCTCCGAGTCGACTTCGATCAGGTCAACCAGGGTACACGCTGGATAGTCGATGAAATATCCTGCCTGCAACTCGGCAAGGACTCCACCGCGCCGACTGTACCATCAGGCCTGAGTGCAACCGCAGTAGCCGGAACCATCGTTGACTTGAGCTGGACCGCGTCAACCGACGCCA
Organism: uncultured bacterium; assembly: GCA_964494345.1. GTDB lineage: Bacteria > Armatimonadota > UBA5829 > UBA5829 > UBA5829 > DTKD01. Next base: position 16,521 of record CAZBSI010000006.1, read on the forward strand.
CCGGAGTCAACGGCTACAAGATATTCCGCAATGGCACACAGATCGCCACCAGCATCTCGCCGTCTTACAGGGACACTTCCTGTCAGGCTCAAACGACCTATTCTTATACTGTCAGCGCCTATGACGTGGTCGGGAACACGTCGGCACAGAGCGCTTCCAAAAGCGTGACCACTCCTGCCCCCGACACCCAGGCTCCCAGCGTTCCCACAAACCTGCGCCGAACCGGGGTCACAAAGAGCAGCATCACCCTTGCGTGGGATGCCTCCACTGACAATCTTGCAGTAGCAGGCTACAGGATATATCGCAACGGCGCCCAGGTCGGCACAGCCACCGGAACCAGCTACACCGATTCCGGATTGACTGAGAATACCGGTTACACATATCAAGTCGACGCTTACGACGCCAAACCCAACTACTCCGCCAGGAGCGCCCCGTTTGAAACGGGCACCGGCGGTACGTGGACTCAATCAAACGCTTCGTTCACCTGCTATGTTCGCAGCGGAAGCCCAGATATCTGCGGGCAGGGTGGGGTAGCTGTCGGATTCAGCTCAACGGCCTCCCTGCAGATTCGCCGCGGGTTGGTTCAGTGGGATATGACCGGAGCGCCGACATCCGCGGAGGCATTCGATACTGCCGACAGCGTCCGGATCAGGCTCTATCAATACGCCCAGTTCAGCGCGACCACAGCCGCCGATATCTCGCTTTACAAAGTTAATAACAACTGGGATGAGACCAACGGCACGTGGAACAACGTTGGTATCGGCGCCAAATACGCCGCAGCCACCACCAACTGTCTAGCCGCCGGCGATTATCTGTGGAAGTTCAACGGCCGCAGCCAGGGCGTACCCCCGGCCAATCGCGGAGTCTATGTCAAAAACGACACCAGCGAATCGGACGCAGCCTGCGCTAAGATATTCGAAAGCAGGATCAACTCCGGCGGGTCCGGCAAACTTCCGAGAATCGAGATCGACTATGTCGACCTCACCCCGCCTGTAAATTGCAGCGTCAAAATCAATAACGGCGCTGCCAGCACCGATTCAACTGCCGTCACTCTGACTCTCGCAGCAACAGACTACCTGAGCGGTATGTCTCAGATGCAGTTCAGTAATGATGGTGTCAGCTACTCCGCCGCGGAGCCTTACGCCACATCGACGAGCTACACGCTGCCATCCGGCGACGGACCAAAGACCGTCTACGCCCGATTCCGTGACAAGGTCGGCAACTGGTCTGCTCCGGTTTCAGCATCTATTGTGCTTAATACGGTGACCCATATCCCGTCTTACGGTATGAGCAATAAAGCCGCATGGGATGCGATCGTCTCCAACGTATCCCCCAACACAGCCTTCACTCTGTGGGGCAGGGTTACTGCGCCGGTGGATGCCAACAGCTTCTTCGTCGATGACGGCTCAAGCATGCCGATTAAGATCAACTATACAGGCCACGGATTCACCACAGCGGATTATATATCTGCCACTGGCCTGCTGGATACAAGCGGCGCAGCGCCGGTCCTCAATGCTCTGTCCGTCAAAAAGCAAAACTAATAACATAACCCCCCAAGGCGCGGCCCGGTTCTCATACTCAGAATCGGGCCGCGTCAAATTCACATTCCAGTCGCATAAGTACCAGGTTGACGCACGGTTGAGTATGGGGCATACTGTATTTATATCAATAGGAATATAACGTCCGCAAGCTGCACTGCCAGTGCGCAACCTCGTATCACCAAAAATAATGCTAGTGCGCCACAAGCTTGCGGCATATTTGGAGAGTGGGGGGTAGTATGAGAAAACTTCAGGCGATATTGTTTTTACTGCTGGGCATTGCCATAATCTCGATGTTTGCAGTATCAGCGTCACAGGCCGGTACGGTGGCTGTGCGCTTTTTTTCTGGCGGAGAACTGATCGCTGTGGACCGCGCGGTTTCTGGGGGGCTATCTCCGGCAGAATCCGCGGTTAGGGCGTTGGTGGCCGGGCCGTTTATCGAAGAGGTTGCCCTGGGAATTACCACCAGAATACCCGCCGGCACCCGGATTCAGAAACTGTCCATAACCGAATCATCGGCCACCATTGATCTCACACAGGAGATCCTGACCGGCTTTGATGAGCTTGGGTTAAAGGAAATCTTCGACCAATTCCGCTCAACTCTCGGCGATTTCCCATCTATATCTTCAATTAAGCTCACCTGTAAGGGCAAACTGCTATCATCGTATCTGCCTCCGGCTCCAAGCATCGGCGAACCGGCTCCTGCGCTCGTTAAAGGCAACGCTGTCGGTTTGGGTGGCAAATATATTTGTGTCGGCCCTTCGCACGGCCGCTACTGGAACGGCAGTGGCTGGTATTGGCAGCGCTCTGACCCGTGCGGGTTTGGCGAGGCAATACTTGAGGATACAAACAGCGTTAAGCTGGTTCAATTCCTTAAGCAATACATAGCCCAGGACGGTGGCACATTCGCAAGCGCCCGTCAGCTTGATGAAAGCCAGTGTTGTCACCCCAACACGGGTCTGGCATGGTGGAAGATGTGCTCGCAGTCGTATCTGCGCAACGCCGGGGTGCCCTGCTCCGTTTGGGCGAGCTATACGGGTAACTGCGGGGCTGATACCGCTGCAGGGCGTGGTAGCGACGACATTCGCTGCCGACCTCTATATGCCGACTGGCTTGGCTACCATATCTACATCGCTATGCACACCAATGCAGGCGGTGGCACCGGTACTGAGACTTTCCGTGACACCGCTATGGAAAATCCCGCTCACGTGGGCAATAGTCTTAACCTGGCCAACGCTGTAAATAACGGCATCGTTAACACTATTCGCAACACATTCCCAGGTGAATCCGGGTGGGTAAACAGAGGTGTTAAGGACGGACAGGGCAACTACGGCGAGATCCGGATTCCCAACAGACCGGCGATCCTCGTCGAGCTTGGCTTCCACGACCACTGCACCCGAGACGCCGTCTATATGAAGGACGATTTCTTCCGCTCGGTCGCGATGTGGGGCGTCTACAGCGGCATCTGTTCGTACTTCGGCAACTCTCCCGGATGGGCCAAATATTCTTGCGAGTATGTCTCAGACACGATTCCAACCACTATGACGGCGGGCCAGACCTACAATGCACAAATAACCTATCGCAACCGCGGCGTAGTCTGGATGAGCGCTTACAACTTCAAGGTGGGCGCGGTTTCTCCGACAGACCCACTTATGACGACCCGATTGTATCCTGTCTCCGGTACGATCAGGCCAGGCAACACCACCACTTTTAACATCACTTTGAAGGCCCCCGCCACAGGCGGAACCTACACCACCCAGTGGCAGATGATTCGCGAAGGTTATGAGTGGTTCGGTCCGACAGTCACCAGGAATGTTACCGTGCAGGCTGCGACCGGTAACATCACCGGCACTGTGCGCGATGCTGCTGATAACAGTGTGATCTCAGGAGCAACGGTTGCGGTGACAGGCGGTTCTTCGGTTACTACAAACGCCTCCGGGGTGTATACCATCAGCGGCGTCAACGCCGGCACTTATACGCTTACAGTATCCAAAACCAATTTCGTTACACAAACAGCATCTGTTTCAGTGACCGCGGGAGCGACAACCACCAGGGACTTCTCGCTGCTGTCGTCTATTCCCCCGACCGGCTCCATAACAATCAACTCCGACGCTGAGTATACCAATAACCCGGCAGTTACCTTAACAATGTCGGCCACCGGCGCCACCCAGATGCAGTTCAAAAACGAATCCGGTTCCTGGAGCGCGTGGGAAACGTATGCGGCGAGCAAATCCTGGACTCTGAGCACAGGTGACGGCACAAAAACCGTATCCGTTCAGTTCAAGAGCGCTGCCGACATAGTATCCACCGGCACGATCAGCGACACCATTATCCTCGACACCACTCCGCCTGTCGGAACCGTCGTCATCAACTCAAACGACACGTATACGAATACAACGGCTGTAACGTTGACGCTTTCTTCAGCGGACGCCGTTCAGATGCAGTTCAAAAATGAGTCCGGTTCGTGGAGCGCGTGGGAGACCTACGCAACCAGCAAATCATGGACTCTGAGCGCGGGCGATGGGACGAAAACCGTCTCTGCGCAGTTCAAAGACGTCGCCGGCAACATATCTACCGGCTCTATCAGCGACACTATCGTGCTCGATACGACCCCGCCAACCGGCGCTGTCGTCATAAACTCAGACGCCGAATATGCTAATACCACGGCTGTAACGCTGACGCTGTCGTCCCCTGATGCTGCTCAAATGCAGTTCAAGAACGAATCAGGCTCGTGGAGCGCGTGGGAGGTCTACGCGACGAGTAAATCCTGGACTTTAAGCACGGGCGATGGTACAAAAACCGTCTCTGTGCAGTTCAAAGACGCCGCCGGTAATGTATCTGTTGATACTATCAGCGACACTATTATCCTTGACACAACGCCGCCAACCGGCTCTGTTGTCATAAACTCAGACGCCGAATACGCAAATATCGCCGCTGTGACGCTGACGCTGTCTTCACCTGACGCCGTTGGGATGCGGTTCAAAAATGAATCTGGCGCGTGGAGCGGGTGGGAGAGCTATGCGACGAGTAAATCGTGGACTCTGAGCGCAGGCGATGGAACCAAAACCGTATCAGTTCAGTTCAAAGACGTCGCCGGCAATATATCTGTCGATACCATCAGCGACACTATTATCCTCGACACAACTCCGCCGACCGGCACTGTCGTAATCAACTCCGGGGCAGAGTATACCAATGATCCTGCCGTGGTGTTGGCGGTCTCTTCGCCTGACGCTGTTCAGATGCAGTTCAAAAATGAATCCGGTGCGTGGAGTGCGTGGGAGAGCTACGCAACGAGTATATCGTGGACTCTGAGCGCAGGTGACGGAATGAAAACCGTCTCTGTCCAGTTTATGGATGCTGCCGGCAATGTATCTGTGGGCACAATCAGTGATTCGATAATACTCGACACCACCCCGCCGACCGGCGCTATTGTCATTAATTCAGACGACATCTATACAAACACTACGGCTGCTATACTGACTCTGTCTTCGCCGGATGCTGTTGGGATGCAGTTCAGAAATGAGTCCGGCGCGTGGAGCGATTGGGAGATTTATACGACGAGCAAACTGTGGGCTTTGAGCACGGGCGACGGCACAAAAACCGTCTGTGTCCAATTCAAAGACGCTGCCGGTAACATATCTGTTGGCACGATCAGCGATTCGATAATTCTCGACACCGCTCCTCCGACCGGCAGTATAGTCATTAACGACGACGCCGATTTTACAAATGACCTGTCGGTGTCGCTGGCGCTGTCCTCTGCCGATGCGGTGAAGATGCGTTTCAGAAACGGTTCAGGCTCCTACAGCGAGTGGGAGGACTATGCTGAAACCAGGGCCTGGACTCTCAATTCCGGTGACGGGCTGAAAACTGTTTATGTTGATTTTATGGACGTGGCAGGCAACACAACCGACGGATCGATCTGCGCGTATATTACCCTGATAACGGTTCCGCCGGCGATAAACAGCGTCAATTCGCCTGTTATCATCAACTTCAAGCCTGTAACTGTTACCTATAGCGTAGCAGAAAGCATCTGCGGCATAGAGAAAGTGACTTTATGGGTCAAACGAAATGTTGACGGGGTTTGGGCTGCCACTGGCCTGGTCTCTTCTCAGGCAAGCGGTTTCTTTAACTACACCCCTGCCACTGACGGGACTTACTACTTCGATATCGTCGTGGAAGACGTTGTCGGCAACATTTCAGAGACGCCTGTGGGTAGCGGCCGAACCAGCACTGTGCTTGATACCACGCCTCCCACCGGAAGCATAATCATCAACGACGGATCGATCTACGCCAATAACGCGTGGGTTACTCTCACTTTGTATTCGCCGGATGCAACTCAAATGCGGTTTAAGAACGAGTCCGGTTTATGGAGCAGTTGGGAGAATTATGCGACCACCAAGACTTGGGCTCTGAGCTCTGGTGATGGATTCAAGACCGTATATGCCCAGTTTAGAGACGCGGCGGGTAACGTCTCTTTCACAACGATTAAGGACGTTATTCTGGATACTACTCCGCCAACTGGTACAATCATGATAAACGGCGGGGCTATGTACACCACCAACGCGTCCGTTATGCTTACTTTGGCGTCGCCGGATGCTGTCCAGATGCGGTTTAAGAACGAATCCGGCTCTTGGAGCGCCTGGCAGGCTTATGCCACGAGCAAGGCCTGGACTCTTAGTTCAGGGGACGGATTAAAGACCGTTTATGTTCAGTTTAAGGATATTGCTGGCAACGCTTCCTCCAGCAGAATCAGCGACATTATCCTGGATACCACACCCCCGGCTGTATCCATAGGATCGCCATCCGTTTCATCGACGGCCAGCGGACCGGTGACATATCAGATCCTCTTCAGCGGAGCCAGCCAGGTGACGCTTTCGGCTGCTGATATTGTCCTGAATAAGACCGGCACCGCAAATGCGGGTTCAGTGGTTGTCAGCGGCACGGGCTTGACGAATCGACTGGTTACGATATCCAATATCACCGGCGCCGGAGCTTTGGGTATCTCCATTTTACCTGGCACGGCGACCGACGAGGTGGGCAACGTCGCTGTTGCTGCCGGCCCGAGTGCGATGTTCGGCGTGAACAATCGCATACATTCTTACGGCTTGAGCAACAAAGCCGCATGGGATCCTATCATCGGCCTCGCTGCGAATACGAAGTTCACGGTATGGGGCAAGGTTATCGAACCGATAGACGCCAACAGCTTCTTCGTTGACGACGGTTCCGGTATGCCGATTAAGATCAACTATGTGGGCCACGGCTTCACTGGCGCGGATTATGTCTCCGCCACTGGCGCTATAGACGTTAGCGGCCCTTCGCCTATTATGAACGCGCTTGTGATAAACAAGCTCAATTGATCGAAATATTGGGGACTGATGAGGACATCAGTCCCCAAATCTTCATCTTTACACTCAGGTGCTGACAAACAACTCCACCTATGGAAAAATAGAAAAGTTAGACTTGTTGACCTTGAAGTTTTTGTTCGCACTCGTCCAAACTGCATATTTCTGATATAATCCTGACATCACTGCTCGTTTGGGAAGGAGGAAACGGATTTGGCTAGAAAAATCGGAGTTACCTCAACATCATTTGCAATGCCCTTCGATGAGATGCTTCCTCTGGCTGAGGGGATGGGAATTGAGGGTGTTCAGCTTTGGGGTGTTGGCGGAGAACACGACGCAAAGACGTTGACAAAAGACGACCGCTTGCGGCTGTTAGACAAAATTCATTCTCGCGGAATGGTTGTAACTGCGTTGTGCGCGGAGGTAGGGGGCTTCACAAACCCCGAAACTGTGCAGGATAACCTGGAGAAAGCCAGGGCGGTTGTCGATATGGCTGTGGATATGAATGTCCGCGTAATATCAGGGCACGTGGGCGTTATTGCGGAGAATCCGGCGGATCCGGGCAGGATGTGTATGGCAAAGGCTATGACCGAGTTCGGTTACTATTGTGAGGACCGCGGCAAGGTCTACGCCAGCGAGACAGGCCCGGAATCCATCGAACTTATGCGCGAGTTTATTGATGCGCTGCCGCATAAGGCAATCAAACTCAACTACGATCCGGCCAACCTCGTCATGAACGGCTTCAACCCCGTCAAGGGGGTGATGGTCGGCCGGGAGCTTATAGTACACACCCATGTGAAAGACGGCGTTCGATATATGAACGGCAGCAAAGAAGAGGTGGTTGTCGGCACCGGTCAGGTGCCGTTTGGTGAGTATTTCATGGCTCTGGAAGCCGTCGGCTATGATGGATTTTTCACCATTGAGCGCGAGATGGGGGATAATCGCGTAGCGGATATCAAGGCAGCAATAGACGTGCTGCGATCCTTATAAACAATTTGCAAGTCGACACTAAACAGAAAAGGCCGCCGGTCATACGGCGGCCTTTTCAAATACTTGATTTGGCAAGGACTACTTTCTGCGCAGTCTTCTCGTAAGCCCTAACCCCATCATGCCGGTGAGTAATGACAGAACCGTAGGAGCGTTAGGCACGTACGGCCCCCTGACTATTCCGGTTAATACTTCGGGATCACCTGAGCCGGCATATACGGCCTCGGCGCCTGCATCGGTCGTCTTGGCAATACTGCTCAGCGCCCAAAGCCCGCCAACGGTCTCTCCGGGAAGCAGACCGGGCCAATCGGTGCTTATCCATTTCCAGGCAGGCGGGTTGCCGGATGTATCGACCTTCCAGTCAGGCAGAGTCTGCCGCGAGGTCGTGATATAATCCGGCGCCACCGCCCAGTTTGCACTGAACTGCGTGATTCCCCAATCCTCAATATCGAGAGGATTGCCGACTCTCAGGTTGGATATGCTGTAAACGTACAGATAACCGGTATGATTACCGTCTCCGTTGCGCAGCAACATAGCCGCTGATTGAGCCTGGTCATATATGGTCTGTTGCACTCGAACCCTGAGTGTGCCTGCTGCAGCCATTGCGCTGAGCCAGTCTCCGTCGGGATTGAATTTCGTTTCAAGGCCTGTCGCACCGATATACCAATAAGCCTCCTCCTCACTGAGGATGCTGGCCTGCAGGACAGAAGTAGACAGGACGATTACTATCGCCATTAATCCGACGATATGGAGTGTTTTCAAGATTCATCACCTCCCAATGGCCTACCTCTACTGCCGGCATTGCCATATTTGATCCTGTTGTTTATTACATAAAGCGGGCTGCAATTATCGTGCCAATGCGTCGATATGTCGGTTGAGGGTGCCGATTTCCCAGCTTTATTTGTGCTCATTTACGGGCGGAGAAGAAAAACGCTTTCGTGGCACTCATGCTATTGACCTTAATGCAACTAACGCTATAGAATATGTGGGCAGGGGCATTTTTGCCCGGCATCCTCGTAATAGCCCCTCCCAGGTTAGGCAATCTATAATGACCTTGGCCCTGGTAATAATCATTGTATTAGTTGCACTCATATTCGACTTTTTAAATGGGTTTCACGACGCCGCGAACTCCATTGCAACCGTAGTAGCCACCAAAGTGCTGTCACCTTTCCAGGCGGTGTTGTGGGCGGCGTTCTTCAATTTTGTGGCTCCTATAGTCTCTGGGGTGTTTGTTGCGGATACGGTGGCTAAAGTCGTCAATATGGACATACTCGGCGACAGGATGGTCTACGTAGTGCTGGCGGGGTTGGTCGGCGCGATTGCCTGGAACATCATTACCTGGTATTTGGGCCTTCCTACCAGTTCCTCACATGCGCTGATTGGAGCGTTGGTTGGTTCGGGTCTGATGGCTGCTATGATTAAGCACAATTCGCTGGCTAACGTAATAAAGTGGGCCAAAGTAGATATGATCGTAATTTTTATTGTTCTGTCTCCGCTGATTGGTTTGATTTTGGGCTTTGTGATTATGGTATCTGTGATGTGGATGTTTCGCAATGCTCCTCCCCGCAAGATCGACGCCTGGTTCAGGCGGTTGCAGTTGGTCTCGGCGGCGGCATACAGTTGGGGTCACGGCACAAATGACGCTCAGAAAACAATGGGCGTAATTGGCTTGCTGCTCGTGACAACGGGTTATTTGGAGAGATTGCCTGATGGCAACTTCCCGGTTCCTTTGTGGGTAAAGTTGTTGTGTGCGGCGGTGCTGGCTTTGGGGACTATGTCGGGCGGCTGGAGGATAGTAAAGACGATGGGCGTCGGACTTACAAAACTCAAGCCGATTGGCGGGTTCTGCGCTGAGACTGCGGGTGCGCTTACTATTATCGGCGCGTCGGTTGCGGGTATTCCTGTCAGCACAACTCACACGATCACCGGCGCGATTGTGGGGGTAGGCGCGACACATCGCCTCTCTGCGGTCAAGTGGGGTGTGGCGGGGCGAATAGTCTGGGCGTGGATACTTACTATGCCTATGGCTGCGCTTATGGCTGCGGCAGCGTATTTTCTTTTGCATTATGCGACGTAAACTCTGAGCGACGATGAAGAAATGGAGTCTATAAAATGCGTCTCAGATTGATTCCCAGAGAAGAAAAGTTTTTCGATATGTTTGTCCAGCAGGCTGAAAATGTGCTCGTTGGCGCTCAACTGCTTAAGGACTTGTTGGAGAACTACACAGACCTCGACCAGAAACGAATGCTGATCGAAAAAACAGAGAGCCATGGCGACGAGATCGGTCATAGCATACTGGAAAAACTCAACACGACTTTTATCACGCCGATGGATCGAGAGGATATTCACGCGCTCACCGCGGCTTTGGACGACATTTTGGACCTGATCAATGCGACGGCGCAGCGGATGCAGCTATACCGAGTCGACCATGTCACTCCGGATGCTGTATCATTGGCAAACATTATTCTGCGAGCCACCGAGGAGATAGTCGAGCTTATCAAGGATTTGGATAAGATGAAGAATCCGGGTGGTATGAAGGAGCGTTGGATCGAGGTCAACAGGCTCGAAAACGAGGGGGATTCCGTGAGTCGTGCGGCGATTGCGGGACTTTTTGATAAAGAGCTTGATCCGATTGAGGTGATAAAGTGGAAGGAAGTCTACGAGCACCTCGAGACTGCCATCGACAAATGCGAGGACGCCGCAAACATCGTAGAAGCGGTATGTCTCAAGAACGCCTGATGGTTTCATTGGCAGCCAGGCAGGATTTTGATATGCCTGGATAGTATACATGAGGGGAATAGGGGAGGCAAACTCACGTCCTTTTTAGATAAGGAGACTGATACGGAGGAAGTTATGAGAAAATTTCAAACGGTTATCGCGATTATTGCTATTATAGCAATTCTTTCCACGGCGGCTCTCGCTTCGATCGCTTGGCAGAAGCTGTTTATGGATACCTACAAGCCGAAAGCGGACAGCGAGTTGGCTAAGGCCAAATGCAAAATCTGCCACACCAAGGGCGCTGAGCTAAATGCTTATGGTCAGGCGCTGAAGGGCAAACCGAAGACCGCGGCCTCACTGAAGGCAATAGAGAAACTCGACTCCGACAAAGACGGCGTCAGCAATATCGACGAGATCAAAGCTGGCACGCTGCCCGGAGACGCAAAGAGCAAGCCGGCCGCAAAGAAATAATTACCATTCTTTGTCATATCGAACGGTTCCCGTCATTTTGAACGAGCTTCTCGTCATATCGAACGGTTTCCGACATTTTGAACGGCTCCCGTCATTTTGAACGGTCCCGACATTTTGAACGGCTCCCGTCATTTTGAGCTCTGTTCTCATTGTTTCGAGTGCTGTTCTGTTCATTTCGAACGAGTTTCTCGTCATATCGACGCCCTTCCCTGTCATTTCGAGCGCAGCGAGAAATCTGCTTTTCCGGTTGACGGTTAACGGTTGTCGGTTTACTATCATTAGATGGGTGGCGATTTTCGAATCGCCACCCCAGGACCACTCCGGCGATCACCGTATCGTCACCACGTAACCCCACTGCCTTCCAAGAATAACGTAGTGACCAATCTCCGTCTCGGCCAATTCCCTGTTGATAAGCAAACGGGCCGGGACAGAGGCCCCGCCCTACGCGCGCGCCGCAACCCTCCCGCTCCCCGTCATTTCAAACGTAGTCACTCCGTCATTTCGAGCGCAGCGAGTCACTCCGTCATTTCGAGCGCAGCGAGAAATCTGCTTTTTCCCTTCCCTTTTCCAACTTTCGCTCTTTTCGCCCTTTCGCGTTTATTCCCTTCCTATGTTATGCCTGCCCGCTAAAACAGTTTACATCAGCCCCATTATGGTATAATCATCTGGTTCTCGACTTACAGGAGGTGGGATTTATGCAGCTTGGCCCCAGAGAGATCAATAAGAGTATATTCAAGGCATACGATATTCGGGGACTTTATCCCCAGGAAATCGACGATGACGCCGCATATCGAATTGCACGCGCGTTTGTCTTGCTTATGAACTGCAAGCGGGTGGTGGTTAGCCATGACATGAGAGATTCGGCCGAACAGTTCGAGGGCGCCACGATTCGCGGATTAATAGACCAGGGCGCCGATGTGGTTCCGGTCGGGCTGGCGTCGACTCCGATGTATTACTTCGCGGTAAATTATCTAAAGGGCGACGCTGGCGTGCAGTGCAGCGCTTCTCACAACCCTGCGGAGTATAACGGTTACAAAATGACGGGGCCGGGTGCTATTCCCAGCATCGCGATTGTCGACAATGAAGCATTGTATAAAAGAGCTTGTGAGGGCAACTTCCCGGATCCGGAGAAGAAAGGCACGCTGCTGGAAAAGACGGACCTGCTTGATGCGTATTGTAACGCTGTGCTTGACAATGCGGACATTCACGACTTTGAGGGGCTGAGGCTGGTGATCGACTGCGCGAATGGAATGGGTGGTCATATACTCCCTGCGTTGTGCGCGAAAGTCGGCAGCGACCCGGTTCGGCTCTATTGGAGACTCGACGGCAGCTTCCCGAACCATGAGGCCAATCCCCTCAAAACTGAGACTTTGCTGGCGTTACGAGACAGGGTTGTCGATGAAAAAGCGCAGCTTGGCGTGGCATTTGACGGCGACGGCGACAGGGTTGCCTTCACCGATGAAAAGGGCGGGATTATCCCTGGCGACTTCATAACTGCTCTTATAGCACGTACCATGTTGAAAAAGAAGCCAGGCGCACAGATTCTATACGATTTGAGGTCAAGTTGGATCGTTCCTGAGGAGATCGAGAAAGCCGGCGGAAAGGCAGTCGAGTGCAGGGTGGGGCACGGCCTCATCAAGCGACAGATGCGCGAAGAGGGCGGCTACTTCGCAGGCGAGTTGTCCAGCCACTACTATTTCAGCGACTTTTTCACCACGGACAACGGCGATTTGGCGATGCTTTATGTCATCAAGATGCTGCTTGAAGACGGCAGGCCGATGTCGGAGATAGTGGCTCCACTGCATAGATATTATCATTCAGGTGAGATCAACTCCGAGGTCAAGGATATCCCGGCGGTGCTGGCGAGATTGAAAGAAAAATATGGCTCGGCTGCAAAGAGAGTCACCGAAATAGACGGTTACAAGGCCGAGTTCGAGGACTGGTGGTTCAACGTGCGCCCTTCCAACACCGAGCCTCTGATTCGCCTGAACCTTGAAGCCAGGAGCAAAGCCAAGATGGAAGAAAAGGTAGAGGAGCTGCTCAAAGAGATCAGGAGCTAGTCTTCAGAAACCTATATGCAAGATAGGCGGCGATCTCCGAATCGCCGCCTGCCATCGGGCGTCCCCATTTTAGTCATCCTGCGCGAGGTCGCAGGATCTGCCTCCGCTCATTCTCTTGCCGTGGATTCCGCGACTCCGCGCGGAATGACAAACTACCCCCGTCATTTCGAGCGCAGCGAGAAATCAGCTTTTCCGCTGTCCGAAGTCAGACATTCGAAGCTCAATTCCAATAATTGGGCAATGTATTATTTCGCGGTTTTCGCCTCTTTCGCGCTTTCGCGTTTTCCCTTCCCCGTCATGTCGAGCACCCTTCCCTGTCATTTCGAGTCCCCATCCCCGTCATTTCGAGCGCAGCGAGAAATCTGTTTTCCGCTGTCCGCAGTCATCCATTCGAAGCTCAATTCCAATAGTTGGGCAATGTATTATTTCGCGGTTTTCGCCTCTTTCGCGCTTTCGCGTTTTCCCTTCCCCGTCATGTCGAGCACCCTTCCCTGTCATTTCGAGTCCCCATCCCCGTCATTTCGAGCGCAGCGAGAAATCTGTTTTCCGCTGTCCGCAGTCATCCATTCGAAGCTCAATTCCAATAGTTGGGCAATGTATTATTTCGCGGTTTTCGCCTCTTTCGCGCTTTCGCGTTTTCCCTTCCCCGTCATGTCGAGCACCCTTCCCTGTCATTTCGAGTCCCCATCCCCGTCATTTCGAGCGCAGCGAGAAATCTGTTTTCCGCTGTCCGCAGTCATACGTTCGAAGCTCAATTCCAATAATTGGGCAATGTATTATTTCGCGGTTTTCGCCTCTTTCGCGCTTTCGCGTTTTCCCTTCCCCGTCATGTCGAGCACCCTTCCCTGTCATTTCGAGTCCCCATCCCCGTCATTTCGAGCGCAGCGAGAAATCTGTTTTCCGCTGTCCGCAGTCATCCATTCGAAGCTCAATTCCAATAGTTGGGCAATGTATTATTTCGCGGTTTTCGCCTCTTTCGCGCTTTCGCGTTTTTTCCTTCGGCCGCCACCTCAATTTGACCCTCCCACTATGCGCTGGGTATAATAACACAGCGAAGCCAGCCGGGCATTCGAGACTATGGAGCGATATTTTATATGCTAGATGCGAAACTGATACGTAACGAGACCAACAAGGTGCGACAGGCGCTGATAAATAGAAACGCGGACACCGCGATTCTTGACGAGTTTTTAGACCTTGACGAGCAGCGCAGGAAGATTCTTTGGGAAGCCGAGGCCCTGAAAGCCGAACGCAACGCCGTCTCTGAGGAAATAGCCAAAATGAAAAAGGCTAAGCAGGACGCTTCCTCAGAAATCGCACGAATGAGGGAAGTTGGCAGCCGCATCAAGCAGATGGACTCCGATGTCTCAGAAATCGAAACCAGACTATCCGATATCGCGTTCAATATCCCGAATATCCCGCACTCATCCGTGCCTGTCGGGCCGGACGAAACCGCCAACCAGCTTGTTAAAACCTGGGGCCAGCCCAAAGATTTCGACTTCGAGCCGGTGCCGCATTGGGAGTTGGCCACGTCGCTTGACATCATCGACTTCGAGCGAGGCAGCAAGATCGCCGGAAGCGGGTTCATTTTGTATAAAGGATGGGGAGCCAGGCTGGAGCGGTCGCTGCTGAACTGGATGCTAGACGTCCACACTTCCGAACACGGCTATCGCGAGGTCTTCCCGCCTTTCCTGATTAACCGACGCTCAATGATGGGCACTGGCCAGTTGCCGAAGTTCGCCGAGGATATGTATCATACCGACAAGGACGATGATTTATATCTCGACCCCACGGCAGAGGTGCCGGTGACCAACATATATATGGACGAGATATTAGACGCATCGGACTTACCGCAGTATCTGACGGCGTACACGGCCTGTTTCCGCAGAGAAGCAGGATCAGCGGGCAAGGATACGCGCGGACTGTTGCGGGTTCATCAGTTCAATAAAGTAGAGATGGTCAAGTTCGTCGCACCGGAGACTTCTTATGACGAACACGAAGGCCTGCTTGCCAACGCCGAGGCAATCCTGCAGAGGTTGAATATACCCTACAGGGTGCTTCTTCTCAGCACGGGTGACCTGAGCTTCAGCGCAGCCAAGTGTTACGATTTAGAGATATATGCTCCGGGAGTAGATCAGTGGCTTGAGGTGTCGAGTTGTTCGAACTTCGAGGACTTCCAGGCCAGGCGAGCCAATATTCGCTACAGACCCGAACCCGGAGCAAAGCCGGAGTTTGTGCACACGTTAAACGGTTCCGGTGTCGCTTTGCCGCGATTAGTGGTAGCGCTGTTGGAGACATATCAGCAAGCCGATGGCACTATCCTCGTGCCGGAGCCGCTGCGGCCGTATATTGGAACGGATATTATCAGCTAATTGCCACATTGATTAAAGGAGTCTACATTGGCTGAAAAGCTTATCTTAGATACTGACATTGGTTCGGATGTCGACGATGCCTGGGCGCTGGCCCTTTGCCTTGCGTCGCCTGAAATCGATTTGCTTGGGGTCACATTAGTGCACGCCGACCTCGACGTGCGGGCGAAGATCGCTCTGAAAATACTCAAGCTTACCAACCGGCAAGACGTCCCATTTTATAAGGGCATATCTCAGCCTCTGACGCCGGATCAGCCCTGTCACTGGGCGGGATTCGAGGGGACAAACACCGATTTTTCCGATATCGACGAATCCGCGGCCAGAGTCGGCGCCGTTGATTTCATTTTGGATACGGTAAACAAATACCCCGGCGAGGTGGTCATATCCCCAACCGGCCCTCTTACCAACATCGCCGCTGCAATCAAACGCGACCCAGAGACAATGCGCAAGGTCAAGCGGTTGGCGATAATGGGTTCCACTTATACGGGGGATGGCGTCGAGCACGCTGAACCGGAGCATAATATCCGCTGCGACTCCGCAGCGGCCAGAATCGTCCTCGAATCTGGAATACCCGTCACCCTTGCCGGTTTGAACGTGACGTTTAAGGTGGTGGTTCGTCGCGAGGAACTCTCTGCTATCAAATCGACGCCATTTGGCGATTATCTCGCGGCTATGACCGAGCAGATTTATGAGCTTTGGCATCGAGAAGCTGCTTTTATGCACGACCCGCTGGCCGTCGCCACTCAGATTGATCCCACCTTGTTTAAGACTCGCAAAATGCGCGCTGAGGTTTTAGATGAGGGCAAAGTGGCATTGACTTCGGATGACAACGGCTGGATTGATGTATGCGTAGATGTCGATGCGGCGGGTTTCGAAAAGCTGCTCCTATCGAGAGTTAGAATCCTGGCCACCAGTTAAAATCTGCGGTTGAGTTGTGCTCAATGAGGGTATTTTATATCACCTGGCTTTTGTGCTTTGATGCTGGTGGGTAAGACGGTCATAAACTGAAGGCAATCACGCAGCGGCGTGTTTATGAAATAATATGGAACAGCAACCCGAAAACTGGACTGGTCAGAGACGGCTGGCGGAGGCTTGCTGGGCGCAGGCAAGGGCGAATTATGCAGCAGCGGTAACGCTGTTGGATGCAGGCGTCTATTTCGCCAGCGTATTCTTTGCACAACAAGCTGCTGAGATGGCCTTAAAAGCGGCAAGTATACAAAAGCTGCAAAAGGTCCCTCGCGGCCACAATCTCATACAGATGTGCAACGCCCTGGATGCGCCGGCCGAGGTGTTAAGTGCGGCAGCAGAACTGAACCCAGAGTTTCTAGCCACTCGCAGCCCGGAGGCGGTCAGCGGCGTACCAGCACAAAACTACGACCGTAAATCCGGTCGCCTACACCTGAGAATGGCCCAGACTATCGTAGATTGGATCAAAACGACGCAGTATTAGACAAAACACGGCCAGTACGCCGCAGATTGGGCGATTCCGCGCCTCCCGTCATTTCATCCCCTCTCCAGTCATTTCATCGCACCTCCCGTCGTTTCATTCCCTCCCGTCATTTCATCTCCCCTCCCGTCATTTCATCTCCTCTCCCGTCATTTCATCCCCTCTCCCGTCATTTCGAGCGAAGCGAGAAATCTGCTTTTTCCGAGGTCTGAGGTCAGACGTCCGAAGTCCGACCCATCAATGTTACTCTTACCTTTTCTCGAAACAAACTCAATATTTCTGGCTTTCGCCCTTTTCGTGCTTTCGCGTTTACCCCTTCCCCGTCCCGTTTATCCGGCCATTTGACTCTACCGTAATCCCCCCACTATAATGGCATTGAACATATATCAATAACAGGATGGGGTCTATGCTCGCACACGTCAGATCCAGCGCAGTGAACGGAATCGATGCATTTGCGATCGAGGTGGAGGTCGATATTGCTACGGCCCTGCCGAGTTTTACCATTGTCGGGCTGCCCGATGCGGCGGTGCGAGAATCTATTGAGCGTGTGCGTTCCGCTATTAAAAACTGCGGATTCGAGTTCCCCTCCCGCCGTATTACCATCAATCTCGCGCCTGCTGATGTCAGAAAAGAAGGCCCCTCGTTCGATTTGCCGATTGCTATCGGCATTCTCGCGGCCACGGGTCAGGTGAATCTGGACTTTTTGGAGAAGTGCTGTCTGATCGGCGAACTCAGCCTTGATGGAAGCGTTCGTGGAGTAAGCGGTGTGCTGCCGATCGCCCTGAGTGTGCGCGATAGCGACACAAAGATATTGATCGTGCCTGCGCACAACGTCAAGGAAGCTGCGATAGTAAGCGAAATCGACGTATATCCTGTCAAGACCCTCACTGAGGTGGTCGAGTTGCTCGGCGATCCGGGTTCTATGCTGCCGGCCATATTCGACGCATCCGCGTTTGAAGCTCTCGACGATCCCGCGTATGAGGCCGATTTTGCCGATGTGAAGGGTCAGGAATCCGTCAAGCGCGCGTTGGAGGTATCGGCTGCGGGTGGACACAATCTGCTAATGGTTGGCCCTCCCGGAAGCGGCAAGACTATGCTCGCGCGGCGAATGCCCGGCATCCTTCCTCCGCTGAATATGGAGGAGGCGCTGGAGGTGACCAAACTTTACAGCGTCTGTGGCTTGTTAAGCGCCAGCCAGGCTCTCATCACTCGCAGGGCCTTTCGCTCGCCGCACCACACAATTTCCAGCGCCGGTCTCACTGGTGGTGGCAGCTATCCGCGACCGGGCGAGGTAAGCCTTGCTCATCATGGCGTGCTGTTTCTCGATGAGTTTCCCGAGTTCAAACGAGATGTATTAGAGGTTATGCGTCAGCCGTTGGAGGATGGGGAGGTGACCATCGCAAGGGCGCAGGCGTCATACACTTATCCGGCTAATTTCATGCTCGTGGCCGCTATGAACCCGTGTCGTTGTGTTGCCTATTTACCATCGTTTTAGATGAGGGTGGAATGTAGCCAAGCTTAATCGAGATGTCGTCTTTCCCTATGGTAATCTTCTCTACAACGTTTTCGATAATGGTACGTTTGCTTTCTTGTGTTAGTTCTGACCAACGAGAGTATAGGTCTCTGGCTTCCTGCAGGATTTGATCACTTGAGAGATACTGAATCTTTAGGTAGTCTATCTCAGCCTGCAGTTCGGGGATTTGGTCTGCGAGTTGCTTTTGCCTTTCCTCAAGCGGTTTGTAACGCTCGCCAAAACCAGCAGAAGAAATAGTCTGGTCGAGATAGAGCTTATAGACCATATCCATTTGCTCTCGGATAGTTTGCTCTTCACTGATCAGGCCTTCTAATAATTCTGTTTTTGCCTTCACCTTCTCATTTGCCTGAGAGAGGTAGTTGGTAACATCAACCGGTGAAGAGAAGAACTCCTTGAGCTGCTCAACAAATATCTCTTCCATATCGTCCGTCCCCATTTTATTGCGGCAATCGTGGCAGACATACTTTGGGTAATTGTACCCGGCATACATTTTTTGACCGCAATGGCAGAATAATACTCCACTGAAAAGATGAGCTGGAGTTTTGGATGGTTTTCTACGGCTATCCCTAGACTCATCAAGAATGGCATTGCACTGCGCCCAGAGTTCTTCGGAGATGATTGCCTCGACCGGGCTTAAGACCCACTCTGATTCAGGTTTGAGGACCCAATTCTTGCCGTCTCCCAGGCTTTTTGCGTAATTAGCTCGACGTATTCCTTTTGCCGTAGTGTCACGGAGCAGCCTATCAACAGTCGTATCTGAGAACTTGCTGCCGTTTCGAGTTCGGTGCCCTGCTTCGTTAAGCATACGGGCGACTGCCTTTTTCCTGCGGTGTTTTTTGAAGAGTTCATACATCAGCTTTCGGATCGGAGCTTCATTCGGATCGACAACCATCTCGTTGCCTTCCCAGCGGTAACCGAATGGAGCCTGTCCACCGAGAGGTTTCCCCAACTTGGCGCGGATTGGAACTGACGCGGCAACACGGCTGGCTATTTCTTCACGCTCCCACTGGGCCATAGCCGCAATCATGGTGTAGAAAAGTCTTCCGGCCGGGGTAGAGGTATCGATGGCTTCCTGAAGAGAAATAAGGTCGGAATCGCAGTCCTGAAAGATGTCAGCAAAATCAAGGAGTTCCCTGGTGTTCCTGGCAAGCCGAGCGAGCTTTGAGAATATGAGGCCGGAGATGTGACCGCTCTTGAGGTCTTTAAGCATTCGCTCCGTTTCGGGATGCCCCATTACAGTCTTGCCGCTGAAGGCCTCAAGGTGATAAACCTCTCGCACTTGCCAGCCCTTTGACTCTGCATAGTAACGGGCACGTTTCTCGTGGTGCTCAGGGCTGTCACCCTTCGCCTGATCTTCATGAGATACTCTTATCCAGATTCCAACCTGCTTTATCTTTTCCATCCGTTTCACCTCAGGAGTTTGCTACTGAGGGATTTTACCGTCCCATCTACTCGAATGTCAACAGTACGCTATGTTGCGTTGCTTTTTGTGCTCCGATTCAGTATGAGCTGTCGTATCTGAAATTGAGTTCCTCCTCGCCTTCAAATCTCGGCTGTCCATATTTGACCCGCGAAAACTCAACAATCTCCCTCTTGTATGAAGTCTTCACACTGGGCGGCGGCAAAGTCCTTGCGCTGAAAGGTTTGGAAGCAGCGGCATCGATCATTAGCTTTAGATAGATGTGATAGTTGGGCATGGCAATAAGGTCGTCAATATCAAAGACAGGCCGGAACTCCCGCGCTAGAAACGGTGCATCTTCAGCACCAGCCCGAAACGAGATGATCGTTCCGACATTGCCAAATACCGCCGATCTTACTTTTTCGTTAAGTTGGGCGATGTATTGATGAGCCAGAACCAGGTCGAGGCCGTATTTACGTGACTCAGAAAGTATATCAGCGAAAGCCAGTGTCAGGAAGTTTTGCACTTCATCAACATAGAGGTGGAATGGTCGTCTCTGTGATTCGGGAATATCGGCCCGGCTTGCGGCAGCGTGCATTATCGAGCTAACAACCATTGCGCCAAGGAATGAACTGGTATCTTCTCCGATCTTGCCCTTGGACAAGTTAACTATGAGGATCTTTCCTTTGTCCATTACATCCCGAATGTCAACAGCACTTTTGCTCTGGCCTAGGATATATCGAATATACGGGCTTGCTATTATCTGCCCGGTCTTATTGAGGATTGGAGAGACGGCTTCAGGTTTTGATGCGCCGGAAGACTTGCCCGACTGAAGAAGCCAGAAATCCCTTACATGCCGGTCTTTTACGCTTTTTAGGACAACCTCTCGAAAGGCGGCGTCCGTAAGCAGCCTGGGTAAATCCAAAAGCGTGCTCCCTGGATATTCAAGCAGCGTAAGCAGTGAATAGCGCAGAATATGCTCCAGCCTCGGTCCCCAGTAGTCCGGCCAGATCTTCCTAAATATCGAGATTAGGTCGGAAGCAACCAGATATCGCTGCTCAGGCTTTGTTTCTTCCAGTGGGTTAAAGGCAATCGGATATTCTGTATCAGCCGGGTTGAAATAGATCACGTCCTCCATCCGTTCTTCCGGCACATAGGAAAGAATATCATCAGCCAAGTCGCCGTGAGGGTCAATCAGGGCAAGCCCTTCATCGCTTTTGATGTCTGAGACCAGCATGTTTTTGAGCAGGGTGGACTTGCCCGTGCCGGTTTTACCCATCACATAGATGTGGTTTCGACGGTCTTTCTTTTTGATACCGAAGACGTCCTTCCGGTGCCGGAAGTCGGTTACTCCAATGGGGGTGATCGACTTCTCATCATTGCTTTTTGTCCTCATGTATCACCACAATAACAGCCCCAAACACCCAGTAAAGCAGGGCAAAATTGCCTAAGTCGGCAAATCTTCCCGTCTTTTTTTCTTTTTCCAATCAGCTATTTTAGGAACGGGACTTCAAAAAAGAAGCACCCAAGGAGGTAAATCACATGACTGCCGACAGTGGAAGACTCAATGTCGAATACTTCACTCAGCCGGGAACGGTGACTTACGAGTTTGCCGCATATCTTTCGGCAAATCGCATAGGTCATGGCTTTACTCTCGGTTTTTATCACAAGGAAGACCTGGAGCGGGCCGTGGAGGGGTTCTTCAGTCAGAAACCGGGTGATGGGAACGAGGTAGAGCAAGTGAAGCTGTGGATTGAGAGTTTGCCCTGGGACGAAAACGGACGCATGGCATTCTCATTCACATGGTAAGGGGGTAAACAATGCCTCGCTGGACAGTAGGCTTTGACGCCACCATCACGGTCAGTGTCGAAGCAAATGCTGCCGATCAGGCAGTGAAAGCCGCCGAGAGGACGCTTAATTCTCTCGGAATCGACAAGCTGCGGTTAAATGAAGTGACGCAGTGTTCAGTCGGAAAGATCTTCGTCATCGCAGACGAAGAGACAGGAGTGGAGATCAGAAAGTAACGGCACACAGCCGTTCTTCAACAACCGGGGCCGCTCGTAATGGGCGGCTATATATCTAAAAGTAGGAGGGTTATGGCTATTCCCTGGTATGAGCGGGAAGAGACAATAGACGAGCTTGTCCTTTTCGGACGAGCCATACAAGGGTTTAGACCTTACCAGGTAGTTATCGAATCAGATTCTGCCAAGTGTCACAGTGGCTGTTGCAGTTTCGATGCGAGAAAGATCAGCGTCAATCCCACACTCTTTCAAGTTCCAGAACAAGAACAATACCAACTTACCAAGGCTCTACTCGTTCATGAAGCCGGACACCGCAGGTACACCGATCCAATAATTCTTCCCGTTATCATCAGCGCGATAGCCAATATTCTGGAAGATGAACGAGTAGAAAGCCTGATGTGGAGGGACTTTATAGGAGTCAGGTGGTTGATTAAAAAGCTCGCCGCAAGGTTCTACCAAGAAGCGACGCCGATCAATAGCAATTCAGATATGCCGCATGAAGTGGTTTCCTACTTTCTGCAACTGCGCTGGGCCAAGAGAATCGGCCAGCCGGTCAAGGGCAGTCTTTCTCCAAGGAATCGATCACTTTGGGGGATGGTGGAGCTGCTCGTGTACGAATCTTGGAATGCCACAAGAAGTGAGATTGTAAATCGAAACGCAGCAAAGATCACAAAGATTCTGGGCTTTGATAACCCAAGTGCTTTATTAAGTA
The DNA here is from genome assembly GCA_964494345.1 of uncultured bacterium. Lineage (GTDB taxonomy): Bacteria > Armatimonadota > UBA5829 > UBA5829 > UBA5829 > DTKD01. The sequence continues at coordinate 39,116 of CAZBSI010000006.1, forward strand.
TTAACAAATAGTTATCGAAGGGAGGTTTATGAAATTACGATCACCGATACCCTGGTTCGGTGGGAAACAGTTAATGGCAAGCAAACTCTTGCCGCTTTTTCCAGAGCATCAGACTTACGTGGAGGCCTTTGGTGGGGCTTGCTCGCTGATGTTTGCAAAGGAACCGTCACCAGTCGAGGTTTACAATGACCTCGACTCGGATTTAGTCAACTTCATGGCCGTGCTCCGCGATCCTGACATGTTTCCTGACTTCTACCACCGGGCATGTCTCAGCCCCTACAGCCGCGAGGAGTGGCTGTTCTGCAAACACCACTTGAATGATGACGACGATCCTGTCGAACGTGCCAGAAGGTTCTTTGTGTTGGCCCGGTTCTCGTTCAGTGGGATAGTCGGCAACTCGTTCGGCATCGATATTACTGCGTCGAAACGAGGGATGGTTCAGAAAGCTTCGGCATATCAGGGTGTTCTTGGTATGCTACCGCGCCTTTCCGAGCGCATGACGTCTGTGCTTATCGAGAACAAGGATTTTAGGGACATCATCCGGCTCTATGACACCGAAGAAACCATGTTTTATTTAGACCCACCGTACCTGCCGGAAACCCGCAAAAGCGGCGCATATAAGCACGAGATGACGACCGAAGACCACCAGGAACTAATCGAGATACTGCGTAATATCAAAGGCAAAGCAATGCTCTCCGGCTATCCAAGTGTGCTTTATGACTCTCTGGGCTGGAACAGGCATGAATGGGATGTCACCTGCAGTGCCGCAGGCCGAACCAAAGCATCCGGACTTAAAGGGAATGGTCTTGTTTCCAAGCTTCAGAAGCGGAAAGAGTGTGTCTGGTGCAACTATTGATCTTCTTCTCGCAATGAGACGATCAAGTCCACAATACAGCGAATCTGTGCAACCAGGAGTTCTTCCTCGCGCTCGTTCAAACGCTCAAACTCTTTGGCTACTGCCTCCACTCGGTCTGTGTGTGTGAATGTTCGCCCAGTGGTAACCAGAGCGCCGACATCGACTTGCAGAGCTTCGGCCAGACGTGACAAAGCCGGAAGCGAGGGCGCATTCATCGCAACTTCAAGCCGTGCAATGTAATTTGTGCTTAAGCCCGCACGCTCCGCAAGTTCTTCTTGAGTTATACCTAACGCCCTGCGCCGAGTGCTGATGTTTTTTGCGACAGAGGCGAGTAAGTCCTTTGATCTTTTCCTTCTCATCATTGATAGTTTAGGCTCCACAGTATTCTTCTCTCAATTGAGCTAAACGATAGCAAGATTGACTCAACCGATACGTCATGACATAATAAAGATCAGAGTGGATGGACGCTTTGGTGAGAGGAGGAATCGTAAGTTGGGGTCAGGTGTAAGAAATAAGCAGTACCATAATCGACGATTAGGGATGGTCATACTGCTGGCAGCCCTATCACTTATCTTGCTTCAAGGTTGTGGAGGTGGCGGGGGTAGTTCATCTGGCGAACCTAGAACTATCCAAGGCTCCGTCAGAACCAGTGAGGGAGAATATATGTCAGGGGCGACTGTTTCCGCTGCTGGCAGAAGCACTACGACAAACGGCAGCGGCCTTTACACACTCACTGATGTTCCAACAGGAACACAGATAGTGTCGGCGTCGCTTTCAGGATACTTCGATGATGGTCGAGGCAGCGCATCAGTCCAGGTGGTCGAGGGGAACACGGTAAACGCCAGTCTAGTCTTGGTTCCGATAAGTAATGGAGAGGTTCTTCTCTGGCACCTTAAACCCAGTAGCACGGTCTACAGTTCACCCATTCAAAAACAGCTTGGCGGCACGATCTATTACGGCAGCCTGATATGCTACGGATACAAATATGGGGTCAACAATCCCGCTGAGGCAATCTATGCAATAGGGCGGCGGTATTCCAGGTTCAAGGCGATGCTGGGCGTGGCGGATGATGCGTCCGACCTGAATGCAGAAGTCGTCTTTAAGGTTATTGGCGACGGAGTAACAATCCACCAGTCGCAACCTATGAAGGTCGGGATGACTGATTATGTAGACTTGAATGTCTCCAGTGTCCTTACCCTCCAGCTTCAGGTGGAACGTGTGGCCGGTACCGGCAGCGATGATCCCGAAGTTGTATGGGGCGATGCCCGTCTGACACCAAAATAGCTCAAACTTGTGGGGGCCGATTAATACCGGCTCCCATTTTTAATATCCACACTTGAGGAGGAGTTCAGTTGAAGCGTGTTGTTATATGTATACTTCCGATCTTAGTCTGGACATTGCTGGCAGGCTGCGGCAAGTCCAAAGCAACGAGAGCGGAAGAGTTGCTGGATATGGGGTCAAAACCGGAAGCGATAAAGCTCCTTAGCGAAGAGATCTCCGACAACCCTAAGAATGCCGACGCTTATTTTCTCTATGGCAAGGTCTTACTCGAAGAAAATAGAGACGCTGCTTATGATAAGTTTCGCTCGGCAATAAAGGCCGACGAGGGCATGAAAGAGAAAGTCTGCGACCTCTTGAAAAAGAATGTTACTCACCCAGACCTTGTTTTCCTCAATGATATTGACCCAGAGATCATGAAAAAGGATGCCGACCTATGCTATAAGTTTCGGGTGGAACTATCGCCGGGGCCGTATATGGCAGTGACGTTTGCTGATGCTTTCCCTAAAGATCCACGCGCACCTAAAGCCATCGAGGTCGAAGCTGCGGCATACAAGAGAGACGGCGGTCTTGACTCTATTAAGGCAAAACGCCTGTATCAGAGAATTGTCAGGGAGTATCCGAAAAGTGCAGAGGCGAGAAAAGCCAGATCTCTGCTTTCCGACTGGTGGACGAAATACACCATCAGTCTGCCGGTTGACGGCAAATGGCACTCACGCCCGGTACGCGAAGGTCAGAAATACAGATACAGCATTCAGGGTGAGATCACTAAGGAAACCGGACTGGGTCTGCTTCGGCTTAACGGTAACAACGTTCTTGTGTTCATAGGCTCTCAGTCAGAACTCAGGGAGTCCCAGAAGAACACCTATTATCCCGGCAGCTATTTCAGCGACTACACCGGGCCAAGAGCCAAGACTGCCGGTTTCAGCGGCTCCGGCGTTGGCCCCAAGGACTGCGAGGTCTGGTTCTATATGTACAGCACCTTCCAGATGACCAATACCCTCGATGTAGAGTTTGAGGTTAAGGAGTAAGGCCACTCGTCATTGACCAGCGAATGGCAATCCGGTATATTCCAGCTAGGCGGGAACATCAGTATATGCTCGCCTGTCATGTATCTAAGTGTACGAAGTTATATCACAAGAAGAGAAGCTGAAACGAGTGTAGAGGTGACAAACTGTCGACATCGAAAGGATCGAGGACTCAATAAAGGAAACATCCGCTCCGAAAGCAGCAGGAGGCAATGGCGGGGTGCTGATACTAACGGAGCGATGCAATAGTTCGGAATGTAATCCGCACCCTATTTCTCGGGTGCGGCTCCTTTTCTGTGTGCTAAAACAAAATGAATGGAGGTTTGAAGCTGCGAGAGCACATACTCCGTTTCCTGATCGCTAAGAGGGTCTAGGAGCGTGGCTATTGTAATACTAAGGTCGGATGGAGCAGGAGACTCATATTCCATCGCCAGTAAGTCCGAAGCGTTTACTCTAAGAGCTTTGGACAGTTTTATCAGTGTTGCGAACGATGGTGTGCTCGTCCCGATCTCAAGACGCGCTATATAGTTTGTGCTAAGGCCGGACACTTCCGCCAATTGCTCTTGAGTAAGCCCTAATGCCCTACGGCAAGTGCGTAAGTTTCCGGCGAAAGCGTTAATCATTTTCATTAAATCGGCCTGCTTTCCCATTAGATGAAGTTTAAGGGTTTGCAACCGATCACTCAATTGATATGCCGGACAACAGGAGGTGTTTGACAATATGGATAGGTAATGCAATAATGCTTCAACCTGTAGCTTGGCTGGTTGCTGCGTAGTTCAGGCACCCACACCACAACCTTGTTCCAATATGTTCACCCGTTTTGCAGAGGTAATGAGCCGGTTGATGGCGAATAAGCAACTAGCCATAATGTAAACTCATTCTAGCCCGATCAATGGGCACATCACTTGTTTTTCTGGAGGAGGATTGCGCTAATGCACCAACGCAAAGCAACTCAGTTACTTAAGGCTTTGCCACTTCTAGCAGTGCTCTGTTTTGCCTCTGCAACCTGGGCTTCGCCCCCGGACTGGATGCAGAGAAACGGAACCATTGGAAACGCATTAAAACAGAGCGACAATTCCAGCGTTGCTTTGGATTGCGTGGTTATTGACAAAATAAAGGCGAAGCAGCGAATAGGATATTTCGTTATTCGAGAGTGCTTCAGCTACAAAGACCGTGTTGTGGTACTTACCCCACCAAACCAGGCACTTCGGTTGGGAATGAACGTGGATGTTTCAGGCACACTGGTTACCTTGCCCAATGGGTGTCGCGCCATCGTCAGCCCTACCGTCATGGGTTATACCGACGAGGACGGAGTTCTCCTTACACGTGGAGGCCCATTCATAAAAGGTCTGCGCCAGCCGACTCCCTGGAATTACAAGGTTGACCTGACGGTAAGCCAAGAGACAGGCACAATGTCCTCCATGTCAACTTCTGAAACCATTTCCCCCAATGATGACGAACCTAACGCTACCCCTGCTGAAGGTACCAGCTACTACGCAACAGTGGCAGAGATTCTGGAAGGCCAAAGCGGCACTCAGACATCCGGCGGCATTAGCACACAATCATATTACGATGGAATACCTGAAATACGAGGTCTTCCAGATGGATCGTTGGTGGAACTTCAGTGTAAGGGGATAACGGCGGTCGGCACGGAAAATATCAACGGAACCGACTACAACTATCTTGACCTTATAGAAAATCCTCCTGCGACAGATACCATACGCGCGTATTATTCCGGCACGGCGGCGGTAACAGACCGCGTGAACAAGATTTTTGGTCAGATAAGACACGTCGGCACGGAGCCGGTAATTTGCACGGATTCTGGCCCCGGATACGATCCACAGATACTCGAAGGCGGATGCCAATTGGTCGCTCAAGGAACGATTGCTTGGGCAAAGACATTTCCTGATGGAACGCAACTTCCGGCGCAGCTTCAGGCAAAAGTTGTATCCGGCAGTTTCGGTGATTTCGGCTACGGGCATTTCTTTATTCAGGAACCAAGTAGAGCATCAGGTATTCGCGTGAATCCGACGGACTACTACTGGTATACAGAAACTGGCTACCCAGTAACAATTACATCCGCACAAGTTACAACAATAAATAATCAACGTGCTCTGGCCGTCTCGTCAGAAGATATCGAAAACGACTGGGAAAACTGGACTGCCGTGAATCCACTTGGAATGAATAACAAGTGGGTTGCAGGCGGTCCATTCAATGTATACACTCCCGGCGCTACTGACGCCTTCGGCCTGAACAATGTTGGACTGCTGATCAAGACCTGGGGACTGGCGAGCAACGTTCAGCCTGGTTACTTCTACATCAACGATGGTTCCGATAATGTCGGCGTTAAAGTGGATGTGGATCAGGGTGGCTATTACATTTACCATAACGTTCAGACTGGAGACTATGCGGCGGTCACTGGTATTGCGCAACTCGAAACGGTCAGCGACCAGAAAATGCGAGTGATCAAACCAAGATACGAATCTGACATTCAGGTGATATTGTCGGCTCCGCACTTCAACAACATTACCGCAACTCCAAGTCACGCTGGCATAGGCGATGAAGTCACTATAAGCTTCACTGTTTCAACAACTCTATCAGCTAACCCATCTGTCACTGTAAATGGCCACACCGCCACCTATTACAGCGGGGGTGGATATTACTGGTATCCCTATACTTACAAATACACGATCCAGGAATCAGATCCGGTGGGCTGGGCAACAATAGCTATATCTGGCTCAAACGGACTCCCAGGTTCAGCGAGTAGTTCAACTGCTCTAAGGATTGACAGCAGCGACTTTGACGAAGATGGTCATCGGACCGTGGTGAAGGACTCCCGAGGAGTTACGCGTTACGAGTATGATATTCTCGGTCGGCTAGTCAAGGTAACAGAACCAGATGGCAAGTGGATCGCCTATGAATATGATCTCAACAACAACCGCACGAGAATGACCGTACGCCTGAGCGATGATCCGCTGGTCGAGCATGTAACGCAGTACCAGTACAACGACAGCAGTCGGCTCTCGAAAGTAATCGACCATCTTAGTCGTGAGACTACTTACACCTACAAAGACAATGGTCTTGTCGACACGATCACTTATCCGAATGGCACGAAGGCTATTCATAGTTACAACAGCCGAAACTTGCTTACTTCTGTCAGTAACCAGAAGTCTGACGGGACGATAATCGCCCAGTTCGACTATACCTATGATTCCAACTCTCCCTGGGGCAAGAATGGAACCAGAACACGAGTCATCGAGAACATCCTTAAGCCCGACGGAAACCGGATCAATGCTCAAATAGACTACGAGTATGACGATCTCTACAGGTTGGTCTACGAGCACCGGACTGCCTATAACGGTGGCAATCCTGGTGCAACGTACGAGTACAACTTCAGTTACGATGCTGCAGGAAACAGGACAAGCTGGCAGGTAGTTGGGGGAACAACAACCAACTACTCCTACGATGACGCCAACAGGATGACTACGGCTGGAAGCGCATCGTTCACTTACGACGATGCAGGGAACATGACAACCGAATCAAATGGTGGAACGGTCACTTACTACACCTGGGATTACCGGAACCTGATGACCAGATACCAGGTAGGCTCCACCACTGTCGATTACGCCTATGATGGATTCGGCGCTCGTGTTGAGAGAAGAACCGGAAGCACTGTCACCAGGTTCATGATGGACGATGCACAAGTCGCCGAGGAGTTGGATGCAACGGGTTCTCCAGTCGTCTCTTATGTAGCAACACCCGGCGGCATGCTGTATGCTATCAGCTCCAATGGTACGGATTATTACTCCAGTGACGCACTGGGAACCGTCCATGCAACAACTGACACGACGGGCGCAGTGTCTTCAGTGTTCGTGCCCGACGCTTACGGTCGCATGGTTGTCAGCGAAGGCAATGCGAATCCCAATTGGCGATACATCGGTAAACTTGGGTACAATTCGGACTCCGACACGGGCTTGTGTCTTCTCACGCTGCGTTACTACAATCCGGCTGTCGGTCGATTCCTCTCACGAGATCCTGCGGTTTATGGTAGCAACTACTACGAGTATGTTCGTTCGAACCCTGTCTCGTATGTGGATCCAACTGGACTGTTTGCCGTTCCTTCAGGAGGAATAGGCAGCATTGGTGGAGGCGGATGCTATAACATAGCTGGGCCATGGCAGATATGCATCAGCGGATCTATTGACAGAGCATGCTGCTGTGACAGTAATGGCAATCGAAAGTGTGGTACATTCTTCACTCTTTGTGGCGGATTGGGCTATGGCATCGGTGATGGCGGAGGAGGTCCGCGCCGCGGCGGTGGAAACATCGGCGGCGGTGGAGGTGCCCTCTTCAATTGCGACAGTATGAGCGACGTCAGTGGTCCATCTATCTGCTTGGCGTGTGGTATTAGCGGTGGAATGTGGGGCTTCGGTTGTAGCGTGTGCGTAGCTCTAACAAGCGGTTGGCCACCGCCAATCAATGTCAGTTGTGGATTTGGACGTGACATTGGAGGACCTCCATCAAAGATAGGTGGTAACTGCAACTTAGGCGGCTGCTGGTCGAAGCAGTTATAGTCCTGAGTACACATGGGAGCTACTACCTGATGACTACTTATACTTATGGAAGCCGTTCATTAGTTGATTTCTCAACCAAAGGATGGAGAGCTTTTCTCTGGCCGGTTGTGGTTTTCGCAGCCGCAGGTGGATTGCTGCTGGTGGCAGTCGGAGAACCGGACTTGGCACTCCTGGCTGCTATTGTAGCGGCTTGTGCTTCCTTCTTGCTGGTTGCTTTGATCACTGGATACCGTCTTCGGCGGCTCCTGCAGCGGCTGGATGTTCCAACGAGTCTTCGACTCGAAGGAACGCAGCTGAGCCTTTACCACGGGGAATCTGTACATGTGGAGATCGATCTGTCGGATATAGTGGCTGTTGGAGATGTTGGTTCCAACCTCAGTCCTGCGATGGGCAGGCTAGTGCGCTCGGGTACAATAGTTACCATTAGACAGCCTGTGATCGATGGGATAGACCACTTCTATATACTACCTGATCTCCAGGGGTACGCAACGCTAGTCGGAACACTCCGGTCGGTGCTAACGAGCCAACCGGAGGAGTGTGCTGGGCGATGGGCTCTGTCTACCAGAGGCAAGATAGAACTTGCCAAACGCCTGTTAATCCTCATAGGCTTAATCGGGTTGCCCGTATTTATCGCTTCTGACATGCCTGCAGGTCCGGACACGAGAGAAGCCCTCTCTCAACTCGTGTTTCTATGGGTGATGACTGCCTTCGCAGTAGTAGCATCTGCTGTAATAGCATGGAAGGTTGCCCATATTCCAACATCTGTGCAGTTTCAACCGTGGGGAATAGAACTGAAGATTCTGTTCATTTGGTCGTTTCGGATAGATCGCAGCAATCTGCGTGCAGTAGAGTCTATCCCGGCAAGTTGGGGACAGCCGGAGCAACATCGTGTCAAGTTTAGGCGTGGTTACTTCGACATCTCCCCGACATTCTTCAGTCGCTATGCTGATCTGGTGTCGTGTTGCCAGAAGTTCTTGGGAACGGCAGAATGATAATCATATCGAAATGTAGGGTGTTGACGGCAAGGTTTTTCACCGACACCGTCTTCCGAACAACTGGATTAGTCGAATGACACCGCGAAAGCGGTTCTACCTTAACTCGGAAAAAGGAGGAGTAAAACTTTGAAACCCAGAGCCATAAAAGCATTATTGGCTTCTATCGGGATTGGCATTGCCTTGTTGGGAGGTAATGTCTGGGCCATGGATGAAGCAGTACTTACCCCAACAAACAAGGCCGTGGTCGCTGAAGAGGACAAAGAGTTCAACGCCGCTATGGGCGTTTGGCTCACACATCGCTACGGTGACGGTGAAAAGATGCTGCGGGAGTTTGCCGCGAAGCATCCCAATAGCCGATGGGCTGCCGAGGCAGAATTGCACTGCGGGTGTTACCTCACTTTCAGCGAACGCTATGACGAGGCGCGTACATTATTTGAAAAGCTCGCCACGAAGCATTCCCGCAATAACATTCACACCAAAGCTACACTGAGACTCGGAAATGTGGCCGAGCGACAAGCAAAGTTTGATGAGGCAATCAAGCACTATACTGATGCCTTGAGTATGAACCCCACGTGGGATCAGTTCAAGTACGCCAATTACAGCGCGCGGAAGCTCATCATGGGTAAGGGCAAGATGCAGGCGATGATCAACTGCGGTCCGGTGGCTCTTGCAGCATGCCTTAACGCATTGGGAAAGACATCTGAAGCGACGCAGGCACGCGAGATCAAGCCAACTCTGCATGGGATATCCCTATATGTGCTTTCGTCCGAATCCGAAAAACTCGGCGTAAAGGCAAGACTTGTAGAGATGTCCTCAGAGCAACTTTGCAAGTCAACACTCCCAGTTCTGGCCTATGTTCAGCCAAACCACTTCGTGGCAGTTCTCAGCATCAAGGATAAGACGGTCGGTCTTGAAGACTCCATTCGCGGAAAACACGATGTATCACTGTCGGAACTCGAACGGGTATGGTCTGGAAGAGTCTTGAGTTTTGCCCCCGATACGAAACTGGCGTCTCTTTCCATTATAGATGCGCTTGACGCAACAGGTGGATGCTGCGCGCAGGCCGACGAAGACGAGTGTCTGGGTGCATCTCCGCAGTGTGAGTGCCAACAAGGGACAGACGATGGTAACGGCGGCAGTGGCGGTCCCTGCGGCTCAGGTGCGCCATGTGCAAGCGGAGGTCCTCCTAGTGGTGGAAGCCCCACATGGAAGATGAATACGAACAACTTCAATGTTATGGTTACCGACACGCCCATCTGGTACAATCCCGGAAAAGGGCCTGGTGTGGCATTCACGTTGCACTACAGCAATGAGAACTCTAACACGGGCATATTCGGGCGTGGCTGGCGATGCTTGTACGATACGATAGTCCACTTCCTTCCACCAGGGAACAATGGCCATCCCGACCTGCAGTTGCATCGCGACAATGGCCGCATCGAAACCTACCAGTGGGATCAGGGCAGTTCCTCCTATAAGCCAAGAGAGTTCATGAGGAACTACGGTTACCACGATACGATTGAGAAACTGACTGACGGTACAGTAGTTCTTTCGTTGAGCGGTGGCGGCAAGTACTACTTCATGCCCGAAGGCGGTCCCGCTGAAGGGCGAATCCATTTTGTTGAAGACGCGCTCGGCAACCGAGTCACCTGTGAGTACATTGATGGCAAGCTGGCTCATGTAATCGACGCCAGCAGTGGAGTTACAGACATTGAGACTACAGGCAGTGGGATCGATGAACGTGTGACCAAGGTCACGATACCTGAGTACGATACTCAAACCCATCAGCCTGGACACGGAAATGGACGCTTTGCTGAGTTCTCATACACAAATGGGAACCTGACATCAATCACTGATATGGCTGGCTCTACCTCTACTTTGAGCTACGGTGCTACTGTGCCTTGGAATGCCTCTGCTTGGTTATCGCAAGATGTGACAGCAGATCCCGCAGTCCCGGACAACGGCGAGGATCTCTATGTATATTCGTGGGATTTTATGCCCAAGGCCGCCGGGTGGATAGAAGTTAGCGGGACGCAAGGCAATGAGACTATTCACTACTCAAGCACCGACGGGTATGGCACACTGAGCAACATCACTAGAGGCAATCCAAAGCGTGATTTCTCTATGAACGACGAAGTTGTTGGTTATACTGGTGTGCCATACCTGAACACTATAGTGACTCCTACCAAGAAGACAAAGTTCGTTTACAACTGGTGGATGAACCCCGGTGCTAGAGCTACGACTGTTGTTTCGCTACACGAGGTCTATGAGTGCGGACGGGACGAATATCCCGACATAAACACCTATCCGAGTGTGCCGACTGTTCATTACGAGTGGAACTGGTATGATACAGCAGTTACTCGATATCCAACCTCGGTTACCCCGACACTGACTGGTGGAATAACCAAGCACTATCTTTCGGTTTCCGGACCTCTGGACGACGCGCTATTCAAGATCGTTGATGAGGCTGGAAATACGGTGGTTGACTATGGCTATGACTACGCCACCAGGAACAGGACAAGTGTCAAGGACGGCAAAGGAAACGAGACCAAGTATACCTTTGACAACAACCGCAACGTAACCAAAGTCGAGGGGCCGACGGGTACAGTTAGAAACTATACGTACTATGCGGACAACAGTCTTCACGAGGAGAAAAACGCGGCCGGTCAAGTAGTCAAGAGCCACACGTATAATTCTGCTGGCCAGCTCACACAAGTGGATTCTGCACTTGGCACACAGCTCATCAACCATTATGACGCGCAAGGCCGCTTGGAATACAAAGAAGACGGACGAGGAAAGCGGACATATTACGGCTATAACGACAACGGTGAGACTCGCGGGTTCCTGACCTCTGTTACCGATCCGGAAAGCCATGTGACTCGCTATCGCTACGACGGTAAGGGGAGACGTTGTGAGGTCACTGATGCCGGCAACAACACGACCAGCTACGAATATGATGATCTCGACCGGATAACCAAAGTCACCAATCCTGATGGCTCATTCGTAGAGACTCACTATAGCTGCTGTCATCAGGAGTGGGTCAAGGACGAAAACGGAAAGATGACACGATACGATTTCGACAAGAGGAACCGCCTTTGGGCTACTATCAGCGCAGCCATAGATACAACACTTGCCCAAGGTATTTCTGCTGCCGATACGCAGATTCCTCTTACGAGCGTTGCTGGTTTCCCTGCTAGTGGCACCGTACTGCTGAAGTCGGTCGATGGTGACGCTGAGATCGTGAAATACGGTGGGATCAACGGCAATACGCTAACTGGAGTCACTCGCGGACAATTCGGAACCACAGCAAAAGCGTTTTCAGCGGCGAACGCCACGGAAGGTAATGTGCTCGTGGATGTCTATGATGAGGATGTAAAGGACGGAAACGGCAACTACATCCACCGTGGAATTCTGAACAGGAAAGTTGGCCAATATGACGCGAATGGTCACCTGACACAGTTCGCATACTTCGCCAACGGTCGGCTCCAGAAGACTAGTTACCCCGACGATACGTGGGAGCAGTATACTTACGATACCGCCGGCAATATGGTCACGAAGAAATATGGTCATGGGACGGACACTATTACAAAGACCATAAACTACGACTATGACGCAAGCAATCGGTTAGTTGGTTCCTACGGCCAATAGATGGTGGGGGCGGAGGATGTGACCCATCCTCCCCATTTCTACGCATCTGGCATGCGCATTCGGAGCGCTGTTCCAGTTGCGTTTATGCTTATGGAGGGAGAAAACATAATGAGACTTTGTTCAATTTGGGTTGTATGCGTTGCGGTATTCGTGTTAGGCGTGTCGATGCCTGTTTGGGCTCGCGGAGGGGCCTATATCGATGATCTGGTGCTGAGAAACAACGGCACCACGGTGTTCTCAGATAACTTCGACTCAGGCGATCTGTCGGGATGGCATTCGGCTGTTGATGCTTCAGTTTCCTCCGACCACTACTACTCTGCTGGTTACTCGCTTTGCGAGAATTGGCATGGCGCACAGTATTCCGCCACGATCAGCAGTGATATGTCGGTATTTAGCCCAGGACAGTTGGAACTCAGCTTCAAGGTGTGGCTACCTGCCGTATCAGATCAATGGAATAGTGGAAGCGGGTCGCATGTAACCGGCCTCTACGCTATCCTGCATTCTAACACGACGGGCAAAGACTACACATCAGGTTTATGGCTATATCCCTATGATTCCAATTACAGAATGTACCTGAATGGGCAATACCAGAGCCACCCTTCGTGCGCAAGCGGTGCTTGGCAGAATGTGGTGGTAAGCCTTGACCCTGATTATCTTCCACCCAATGGATCTACCCGAGGGCGGGCGAAAATGTTCCTAAACAGTGCTGAGATACTGTCCGGTGGCTATTCTGCTGCAGACTTTCCCACAATAGACAGCATCACTATCATGAGCACATTCGGTGACAATCAGCCGGTACCCGAGCCTTCTTCCTTAGTTGTAATAGCCACAGGGCTGGTATTCGGTCTGAAGTTACACAAAGGAAAACAGAGCTATTAGTAGTGAATCCGACTTGGCCCAAGCCGCAAGGGATGTGCGGCTTGGGCAACCTGCGGTTGTTCCCTAAAAAGCGAGAATCGGTATGAATAAGATCATCTATTCCTTGTTTGTGTTCGCCTACTTTTTGCTCGGATGCCAAACGTTAACATGTGCTGCACCCAAGATTGTGTTCGAGAAAGAGCAACTGGATTTCGGCTCCGTTGTTACCGGCGACCCTGTCAAGGTTAGTTTCAATTTCAAGAATACTGGTGATGCAAACCTTGAGATCATTGGTGTCTATACCAGTTGCGGCTGCGCGAAATGTCAGCCTTTGGAAAAGACCATTTCCCCTGGTAAGTCCTCTGCAATTGAGGTGGTGTTCAACAGTGCAGGATACACGGGACTCATAGCAAAGAAAGTTGAGGTACAGACGAATGATCCCAGCAGGTCTACACTGACGCTGAGAATAATAGGTCGAATTGATACCGTCGCAACAATCTTGCCGCCTAAGATGAACTTCGGGACGATCAAGCCGGGCTCAACGCACACCGTGACGCTGGAAGTCATACCCAGCGATCCAAAGTCGTTTGTCATCACAAAGGTGGAGAGCCAGGGAACCAGAACGAGTGTGCGCGGCTTTAGAAAGGTTGAAGACAAGACTGGTATCCGCTGGATCATTGAAGTCGTAATAAAGGCTGGCTCGGAAACCGAGAGGATATGCGAGAGCATCCTGATTTCGGCGAAGGCTGGGAGCGACGTAACACTCAGCGCGCTTGTCTTCGGGAACGTGGCAAATGAGTAGTAGTATCAAATTACGGCGCTTTGCGGGGTTGCTTCCAGGTATGATTGCAATAGTTCTCCTCGCTGGCGGAATGGGTCTTACAGCTAATATGCTGCGTCCTGACAAGATTCCGCTGATTCGCAAGCCGCTCCGAGAGACCAGACGCTACACATCGGCTGATGATCTCCTGACAGAGACGCCTAAGGCGAATTCGGAGCAATCTGCGAGTAAGACGGAAGTCATTGCACAAGCCCCTGCGAGGGATTTGACACCCGAAGTCGTCTCCAAAGCCATCCCTGATGTGAGACCGAATGCAACTACCATATCGCAAAAAGCATTACGAACTAAGCAGCAGATACCAACACAAGCAAAATCGGTGGTGACGATCCTCTCGGAGAAGCCAGATAAGAAGCCGCAGGCACTTTTTACGACTCTGGAGGATGCCAAAGCCCTGTATGATAAGAACGCTGCTCTCTTCGTCGATGGCAGGCTCCCTATAGATTATGAAGCCGAGCATATTTCTGGAGCAGTCAATCTGTTCTGTGAGAAGGCGAACGAACTCCACGAGAAGGTCTTGGGGAACGTGCCGAAGGACAAAGTGATCGTCACCTACTGCAGTGATCCTGAATGCACGGAATCCATGAAGCTCGCTGACGCCCTTGTTGCCAAAGGATTTACGAAGGTGGTGATACTGCTTGAGGGGCTTCCAGGATGGAAAGACGCGGGATATCCGACAGCAAAGAAGGAGACGGAATAGATGAGAAATGCCCTGAGAAGCAGATATCTCACATTCATCTGTCGGGTAATACTGGCGGCAGTTTTCATCTTCGCTGCTCTTGGGAAGATAGGCGATCTCCAAGAGTTCTCCGATGCCGTCGCTGCCTTTCGGATACTCCCTATCACCTCGGTTAACGTCTTCGCCATCATTCTTCCTTGGGTAGAGCTTCTAATAGGGCTATCTCTGTTATCAGGCACACAGCTCAGGCAGTCGGCACTCCTCTCGATCCTTTTGAACCTGATGTTCATTGCGGCGGCGGGGTCGGCAATGGCTAGAGGACTGGATATCAAGTGCGGATGCTTTACCCTTTCTAAGTCGCATACTTCAGTCGGCTGGAGTTTGATCGCCAGGGACATAGTGCTCGTCCTGATCGCCATTCAGATACTCTACGGCATTGCAGGCAGACGAGTGGACAACTATAGAGAAATAGTCCTTGCGGACGAGAATAAGGAATTGGTGAACGTATAGAAGGATTTCTAAACCGGTATTCGACCGACACCCGTCCGAGTGGATATGGATAACAAGAGTCATACAAAACGCTTCAAGCTGGTTTTCATATTCGTGATACTCGCGTTTATGACAGTATCGAAGTTCATTGCAGGTTTCGCGGCACAAGCCCCTCCACAAACTCGGAGGTTTTGGCTCATTATCGCTATGGGGCTGTTAATGCTCCCTATTGGCTATCTCTACGGCCGGAACTCCGGACGAAAAGATCAGCTTGGCAAGCTCGCGCGCGTTATTGCTGTGGTTATGACATTGGGATTATGTGTCGGTATTGTCGCCAACGAGACATGGGGGATGCTGACCGGGCTTTGCGGAGGATGTCTCGCAGGCCATGTCATCGGCAGGCTGCTCTGGACAAAAATCAGAGAGAGGCATGGAGACAACATGGAGGCGGACAGGATTCTGAATGTGCTGCAGAGCGAGCATGCGCCGAAAAAAGAGAATCCCGCTTGGACTTACCTCAAAAGCCAAGACCATGCTGCCAGGAAAGTCATGCTGACTTTTTATGTAACGGAGTACGTTTCCGTATTTGCTGCCATCGGGCTAAGCCTTTGGGTTGTATTCGCAGATCGGCTGGCCATCCTGCTACAAGCACTACATGTCCGCCGGGGTGATGGCACGCTCTTCTTCATAACCACAGACCCGATTGTAATAGCCGTCCCGCTGATATTGACTTCCATCTGTGCATTTGGGGTGGCTTGCGAATTGCTTCTTCCGATCATCGCAGGAACGCACAAGGATAATTGGCTGGAGTTCAAAAGGCTGAGGATCTCCAATGGAAAACTGGCAAGGAATAGCAAAGTTATCACTATTGCCACCTGTGCGTTCGCCGTCGTTTCGGTTTTAGCGTTGCTTCTATTCATGGACTCCTACATCAAGGTGACTCACAGTGGTATTGAAATAAACAGGTTCTGGGGCCTGGGAGTAAAGTCCTATCGATGGTCGGATGTGTCTGGTGTGAATATCGATCAGCAGGATTACCTCTGCAGCAAGTGTGAACACAAACACAATCGGCTCTTCGCTTGGATAATTTTTGCGGACGGCAACGAATGGAAGCCTGACACCAGCTTCGCCAGACGGGAAGCTGATATCGAAAAAGCCGTTCGTTACGTGGCTGCCCAGAAAGAGAATTAAGTGATCTGCCGTAATGCAACATTAAGGACGGTAAGGAGTGTTTCGCATGCTATGCAAAAGGTTTCTCTGTGTTAGTTTAGCTATGTTAGCCATGATTATCTTAACATTGGTAATATGTCCGCTTTTTGTGTGTGCCAATAGCAATACTAATAACCTATTGGAAGATGAACTCCGTCGTGAGCAATTCCAATCTAATGGTCTTGCGCTACTCCTATATGTCCAAACGAAAAGCCACAGTTCCTTTCCGTCGAATAGCAACAGATGGGCACGCGATGTTCTTACTTGGGCGAAACAACACAAGCGCAACGACATCTGCAAGCTGTTGATATACTCATCGAATTACGAGATCAATCCGAAGCTGGCGGGGCGTTCGTTGGGCAGCTTTTCAAAAGCAGAGAGAGCCGAAACGGTCTTGCTATCTGAAAAGTCATATCGCGGCAGATACAAGTGGCGGTTCTATATGGACGATCACGTCGAGCGAGTCCGAAAGCAGTAGAGACTACCCCCAGAACTTCCTGTCCAGGCTCCTATATTGTATTGCTTCAGCGACATGCGGAGTCTGGATATTATCTTCCCCAGCAAGGTCGGCAATCGTTCGGGCAAGCTTGATTATTCTGTCATAAGCCCTGGCGGACAGGTTAAGCTGCGTGATCGCCGTCCGAAGCAGGCTCTTTGTGTCCTCGGATACCTGGCAGAAGAGTTTAATCTGTTTCGAGTTCATGTGGGCGTTGCAATAGATGCTGCTGCCGCTAAAGCGTCCAAACTGCCGCGACCGCGCCGATATCACCCGCTGCCTTATCGCAGCTGACGATTCGCCGTTGCCTCGACTCAGAAGCTCGTCCTGCTTGACACGCGATACTTCTACGTGAATGTCTATTCGGTCAAGCAGCGGCCCGGATATGCGCTGGAGATATCTCTTTATCATGTTCGGAGTGCAAGAACACTGCCTAGAGCCGGAGGCGTCTCCAAAGTGGCCACACTGACACGGATTTAAGGCAGCGATCATTAAGAAACGGGCTGGGTAGGTCAGTGATGCTTGGGCGCGAGCAATCGTAACGGTGCCGTCTTCGAGCGGTTGCCGGAGGACTTCCAGCACATCTCTCTTAAACTCGGGTAGTTCATCCAAGAACAATACACCATGATGAGCGAGGCTGACTTCACCCGGTCTTGGGTATGAGCCGCCGCCGGTGAGTCCGGCGTTTGAAATCGTGTGGTGTGGCGCACGAAATGCGCGCTTGGTGATTAGCGCTTCATTTGAACTGAGCAAACCGCACACGCTGTATAGCTTGGTCGTTTCGAGAGCTTCATCGAGAGACAGCGGTGGCAGTATCGTCGGTATTCTGCGAGCAAGCATAGTCTTGCCGCTTCCGGGAGGGCCTACCATAATTATGTTATGGCCTCCCGCTGCCGCCACTTCAAGTGCTCGCTTAACGGTCTCCTGGCCTTTGACGTCACTAAAATCAATGTCGTAGGTCGGATCATCGAGTGCTTCAAACTCGCCTGGATCGAAAATCGCGGGGAGTATGAAGTTCGGCTCATTAAGAAGCTGCACTACCTCGGTAAGTGTGGTGACCGGGTAGACTTCTACTCCACCAACAACCGCCGCTTCCTTGACATTCTGCGCAGGAACGATCATTCGTTTGATCTTCTTCTCTTTCGCATTGAGAGCTATGGGAAGAACACCGCTTACGTTCCTGACCGCACCGTCCAAGCTGAGTTCACCAACGACCACACAGTCTTTCAAGAATTCGGAGTCCACTTGGCTGGTTGCGACCAGTATTCCTAAAGCTATAGGGAGATCAAAAGACGGGCCTTCTTTGCGAACATCGGCGGGAGCGAGGTTGATTGTAATTCTTTTCATTGGGAACTCTAGACCTGAGTTCTTTATTGCTGCTCTTACTCGCTCGATCGATTCACGCACGGCTGCATCGGGAAGACCGACTATGTCGAATCTTGGCAAGCCGGAAGATATGTCGACCTCAACACCGAGCAAATATGCGTTAATCCCGTTTACCGCGCTGGATGTTATCTGGGCGAGCATTATACTTTCGGTCTCCGATCAGAAAGTCATTATTAGGTTCATTATAGGCTCCGAACCGAGCGAGTGTCAACGCAACCTTTGCTTCGTTGATCTGATGAAACTTGCCGACTTAGGCAAAATGTCCCGTCTTTTTTTGTTGTCCCGGATTGTATAATCTGGAAACGTCGAGCCATTGACATTGTACATAGTGCTGGTGATGTACGTACGCCACAGTCAACCCCCAGCTCGATTTCAGGCTCACTTAAATCAATCAACCCTGCGTTCTTATGAGCCGAAGTAGAACGCCTAACAATGGAGATCCTATGTCAAAGAAATTCTTTGAATCCAAAAAGTCTGAGCTTATCCACTTGCTCGGTGATGTTTTTGCGGAGCACATGCCGCCAATGCTCAAGATTTACGCTGAACTTGCACGAAGGGCAGATGCCGTCACTCACAGGTTCACTTGCTCTATCGACAGTTTAGCCGAGTATCTTGGTTATAGCCAAGATGATCTCGAAGCTGTTCTAATCGACCTCATGTATCTCCGCATGATCGATATCAAAGTCGGCTATAAGGACAGCACCAAGCGGACAATCACTCTCCGCGTATATTAGACAATCCATACACAGGCAGCGGCTATCACTTGTAGCCGTTGCCTATTCGTGAAGAAGGCAAGAACGCAACTGGCCTTGACCGACAATCGGAAAGTCATCATTTGCCCTATCAGCCAGACTTACCGTCTGTTTTTGCTGTCTGGGATTGGATAATCTGGAAAAGTCGAGCTATTGACTTACTGTACCGTAATGGTAATGTACGTACGCTTCAGCCAACCCCTAATATAACTCGATTTCAGGCTTACTGTATTAACCCCCCTCGTTCTCTGATTCCAAGAGAACGACTAACTAACGAAAGGCTCCTATGAAAAAATACCTGATCTACGTCCGCGCGTTTGCGGGCAAGCAACCCTCTGAAGATTATTTATCCGGCTACAACCAGGCTTATATGCTGGAAAGATACGCCCAATTCCGTCACTGGAACACTATTGGCTGCGTTGTCGATAACGTTGAATGTCTTAAATGCGATGCTGAAGCCAGCTTTGATAACCTTCTCCGCTATCTCGAAAACCGCAACGACATTGATGGTGTCATAACTGCAGAATTAGAGCAGCATACATGGGTCGATTCCAGCGCAATAAAGGCCATTCTTGATCGGAAAAAGATAAAGCTCATTCCGATATCCATTTGCCCCAAGGGTAATGAATCTACAGAAAAGTCGCCTGCCACATCATAAATCATATCAACCCTACTGTTCTTTATGAACGAGAACACCTAATCAATGGAGACCCCATGAATTGCTTTTTTACGCACAGCCCCAAAAGGTAAGCAGGCAGTCGATCCGGTTGTCACGTTTGCCAATTTCGCCGCAATGAAATTGATCGATAAGAAAGGCACCCACCTCATTATTCGGGCAAAGCGCAGTACTTTGATGCAACTAGCGGCTCTCCGCCGGAAAACTCGGCGCTGATGACCAGGCTGTCAAAGAGTTTATTCGTGCGCGGTTGGCTGCACGCTACAACAGCACATCGAATTCCGTTATAGGTGCTTGGGCACAAGTCATTACTGCTGGACAATCCGTTGGTCAGCTAAAAGCATTTGGTATCGCTGATGGTGTGGACGCGGCATTTACTATATCTTCAGCTACGGCATTTTCTCAGCGCGAGGTGGCTCAGTGAGCACAGTAAGATCTCAACTTCCTGCTTTCAAGCTTCTGCCCGAACCGGAACTTGCATTCCATCCCGAGCGTGCTGAAGATCGACACAAACATCCACTCCTCGGGCTTATTAGCTTCGGTCCTTTCAGTCGCTCGCTCGTAGGCGGCGTATTTGATCCGATCCGAATCGCGATGATTGTCCCCAACGGAATGACCAAGCAGATAGACGGACTGCTGGCTGAAATGGAGCGACAGCATTGGCCTAAAGAGCGTAAACAGTATCTTGTTGAGTTTCCGGGTTTTTCTCGTGTTTTTGGAGTACGCGCAGTTAGCGCAAGTTCTGATACCAGGATTGAGCTACCCAGTACGCTTGATACTGAATTGGCCCAATCTAAACGACCACATTTACTGCTTGCAGAGAAAATCGCATCGGCTTTATCTGCGCTCCAGCTAAGTAGGCACGAGTTCGACGTTCTGTTTATCTTGCTGCCTGAAAAGTGGGAGCGATGCTTTTATGGTGGCGCAGATGAGGACTTCGACCTTCATGATTATTTGAAGGCTATTACGGCAGTAAGGAGCATACCCGTCCAAATTCTGCGAGAGAACCATGCACTTAGTTATCCTTGTCGCGCGAGTGTTATGTGGCGACTCGGTATTGCGCTCTATAGTAAAGCTGGAGGGGTGCCGTGGAAGCTTGCTGATGCCGATCCTGAAACAGCATACATCGGGCTTAGTTATGCGGTTCGCCCAACTCTGAATCAAGGGCCGAGGTTCGTCACCTGCTGCAGTCAGGTCTTCGACTCTGATGGAGCAGGTTTGGAGTTTCTTCTTTATGAAACAGAGGATGTGCATTTGGAACGGGATAATCCGTTCCTCAGCCGTTCAGAGATGCGTCGAGTGATGGCACGAAGCCTCAGTATGTATCAACGCAGGCACGCTGGTCGCATTCCGAAAAAAGTAGTGGTTCATAAATCTACGGAGTTCAAATCAGAGGAGGTAGATGGTTGCTTCGATGCTTGGCGTTCATCGGAGGGGTTGGAACTTGTCCAGGTTCAGCAGGATGTTTTCTGGCAGGGAGTTCAGATGATTGCTGACTTGAAGGGTAAGCCAAAACCCGATCCGTATCCATGCCATAGAGGAAGCTGTCTGCAGGTTGGTAACAGAGATATTTTACTATGGACACAGGGTAATGCCCCATCAGCAGTTGGCGGGAAGAACTTTTTCAAGGAGGGAAAAGGCATCCCATCCCCATTGCTTCTTATTAGATACGCTGGACACGGAGGATGGGATGAGGGTTGCCGTGCTGTGTTGCGGCTGACCAAGATGAATTGGAACAACGACTCTCTCTACGACCGGTTGCCCGTAACCCTGGGATATGCAAGCGTACTCGCTAGAACAATAAAGAGAATGCCTGAGCTTGCCTCCAAACCTTACGAGTTTCGGATGTTCATGTAACACTCAACAAATCCAACGAGAACATGAAACGTCAGTCGCTAACCGAGGTCATCTTGGATTCCTTCAAACCGAAGAAACGATGGGCTCGAGAAACGCATTCAGTGCCTCAAGGTAAAGCCCCGTAGGTTCCTTTCGGTTGTTCTCCCAATTCTCCACAGTGCCGGGATCAAACCCCAGTTGCCTTGCCAGTTCTTCTTGGGACATCCCTTTGATCTTGCGGCAGGTTATGATCTTTTCGCCGAGACTCATATCTGATATACTTTCAAATGGCACATAGCCCAAGAACTCAATTATCCTTGGTATGTAATCAATGACTGGGTCTGTCCGGTTCTTTTCCCAGTTGAGTATGGATGCCATATTTGCTCCAAGGATTTTAGCGACATCTTTTTGGAAGAGTCCCAGGTCAAGCCGCCTCTTTCGTATATGGTCTCCAATAGACTTCAATTCGGTAGGATAAGCCCTTAAAACAGGTTTTTGAGCGTGAAGTTGAATATAGCAAAAAGGCAACGCAGGGGTGTCCGTGCGGGTTTTACAACGACCATCTCCGCAATTGCACATGCACTCCGCAGTTAATAGCGCGTTATCTGCAGCGAATATCCGGCCCGCTGATTGACAGAATCGATATCCACGTGGAAGTTCCTCGTCTCAAACACGATGAATTGATGCGCAAAACCTCAGGGGAAAGCTCGACTGATATTCGCAATCGGGTCCGAATTGCCAGAGAACTTCAGAATGTACGTTTCGCAGGGTCACGGATATTCTGCAACGCGCAGATGACTACGCGGCATTTGAAAGCTCACTGCAAGCTATCTGAGGATGCCGAATCTATGCTCAAGCAGGCCATAGATCACCTGCGGCTATCGGCGCGCGCTTACGATAGGATACTGAAAGTTTCCCGCACCGTAGCCGACCTCTCCGGCGCACCCTGCATCGGGGTTGAGCACATCGCCGAAGCCGTACAATACCGCAGCCTCGATAGAAAATATTGGGGCTAACCTACTCAGGCCAGCCGGAGGCTCTTTCCCTGTCCACACAGGAGAAGAATTCGTGATCTATATTCACTGCCATAGGCTCTGTGATCCCACGGCGAAACTGCTGAAGAGGCTCCAGGGCTTTTCTCTTCTCATCATCAGATTGCGCTTGAGCTATAGCCACGCTGGTTTGGACACAGAGCCGGGCGTGCTCCATGCCTGTTCTTAGAAAAGCTACCTTCGCCGCCGCGTCCGGGTCACTTACGGCTTCGCGCTCGGCGGCATCAAGCAGCTTGCGGGCGGGTTCGAAGCATTCTACGGGAAACCTTTTATAAGCGCTTTTCGGATAAGTTGTCCAATGCGAGGTGCCGTTTTGCAGCACGTCTGTGTGTTGCCTCGTATATCGCTCCCAATACTCCCAGTATGCTCTCACCTGTTTTGACGCCGCCCCGAACCCGGCATAATATTCTCGCAATATGTTGTCGATTGGCTCACGGGGTTTGCTGTGCAGCCGGCCGACCACATATAAAACCGGCCCCATAGTCGACCATTGACCGTTAAGGCTGTCGAAATCCGTGCCGATCATCCCGCGTCTCTCGCAAAACTGGAACTCATCGCCGATCTGACGCGCCCAGTTCTCCGGCATGCAGTAGCCATTTAGCAGATAATTCGGCCGCAGGAAAAGAGAAGCGCCAGACTTCGCCCAGCCCTGCCACTGTCGCAGGACCCATTGGTGGTCCTCGGCGGTGCGAGGATAAAACACATCAGCCACAAATCCGACAATCAAACCGGAATCCAGCTTCATTGGGGTCGGGTCAAAAAGATAATTCAAATAGGCGTAACACGTCACCTCTGCGTTCGGGTCGCGCTCACGTGCCAGTGTCAGCACGTCCATCGCAAAATGAGCATAACGACGCGCCACATTGTGTGAGTCTCTGTAGTATAAAGGCCGTGGTTTGGGAGCCTCTGCGCCGTCCAAAGCGAGGCAATTCAGACAGCAGCAGTTGCCGTTTCGGTCGTTTTCGCAGACGTTTACAGTAGTCCTGAGGCCGGTTTGCGGCTGTTGATCGGCCGACCAGTTTTCTACAATCTGTTTCTGAAGATCGCGGTTTGAGACACACATCGACCATCCTGGGTGGCGCACTCCCTCGGAATCCATCTCAAACCATTCCGGGTGCTGTGATCCATATTTTGACCCCCAGTCCCCAAACGCGTGGCCGAACTTAACACCATCTGCCCCGTGCATCCGCATTCGTCTGAGCCACAATATCTCATCGGTGCGGTTAGTCCGAAGCCCGCAGAACCGAAATCGAGGCTTTACTATCTCATCGCGCTTGCTGATGCGAAGCTGGCTATGGTGTGGGACGTATTCTCCCGATTTGCCCGGCCATAGCCACCGCACTCCCAGGTCGTTGTCCAGAACATCGTAGACTGCAAACAGCGTCCCGACAGGGGTGTCCAGTTTTTTATTAAGTGGATCCCCATCGCCGTCCCCTCCGACCAGAAACACCGCAGCGCCATCGGATTTAATTTGGTAGGCGTCTCTCGGCAGAGTAGACGCATCAATTCCCGCAGTCTTTGCCGCACGCGTCGCGCCGAGATATATTCGATCTGCCGATTCACTCCGCAACTCATTTTCCGCGACCACAGGCAAGTCGATCCCCGTCGACTTCTGCACGTAGTATTGCAGCTCAGTTGCAGCGAGTTGAATTACAGGATACGCTGATTCAGGCACTACTATGACTGTCGCCCAAGCGCAGCTTCCCAGTAGAACCAGCGTTGTCGCGCACAAAATCAACCTCAGCATGTTCTACTCCTTCGGGTTGATATCGATTGTTTTCTCATTTCGATATATAACAAACCCTGGCGCCGAACCCCGCGGCTTATTGACGAATTTGCGCAGGGTGTAGTCCACCGGCACAAGTGAGGAATGTCTTGCATCACAATTCTTTGCGGCCAATTTAGCCGCTTGCATCAGTACCGGCCTGGGCGCACCACCTTTTTTGCCTGCCATTCGCACAATTACGTGCGCACCTGTTATCTGCCGGGCATGCAGCCACACATCGTTGGGTCGAGCCACCCGTTGAGTCAGATAATCGTTGGCAGTAGATGATTCGCCATACAAAATCTCATAATTATCGGCAAATGTCCGGCGAATTCGATGGCCCTCGAACTCGGCTTCCTGTTTCTCACGGACGACTTCCTGCCTGAGCATTCCCGACGACGTCAGCGCGGATCGCAGGCTCCGCAGAGAATCGACAGTTTTAGCCGATTCTGCATCTTCGAGCGCCGATTGCAGTTGTGTCATCTCCGATTCAATTTGGCTTCGCCGAGATTCGGCAGTGGAAGCCGCGTCGCGAGCTTTGCGATATCTCTTGAAGTAGCGCTCGGCGTTCGCCTGCGGTTCCAATTTCTCGTCCAGCGCGATCTCGATTTCATTCATATTCGGGTCGAAGAAATTCGGCAGGTTTACGGACTTCGCGCCCTTTTCCAATAGATGCAGACTGCCGAGAATTATTTCCCCAATCTGCTTATATTTTTCGGCCTTCTGCGATTCCTCTATGGTCTTTACGATCGACTTAAGCAATTGTTTGCGCGATGCCATTGCTCTTCGAATTGCGGTCAGAGTCTGCGAGCGTTCCTCGTCTAAGGCGCTGCGCGAGATCAGACTCCTGAACAGGGTATCGACAGCCTCGTTCACATTGTCGCGGGGATGCTGAACTGAGGCAGCGTATTGCACTGACGGCATCGGATACACCATCAGCCCGGCTCCTCTGTCGTTGGTGATCAGCACCGGCTCATAAGCAGCTTCGCGCACCATCCCGCTCAGGCTCATTAGTTCCTCTTCAACTCTCGCACGCTCCGAGTCAGCACGTTCTACGATCTCATTTGCAAGAAACGTCCCAAAGCCACTGAACTTGTCCATCAGCCAATGCTGCACTGTCGCCTTGTCCGGAGGTTCCTCAAACGCCCACAATCGATCGAAACACTGCTGATCCAGCGTCCGGATGTCCAGTTTCGGCTCACCCGGCGGAGGGATATAATCACGCCCCGGCAGCACCTGTCTGTAACGGCTGATCGAGGAACCCACGTGCTTTGCCGCACCCAGGATTTTGCCCTGCGCGTTTACCAGTATCAAATTGCTGTGTTTGCCCATAATCTCAACTATGAGCGTCAATTTGCCGTATTCCGAGGAATCCAACTCGATGTGTGCGATGCGATCCATCCCGACTTGCTCTACGCTCGTCACGAACGCGCCTGATGCATACTTTCTCATCAGCATACAAAAGTTAGGCGGCTCCGGCAGCGATTTTGGGGGGCTTGCTGTGAGGTAAATACGAGGAAAGCGAGCGTCAACAGAAATAAACAGGGCGTAGGTGTGGCCGACGCCGCGGATTTCCAGCAGGACGTCCGTGTCGTTGATCTGTCGTATCTTTTGAACTCGGCCTAGCAGCAAGGCTTGTCGAAGCTCAGCAATTATCGCCGAGAGCAGAAATCCGTCGTAAGTCATAGTGGTTATCGGCCTTCGATTTTCAGGGTTTGGAGACCCAATGGCGGTAGTTGGCGGGATAGAAGCGCAGCAGCTTCTCAGCGGCGCGGCTGACCCCGATCCTCGGCCGCGCCACGATCTCCCCTATATCGGTTCCATCGTCGATCAGATAAAGCCGATCCCCCAACAGGTCCTCGCCGAGCAGGGATTTGTCGATCTGCAGCGCCTGGGTCAATTTTGCAGGCCCAGAGCACAGCGCTTTTGGAATTTCCAACCCCCTGTTGCGTTTCATCAGTTCGATCCCCTCAAGAGGTTCAAGGGCGCGCAGCAGAACCCCTCCCGGAACCCCCTCTGGATGGCTGACCACATTCATGCAGAAGTGAATGCCGTGAATTATGTAGATATAAGCGTGTCCGGGCTCTCCAAACATCACCTCGGTGCGTGGAGTGCGGCCGCGCGTGGTATGGGCAGCGGGATCGCCGTAGACATACGCCTCTGTCTCGACTATTCGGCCGGATACGACGCCGTCTGGAGTGTTGCTAACGACTATTTTGCCGAGCAATACGTGCGCCGCCTCGACGGTATCCCGCTTATAAAAATCCCTGTCCAGCTTACTCATAACATTCTAAGCGTACAGAGCCGCAATCCAGAAGTCAAGAATCCGCCTTTTTCGATGTCCGAAGTCAGACGTTCGGCATTCGACCAGGATGCGCCTCTTCGTTTGCTCTTTTCCGGCTTTCCCGTTTCCCGTCACTCAGGCAGCAACCCCTTAATCCGCTCATCCAGCGCCGACTGGTCGTGTGCGAAGCTCTCCAGCGCGGATATCGACATCAGATCATCCACTGGCACGCCCGGCCACTGCGAAAGATCCGGTATCTTTCCATGCTCACGAATCAGGCGACGTTCTTCCTTTGTCCACTCGTGAAAAATATCAATACCGTGCTCCCGCGCCACATTCACCATGTCGCGCCCATAAGCCATCTCGTCGCCTCGCTGCGCCGCATCCTCCACAAACGCGACAAACCGCTCGTCAACGTCCCACAAGGTTGCAATATCCACCACTTTCGCCAATCCCTCTTTTGCGAGTTTGATCTCAAGCTCTTCCGAGCTATGCTTGCGAACCTGCTCTGCGGGGATATCCATTGCCAGATACTCTTTTGCGGCCTTTGGCGGGATAGTAAGGACGTCTACCCCGGCCAGTGTCGCCAGTTGTCCGCCGTGGCGAATGCTGGCTGCGATCTGGAACGTGGGAGTCTTCGCAGTGCCTCGCAGCTCTTTTACGAATTCATCTGAGGCCAATGCAGCTTTCTCACCGACATTTTCCGGATCACCCAGCCCGTTTTCTTCCACCAGGGAGTTCAACCTTCCGAGAAAAACATTAACAAACCTGGGCTTCGAAAATCGAGCGGCCAGATAATTCTGGCGCGCCGAAAAGCCCAGGGTGTAATTAATGGGAACACCCTCAGCCGACAACCGCCTCGTCGCAATAAACCCGTCCGGGGTCAACGGAATTTTCACGTAGAAATAATCCTTGTTGATATCGTAATATCGCCGCGCAAAGGCCAGGGACTGTTTAACATCAAAGGCTGTACCTGGATGAAGTTCTACACTGACGTGGGCTCCGAGCCTTGCCACCAACCCCAATGCCAACCTCGCGTTCACCAAAAACGCTATCTCGATTATCAAATCCTGCTCCGAAATATCCGGCCGAGACGCCCGGATTTTCTCAGCCGCATAGCTGATCACCTCATCCATCGCCCCGGTCTGCACAACTTGGTTGACAAGCGTATTATTGGTGGTCAGGGCTTCGAATTCGCTCGACCACGCCGTGCTGGCCGCATCGAAATCCCCCGTATCCATCCACAACTTGCTTCCGATTTCAGTCAGACGTCGATACTTTTCGACGCTGCCGATTTCGGATTTGCCGGCGCCCTCAAAACCCTCCAGCGCCAGATTCTTGACGACACTTACGACTTCAGGATCCGCATGGACGTTAATCTGTGTGCTCATAGTTTGCCTACTCCTGTTTCAAAGGATACGGCCAGCCGGCGATTCCTCCATCCATAAATCCGACGTTCGTGAACCCTTCGCCGTCCAATATCCTCTGCGCTTCGTAGCCTCTCAGGCTCACCGCACAGAAAGCGATGATCTGTTTATCTTTCGGCAGCTCATTCACCCGTGCACGAAGTGTGCCCAGAGGTATGTTGACAACTCGCTCATTTTTGAAACTGGTCTTTTCCACTTCCTTCGGCCCGCGCACGTCAAGCAGCACGAAATCCTCCCCTCGGTCTATCATCTGCTTAACCTCAACAGGGCTTACTGACCGCGCAAGACCGTTGACTTTGTTGTCTATCACGTTGGCTGCATGCGCCAACAAATCCACCGCGCTCGAATACGGTGGAGCATATCCCAGATCAAGCTCAGAAATATCAGTCGCCCTCATTCCACATGTCAGCGCCGTCACAGCAACATCTATGCGCTTTACAACATCACCTTCCCCAATCGCCTGCACTCCGAGCAACCGGCCGTCCTCAGGAGAAGCTATCATCTTCAGAATCATCTGCTTCGACGTCGGATAGTAGTGCGCCCTGTCCGGTCCTGGAGTTAGCGCCGTAATATACGGAATACCCAGCCTCACGCAGTCCTTCTCAGAAAGCCCGGTATGGCCGACGTTGAAGTCAAACGCCTTGAACACAGCCGTGCCCAGCACTCCTCTAAATGTGGAATTGCCTCCCGTGATATTGTCACCGATAATCCGACCATGCTTGTTCGCTGTAGACCCCAGCGGCACATATCCCGGCCTGCCGCTCAGCAAATTGATAGTCTCCACACAGTCCCCGCCGGCGTAAATATCCGGGTCGCTGGTCTGCATATACTCATTTACTTTAATCGCTTTAGTCTCGCCAATTTCAAGCCCTGCATCGACAGCCAACTTGATATTCGGCCTGACGCCTACGGATATAAGCACCAAATCCGCCTCAATCCGGCCCTTATCGGTCATTACCCCGCATACCTGTCCGGCGTCGTCTCCCAGCAGCGCTTCTACTCTAGTGCTCGTCATAACATCGACTCCGTTGCTGCACAGATGTCTTTCCAACTGAGCAGAAGCCTCCAGGTCGAGTATCGCCGGCACCACGCTGTCCATCATCTCTATCACGGTCACCGAAAGCTGATGTGCCGCCAGAGCTTCCGTAACCTCTATGCCTATCAGCCCAGCCCCGATTATCACCGCGCGCTTACAGCCATTGAGCATAGACTCCTTAATTTTGTCGGCATCATGCGGCGAGTTCAGGCGATAGACCCCCTTTAAGTCGGTTCCAGGAAATGGAGGAGTAAACGCATCCGCACCCACCGCAAGCACCAGCTTGTCATACGGCACCTCGGACTTTTCAGTAGTCAGCAGCGAGACTACCTCAACAACCTTGCGCTTCCGGTCGATGCTTTCTGCAAGGGTCTGCCCCATCACATTGATCGCTTTTACATTCTTAAAAAAAGCCGCATCCCGCACCGCTCCAGCAGCAGTGCTCATCAGTTCGTCTACGGTCTCCACTGTGCCCTGGATATAATAGGGCATGCCACACCCGCCATAGCTCAGCAGATCTCCGCGCTCTATAATAGTAATGTCTGCGTCAGGTTCCCTGCGCCGTGCCCTTGCAGCCGCTTTTGGCCCACACGCGACGCCGCCAATAACCACAATCTTCGTCCGGCTCAACTGATCCCTCCTTGCGTTATTTTACAAATTATATTCCCACAAAGGCTGAGCCATAACCTTCATTTGATTGGGTTTGAGCTTGCAGAAGCCGCGGGAACGATTGATACAAAGCGGGATTTGAAGAGAGGTTTGACTATGGGCGAGTCAATAGATAAAGGTACTGAAAAGATCATTCGCCGCATCCTGGTTGAAGATTCCCGAATCGATGCGGCGGAGATCGACGTCACAGTAGTCGATGGGACGGTCTATCTATCCGGCTCGGTCGACGGCGCTGCCGAGCGACAGGCTATAATGGAGGTCGTCAAACTCACGACTGGGGTTCAAGATGTCATTGATCGGCTGGCTCTGCGCAACTTCATTGAGCGCACGAACGACGAATTAAAAGAATCGGTCAGAAACGCAATCTCGCGTGATATTTCAATCGATGCGCACCTGGTAAGCGTCGAGGCTAACGACGGTGAGGTGACCCTGAGAGGCCACGTAGACTCATCGGCTCAGAAATACTCGGTGGAAGACATTGTCTGGTGGACGCCGGGGGTGACCGACGTTGTTAATTGCCTCGAGATTGTCGACGAATCGGGAGTTCCAATTGATCTGAAGGAGTGAACGGCTGATGTATAGAAGGCATCAAAGGCCCAATGATATTATGATCGGGTCGTAGGGAGTCGTTGATGTCATTTATAGATCAGCTCGTCAATTTGGGGACTATCGTCGCCGCCCTGTTAATCGTAATCGACCCTCTTGGAGTGCTGCCCATTATAATCGGATTAAACGCATCTGCGGGGGCTCGGGCGGCTCGCAGGGTGGTGCTTCGTGTGGCAGGCGGCTCGATTATTCTGCTAATATTCTTTACGCTAACCGGCACCTGGGTGCTGCGACTCTTCCAGATGGATATAAGCGACATGCAGATCGGCGGCGGGTTGCTGCTGCTCATTATTGCCCTCAAACTGGTCACGGAGGGCAGGTTCGGCCCTGAAGATGACACACAGCACAACTCCGCCACAATCCCGCTCATATCCCCGATGATCGTAGGCCCAGGAGCAATAACCGCCACCGTGGTGTTGTCCGCACAGCACGGCGTCTGGATGACCTCGTTGGCCGTATTGATCGCTATGGTGGTCTGTCTCTTGATATTTCTATCCGCTCGGCTCATCCATTGCATAGTAGGGGAGAGCGCAGCCGACCTTTTGAGCCGATTGATGGGAGTATTCGTGGCCGCAATCGCCATAGCATATATCCGCGCAGGAGTTCTGGCATTTATTAAAATGGCAAATGTCGGATAACGCTATCAGCTTTCACGGCCATCGATTTTTATATGGTCGAACTTAAGGCAAATCCGCCAGCAGCACGCAGATTTTGTCCTGAAGCGACGTGGCGTCAGATTTCGGGCACAAATGGTGGTTCATAATAATCGAAAACACCAGCGGCTCCCCGGATTTCGTGTTCACATAGCCCGACAGACTGCTCACCCGCCCAATATAACCGGTCTTGGCGCGCAGGTTGCCCTTGGCAGAAGTATTGCGCATTCGCGAATACAGGCTCCCATCCACCCCTGCAATCGGCAGCGAGTCATAGAAGGTCTTGAAGTTCTTTGATGAATGCATATAGGTGAGGAGTTTGACAAGGTTATTAGCCGATATGTAGTTAAATCGAGACAGCCCGGAGCCGTCGGTAATCGAAAGCCCGTCCATATCCATCCCCATTTTCCTGAACAACTCTCTCTCCACATCGGCTCCGTTGTCCCAGGAACCGGTCCCCTTAAAATGCGCGCCGAGATATTTCAGCAACACTTCCGCAATCAAATTGTCGCTTGGTTTGTTCAGCAGCGACAGCACTCGAGACAATGGAGGTGATGAATGCGATGCGACTGCCTTTGAGCCTTCCGGCAGCTTTCCTGAGCGAACACTTCCTGACACCTCTATTCCATGCTTGCCAAGCTCCGTGGCGAACGCATAGCCTGCATAAAGCTGGGGCTCCATTAACGATCTCAGCGTCTCTCGGCTGGTAACCTTTGTCCCCTGCGCGATACTGCCGCTGACTCGAATTATATTAAGACCAATCCCTCGCGAAACCCAAATAGTATTAGCCGAGCCTGTCTTGCCTGTTGTAGCGGTGCTTTCGACTGTGAAATAAGTTGTCCTGGGAGAAAGCTCTATTTCCACAGGGTCGCCGACTTCCTTGCCGGGGCGCACCCAAATATCTACTGTATTTCTATTCAAATTCAGCGCACTGACTTCTGCGGAGTAATAGTATTGCAGGCTATCATACGACCAGCCGGAGCCGATTCGCTGCCTGTCAAAAAGGGTGTCATCTGCGATAATGTTGCCTTTGACAGAATTTATCCCAGCAGCCTTGACCTGCCCAGCCAGCTCGGTCAGATCCGCCGTCAACAGCACGGGATCCCCGCCGCCTTTGATTACCAGATCTCCATTCAGCACGCCGTCCTTCACCTGGCCGTTGGCAAATACTTCGGTTTGAAACTTAAAATCAGGCCCGAGCAGTTCGAGGGAAGTTGACGAAACCAGCAGTTTAAAGTTCGACGCCGGTATCATAAGCAAATCCCCATTGTGTTCATATAGCGTCTGCCCTGTTTTGAGAGAACGCACGACCACTGCCTGCACTCCGTTTTTGAGCGAGCGGTTGCCCAGTATTTCATCAATGCTGCTTGTCAGGTCTGCCGTACATACGCCGGTGGCTGTCACAATGCAAAGAATCACAAGCGCCACTAGCCGATTTAGTTTTCGCATGAATATTTCCGCCTTTGTGAAAGTCTGGTATAATTAGCTTATGCTGCGAATAGATAAAATCCTTGCTTATCCTATCGAAGTTCCGCTTGTGGAGCCTTTTGAGACTTCATACAGGCGCGCGACTACATCTCCCACGGTCATAGTTGAGCTTCATGCGGGAGATTATGTCGGTTACGGTGAGGCGACCCCTGTTCGTCAGGTGACTGGTGAGGACGTTCATACAGTCCTTCACGACCTTGCGACGGCTTCGGAGGCTCTTGTAGGGGCAGAGCTTTCACAGTTCAGGCTGTCCGCAAGAAAGCTCTCGGAGGCGCTCCCACAGGGCAAATCGGCCTGCACGGGCGTCGAGATCGCCATGCTGGACGCATATGCCAAGAGCCTCAACACCCCTATCTATTCGCTGTTCGGCGGTGCATCAATTCGCATCGAAACCGACGTCACAATCGCGATCTGTCCTCCCGACCATGCCCGCGAAAGATCAATTGAACTTCGCTCGCAGGGGTTCAATATATTCAAAGTGAAAGTAGGCAAGGATCAGGAGGAGGACCTCGCACGGGTCGTTGCTATAAGCGAGGGCGCTCCTGGGTGCACCTTTGTTATAGACGCAAATCAGGGCTACACTCCCACACAAGCCGTCAAATTCATCAAGAGCCTGCAGGATAGAAACCTCAGCATCCGTCTTCTGGAGCAACCCGTCGACGCTGCGGATCTCAATGGATTAAGATACGTCACCGAGCACGTCGACGTACCGGTTTTTGCCGACGAAGCCGCTCAGACCCCGGCCGAAGTGCTGGAAGTGGTGCGATATAAGGCTGCTGATGGCGTCAATGTAAAACTGATGAAGGCCGGAATGATCGGTGCGCTCACGATCAGTTCTATCTGCCGGGCTGCCAAAATCGATTTGATGTTCGGCTGTATGCTCGAAACCCACATCGGCCAGGCTGCGTCCGTGCACGTCGCCTGCGGCACCAACTCATTTAGCGTATTCGATCTGGACTCCGACCTGCTTATCGGTGAACAGCCGATAGCAGGCGGCGTGGTCCGCAAAGGGCCTTATATCCGCCTAGCCGGTGGCCCCGGCCTTGGATGCAAAGTAGACAAAGGTACGCTTGAGACCTTCCTCAAAAGAGACTAACGGGCTATAGCCGATCAGATCACGGGCCTTCGAGATGTTGCTGGTCGAGTATTTGATGTCGCCGACCACGGGCGGGTCGTAGATAACCTCTATCTCTTTTCCGGCGAGTTGTTTCAACTGGCTCACGAGTCCGTTCAGGTCAATTGACGTGCCGCTTGCGATGTTGAATACCTCGCCCCCCACGCCTTCTTTTGTGCAGGCCAGGTAGTTCGCCCTTGCCACGTTTTCCACATATACAAAATCCCTGGTCTGTGAGCCGTCGCCGTAGATATGCAGCTCTCGACCGTCCATAATGCGGTCGATAAACTTTGGTATAACAGCGGCGTATTGCGAATCAGGGTTCTGTCGAATTCCAAAGACGTTAAAATATCGCAGTCGCACGGTCTCCAGGCCATATATCTGATTAAATACCGAGAGATAGTGCTCCCCGCATATCTTCGTCGCGCCGTAGGGGGAAAGAGGGTGGGGCAGGAAGTCTTCCCGTTGCGGTTGCGCGCCTGTATCGCCATAAATCGCGCACGACGAGGCCATTGTGAGCCGTTTCACTCCAGCATCACGCGCACTTATGAGCACGTTCAGGGTGCCGTCCACATTGACCGAGTTAGCCCAGGCGGGGTCTTCGACGGACTTGGTATTAGAAATCTCAGCGGCCTGGTGGATCACATAATCGACCCCGCGCATAGCACCATTAAGCGAGTCGATATCCCGAATATCCGCCTTCACTATTTCTATTTTGTCCGCAACGGCCGCAAGGTTCTCGATCATTCCTGTCGAAAAATCGTCGAACACCACAACATCGTGGCCTTCGGCAACCAACAGTTCAGTAATATGGCCGCCAATAAACCCCGCGCCCCCGGTCACCATAAACTTACTCATAAGAATCCTACCTGTGCTTTCAAATCATGTCATCCTGCGCGCAGTCGCAGGATCACGTAAGGATTAATGTCATTTCGAACGAAGTGAGAAATCTGCTTTTCCGGCGTCCGATGTCAGACGTCCGCAGTTTGATGCGGCGTTTTCGATAACGTGAAACCATCCCATTATTTCCGGCTTTCGCCTCTTTCGCAATTTCGCGTTTATCCCTTCCCCAATAACCTACTGCTCCACATCCGGCGACTGGTCAAAATACGCCTTCTGCTCCTCTCTGCTCAAATGCCGCTTATCCCCAAA
This sequence comes from uncultured bacterium, assembly GCA_964494345.1. Lineage (GTDB taxonomy): Bacteria > Armatimonadota > UBA5829 > UBA5829 > UBA5829 > DTKD01. The sequence continues at coordinate 73,957 of CAZBSI010000006.1, forward strand.
CGAAAAAACCCTGATCGCAGCAACAGGCTGAATCGGGCAGACGTTTTCGCAAATCCCGCATCCCACGCATTTGTGTTCTTCCACAAACGGCCGCCGCACACCATCTATAGTCTGCCAAACCACGGCGCGATATGAGCAGCACTCATCACAAACCAGGCACTGTTTATCCGAGTTCCACGCGATGCACTGCGACCTGTCGATCACGGCTGTCCCTATATAGATATGGTCTTTCTCTGCGACCTCAAGCGGCTGAATTGCCTGACTAGAACAAACCTGCGAGCATAAATTGCACTGCCTCGTACATTCTCCAATCTTCGGAACCAGCACCGGCGTCCATATCCCCTCAAAACCAGCCTCTGTAATAGCAGGTTGCAAGCCATTAGTGGGGCACACTTTCATACACTCACTGCAGCGGACACACCTCGCCACAAACTCCTCTTCAGGCAAGGCCCCCGGCGGGCGAATTAACATCGGGCTGGAGGTCTTCACTCGCCCCGTGCGAGTAGTCTTAGCCGCGACATTGGTCTTTCCCAGAAGCGCGATACCCACCCCTAATCCAGCCGCTTGTAACACGCGTCGCTTGCTAAGGTCTAAGCTCGAATGATAACCATCCTTCGCCAGCGTCGGCGCGATTCGCGTGCTCAGGGTAGGGCAGACCGGCGTGCAGGAATAGCAATATATGCACTCAGACGCCTGATACTGCGTCGGGTCGTCGCAAATCGTCGCCATCTTGCACTCAGGGATACACTTTTTGCAGGTAATGCAGTTATTTTTGACCACCCTCCGCACGATGGATACCTTCGATAGCACCCCAAGTAAAGCTCCCAGAGGACACAGGTTCCGGCACCAGAACCGTCGCGAGATTGCATTCAGCGCGATTATCCCAACCAGCATAGCCGCCGCCAGGAAGTTCATCCTGAAGTAATACTGCACATCCGCCGGCACCAGCGGCAGGCTCACCCCTCGTGCCGGCAGTTGCGTCACAACTGGAAAAATCGAGAATGTAAACGCCCTCGTGATGATCGTTATGGGGTCAAGGAAATACGCCACCTGCGCGCCGAATATGGCCGCCACCGCTATCCCCGCCAGCACATAATACTTCACATTTCGCAACGCCGGATTAGCCGCCGCAGCCTTCTTGCGCTCTCTAAAAAACACCTTATCTGCAGCATCAAGCGTCGTCCCCAAAGGGCAAATCCAGCCGCAAAAGAACCTACCCGCCAGCACGCTCAGCACCACCACAGGCAGCCCGTATAGCAGCATAATCACAATGATTCGCCGCGTCGCGACCATCGTGGTCAACCCGAGCAGGGGGTCAATTCTGAAGAACGTATCAATAGGGGCCTTGGACGTCAGCACATTCGCCATCTTATCGGCGCTAAATCGGCCGATTGTAAGGGCAAACAAATACAAAAATGCGCCGAACGCGAGCGCCTGCACGACCCGGCGCAAATTTTCCATACGAACCAATTTCGTCTTAGGGGTATTTCGTTGACTCACTAGCTCTACACGTTTTTGATGTTGACTTTGGTCAAATCCATCTCGCCGACGCCCATCTCGTGCGCCAGCTTAATATGGCTGACCTCACTTGCGGACATCTCAAACAGGCTCGCGCCATAAGAATCCACCGCAACCTGGTCGACTCCGGCGATCACCTTACCAACTTCCTTCGTCTTACCCGGCCCCTTCGGTCCACCCGTCAGCAGGATACGGTTCGCGTCCAGTATGATAAGATCGGGCCGAATCGTCGTTGCATAGTCGGCTATGCACTGATCCAGCTTATTTCTGTGCCACGCCTGCCTGTCCCAGATGCAGCCCATCATATTCTTCATTCCGAGGGTCAGTTTCGTAGCGCCGTGGGTTTTGGCGACAGGGACATTGATAAACACATCCGCCTTCAGTATTTCCTTCAGACACGTATCAGTCTTGATCGCCTGGCCTTTGGATATCTCAATTCTTCTGAAGTCAGATTCATTTTGAGCCGCCGCCACCTCAGCGCCTGCCCCTTTGCCCGCCGCCATAATCCCCGTCAATCCGAGGACCATCTCTGCGGGCCTGTCGATAACGTGATCAATCACCAGCACCCTGCCAGCGCCGCACTCCTTGCACATCCGCACGATCTCCGCCACAACTTCGGGGTTTGTGGTCGCGCCGATCTCTGGGGGTTGATTCCAGGCGATATTGGGTTTAACCACCACAAAATCCCCACTCTTAACCAACTTGCCCATCCCGCCAAGGCCGTCGACTGCTTTACGGGTGAGTTTCGCGGCGTCACCACCGGATGCGACTGCAAGGGTATTTTTGTCGAACTTCGAGTCACGAGAGGCAGGCTGTTGTGCGCTCTCGACTTCTTTTGCGCCGCAACCACCCAAAAACAACGCGCCGCCCAAGCCGGCAATCGCACCTAAAAATTCACGCCTGTCCAGCTTTTTCACTTTCTTTCCTCACTACAGCCGCGCACCGGACGCAAAGGCCGTCTTTTCGCCTTCCAAGTGCAGCCAGCTCGCCATAATAATGCTCAGAACAAAGAATCCTCTTGCAACAAGGGCACGCATTGGCCGTGCTCAACGGGCGCCGACATTCGTCACAAAAAAATGACGATCTGCGGTCCAACTAAGGTTTAATCCTTTTCTTCACAGCCCTGGCAAACGCCTCGGTATCCTTAACCGATTTATCAGCGGGATAATAAGCCGCCACGGTCACAAAATACTTGCCCATCGCATAATACGACATCACATTTGGCTTCGTTACCGTAAACCCGGTGCCCAATTTGGCAATAGGCGCGGCTTTAGCCTCGCGCTGCCTGGCCCAATAGTTTACAAAATCCGTGGCAGCCCTGGCGGATTTCATCGTATGAATCGCCACTTCGACATACTGACTATCCCGCTGATACATCTGCTTTACTGCGTCTATCACCCCGTTTTTCGTATACAGTTCATATCCGCCGTTATATATCTTCGTGACATCCGTGCCCTTGCCGTAGATCATAGACTTGTCCATAATCTTGAAGCCAGCCACATCCCCATTAGCAGGCAGCAACTTTTCCACCGCAGTAGAAGCCGCAAATGACGCTGCTGCGAACGCCAACATCAAAGTCGTTGCCACAATCACGAGGATAATCTGCCTGATCATATCTACGCCCTCAGCAGTTCTATCTTGCGCTCATCACAGGTGCCGACCCCACGCTCCTGCGCGGAAGCCAGCCATCGCACCTTCTTCTCCTGAATTCCCGGTCTGCCGAGCTGCTTCAGCTTATCCTGAATGATCTTTAAGCCCATACAGTCCACCGCCACCGGGTCAGTGCCGACCATAATCGAATAATGGTTATACTGATCCTGAGTCTGCAACCCGGGCCCGCCGGAATGCTGCGGCCGAAGCACGTCCATTACAATCAGCCTGGTCTTATTTTTCACCACCGGAATAGAGTTGAAATCCGCAAGCTGCGGGTTACAGTTGTTGCCGTGGTGGCTGCCCGGATTATCGAAAGAGCCGTAGTGGTTCTTAAGAGAGCCTGATATACCGGTAATCCCGTGGGTCTTGAGAATCGGCATATTGATGATAGCCGTCACCTTTTCGTTAATAACCTTGGTGATTCTCCCCTTGAAGGCCCCTCGCTGAATCTCAGGCCCCCAATCGCCGTCGTCGGCAAAGTATTTGACTCCAGGGCCGGTCTTATTCGGGATAAAGCCGCATTTGATCATATCGGTCGAGCTTCTATCCCAGACAATTATGTTGTCTTCCTTCACACCAGCAGACTTCAGCCCTGCCACAACCGCATTCACCATCTCCGGCCGTGTTGATACTCCCTTGCCGAACAGGCAGTTGATTTTTATTCCAACTACATCCTTAGGGGAGAACATCTTTTTCCATGCGTCTGCGCCGCTGTTTGTGCCGGTGAGCTTGGCAAGACTCCGGCCGACCATCTTCTCGACCACACCCTGCACCACTTCATTATCCTTTGTAAGGCTGGCGGCGTCGGTTGTGATGACCACGCGCGATTTGTCTGGCTGTCCGGCGATCTGTCCCGCAGCCTCAACAACGCCAGGCAAACTCGTCAATGCGGCCCCGGTCAAGGCCATGTGTTTAAGAAACTCTCTGCGGGTCGTCTTGTATCCCATAGCATCCCCTTTCGATTTCCTGTCCGTAGGCGCCGGATTCCGGCAAAAGCCCAATTATTCCCAACTATAGCTTATCACATCATCGCAGCTTGCCAAATCACCGGCTACAGCTACCTCATCAAAATCCCTCTGCACACGCAGCCGCAGCCGTAAAATCTGCCGAGCTGCATCGTCAGACTCCTGCGTATCAATAGATCGAACGCGCGCGTGTTGAACCTCCAGCATACGCAGCACATTGCACAATCCGTCGTAGCCGCCTTGCATCACTACAGTCAGTTGGCGTTCTCCGCGACCCATAGTGAAATGCTTATCAAGTCGATCCATCACATCCAATGTGGCCAGAATCAATATCGTGCCGACAAGGCCCACATACATCATTGAGCCGCCCATCGCCACGGCAAGCCCAATCGCTGCCGCCGACCATATACTCGCCGCTGTCGTCAGGCCCCGAATTGAGCTGCCCTGCTGGATTATCGTCCCTGCTCCCAAAAAACCGACGCCGCTAACGATCTGTGCTGCAATACGACTCTGGTCGTTGCTATCCTTCCACGGCCCCACATAAAACGAAGTCATCGCGAACACTGCCGAACCCATACACACCAGCGCATGCGTCCGCAAGCCTGCAGGTCGGCCGTGTATCTCACGCTCCATCCCGATCAAACTCCCCAGAATGAGCGACACCACCAACCTGAACAGCATTTCTGAAAGAGAAGGTACCAACTCTTAGTTGTCCTTTCGTTGAGATACGACCTCCGCAGCCTTGTCGTCAAGGATCGAGTATAGTTTACTGCGCAGCTCCAGTATGCGCGCAGTCGCCGTGTCCAGATTCACCTCTTCTTTAGCTTTATCCGTCCGAGTGCGAACCTCGACCTTGCCTTCGCTAGCCAATCTGCCCGCCACCACCTGTATCGGGCAGCCGATCAAATCAGCGTCCTTAAACTTTACCCCAGGCCGCTCATCGCGCTCGTCGAGCAGCACGTCCACCCCGGCCTGCTGAAGCTCCTCATAAAGCGTAATAGCCGCGTTGCACTGTGCCTCATCATCTGAGTTCAGAAGAATAATCGCAACCTCAAACGGCGCCACACTGATCGGCCATATCATTCCGTCGGAATCGGAGTTGACCTCCGGAATCGCGGCCAGCATCCGGCTGACACCCATTCCATAACAGCCCATGATGAACGGCTTCTCTTTGCCGTCATCGTCGAGGAACCTCGCGTCCATGCTCTCAGAGTATATCGTGCCCAGCTTGAATATGTGCCCGACTTCCATGCCGCGTTCCACTTTCAGGTCAACACCGCACTTAGGGCACGCATCACCCTTGCATGCCACCCGTAAATCCGCATACTCGGTTACGTTAAAGTCACGACCGATGTTCGCGTTAATATAATGCGCGTCCGTCTTATTTCCGCCGACCACGAAGTTGACCATCCCTTCCACTTCGCGGTCCGCTATAATCCTCGCGCCGTTCAGCCCGACCGGCCCAGCAAAGCCAACCTCCGCACCAGTCAGCTTCTCGATTATATCCGCATCGGCCATCTCAACTGATTTGACGCCCAGCGCTCGCATAAGTTTCGGTTCGTTAAGCTCACGATCTCCGCGCACCAGCACTGCGACCACTTCATCCCCCGCCTTATATATCAACGTCTTCACCAGCTTTTTCGGGGATTTTTTCAGAAAAGAGGTCACCTGCTCGATTGTGCGAGCGTCGGGGGTATCGACGAGTTCCAAAGCGCTCAGCTCCTCCGAGCTTTTCTTCACAGGCCGCTGGCCGATTTCGCACTTTTCGGAGTTTGCGGCATAGCCACAGCCTGTGCACACCAGCACCATATCCTCGCCGGAGTCCGCGATGACCATATATTCCTGGCTGTCCTTACCGCCTATCGCACCGGAATCCGCCTCCACCACAAGTGCATCCAGCCCGCTGCGGGCGAATATCCGCGCAAATGCGATATACATTTTGTCGTAAGCCCGGTCCAGATCCTCCCAGTTCCTGTCAAACGTGTAGGAATCCAGCATAATAAACTCACGACCTCGCACCACACCGCCGCGAGGCCTCGGCTCATCCCGGCCCTTTGTCTGAATCTGATACAGGTTAAGGGGCAGTTCGCGATAAGATCGCACATCCCGCCGCACGATATCCGTCACCACTTCCTCGTGCGTGAAACCAATCGAATAATCCCTGTCGCTTCTGTCTTTCAGACGGAAAAGCACATCCAGTTCCCATCGCCCGGTCTCCTGATACAACTCCGCAGGTACGATGGCCGGCATCAGCAGTTCCTGCCCGCCCTGCGCGTCCATCTCCTCGCGAACGATCTTTTCGATCTTCTTTAGAACCTTATATCCCAGCGGCAGATAATCGTATATCCCCGCGCCGACACGGCGTATGAACCCTGCCCTCAGCAGGAGTTTATGGCTAATCATCTCCGCCTCGGCGGGGACTTCTCTTAAAGTAGGGAAGAATAGTTGTGAAGCGCGCATTTAACCCTCAGTCGTTCCTAAAATAATCCAAATTATAATTCCAGTTGAACTGCCTCTTCCCCACAGTCCGGAAACTTGGGGCAATTTATGCACTCCGACCATATCTTATGGGGCAGTTCCGATTTGCTGACACGCGAAAACCCCAGCTTCTCGAAGAAATCCGGGACATAAGTCAGCGCGAACACTTTCGGCAGACCCAGTTCTCTCGCATCATCAAGACATCTTTCGACAAGTATCCTGCCATAACCTCTACCTTGAGTAGTTTCATCCACCGCAAGTGAGCGTACTTCTGCAAGATCTCCCCAGGTCACGTGCAAAGCGCAGCAACCCACCACTCCCGACTCTTCTTCGATTATGTGAAAATCGCGGATATTCTCGTATATCGAGTTCAGCGCCCTCGGCAGCATCTCGTCTTTCGCAGCGAATGTATTAATCAGTTTTTGGATGGCTTTCGCGTCGGCGGCCTTCGCTCTACGTATCTGATTCAAATTTCCTTACCTCTATCATCAATTCGTCCACCAGGTCATCCTCACGGACGCTTCTCAGCATCTCACCTCTTGCAAACACCGCCCCCGCTCCTTTGCCGCCCGCTATTCCAACGTCGGCTATCGAGGCTTCTCCAGGGCCGTTTACCACACACCCCATCACCGCGACTGTAATCGGCTTCACAGGCGGGTCCGCCTCCAACCGCAGGCGCACCTCGTTTGCAATCGAGGCAATATCTATAGCACATCTGCCGCAAGTAGGGCACGATACCAGCGTGAACGGCTTACGATATAGTCCAAGGCTGTTTAAGATTTCCTTGCCAACCTTAACTTCTTCTACGGGGTCAGCAGTCAACGATACCCGAATAGTGTCCCCAATCCCTTCGGCCAGCAGGGCTCCGATTCCTACCGCACTTCGTATTGTCCCCTCCCATGCAAGCCCGGCTTCCGTCACGCCCAAATGCAGCGGATAATCGCACCTCTCACTTGCCAGTTGATAGGCCCGGATCATCATCGGCACGTCAAACGCCTTCAGAGACAGCACTATATCCTCAAAGCCGTGTTTCTCCAGCACCCTGACCTCGTCAAGGCCGCTCTCCACCAGAGCCTCAGCGGTCGGCTTGCCATATTTCGCGCTGTCTATAGATCCGGAATTGACCCCGATTCTAATGGGGACCCCACGTTCCCTGGCCGCCTTCGCGACGATTTCCACCTTATCCTCAGAACCGATATTTCCGGGGTTAATTCGCAGCTTATCCACCCCGGAGTCCAAGCTTGCCAGGGCCAACTTATACTGAAAGTGAATATCCGCCACCAGTGGAATCGATATTGCTGATTTAATTGCCTTTATCGCACGCGCAGCATCCTCATCCGGCACCGCCACCCGCACGATATCACAGCCTGCCATCTCCAACCTGTGAATCTGCTCCACAGTCGCGTCGATGTCGACAGTCGCGGTATTGGTCATCGACTGCACCGTCACCGCCGATTCCCCGCCGATTCCGACCCTGCCCACCTTAACTTCTCTCGTCTTTTTACGCTGCATATTTTCTATTGAGGTATCTGACCAGTCATTATTTTAGTGATGTCTGAGACGAATATGAGCACGATCAGAGCCGCCACTAACGACAACCCGATCATCTGCATCGTGGCCATCTGATTCCTCGACCATCTCTTTCTTCGCACCGCCTCAATACCAAGCAATATCAAGTGCCCGCCGTCCAAAACCGCTGGGATCGGAACGAGGTTAATCACCGCCAATCCCAGGCTCAAACTGCCCAGTTCAAGCAGCACCCAATACGGTCCCAGAGCTACAGAGGACTGGGTAACCTTGGCTATCAAGACCGGCCCGCCGACATCCTCTTTAATTCGCTTGCTGGTCAACGTCTTCATCAGCATCTGCATCATTCGTCCCACGATGCTGAAACCCTGCTTGATCGACTCTCCCAATCCGACCTTGACCAGGATAGGCGCCGGCAAAAACCCAAGTAAACCCGTGGTCGAATACAGCCCCGATTCCAAACCACTCTGCGCAACCACAAGCCTCTTTTTTTGGCCTTCGCGCATCACCACCAGGTTCACCGAGCTTTGATCTTGCTTTTTAAGCGCAGCAAGCATCTGTTCGCTCGATTTTATGGGTTTGCCGTTTATGCTAACCAACATATCGTCTCTTTGCACCTGAGAATTGGCTGAGGTGTCGCTTTGTATCGCCAGCCCTCCCGGAAACAACCACTTCGCTCCGAGTCCCTGCACCCATTGAGCTTCAGGTTTCAGCTTTAACAGCACCGTCTCCGCGCCGCGTTTCAACACCAGGTTAGCAGGCTGGCCGCCGTTTGCCTCAATCGCCTGCACCATCTCTTCCCCATTCGAGACACTCTTGCCGTTAAACGAGACGAGCTTGTCATCAAGCTTGATCTTCGAGCCAGGCATTTCCGAGTCGACAATCGCGCCGCCGCCCTTCATAAACGACCAGTTAGCGTCGAGATACTGCACAACCCATCTCGGCCGCGCCGTCTTAAGCATGCGCTTTCCGTCCCTGTCAATCAATATCGCAATCCGCTGTCCCGGCATATCGTGGATCAAATCGGTCATCTGTGTGCCCTGAGTGATCTTGACACCGTTAATCTCAAGCACCTTATCCCCGGCCATCAGGCCAATGCTTGCAGCTTCCGTCGACGGCTGCACGCTGCCCACGCGAGGCTGAGGCTGCTGGAAATCCTGAAATCCCCAAAACACTCCAACCCCAACAAGCACAGCCACTCCCAGTATGAAGCTAAATAGCGGCCCTGCGAAGATGACCAGCGCACGCTTCCATATCGCCTGCGCCTGGAATCCGTCGGCTATGTTCTCATCCCCCGGCTCCATACCGGCGATCTTCACGAACCCGCCCAAAGGAACCCAGTGGATGGTATATTCGGTGTCGTTGCGCTTGAATAACTGCACCATCCTCGGGCCGAAGCCAAAGGCGAACTCCTCGACTCGCATCCCGCTGGACTTAGCCGCGATGAAGTGCCCAAGCTCATGGAAGAACACCAGCACCCCAAGAATAACTATAAAAACAATCAGGCTTAAGATCGTCAAATCAAGCTCCTCAGTTTAATTCCATCGGTCTCATTTAATTATCTCACACACCGGCCAGCGACCGCGCAGCAGATCTCGCCTCCGCGTCAACTTCCCGAATTTCATCCAGACTCGGCGAAGCCACCGTCGAGTGCGCCTCCATCGTCTTGCCGACCACCCGACCGATATCCAAAAAACCGATCCGCCCCGACAAGAACAGCTCCACCGCCACTTCATCAGCCGCGTTCATAACCACCGCCAGCGTCCCGCCTACGCGAGCCGCCTCCATCGCCAGTCTCAGACACTCGAACCTGCCCAAATCCACCGGCCGAAACTCCAGCGCCCCCGCCTGCAGCAGGTCCAGCTTCGGCAGCCCCGAATCGATTCTCTCCGGATACAAAAGCGCATACTGAATCGGCAGTCTCATATCCGGCAGGCCAAGCTGCGCTATTATCGACCCATCATCGAAACGTACCATCGAGTGTACGATGCTGGTTGGGTGAATCACCACCTCAATCCGCTTAGAGTCGACCCCAAACAGCCACTTCGCCTCGATAATCTCCAACCCCTTATTCATAAGAGTCGCAGAATCGACGGTGACCTTTTTGCCCATTTTCCAGGTCGGATGATCCAGCGCCTGCTCAGGGGTAACCGAGCCGAGCGCCTCCAAAGGCAAATCTCTGAACGCGCCCCCCGATGCAGTCAAATAAATCTTATCAATGCGGTCGTTTCGCTCTCCATTAAGGCACTGAAAAATCGCGGAATGCTCGCTGTCGATCGGAAGAATGGAGACTCCCTTTTTCCTTGCCGCCTCCATAACCAGATGCCCCGCCGCCACCAGCACTTCCTTGCTTGCCAGCGCGATATCCTTCCCTGCCTCAATCCCACGCAGGGTAGGGGAAAGGCCCGGAGTACCAGCAACCGACACAACAATTCTACCAGCTTCAGGCATAGTGGCAAGCTCATCAAAACCCCAGACTCCCGCACAGACGTCGATATCCTCCCCGCCCAGCGCGTCTCTGACATACTCCAGGGCCTGCTCATTGCCAATACATACCAGCTTCGGCCTGAACTCCAACGCCTGTTCAATCAGCAGATCCGCATTATTCTGCGCGCCAAGGCCGACCACACGTACCAATTCCGGCCCCAGCCTTCTCGCCACATCCAGCACCTGCGTGCCAATCGAACCCGTCGAACCCAATATGGAAATCGAAACAGCGTTATTTCTCATCGACCACCGCTCCAAACTTGCGCGTCCTGGATTGATACTCCGCAACCGCCCGAATCAGCTCCTCTTTAGAAAAATCCGGCCACAGGCTCTGAGTAACATAAATCTCCGAATACGCTATCTCCCACAACAAAAAATTGCTTACCCGCATCTCCCCTGCAGTCCGAATCAGCAAATCCGGGTCCGGTAACTCCGGCCTATACATCAAGCCCGACAGCAGATCCTCATCAATATCTTCAGGGCCAATCCTCCGCTCCGCCACCATCCGCGCCGCAGCCCTCGCAGCATCCACGATTTCATTGCGCCCACCGTAGTTCAAGCAGATATTGAGGGTGATTTTAGAGTTGTTCTTCGTCCGCTCCTCCGCCATATCGAACTCTTCGACCAATTCCGCAGGCAATTCCCTGTGGCGACCGCTGCGCACTATCCGGACGCCTTCCTCCATCATCATCTCCAACTCCGCCCGCAGCGCCATAGTCATCAGTTCCATCAAGCCCTCAATTTCCGAGCCCGGCCTCGTCCAGTTCTCAGATGAAAAGGCATACCCGGTTAATACCTTGATCCCAAGCTCAGAGGCCCACTTTACTACGTTGTGCAGAGTCTTATAGCCCTGAAAATGGCCTTGAAGCCGCGCCATCCCCTGCCGCGTAGCCCATCGCCCGTTACCATCCATTATCACAGCGATATGTGCAGGAATTCGAGCCATATCCAGTTCAGGGTTTGATTGTAAAGTCATCTCTTCCTCGATAGCTAATGCACAAAGACCCCCGCATCTGACGGGGGTCTGAAGATGTGATCTCACTTGATGCTCATTAGACTTCCTTAAGCTCGACCTCTTTTGCGCTCGCCAGCTTGTCGATCTCGACGATATACTTATCAGTCAGCTTCTGAGTCTCTTCTTGCTCTCGTTTGGCATCGTCCTCCGATATCTCCGCGTTCTTCTGCTGCACCTTTATGCGCTCGTTGGCGTCCCTGCGGATATTTCGGATAGATACCCTGTGCTCCTCAGCTTTCTTATGAAGCTGTTTGATAAGGTCCTTGCGTCGCTCTTCCGTGAGGGCCGGCACATTCAGCCGAATCACATTGCCATCGCTCATCGGGGTCATGCCGATATCCGAGCTCTGTATAGCTTTGAGAACTGTGTTGATAGTACCTTTGTCCCACGGAGTCACCAGCAGCATCCGAGGTTCCGGCACCGAAATCCCCGCCAACTGATTCAACGGAGTCGGCGTGCCATAATAGTCAACCTTGATATTGTCCAAGACCACCGGGTTCGCCCGGCCTGTTCGTATCGTGGAGAAATCATAACCCGAGACCTCCACGGCCTTCTGCATCCGTCTTTCGGCATCCTGAATAATTTCTTGACTCACGAGTTTTTCCCCCTGACCAGTGTTCCTATCGTCTCACCACGCGCCGCTCTGGCTATATTGCCGTGGGCGGTAATGTCGAATACTACAATGGGCAGATCGTTTTCCATACAAAGCGTGAAAGCGGTAAGATCCATTATGCCCAGGTTTCTATTAATCGCCTCCATAAAGCTGATCTCATCGAACTTCACCGCGTCCGGATCCTTCTTCGGATCGCTCGTATACACGCCATCGACATTGGTCGCCTTCAACACGACCTCCGCCCTAATCTCCAATGCACGCAGTGCAGCAGCGGTGTCCGTGGTGAAATACGGGTTGCCTGTCCCCGCAGCCAAAATCACCACACGGCCCTTCTCAAGGTGCCGCATAGCACGCCTGCGAATAAACGGCTCAGCCACCTGCGACATATTAATCGCGCTCTGAACCCGTGTCTGCACCCCGATCTTCTCAAGCGCATCCTGAAGAGCCAGCGAATTGATCACAGTGCCGAGCATACCCATGTGATCAGCGGTCGTCCTCTCCATGCCACCGCTGGAAGCGGATTCGCCACGGATGATATTTCCGCCGCCGATCACCACCGCGACATCGACCCCAGACTCTCTTGCCGACTTTATATCCTCGGCAATCGCATTCACAGTATCAGTATCAATTCCCCGTGATTGCGCACCGGAAAAAGCCTGGCCCGACAGCTTCAGCAATACCCTGTTCCATCGTCGGGTTGGATTATCGCTACTCTGCGTCAACCGATACTTCTCCCACGCGATATCTAACGAACCTGGCTATGCTGATCGTCTCACCAGTCGCCTTGGATGCGTTAGCCACCAGATCCTGAATCTTAAACTCCTCGTCCTTGATAAACGCCTGCTCCAGCAGACAAACTTTAGAGAAGAAGTCGTTCATTCGACCGTCCACAATTCGATCGATGACCTTCTCCGGCTTGCCCTCTTTGATGGCCCACTGGCGATGGATCTCGCGCTCCTTGGCCAAATCATCCTCGGAGATATCCTCTCGGCGCATATAATCCGGGTTGGTCCAGGCGATATGCATAGCGATATCTTTAGCCAGGTTCTTCACCTCGTCGTTATTGGCGGCCGCCTCAGTCTGCGTGTGCAACTCGACCAATACCCCGATCTGATCGCCCATATGCACATAGCTGCCGATAATCCCCGGCGTGTCGTCCAGCGCCAAATATACAAACCTGGCAATGGCCATCTTCTCGCCGATCTTGCCCATAATTTCGGCTATGGTTTCGCTGACCGTATTGCTGGCATCCTCAATATACGGGGCTTCCAGCAGGCAGTTAATGCACGCACATCGATCCTTTGCCACCTGTGCAGCCAGCATCTTTGCCATATTGGCAAACTCGTCTGTCTTCGCCACAAAAGTGGTCTCGCAGTTGAACTCCAACAGAGCGCCGACCTTCATATCGTCGCTGATATAAGACCCGATCAACCCTTCGCTGGCTGATCTGGACTCTCGCTTTGCAGCTACGGCAATCCCCTTTTCACGCAGCAGGGTAACCGCTTTTTCGAAATCTCCATTTGTTTCAGTCAGGGCTTTCTTGCAGTCCATCATACCAGCCCCGGTCTGCTCACGCAGTTTCTTGACCATATCGGCAGTGATCGCCATTGATTTTCTCTCCATATATGTATAGGGGCACACAACCCCGGTATTATACTATTCCGCTGTGTCAGTGGCCTGTTCGACGCTCGTATCCGCTTCGGCATCTATAAAGATGTCCTCTTCGCCTTCGCTAACCTCGGCTTCAGCGTCAACTTCTTCGCCCTCGACTTCTTCAGCTCCCTCGACCTCCTCAGCCGCAACTTCTTCGACTTCCGGCATTGGTCGGACTTCGTTGATCGCCTCAGCCATCTTGCCCGCCATCAGTTTTATAGCACGAATGGCGTCGTCGTTGCCGGGAATCACGTAGTCCACTTCGTCGGGGTCGCAGTTTGTGTCGACTATAGCGACGATTGGTATCCCCAGCTTGCGGGCTTCCAGCAGAGCGATGCGCTCCTTTTTCAGGTCGACTATGAAAATAGCTCCCGGCATCCCAGGCATATCCTTGATTCCGCCGAGATATCTCTCCAGCTTGTCGCGCTCCTCGCGCAGCTTAGCGGCTTCCTTTTTGGTGAGCTGCTCGAAGATACCTTCGGCTTCCATCTTCTCCAGCTCGCGCAGGCGGCCGATTCGACCCTGGATCGTGCCAAAGTTGGTGAGCATGCCCCCCAGCCATCGCTGGTTCACAAAATACATCCCGCACTCTTTGGCAGCGCTTTCTACCGCTTCCTGCGCCTGCTTCTTTGTGCCAACAAAAAGCACGTTTGCGCCAGTCGAGGCGACTTCCTGAATAAATTCGCGAGCCTCTTCAAAAAGCTTGAGAGTCTGATGCAGGTCAATGATGTAGATACCGTTGCGGCTCCCGTAGATATATCTCTTCATCTTGGGGTTCCAACGGTGGGTGCGGTGTCCGAAGTGAACTCCGGCTTCCAGGAGTTCTTTCATTGTGATTGCCGGCAAATTCGTGTCCTCCTCAGGTTGTTGTCTTCCCGTCTCTTCATCCCGGGACGCCATCCAGAGTATTCAGGACACCCACGCCCGGTCAGAGAGCAGTGTGTTTTGCCAAACTTTTGTATCTTACCACAGCACAAAGCCAACCGTCAAGCAAAATCAGCCTCACACAGCCTTTCTACTCAACGTAGTCGACCTCAATGCCGTGATTTGCGTACATTCTTTTAAGCCGATCCGCCAGAGCCACCATACCCGGCTTCTCGGTATGAAAATGCCCCGCATCAATTATGCTCAGGCCAAGATCGTTTGCGTCCAATATGTCGTGATGCTTCGTATCCCCTGTCACATAAACATCAGCCCCTGCCGCAGCAGCTTCCTTATATTGGCCCGATCCGCTGCCTCCGCACACAGCCACTCGACGGATGTTCTGATTAAAATCGCCCGCCACCTTGATGTAATCCAACCCAAGGGCGCTCTTCACCCTGTCGGCAAACGCCCCGAGTTTCATCTCCTCATCCAATACCCCGACCCGTCCATATCCATAACTTACAGGTTCATTTGCCAATTCATAAATGTCACAGGCCACCTCATCGTAAGGGTGCGCTTCAATTGCCGCATCCGCCACGTCATTCGCCCGTGACGCGGGGCAGATCATCTCCAATCTGTATTCATCGACTTCTTCGAGCTTGCCGGCGCTTCCAATGTAAGGCTGAGCCGCCGACATCGGCACAAACGAACCCGTCCCGGCGCTGCGGAAACTGCAATGCGTGTACTGGCCTATAACCCCCGCACCGGCATCGGACATCGCGTTTCTCACTTCCTCGAATGCCTCTTCCGGGACGAAAACCACTACTTTAACGAAAGGATCCGTCGCCTGTGTAGTAAGAATCTCGCTGCCGACCACTCCAAGCGCCTCCGCCAACACATCGTTGATACCCCCGCGCGCTGCGTCATAATTCGTATGCATCACAAACAGCGCGATATCCGCCTTAATCAGAGTTATCAACCTCCTCTGCACCGCGTTTGTCTGTGCAATTGAGGTCAGGGGTCTGAATATCACCGGGTGATGCGCCACTATCATATCCGAACGCCGCCGCATAGCATTCTCGATAACCCTGTCAGTAACGTCCACCACGACGCACACATTCTTAACCTGCGCCGCCATATCCCCTGCCTGCAGCCCGATCTTATCCTCCGGGTCGGCAAGCTCCGGTGGGGCAATGTTCTCCAGCTCATTTACGATGTCAAAGACGCTAGCCATATCCACCTCCTGTGCAAAGTTCTATATACCCCATCCGGCCTCCTGCCACAAAAAAAGCCGCCGATCACAGACCGGCGGCGAATGTTCAATCTATAAAGTGCGATTTACGATCTCTTGCGGCGAATAATGCCGAACAGACCGACGAATCCAGTCGCCAGAGCCAGCATGCTGCCCGGCTCAGGAATGGCGTTGGTGGAGAAGCTCATAAGCTCGCCCTGGGTGGTCTTGTCGACGTTGATCGCATCCACTCGCCAGAAATAGGTCTTGCCCGCTGCGATTGCGTCCGGATCCAGGCCGAAGCCAAGGCCGTTGTAGTCGCCGATGAGCTTGGTCATAGAACCGGCGCTCTCGCCGAACCACAGGTCATAGGCCATCGCATACTGGCCGGCAGTCCAATTCAAACCGAGGTCCATGAGGTCGCCGAGGTCAAGGGAAGCGCCATTAGCGATGCCGTAGCCAGCCGCGCCAGGGGTCACAGACTCGAACTTCACGCTGTGAACATAAATCGAACCAGCGGTCTGACCTTCGTTGGAAACGGTGATTTTGGTGTTGGCGGCGTCGTTAGCATTGAACTTGTGTACGCCAAGCCCAGCCCAGACGTTCTTAGCAGCAAGCTGATTGATGAAGTAATTAGTTGTGGCTCCGCCAGCCTCTCGCACGACGTGCTTAACGCTGGTCGGCGCATTAGTGGTTGTCGCCCAGGTGATAAATGCTTCGTAGTAACCCGCCGTCGGCAGTCCAACGGAGTAGGTCATTGTTCGCACGCCTACGACACCCACATTAGCAGATGTGTAAAGGCCAAACGTGTTAGCCGGTACGCCAGCAGCAGTGCCATATGCGCCGCTGTTTGCTACTGCGCCAACGTAGGTGAACCAGGGCTGCAAGACGGGCGTGGCGCCAGTGTCGCCATCAACTCTTGCGCAATAAACGCCTGTCCACGCATTAGCGGAGACGGACAGCGCCAGCAAAAGCGCCGCGACAAGCAATAATCTCTTTGTCATCTTCTTTCCTCACTTCCATACTACTTTTTGAGATGGAGTCGATCGTCCAGCTTGCTGTTGCTGTGCGATCCTGGCTAAATCAGACGAATCGCTGTTTTCCAACAACCACTGCGCCTCTCCGGGCGTTTTTTCAGCCAGCAAGACTCTACTCAACAATCGGATACTAGCACCGGTTTTGCAATTCGTCAAGGGCTGAGATAATATCCGGTATAATTACCTGGTACAGCAACACAAGACTATGGAATATAACACGAGCAATGGAAGAGCGATAATCGTCAAAAAAATATGCAATGTGAATATATAATAGACAACATAGCATAACGCACAAAAAAATGCCGCCGGCCATAGGCCGACGGCAAGCAATCAGATGACTATAACAATTTACGATCTCTTGCGGCGGATCAGGCCGAACAGGCCGACGAACCCGGTCGCCAGAGCAAGCATGCTGCCCGGCTCAGGGATCGCGTTGGTCGAGAAGCTCATAAGCTCGCCAGTGCCGACCTTGTCGACGTTAATCGAGTCAACTCGCCAGAAATAGGTCTTGCCAGCAGCAAGCGAATCCGGATCCAGGCCGAAGCCCAGGCCGTTGTAGTTGCCTATGAGCTTGGTCATATTGTTCGCATCCTCGCCAAACCACAGGTCATAAGCCATAGCGTACTGGCCGGCTGTCCAGCTCAAACCGAGGTCGATAAGATCTCCCACATCAATGGAAGCCCCATTAGCAATGCCGTAGCCCACAGCGCCAGGGGTCACAGTCTCGAACTTGACGCTGTGCAGATACAGCGATCCGCTGGTGGACTGGTTGTCGTTGGTCAACATGACCTTGGTTTTGGCGGTGTCATTGGCGTTAAATTTATAGGTGCCAAGAGACAGCCATTTGTTCTTGTCCGCTGCCTGGGTTTGGTCCTGATATACAGTTGTGGAACCGGAGGCATTGGTAATGACCCACTTGGCATTGGTCTTTGCGACGGCCTGGTTAACGTTACCAAAAGTGTTCGCAACATTGTAGTAGCCAGCCGTCGGCAACGAAACCTCATAAGTGCCGCTTCGGTTTCCTACAACCGGTACATTCGAGCTGATATACATACCCCAAGAGGTGGGCGCGCCTTCTGCAGTACTCTTTGCTCCACTGTGCGCAACAGCACTTGCGTTTGGGCTAACTATGAAGCCCGGAGCAGCAGCGATTGGGACTACTGTATTCTCGTCGCCAACTACCCTGCAACCGTAGACGCCGATCCATGCATGTGCGCATACTGACAGCGTCAGCAACAGCACAGCAACAAACAACAATTTCTTTGTCATCTTCTTTCCTCCTTACAGATTGAACGTAGAGATTTGTGATTTTGATAGACGCGCATGCTTCTAAGATAAAACGATGAAACAAATAGAAGCACACCATTGACAGCATATAACCAATGTTGCGGCTCTTCGTCCGCTTCATATTTGTTGATATATGCCTCACAACTGGATATTAGCACCAGAAATGCAGACAGTCAAGGGTAATTATGAAAACAGGTATTATTACCAGGACTATTGGAAATATCATTGTTTCCGACGAATAAAGCCGAAAACCCCCACCAGTCCGATAGCCGCAGAGGCCAGAGTGCTCATTTCCGGAACAGCAGCTTCGCCGTTGGTGCTGAAACTATATTCCGTGCCCTGCGTGATGTGGTCCACGTTACCGGAATCGACCCTGTAATAATAAGTCCTGCCCGGCTGAATAAGCCCGTCCAGATCAAAAGAAGTATCCGCTAAAACTGTGGCAAGCCGAGTCAAAGACCCGCTCGTCTCCCCAAACCACACCTCGTAAAATGAGTTATATTCTCCCGCAGTCCACGACAACCCCGTACCCAGGAAATCCGCAACGTTTCCGGCCGCCCCATTATCAGGTCCCGTATAGGTGACAGATTCGGGAGTGGCCGAGACAAACTGGAATCCCGATATGCACACTCTGGTGGAGCCGACGCCATCTGTCCCCCCTTTATAACCGCCATAAACACCAACTTTGTATAAGATATCTGCATCAAGTTGTGCAGTGGTGAAGTTGTTCCAGGTGTCTGAGGCGCGTTCGAACATATCCATGGTGTCCACATAAATGATCCCAGTAGGGCTGGAGTTACCCCACTGATCCGCTGACCCGCCGATGTAGTTTCCCGTATAAAGGACAACTGCCGTATCCTTCTCGCCTTTGGCATAAGGCCACGCGAGGTTGATATGATAATAGCCACTGATTTCCGGCTGCCAGAATGCATAAGCCTGCCGCTGTGGACCCCAGTATACAGTTGTGCCGCTGTATCGGGACTTTCCCAATAAACCCGGCGCGGACGACGAAGTATTAAGCGCCGCCCAATCGCCCACCTCAGCGTAGTATTCCTGATTCTGACCGCCTTCCCCAGCCCCTATGATAAACTCAAAAGCGAAAGCCGGTACAGATACAGCCGAAACAGCTATTATAATCGCAAGCAACAACCCTCTTCGCCCCATGCAAACCCCTCCTGGCAACGGACTCTTCAATTACCTGACAAACAGCCTCGTGAATATGTCCGCATATTATCACCGAAATATCGTGGAGTCAAGGGCAAAACATCCCCAAATAATGTCACCCAGTGCCTCCAATTTTGGCCGTCATTTCGAGCGACTCCACTGGCCATTTCGAGCGCCTCTACTCGTCATTTCGAGCCACTCCACTCGTCATTTCGAGCGCAGCGAGAAATCTGCTTTTTTCGATGTCCGCGGTCTGACGTTCGAAGTTCGATTCCAAATAACCCCGACTATGTATTATTTCGCGACTTTCGCCCGTTTCGCTTTTTCGCGTTATTCCCCTCCCTGTCACCCTGCGTTCCAATTAAGATCATCCTACGCGCAGTCGGCAGGATCACGCCCCAACATTGTCATTTCGAGCGACTCCACTCGTCATTTCGAGCGCAGCGAGAAATCTGCTTTTTTCGATGTCCGCGGTCTGACGTTCGAAGTTCGATTCCAAATAACCCCGACTATGTATTATTTCGCGACTTTCGCCCGTTTCGCTTTTTCGCGTTATTCCCCTCCCTGTCACCCTGCGTTCCAATTAAGATCATCCTACGCGCAGTCGGCAGGATCACGCCCCAACATTGTCATTTCGAGCGACTCCACTCGTCATTTCGAGCGCAGCGAGAAATCTGCTTTTTCGACGTCCGCAGCCTGCCGTTCGAAGTCCGATTCCAAATAACCCCGACTATGTGCTATTTCGCGGCTTTCGCTTCTTTCGCTTTTTCGCGTTATTCCCCTTCCTTACCACCCCGCGCACACGCCACGACAAACATTCCCCCTTGACATCAACACGCGAAATGCTATGATAACCAGTGGTGAACGGAGGTGTTGTGATGGCCAGGTCATCGAGTGAGTTCGGCGGGCTGATAAAATCATTTCTTACTAAAACCGGCTTAACCCTTCGCGCTGCTGCTCTCAGATCAGGCATCAGCGCAGCGTATTGGGCGGATATGTCCGATGGACGGGTGCCTTCGGAGGAAATTCTATATCGAATGGCTCAGTCGTTTACAGAACTCGACGAAAACGCGATGCGCCAGGCCGCCGGTTATGGCCCAAAAATGGAGTCGATGGATCCGGTCGAGGCGGTGGAGTTTGCCCTGCGCGGCCAGAAAACCATAACCGAAGAGGGCAAAAAGCAGATCATCGACTTCGTGCGGGAGACCCAAAAGAAACATAGTGAGTCTGGATAATGACGAGACTCCATTTCACGGATGAAGCGGAGCTATATGCTCATAAAGCCTGGCAGACTCTCAAGCTCGAACCCCCTGCCGATCTATATCTGGTAGCCGATAAACTCGGCATAGAGGTCTGCGAGCGCGAGTTCTCCGGGGAGATAGATGGCCTGTATCTGCGTCTGCCCGATGCGCCGCCGATCATCGCCATCAACAACTCCTTTGCCAAACCCCCGGTTCGCCGTCGCTTCACACTGGCCCATGAGATCGGCCACCATCTACTCGGCCGCCGCATCCAGCCCGATTCGCGCCTGTTTTTCTTCGATACCTCTCAAATGAGGCGATCTATCCTGGAACGTGCCTGCGACCGATTCGCCGCCCTTTTGCTTATGCCGGAGCATTGGGTCCGCCGCTATCATCAGGAACTGGCCGGCAACCCCGAAAACAGGCTCCGAATAATGGCCTGCCGCTTCGACGTGTCGAGCTGGGCTATGAAAAGAAGGCTGACGGAACTTGGACTGCAGACCAGCCCCTTCCGCCAACGGTTTTCAAGATAGCCCCGGCGCTGCGGAGCTTGACCAGTAAGGGTAAAACGACTATAATAATTATGTTTTCAAGCATCGAGAACCACTCAATATTTGGCCGCTCGACAGCGGCTTGACTTGCGTACATAGAACCTTTCCCTTTGCAAAAAAAGCAGGAGCCTTTGGATGACAGACAAGGACGAGACCAGAAATCCTGAACCTACACAAATAGAAAATAGCGCCTCTGTAAACGGATACGACGCCGATAACCTACAGATTCTCAAGGGCCTCGAAGCAGTGCGACTGCGCCCGGCGATGTATATCGGCGACACCACCACACGTGGCCTCCATCACCTCTTTTCAGAGGTTGTCGATAACAGCATCGACGAACACCTGGCCGGCTGCTGTTCCAAGATCGACGTGATATTGGGCGCGGATAACACCGTGACAGTTGTCGACAACGGAAGCGGCATCCCGACGGACATACACAGCGAGGCCGGAGTATCCGGAGTCGAAGTTGCGATGACCATGCTGCACGCGGGAGGCAAGTTCGGCGGAGAACACTATAAAGTCTCAGGCGGGTTACACGGGGTAGGGGTTTCGGCCGTCAACGCGCTTTCTGAATGGCTCGAAGTAAGCGTCAGGCGCGGGGGAAAGACCTACTATCAAAAATATTGCCGCGGGATTCCGTGCAGCCCTCTGGAAGTTGTCGGTGACGCCGATTCGACCGGCACTACGGTAACTTACCTTGCAGATTCGCTTATTTTCGGAGAACTCGTCTATCATCCCAGCATTTTCGTTGAGAGGCTGCGCGAGTTGGCGTTCCTTAACAAAGGCTTGATCATCGCATTCACCAACGAGCAGGCCGAAGATGAGAACGAGCGGCAGAGAGTGTTCTGTTATGAGAACGGCATAGCTGAGTTTGTCGAGCAGATGAACCGCAACAAAGACCCTCTGCATTCGGTAGTCTACTTCTCCGGGGAGAGGGACGATACGGCTGTGGAAGTTGCGCTGCAATACAACGAAAGCTTCCAGGAAAACATACGCACCTACGCGAACAATATTCACACTCATGAGGGCGGCACACATCTATCGGGCTTCAAAACCGCACTTACCCGTGTGATTAATCACTACGCCCGAAAATCCGGCGTGCTGAAAGAAAAAGACCCCAACTTGAGCGGTGATGACGCTCGAGAGGGTCTGGGCGCCATTATCTCAGTCAAAATCAAGCATCCGCAGTTCGAAGGCCAGACCAAGACCAAACTCGGCAACAGCGAGGTCGAAGGCATCGTCAACTCTATTATGGGGGAGAAGTTCGGGGAGTTTCTTGAGGAGCACCCGACTGCGGCGCGAAGAATCGTCGACAAAGCTCTCACGGCGCACAGGGCACGGGAAGCGGCGCGAAGAGCTGCAGATATGGTCAAACGCCAGAGCGCTTTGGAGAACGCGTCGCTGCCGGGCAAACTCGCCGACTGCATCGAGCGAGACCCTCTAAAAAGTGAACTGTTTCTCGTAGAGGGACAAAGCGCAGGCGGCAACGCTAAGCTGGGACGTGACCGCCGCACACAGGCGATCTTGCCGCTGCGAGGAAAGATCCTCAACGTCGAAAAGGCGAGGATGGACAGGGCTCTCGAAAACGAGGAGATCAAGTCGTTGGTGGCTGCTCTGGGCACCGGGATCACCCACAGCTCTATGGACGTAGCCGACGATGAGCCGGAACTCGATTTCGAATCCGATGGCAAGAAAAACGGCAATGGCAACGGTAACGGCCATCATGGTAATGGTAATGGTAATGGCAATGGCAATGGCGCTACGTTTGATAAGTCAAAACTGCGCTACGACCGGGTGATCATAATGACCGACGCAGACGTCGACGGCAGCCACATTCGAACACTGCTGCTGACGTTCTTCTACAGATATATGAAGCCGCTGGTCGATGATGGCCACATCTACATCGCTATGCCGCCGTTTTACCGCATAAAGGCCGGTAAAGACAAGATATTTTACGCCAAGGACGATGAGGAACGCGACGAGATACTGCGTTCTGTCGGGACCAAAAAAGACGTTATGGTTACCCGGTTCAAAGGACTTGGAGAGATGGACGCCAAAGATCTCGCCGACACCACAATGAACGTCGAGATGCGAAGAATACAGCAGGTAAAGGTCGAGGACGCTATCGACGCGGACGATATGTTCACCGTGCTGCTCGGCGATAAAGTCGAACCGCGCAAGGCGTTCATCGAAGCGCACGCAAAAGAAGTGAAGAACCTGGACTGGCACGCTTGAGGCAGTAACGTTTTTGTCCTCTGTCCGAGTCTGCATATTTGGCGACTCGGGCAGAGTATTTGCGTTTGGGTTTGTAAATCTGCCTTGTTTAATCAGGAACTGAAGTATGTCGACTGACAGCGCTGAATTTGATGAAAGCCCGCCGTGGCACGGGCCGTATGCGCTCAGGGCATTCCGCCACCGTAACTACACGCTCCTTTATTTCGGCCAACTGATCTCTCTAACGGGCACCTGGATGCAGGGCCTCTCCCTGCCGTATCTCACTTTTACTCTCACAGGCTCCAAGCTGCTGCTGGGAATAGTGGCTGCGGCGGGCATGCTGCCTTCGCTGATTATCACCCTGCCTTCAGGGGTAATAGCCGACAGGTTCAGCAAGAGGCGCATTGTAATAGTCACGCAGATTTTGCTGCTGATCCAGGCGCTGACCCTTGCAGTGCTTACGTTTACGCACACAATTCAGGTTTGGCATATCATTGCCCTCGCAGCGTTTGCCGGTTTTGCCAGCGCTATGGATCTACCGACCCGCCAGGCTATGATAGTCGAGCTTGTCGGAAAAGATGACCTCGCAAACGCAATCGCTCTTAACTCCACGATGTTTAACCTCACCCGCATAGCCAGCCCGTTTGTTGGCGGCGTTGTGCTTGCGCTGGTCGGGCCGGCGTGGTGCTTTATGACCAATGCGTTCAGCTATCTGGGGGCGATCATCGGGCTTTTGATGATGAGAAACATCAGAGCCACAAAACAGGCCAATAAAAACGCGTCGATGATGACCCAAATTCTCGAAGGTTTCGGCCACGTGTGGGAAAATAAACTGACGCGCACTATGCTGATTTTGCAGTCGATATCGACTCTGATGATCGGTCAGTACGTCATCTTCTTTCCCGTATACGCTTTGAAGATATACAACGTCGGCGCTATGGGTCAGGGCGCGATGACCGCGGCGGTGGGAGTAGGAGCATTGACTGCTGCGATGATCGTCTCGTCGTTAGGTCATCGATATGAGCTTAGAGATATAGTATTTGTCGGTGGGGTACTCGCACCGGCTGGGCTGATCGCGTTGGCTTTATGCAGTAGCTTTTACGCCTCTCTGGTGTGTCTTGTTGTAGTCGGCGTGGGTATGATGGCATTTACGGCGTCGGCTAATACCATTATGCAAATGGAAGCTCCGGGCAGCCTGGTCGGTCGGGTAATGAGCGTGCGCGCGCTGGTGTTGTTTGGATTAGGCGCTCCTGGGGCAGTAATGATGGGTCGGCTGTCGGAATGGAAGCACATTGGGGTCTCTGGAACGCTGTTGGGCTGCGCGGTGATTGCCCTTGTTTCAACAGTCTATTTTTCAACAGCCCTTGCAAAATCGTACCGCTCCGAAATGGCTAAAGCTCAAAACGTCGCACTTGAAGAATCTGCTGATTAACATATTATGATATCAAAACAAACTGATGCAATCGTTATGGCGCTGTCGTGCAAGAACGCTGCGGAGATGTCCGCGTTTGCTCCTAATGGCCAGAAGCCTTTAATCGAACTCAATGGCCGGCCGGCGATTTCTTATTTGCTGGACAATCTGCGCCTTTGCGAATTGATATCCGGCATCATTCTAGTCACAGACAGCCCCGACTATTCTCGTCACATCGAAGCTGATTCGACTGTTCTGGTTGACGGCGATTTGCAGCGGGCTGTGCTTGCGGGTATAGAATCCTCCGACGCGGGGCGGTGTCTGATAATGGGGGCGGATATGCCGTTGGCGTCAACTCAGGCGTTAAGTGATTTGTTGCACGGCGCGCCGGATTGCGACGTGGTATATCCGGTGGTTGGCAGGGCCGATATGGTGAGGTTGTTGCCGGACAGGACGGCTTATTATGTCGACACCAAAGAAGGCAGTTTCACCGGATCAAGCTGCCTGCTATTCGACTCTCAAGTCGCGATTTCCAGACAATCGACTATCAGCCGGTTGATGTCGGCAAGAAGTAACCCCAAAGAGCTGATAAGCATTCTGGGGCCAAAGCTTGTTATGAAGCTGATGCTTACGAAAGTTTCGACCACCGAACTCGAAGCCCAGCTCTCTGCGGCTCTTGATGTGAACTGCAGAATGTATGTCACCGGCTATCCTGAGATGCTCGTATCCATCGACACGCCGCGCGACGTGCCTGCGATAGAGGCGCTGTTGAGCTGATTATATTTTGTCGGGGATGTCGGCGTTTGTTACTCTGCTGTTTACACCCATAACACCGCGCACGTTGAGCACCATGTCCTGCAGCAGGTTCAGGTCGCCGGTGGTTGTGCCATCAAGATAGACGACCTGGTTGGTCGATCTTACCTTAATATCACACGTGTCGACCAAATTTTGCCTGGCCAGCTTCTCGCAGACGGCTTTCTCTATCTGCTCATCGCTGAACTCCCCGGGGAATTGCTCGCTTGCGGCCATATCCGAGGCTGGGCCTGCGGACTCCCCGCCAATGGCAAAAGGCGTCTCGCTTAAGTCCCCTTCTGCGAGGCTATAGCCCAGATGAGCGTCAGCCGGAACTCCATTGGATTGCACGACCTCGATTTTGTTGATCACCTCGTCGATCTCTTCGATTTCATAGGCCAAATCCTCGGCTCGCTGTTTTTGCCCTTGAGTCTGCACTTGGCCGGTCAATACTGCGACGTGATTTTCAACCTCAGCCTCGACATCCATCAGTCCGATGACCGAATCGGCGAGAATGTTGGCCTTTATACGCAAAGCGCTTAGTTTTGCCGCGACAGCCATGATACAACCCCTTCTTTCTATGTTGGATCGCTTGCTATTTACTTACCCTCGTGTTTTATACAACAAACTGAGGGCGTTACTATGGCGCTCGATTGATTCCGAATGAAGAACCGTCGCTGCACCTATTCCCTGCGCCTTCTTTGTCTGCTATAATCTGTGAGATGACACCTCAAGAGTTTACAGATCAGGATAAACAAACGGCATTTGCACGTGCCATAGCTACTCTCAAAGCAGAGGGAGAAGCTGTGCTTGCGATGTGCGACAGGCTGGATTCGTCTTTTGCGCTGGCTGTCGAGTCGGTACTTGCCTGCCGTGGCAGATTAGTGGTCACTGGTATGGGCAAATCCGGTGCAATAGGTCGCAAATTAGCGGGCACATTCTGCAGCACCGGCACTCCATCGCTCTTTTTGCACCCAGCCGAGGGAATACACGGCGACTTAGGCATGGTCACCAGCGAAGACATCGTTTTGGCTCTATCCAACAGCGGCGAATCCGAGGAAATCGCACATATCCTGCCCGCGATTGGCCGAATTGGTGCGAAACTTATCGCTATGGTAGGCCGGTCGGAGTCGACTTTAGCCAGTTGCGCGGATATCGTGCTGGACACCTCTGTCGAATGCGAAGCCTGCCCGCTCGGCCTTGCTCCCACCACCAGCACCACGGTGCAGCTCGCCTTAGGGGATGCATTGGCGCTGGCGGTAATGGAGGCCCGCAGATTCACACACGAAGATTATGCGCTCTATCATCCCGGTGGATCGCTCGGCCGCCGGCTGCTGCTTAGAGTAGGTGACGTGATGCGCAAGGACGCGGAGATGGCGGTAGTCAACTCCGATGTGACTCTGCGCGATGTGCTGTTTGCCATAACCCGAGCAGGGGCTGGCGCGGCCTGTGTGGTCGATGAGGCAGGATTGCTCAAGGGCATAATCACCGACGGCGACGTGCGACGAGCGCTGCTTACCGACGATATGGCGCTTTCAAAACTCGCTTCTGAGGTGATGATAGCCAACCCTCGCACCATCACCCCGGACAGGCTGGCCACAGAGGGTCTGCGCAAAATGGAAGGCCCTCCAAAACAGATCGGCGAGATGCCTGTAATAGAAGAAGGCAAGCCGGTTGGCATGCTTATGCTCAAGGACCTCGTAGCAGCGGGTATCGTCTGATGGTCGACAAACTTTCTAAAATCAAAATGATCGCGATGGACGTAGACGGCACTCTTACTGCAGGCGAGATGATCTTCTTCGACGGCCACCAGGTGAAGCGGTTCAACGTATACGACGGCCTCGGCACCCGGCTCGCAATGAACTACGGCCTCGGAATCGCCTGGATAACCGGCAACACCTCCGCAGCCGTCACCGATCGAGCGAGGTCGCTGGGCGTGACCGACGTATATCAAGGCGCACGCTTCAAAACGGAGGCTCTAACGCATCTGTGCGCTGCCCACAACTTAAAAATTGAAGAAGTAGCCTACATCGGCGATGACCTCAACGATATCCCTGCTCTGAAGATGGCAGGTGTGGCCATTGCTGTCGCCAATGCCTGTGATGAAGTCAAGGAACGCAGCGATTATGTGACTCAGCGCTGCGGTGGTCACGGGGCTGTGCGTGAGGTGATCGAGATGGTGCTGAAGGCTCGCGGCGAATGGGAATCCGCAGTCAACAGCTTCCTCGAAGAACTGAATCGCGAGCAACAACAGAAGTCCGGGCCGGAGGCCGTCGCCTGATGGCGCAGCTCACCATATTCCACACCTCCGATCTCCACAACAAACTCACCGAACCTCTTGCCTGCAATCTTAGAGACCTGAAATCCCAACATCCGAACAGCCTGATGTTGGATTCCGGGGATGCTATCTGGGCCGGCAATATATTCTGGCGACCGGGTGGGGAGCCGATTCTGGACTTGATGAACTCCGTCCCCTACGACGCTATGTGCATGGGCAATCGTGAGTATCATTTCCTGTCAAAAGGCCTAACCGAGAAAACCTCCCGCGCCAACTTTCCCGTTCTCAGTGCCAATCTTCGGTCGACCAACCCTGCCCATATAAATGTAGTGGCCGGGCCTCTGTCCCGGCCATTTTCTGGCATTCAGGAATCCGTGACAATAGACGTAGGCTTTCGCGTGACGATATTCGGCCTGACGGTGCCGTGCATCACTGAAAGTATGCGTATCAAACGCCTCGCCCACCAATATTTCATCGATCCAATAGAAGCGGCTGCTGATTTAGCCCCCAGGCTGCGTGCCGAATGCGATTTACTCATAGCACTGACGCATATCGGACTTGACAAGGATCGCGAACTCGCCCACGCGGCGCCAGATATTGATATAATACTCGGTGGTCATACGCATACCGTAGAAGAAGCTGAAGTCGGCAACACAAAGATATTCCATTCCGGCGCTTACGCTAAATCTGTGCATAAAATAGATGTGCAATTCGACGCCGGGGCTGTCACACTGACCAGCGAACTTATCCCGATGGCGGAGGCGTAGAAGAGACGTGAGCAGCATTTGGTTAATCATAATTGTTATATTGGCTGGAGGCGGGGTAGGCAGGCTTGCCCACAGACTCTGGCGCGATTCCGATGCCCCTGCACTGGACAGATACGTTTTAGATATCTCTATGGGCATGGGCCTGCTCTCGCTTGTCTATTTCGCTATGGCCGCGTGCCAGATCCTGTCAGGGCCCTGGCCACTGATTCTCTGCTCTGTTTTAAGCATACTCGGCATACCTATGATTGCCGATGCTATCCGGTGGTTCAGGACTCGTTCAAAAGGCGGGCGGTTCATCACGCCTGTTACGGTCCTATGGATCATAGTCTTCACCGGCATCGCGGCTGTAATGTTGATTCCCGCCCTTGTTCCTCCCACCAGCGCCGACTGGGACTCCCTGGCTTATCATCTCGCCGTTCCCAAGCTATATTTGCAACACGGCGGGTTTTTCTATATCGACTTCGCCTCGCATTCAAACTTCCCATTTTTGGTCGAGATGCTGTACACCCCGGCGCTGTCCATAGGAGACGCCGTCGGGGCGAAGCTGGTTCATTATCTATATGGCGTGCTGCTGGTATTCTCCGTCGCGCTTCTCGCCAAAAGACACTTTCACCCAAAAGCCGCGCCCCTGGCAGCGCTTGCTATTGCGAGTATGCCATTAGTCATGTGGGAGGCCACCACCGCCTATATCGACCTTGCGACGGCTTTATACACGGTGCTGGGTGTCTATCTATTACTGGAATACTTAGACAAACCTAAACTGCACTTTCTTATCGGATGCGGCATAGCGGCAGGATTTGCGGCTTCGACCAAGCTCACCGGCCTGGCTCTCTTCCCTTTGCTTGCCATCTGGCTCCTGATCGACCGCTTCTACACAAACCGCACCATACAATGGAAACAATCGCTGCTTATATGCGGTGTTGCGCTGCTGGCGTGCTCGCCGTGGTACCTAAAGACTTTTATCTACACCGGCAGCCCGGTCTACCCGTTTTTCTACTCCATCTTCGGCGGCAAAGACTGGAGCATGGCGCTTGCAGACAACTATTCGAAGCTCCAGGCGAAGTTTGGCCTCGGCCACGACTTTGCCTCATTCATTTTTCTGCCCTATGATCTGACGTTTGAGTCGTGGTCTTTCTACGACACGCCCGGGCTTTTCCCCGGCCCTATATTTCTTATAGCCGTACCTTTATTGCTGCTTGCCAGATACCGCTCCAAAAAACTCTTCGGCCTGGCGATGTTCTTCATGGCCCAACTTGCTATCTGGTTTTGTCTCACTCAGCAGAGCCGATACCTGATCCCGACGTTCGCAATTCTTGCTGTGATAATCGCGGCTATTGCCTACACAGACAAGCGCATAAAATACATCCGCATCGCACTTATTTCTGTGTTCATAGCAACAGCCGTGTTTGGTATAGTCACAGAGTCGGCTGTGATAAAGATCGCATATCCGTGCGTGATCGGACATCAGACCAGGCAGC
This sequence comes from uncultured bacterium, assembly GCA_964494345.1. Lineage (GTDB taxonomy): Bacteria > Armatimonadota > UBA5829 > UBA5829 > UBA5829 > DTKD01. Next base: position 104,181 of record CAZBSI010000006.1, read on the forward strand.
AATATCTCTCCCAATATTTGTCGATTTACCCGGCCCAGGAGTGGATCAACTCACACACGCCGAAAGATGCCAAAATAGCGCTGTTTGGCGACACTCGCGGTTTCTATCTCGACCGACCGTACTGTTGGGCAGACCCCGGACACAATCTGAAGTTTACAAGGGATTTCGACAGCGCAGACGAGTTCCTGGCATATCTTAAGACACAGGGTATATCTTATGCTATGGTGAACACATACATAATACCTTCGCGAGAAGACGCCACCGGAACCGCGAAACACATACACGATTTAATAGATGATGGTCGGTTGCAAGTGGCCTACGAGGGCTATGCCGTGGTGCTGAAAGTCAAATGAAGCTGAGCGTAATCATACCTGTCTATAACGAAATGGATACCATTGAGGAAGTGTTTCGACGTGTCCGTGCGGTTGATATAGAAAAAGAAATAATCGTCTCAGACGACTGCTCCACCGACGGCTCCAGAGAATATCTCAGAGACCAACCCGATATCGTCCTGGTCGAAAGCGACCGCAATCAGGGCAAAGGCAAATCGATTCGCGCCGCTCTGCAGCACGTAACCGGCGACATCGTTCTCATACAGGACGCCGATTTGGAATACGACCCCAATGACTACCCCGCGCTCATAAAACCGATCATCGACGGGGAAGCCGACATCGTCTACGGCAGCCGATTTATGGGCGCAAAACCGAAAATGCGCCTTGTAAACTACATCGCCAACAAAATCTTCGCGGCGCTCGCGAGTCTGCTCTATGGAGTCAAAATCACCGACGAGGCCACGTGTTACAAGGCCTTCAAAACCGAAGTTCTCAATAGTATAGAATTGCGCTGCAATCGTTTCGAGTTCTGCCCGGAGGTGACGGCGCGGCTTCTCAAACGAGGCTATCGCTACAAAGAAGTGCCTATCTGGTATGAAGCCCGCACCCACGCCCAGGGCAAAAAAATCACCTGGAAAGACGGCGTCGAGTGCATCTGGACGCTGTTGAAATATCGTTTCACAGGCTAAAGGAGCCGGCTATGAAAATCGCTATTATGACGGACCTCGAGGGTGTCGCCGGGGTGGTCGATTCGGTCAACTGGTGCAACGAAACCAGCCCTTATTATGAGCTCGCCAAAGACCTGCTCACACTCGAAGTCACCGCCGCCATTCAGGGGTTTCGCGAGGGGGGAGCAACGGAGTTTTTTGTAATAGACGGCCACGGCTGCGGTGCAATAAACATCTGCCTGCTGGATTCGTCCGCAGAATATTCCAGGGGATGGGTAGGGCCGTGGCCATTCGGCATCGATGAGTCCATCGACGCTGTAGCCTGGGTCGGACAGCACGCCAAGGCAGGCACCGAGAAAGCTCACCTCTGCCACATCGGTTCCATGAACGTCATAGACTTCTCCGTAAACGGCATATCCATCGGCGAGTTCGGAAAGTTCGCATTCTGCGCAGCAGAGCTTGGCATCCCATCGATATTCGGCTCCGGAGATGAAGCCTTCACAAAAGAAGCGCAGACGCTCATACCCGGCATTGAGACCGTCATCGTAAAACGCGGTGTCGCAATAGGTTCAGGTGAGGAATGCGATACAGATCAATACCGCATCCGCAACGCCGGCGCCGTGCATCTGCAGCCCATTCGTGCAAGGGAATTGATTAAAGAGGGCGCAAAAAAAGCAGCACAACGCTTTGCCAACGGCGAGTTCAAAGTATCAATGCCCGCACCGCCTTATGAAAGCATAGTCATATATCGCCACGACGCAGATAACCCTCGCCGCGAGGTCCGCAAACAACACCCGACCAGCTTCATCGCGTTGCTCAACCCCTAAAGACGTACAAAAGAACGGGCCGGACATTAACATCCGGCCCCGAACTCTTTTAGCGTGCAACAAGACTAAACCAGTCTCATACGTGCTGAGTTATGTGTATTTACGTTCGATACCTTACTGCCAAGCAAACAGCCAACAGACGGTCGCAGCATACCTCGGAAAAATGTCGTCCATTGCAGCTTACGCTTGCAGACGCAGCACGTGTCCTGGTGTTGTTTGTTTTCCGCTCCACACCAGAAGCACTTAACCATTTTTTCCACGCTCCCTCCAAAGGAGGCCGATCTGTAGAGACAGACGGATCAGCCGCTAAACACACGTGCATAAAGTATGCCATAGCCGTCTATACCCATCAGTGTGAGGAGAATATCCCCAATGTTTCGGTAAAGCGCGAAAAAATGTAAGCGCCGGTAATTAGTGCATCTCCACCTCACACGTGCCGATTCCGCCGCGATAGAAATTGAATTGCACGTTCGGGTGCAGCGCCAGAAGCGACATCGGCACCGCGCTGTCCGGTATCTTCTTGCCGATCATCAGGGTCGTCAACCTCTGACCAAACGGGTTATCATGCGCGCCCGCCTGCCATATCGAGACCTTCTCGGCCTTCCAGGTCTGCACAGGCCCAACCGTCACAGCCTTGCTCGGCACGATATCGATCTTACCTCCGCCGGATGTGCGAGCGTTTTGCATAATAGTCATAGGGTGCAAGTCCACGACGCGGGTGCTGAGTTGCAGATACTCCTCAGGGGTGGGGGGCTGGTCTTTATATTTGCCCTCTCGTTTAACGGGGTCATTGAAGGCCCAGTGTTTGACATCCCCCTGGCCGCCCTGCATCACCGCACATCTCACGCCCTCCCAGCTCGCTATGTACTCCGCGGGATTCGCGTCGGGATAATGCTCATTGGCTTTCGGCAGCGCCAACTCCGGCTTGATCCGATTAAAACACAGTTCACGGTCGGCTCGTGCAAATGACAGCGGATGATCTTCCGGAACCACTTTGCCGTCGATAATCCACTCGTCCATTCCCCAAAAATGCGAATCGGCGAGGTTCAGGCCAATAGCATTCACTATCCGGGCCACCAGCGGAAGCTGCTCCGTAGGTCCGATCGGCCCACAGATTCCAACAGGATTATCAGGCGTCGATTGCCGCCACGCATCGACATACTCCAGCGCCTCAGCACAGTAGAAATCCTCCAGCGTGTCGTAAAACACCACCTTGAAACCTTCTCGCGACAACCCCAGCATATCCTCCGGAGTCAGCCTGGCGGCATCATCAAGGATTTCCTTATCCAGTGTCATATAATCCCACCAGTCCGGCGCGATTTTGCTAATTGCTCTCGGCATTTCCCTCTCCTTTTCTATAGGTTATTGTTAGTAAATCAGTTCTACTCAGTTATATAATCTCCAAGAACCTCACGAAGCGGGTCGAAATCCTCCGCACCAAACCCCAGATGCGAATGCAGCCGCCAGCCCTCGGCGTATTCATATCTCCCCGACATCCTTCCGACTGCCTTAGACATCTCCTGCATAGTGCTCAGGTAATTATCCACCCCCTGGCTGTCGTCGAGCCACTGCCTCTGACTTTTATGGCACGCCAGCATCTCCAGCTTTTTATCCATAACCCCGGTAATGTCCACATAAAAATCCGGTGTTACCGGGTTTCTAAGCTGGTCGCACAAACCCCACGGCAGCGCGTGATAAAGCGCCATATCGTGGTCAACGGGAGGAGTAGGCGGATCGGATTGATAATTTCTCATGCCACGACAAAACGCAGCCGTCACCATCAACCGGCACGATATCGAATGATCTTCCATATAATCCTGCGGCGACGGCAAAAGTAAAATCTCAGGTTTCACTTCCCGCACTATGCCGCACAGCTTGCGTATCAAAGGCTGCTCATAGAGGATTTCTATATCCGGCACAAGTGGCTCGTGATATTTCGCGCCTACCATATTCGCAGCGTTTTTCGCCTCCTGCGTGCGCACGCGAACCGTCTCTTCCGCATCCATTGTGGCAGACCCGCACGACCCGTTTCCGACCGTCATATAGTGCAGTTCATATCCCGCATCCCCAAGCCTGATAAACGTACCACCCATCATCAGTTCTATATCATCCGGGTGCGCCACCACTGCCATTGCAATCTTTGCCAATTAAAGACTCCTAAACATTCAAACGTGCCCGCTATGCGACGCGGGCACGATGTTGAATCAACGATCCTCAAACGGAAAGTACGTCACTTCCGCACTTTCTCTGCGGCATTGCGAATGCCTTTGATTGTGTCCTCAATCTCCTGGTCTGTCAGCCGCGGATGCATCGGCAGGTTGATCTCACGTCGATAGAAGAACTTCTCAGCAATCGGGCAAAGGTGATCCTTATAGCCGAGTTTCTTCAGGCCGGTGAAATGATAGGTCGGCTGGTAGTGCAAAATCCCCTGCACGCCCTCCTCGTTATACAACACCCTCATATAATCGTCCCTGCTCGCCCCAAGCTCTTCTTCCTCTACACAAAGGGTATACAGGTGATATATGTGATTGCAGCCCGGCGCTTCATACACAGCGGAGATTCCCTTGATTCCCTGAATGCCTTCGTTGATCCTGCGCCCCAACTCCTGCCGTTTCGCATTCATCATATCCAGCTTCCGAAGCTGAGCGCGACCAACCGCAGCCTGAATCTCGTTCATACGATAGTTATTGCCCCAATGGCCGTTCACGTCCACCACGTCGAAGTGCGAAGGAATCCAATAATCCTTCTGATCTTTCCAGTGGTCAAGGTTCATACAGCGCAGCTTCTCGATAGGCTCCACGAACTCGTCACGGTTGGTAGTGATCATCCCGCCCTCGCCGCAGGTGGTCATATTCTTCAGCGAGTGGAACGAGAAACACCCGATGTCGCCGATGCTGCCCGCCTTACGACCCTTATACTCCGCTCCCGGAGTGTGCGCGCAGTCCTCAAGCACATACAAATTATGCTTGCGAGCGATCTCCATAATCGGGTCCATATCGCACATCTGGCCGCCGTAATGTACCACATAGATGGCCTTTGTTTTGGATGTGACTTTCTTTTCGATCTCAGCGGGGTCGATGTTGAAAGTCTTCGGATCGATGTCTGCATAGACGGGGATTCCCCCTTCTTTTAGCAACACCAACGAAGTGGCTACAAAAGTGTTGGGGGTAACGATGACTTCGTCACCTGGTCTGATGTTGAACACCTGCGTTGCGACGTGCATTGCAGTAGTGCAGTTAGACACGGCAAAGGCGTGCTTTACGCCGCACATCGCAGCAAATTCGTTCTGGAAACCCGCCACCTGCGGGCCCATTGTGAGGGTGTCCTGTTGCATCGCCTGCCAGGCCGCGTTTTTTTCGTCCTCATCGTAAATCGAGCCGAAGAACGAATAACGAACCTTCAGGACGACTCCGTCATCCATCTCGTAGCTGCTGGTGATTCCACCATCGGTATCTGAGCCGGTGAACTTTTCTTTAACTTCTGCCATCCTAAACACCTCGCTATCGAACTATTCCTAGTCCTGTAATTAGTGTCGGATATAGCAGAATCCTCTAAGATAATGTCTTTCGACTCACCACAATATCTAAGCTTTTATTTTAGGGGGTTTCCTGAGCGCAAGGTATGCTATCGCCGCCACGCCCAGCAATATAAGCGGAATAATAATCCAGAATAAGGGGCTTTGAGCCTCGGATCGCATCTCCGGCACCCATTTGTTGATGAGGAAGTTCAATCGCCCAATAAACAGCGTCATCCTCCCCATAACCGTAGCGCCGAACATCGCCCCGAAGCCGATCATCAAAAACCATCTCCCCGCAGCAGCCGTGTTCTTGACCGCCGCGTGCTTGTGCTCGAAACTGAAGAAGAAGTAGCTCAGCGCCGCAAGCAGCACCACGTAGAACACCGCTACGCTGAGAATATTCGAGAAACTCCCCGTGAACGGTTTCATCGAAGAGCCGATCTGAGGGAAATAGCCTTCGTAGAACTCGCGGAATATCCCGCCTGCCGCAAATCCCATAAACAGACCGAATATAACCCGGCTGATCCACGCGTGTTTGCGACTATACATGAAATAGAACATACTTCCGACCACAGCAGCAAATATCCACCACCACTTGCCGTCCGCAGTCATCGGCTTCCACCACTTCGGATACAGGATGTTGTGCCACGTAATATACACCCCATACCCGCCATAAAGTCCGATAAATACGTGCTCAAAGAACCTGTAAAACTTGTTCTCTTTATATAGTACCGTATATATTCCGAACGTGCACAGTGCGCCCGCCCAGATCGCAATCGCGTTAGAATTAGAAGCCAGCCAATTAACCAAGTCCGGACCCTCTCGTCAAACCTGCCCTCCTGGCCGCCAGATAGCCCAAATTGCCCAGCACAATCAGGAGAATAATATATATATGAGCAGCAGAAAGCGCCCACGAAGACGCCGATGCATCCGTGGCGATCTTGCTTCTGCCGATCAGCGTTTCATACTGAACCGCACCCATCACACCGTTAAGCATCCCCTTAAGCTGACCGGAGTCCAGATATGGATACGCCCCCGCAGACATAACCGCCGTCGGACAATAGATAAGCGGGATATGCTTCGGCGTAGTCAAATATGAAATCCAATAGCCCATCAACCCCACCGAGGTCAAATCTACCACCGCGCCAAGATTGCGATAATTCTTAACGAATCTCGTGGCGGGCAATTTGCTCAGCGGGGTGCCGTTTCTGTCCTCTTTCATAACCTGTTGGAAGTTCTCTCCCAGGCCGCTTATGATCGCGCTGATCGAACCTGTCTTATAACCCACATGCGCCCAATCTTTGCCATATTTAAGCAACGGCTTGCCCTCTTTTGCCAACTGCTTGTTCATATCGTTCTGCACGTGCATCCCGCTCTGATAACTCAGCTCAGAGCCGACCAGGTTCCAGCTCATAACCACGAACTTGATCTTCTTTGAGAACATATGCCGCATCAAAGCCTGCATTTGCGGGTCATTTTCGGCCTGTGTCCCGGCGCCCCACGACACAGACAGCAGCGCTATCTGATCCGGTCGAATCGTATCAATGGTGTTGTAGGTGTTCTGCACCTCCGGCAACACCGTCTTAGGATGCCTCGCCGGTCGAATAATCAGCGGCACCGAAAGCACCACGGCAACCAGCACATACAAAATCCGCCGGTCAATATTCTGAAGTTTTATCAATAGATTCATCTATAATTGCCTGTCAAAGAAGCTCCCGCGCTCCAGACTCAACCATATCCTCAAACTCATCGCCACCGCGCCGATGGCAAGCCCAAACTCAATCGCTCTCTGCACCGCCATATTCGGCCACGTCAACAGCCAATAGGTAATGTTCTCCAATCTCAGCGAGGCCAGCAGACCCGTATGCGGCAACCAATCCGTCAACCACGCCCCAATTGGAACCAATCCGAGCATAATAATCGCCGCCGTGCCCATCATCAAACCCGCCTCAGCCGACCTGACCCTAAACGCCCGGTATGCGGCGGAGACGATATAAAACGCGATTAGCGAGAACATCGTGGCGTCCAGGTTCTGCACGAACCCGTCGAAGAGGATCGAATACAGGCTTGTGCTCGCCGACTGCACACCCTTGGCCAGGCCAGGGCCAATGATGCTGAGAGTGCTGTCCTTCAAAAAACCGACGATCATAATAAAGAAGAACGTAATGAAAAAGGCCAGACTGTTATACCAGCCCTCTCCCTTCTTCTTTACCGCCCTGCCGTGGATCGCGAACAGGTTGGAGGTGCCCAAAAGCAGCGTGAAACTGCCGATAATCATCGCCCAGTCCGCCACATTAGGCTTCGCATTAGTCAATCCTTTTGCAAATCGCGCCACCCCTGCGCTGCCCGGTATCCCAGCGATGGTCTCGTGAGGCAACAAGAACTCCAACGAGAAATACAGCCCGCCGAGGAACGTTACCCCTGCGACCACCAGCTTGCGATATCGCGGAGGCACCGCCATCAGGGCCATCAACGCCACAGCCCCAACCGCCAGCGCGCCCAATATATAAAGCGTCAGCAAGCGGCCATGAACCGACACCGGCAGCGCCACCGATAATACATTAAACCCGATTCCCACCGTTATGTGCTCCTCGGGAAGTATTGCAGGAAATATTTATTAAACAAATTGTTGATCTCCCCCAAGCCCGGGAAATGCGTTCCAAGGGCCGCAAGCGTAACCCCGATCACTCCGACCACCACCAGACCTACCATCAGCAGTTTGCCGTAATCCTGCCCCACAAGACTGCCCAGCAGAGTCGGTTCACGGGAAAGATACGCGCTCGCCGCATAATACTCATCCCCAATGATCGTGTAGTCACAGGAGGCCAAAAAGAACGGTATCTGTGTAATTGAAGGCGTCCCAGCCACCTGAATCGCCCCGGCAATCTGGCCGTTTTCCGCCAGAATCAGAGCCTCCGCGAAGTATGCTCCAAAATAGAACGCCGTCGCCACTTTCTCTCTGTGCAGTATCCCGACCACGCCCGAAGCCCACGCGAACTGCTCATTTGTGATATAACGCACATCCTCCGGTATAAACTGCTCCGGCACACCTTCGGCGGCGTAGGCGTCTCTGGCGACTTCTTCGGCCACAGTGTAGAGTATCGGGTCAGACAGGGTTACAATTACGCGAGTAGAATAATTCGCCGCACGCTTAATAATATGCGACATAATCGACATCGACTGCAAGCCCACTATGTCCAGCCCGCTCAAGCCCGGCGCATAGATCATCGGCCTGCCCATCTCCGTAGCGCGTCCGACCGCCTCATCCAGCACCGACAACCCCGGTATTCGGCGAATAAATAACTCTCGCCCCCGCCGAGCCGACAGTATCTTCCACAATATGAAAAAGACCAGCAGCCCCTCGACAATATAAACCGCCGGATTGGCAAACTCAGTCATCCCGGACATACTTATACCTTCTCCTGTGCGTTTTCTGCTTTAGCCGACATGTCTTCAATACGTGTAATGAGCTTGTCGATGTTCTCACGTTCCATCAGCATTTTGCCGAAATCCACCACCGGTTGCGCTCCAAATAACATCCCCAGCAGAGGCACTCCAACCATCAGCGTCTGCCCTGCTATCCACGACAGCGGCTTATGCATATCCAAAAACAACACCGCAGGGGTCTCCAGATGTTTTCCGACCACCTTTTCTGCGATCGTATCTATAATCTGCTCCCGCTTCTCGTCTGTAAGTGGGGAGCAAAGGTCCAAATCACTCATCAGAACCCGGCCTCAACTCTTTCACAGCCTCGATGACCTCAGATTCGTTATCACCAAACCGCAGGTACACGCCCCGAAATGCCTCCAGCCGCGATGCTGTGCCTAGCGGGCTTAATTTTACGCCATAATCGTCAAGATAGCACCGCTTAACATCCGCCCACTTGATCTCGGCGCTTTTCAACAACATCCTGCAAACCGCTCTATCCGGCCACAACTCAAAACGCACCGGCAACAAAAAATCGCTCAACGATATCAGCACTGCGGCCACAACTATTACCGCAGCGTATGGGCTGATGGCGACATAGCCAACAACCGCAGCAAAGACAGCAAACGCGATTGAGACGAGCGTTTTGGCGGGATTTTGGCGGGCAAGATGAATTGACCAACTCATTATAGGTTGGGGCGGGGCAGTTCGGAGGGACATTGTTTTTTTATCGTAAAAAGTCAGATCATACTCCACGAATTTCTACTAGCTAAATAATATGGAAATGGCCGAACTCTGTCAAGCGATGAAGCATATCACAGCAATATTACGAGTATCCGACAGCAGCAACGCCTCTTAATTATCATCCGGCATACCGATAATCCAACCATCAGCGAGCAAAACTAGCTCCGGATTCACCGTTACGTTGTGCGGGTAAAAAGCATTAAAGCTATTGTTGTGCAAATGCGAATTAAAGATGTTCTGGTTATCGAAGCTGGGGCATTTTTAGTTGACGGGCTGGTATTTATGTTGTATCATACGGTTGCTGGCATAAAACGCTTCGTGAAATCACGTGATCCTATCGGAGTTATGAGTAGCGATGCGAGTTGGGACTGCTGTTAAAGGAAGACCGAGGGCAGTGGGCGCTGCCGGGTTCACCATCGTTGAGCTATTGGTGGTGATTGCGATTATCGGCGTCTTGGCGGCGATTATGTTCCCTGTCGTCATCAAAAGCAAAGAGGGCGCCAAAATCGGCCAGTGCCTATCCAATCTTCGTCAGCTTCACGGCGGTTTATCACAATACCTCAGCGACTACAACGAACGCTTCCCAAGCGCGGTTTCCTGGGGCAGCCCACGCTACTGGAACGATGTGAGCAACGGCTCAGAAAAGACCATCCAGGAACTCCTCTCCCGTTACGTTCGCAACGGAATGCAGACTGTTGACGGCAAAACCTACGCCAAGCCAGGCGTCTTTTACTGCCCCAGTGATGTTGGGGTGCGCGGCGGAGAGGATTTGCACGGAGTGCCCGCAAACCAGCCGATTTGGAAATATGCTGGATGCAGTTACGAATACTACGCCTCAAATCAAGTGGATTGGGAGACTTACAATCCCGAGCAACCGGAGACTACGACCATTCGATCATGGACAGGTCTTTCCCCAGAAGTCGACGGCCCAGGAGGGCCTCATCGAGTAGGTGCGCCTCTCAGCAGCATCCGATACACCAGCCGCAAGGCGGTGATGGGGGATATCTGGTATTGGCATATGGGTGATCAGGTCCCGGACGGCAGATTAGCTTATCGCAATACCCTCTTCGCCGACGGCCATGCTGCTCGTGTCAACGGCGCCCACCACGAAGACGCCCGCCTGCAACCCCTGCGACCCTGGCACAGAATGTACGAAATCCGCGAAGAATAAAATCGCAGCGCAATTCCAACCTCCAACTTCCCCGTAATTAACCCAAACCGCGCACATCTAGCCCAAACGTCGCCACGTCGACCCCAAACCCAAAACCCCCTACGTCGACCCCAAACCTCGCAAGTCGAGCCAAAACCCCGTACGTCGACCCCAAACCTCGCAAATCGAGCCAAAACCTCGCAAATCGAGCCAAAACCTCGCAAATCGAGCCAAAACCTCGCAAATCGAGCCAAAACCCCGCAAATCGAGCCAAAACCCCGTACGTCGAGCCAAAATCCCCTACATCGAGCCAAAACCACGTCATTTCGAGCGCAGCGAGAAATCTGCTTTTTTCGATGTCCGATATCCGAGGTTATAATTCCGATCAAGCCTTCTAAGACACCCCATTGGCTCCCGCTTCTTTCCCTCTCTCCCGTTTCCCGGTTTCAAGCTCAGACATAAATAGCTGTTGCCGGCAGGCAAATCGTAATGTATAATGCAAGCATGGACGCACTTTGAACCTGCCGGGTGCATATACGGTCAAAGCATGCTCAGTAATTGCACTAATTGAAAGCTGCCGGAGGAAATGTAGCTACTTTGAAACGTTTTGGGACTTATTATGGTCGCCTGCCTGATCAGATCGTCGTCAAATCGGCGCAAGCTGGCGACATCAACGCGTCTGAGTTTCTACTCTACAAATACCGCAGCCTGGTCCGCACGAAGATTCGATCCTATTTTCTTATGGGCGCCGAAAGAGACGATTTGCTGCAGATCGGTATGATCGGGCTGTGGCAGTCGATTATGGACTACTGCCCGGATAAGGGTATCTCATTTCTATCATTCGCCAGAATCTGTGTCGAGCGTCACGTCATCACAGCCATCAAATCCGCTGGTCGAAGAAAACAAACGCCTCTGAATACGGCGATTTCGCTGGAGTGTTTTACGGACGAGTATGATGTGGATTTTAACCTTGCGGATATCGTTCTTACAAGTTCGGAATTGGATCCTGGCGAAATGCTGATCCGCCGCGAAGATCACCAGATGATACGCGACGCACTGAAGGCTTTGCTGTCGGATTTCGAATGGCAGGTGCTGATGAAATATCGATTCGGGAAGTCGTATCGTGAGATAGCCGCCGACCTGGCGTGTAAACCAAAATCCGTAGACAACGCCCTCGGCCGCATAAAACGCAAAATCGGCAAGTGCGCGCCAGACGTAAGTCTTCCGATTAACTTTTGCGCTTCCTGAACGTAAGAATATACTGGTGGTGGATATTCGACACGAACGCGTAAGGCAGCCCGTAAGGATACAGATTCTTTGAATCCTGCACCAGCACCGTGATGCCTTCTAACGTAAACCCAACCGACTCAATGACCCGGCTGATATCCGAATGATAGGGGATAAACCTGGAACCATGCCTGAAATCCGACACCACCACACACATATATCTGGCCGCCTGCAACACGCGGTGGCATTGCCCGAATACCAGCCCAAGTTCATCTAAAAACTCGTCATACGACTCCAAATTGCCCAGATCATCAGCCTGGTCGCTGTATCTGGTCTGCAGACCCTTAGACTTGCGCTCGGCCGTGACTTTATGATCCCAATCCTTGCGTAGAATGCTCCAATATGGCGGGCTGGTGACCACGAAATCAACGGATTCATCCGGCATCTCAAATAACCGCTGCCTGGCATCCCCCTGCACCACGCGCAAATCCACATCCATCGGGTTAGGTTCATTTTCTATGCGTTGACTTGCGATACTCACCCATTGCTCCACCAACTCTATGCCGATTCCGTGTCTGCCGACCTGGCTGCAAGCGACCAGAGTCGAACCGCTGCCCACGAATGGATCGAGCACAGTCTCGTTAGGCTTGGTGAAAAACTCTATCAATCGTGATATGTCTGATTCGGCGAATGTGGCGGGGTGTTGCGCTTTCAGGCTATCGCGCTGGGGTGGCGTGCTGAACCACACGCTTTTTGTCTCCATCATCCAATCGCGGTTACTTAGCTCATTCAGCTTATTTCGAGGGTCCACAGCCCCTGGCGCATCGGCAGAGTTCATACCCTAAATTTCAACGCAGCCTCACCAGATTCCTACCATCAATCTAACAGGCAGGCTTTTTGGAAGGGATAGCGACCCGGCAGAATGAATATAACCACTAAGAAGATTAATAAGCCAACCATAATAATAACGTCAACAATCGCCCTGCACCGGGTTTAACAGCCCCTCGCTGAGGCTAATGATAGATAAAACTCAGGAGAACATCGAATGTATGCAGCAATAATCGCCGGCGGATCCGGAACTCGTCTATGGCCGAAGTCTCGGCAGAGCAAGCCTAAGCAGTTCCAAAATCTATATACGGAATGCTCTATGCTCCAGGACACGGTGAAGCGGCTGGAGCCTATGATTCCACGTGAAAACATATTCATAATAGCGGGCCAGTCGCACAAACCGATCATTCTCGAGCAGCTTCCGTGGATCAATCCCGACAACGTCGTCGGCGAACCGATGGGTAAGGACACGGCCCCTGCGGTCGGAGTGATTGCCACGCTTATCCACCACCGCGACCCCAATGCGGTGCTCCTAATCAGCCCTGCTGACCACGTTATCACGCGGGAGGACATATTCCGCAGCATATTAGGCGCCGCTGAAAAGGTCGCTGAGGAGGCTGCCAACATCGTCACGATTGGCATCAAACCCACCGCCCCGGAGACCGGGTACGGCTACATTCAAATGTCAGAAAACTCCCGCCACGTCGACAACATCGAAGTGCGTCAGGTAGCCAGCTTCAAAGAAAAGCCAAGCCTTGCAACAGCCGAAGAGTATGTTTCGAGCTGGGAATACGTCTGGAACAGCGGAATGTTCGTCTGGAGCGCGAAGACCATCATCGACCTCTTCGAGGCCCACAGCCCGGAGATTCACGGCCTGATGATGCGTTATGCATCCGCCATTGGCACATCAGAAGAAGCTGCGGTTTTCGAGCAGATATATGACGACTTTCCGAGAATCTCGGTGGACTACGCCATTTTGGAGCACGCCAAAAATATCTTCGTCATCCCGGCTTCCATCGGTTGGAGTGATTTGGGGAGCTGGTATTCGCTTCGCGAGATCAAGATTCCAGATGAATACGGCAATGTGGTCATCGGCGAGCACGTCGGTATAGACACACATAGCTGTTTAATTCACGGCGAGCAGGGAAGATTAATCGCCACCATCGGTCTGGACAACCTGGTAATAGTAGACACCGAGGACGCCCTGCTGCTCCTACCCGTAGGCCGCTCCCAGGAAATCAAAGACCTGCTGGAGCAGATCAAGGAGCAGAAAAAGGAGAAGTATCTGTAGGCGGTTGAAATGCAGTCATCCTGCGCTCTCTATATTAGTCATCGGGCGCTCTCAATTTTAGCCAGCCTGCGCTCCCTGTTTTGTCATCCTGCGCGAAGTCGCAGGATCACGTTTCAACTTTATGTCATTTCGAGCGCAGCGAGCAATCTGCTTTTCGAGGTACGGATTCCGACATCCGAAGTCCGATCAGTCGATATCAACGATTATTTCGGGATTTCGCTTCTTTCTGGATTTCGCGATTTCCCTTCCGTTTAACACAACATTATGAACAACCAACCCGCAAACAAAATCAAACTAATCGACACCCACACCCACCTAAACGACGACAAATACGCCGAGGACCTCGATGACGTGCTTCTGCGCGCCGTTGACGCCGGTGTCGAACGGGTCATAATCTGCGGTTACGATTTGCAATCCAGCCTCGACGCCGTCCAACTTGCCGGTAAATATGACCAGATCTACGCCACCGTCGGCGTCCACCCCCACGACGCAAAGAGCTATAATACTGATGTTGAAGAGGCGCTGAGGAACCTTTCAGGCAATCAAAAAGTCCTTGCAATAGGGGAGATCGGGCTGGATTTTCACTACAATTTCAGCCCGCCGGACAGGCAATTTGCGGCCTTTGAAGCGCAAATCGAGATGGCAGGCCAGCTAAAATTGCCCATAGTGGTCCACAGTCGCGAATCCAACCCCGAAGCTCTGCAGGTGTTGCAGAATAACGCGTCAAAAATCAACGGCTGCGTCTTTCATTGCTTCTCAGGAGACGTTGAGTTCGCGCAAGACGTGTTGGAGATGGGGTATTATATAGGCGTCGACGGCCCTGTAACGTATAAGGCATCGCAGAAGTTGCGGGAGGTGGTGCGGATGTGTCCGATGGACAGGCTGCTCATCGAGACGGATTGCCCATATCTCACCCCCGTTCCATTCCGCGGCAAGCGTAACGAACCCGCGTATGTGCGCTATGTTGCCGAAGAAATAGCGAAGGTTAAGGATGTCAGCATAGAATCAGTGGCCCAGGCCACCACCCAAAACGCAGACCGCCTCTTTTGGCAAAGAGCGGCAGAGGAGCATAAATGAAATCCAGCGCCAGGCGATTTCGACCGATGACTGTCTCGCAGATCCTCGACGAGACCGTAGAGCTGTATAAATCCAGTTTCGTGCTGCTGGTCGGTATAGCGGCGGTGATGTATGTGCCTTATGCCGTCCTGACCCAATTCGCGTTAGCCAGGATGTTTGACATTTCCGCACTCGCACGCGCCAATTCGGCTGAGATGTACCTCACTATGGCCATTGTAGTCGTCGGCTATCTCTACCTGATCTTGTCCGCAATATTCGTGACCGGCGCTATGACCTACGCCATATCTGAAGAGTATCTCGGCAGAAAAGTCACAATTATCGAGAGCTTCCGGCGGGTATTCCGCGGCTCCGTGATTGGCCCGTTATTGGGGGCGATTCTGGTCAAAGCGATGGCAGTTCTGGGCGCACTTCTTATAATAGTGCCGGTCATCGTGTTGGCTGTGGCTCAGAATCAAAGATTATGGCTGGCGGCTGCCCCGATTTTAATATGCATCTCCGTCCTTTTTGCATGCTATATAATGCTGCGATTGGCGCTGACGGAGAGCATCGTGGTGCTGGAAATGAAAGGGATTCGCCGCTCGTTGTCCAGAACATGGAAACTGATGCCTGGCAGTATGATGAAGTATCTGTCGCTTATCATTATAGCCTATCTCGTAATGGGCATTGTCAGCAGCATTGTCACCGGCCCGGTTCAGGTGCTGATGTCGATGAATCTGGATAAAGGCGCTTCGCCGTCTATGGTCCTGGTTGTGCTGAACACTTTAATTAACGCGGTTGTGGGGACAATTCTCGCTCCTGTAGCTTCCATCGTTACTATATTGTTGTATTATGACATTCGAATCCGCAAGGAGGGCTTTGACCTCGAAATACTGGCGCAGGAACTCAACAGCGGCGATGTGACATACGGCTATTCTGCTCCGAACCTGCCCCAGGAGCAGACGCAGTACGAGGCCGGGCCGGATCAATGAAGCGCATCATTGTGTTTATTGTCGCAGCTCTCATATTATTCCCCGCACTCGCATCGCAGGCGAGCGAATCCTCACAAATCGACCCTGCCAAAGTGCGCCGGGAGCTTAAACAGATTCTCTCATCGCCCGAATACCAGCCTGTCCAACCCAGCCCGATAGCCAGGTTTATCCAAAATATAGGGAAAACCATCGGTCGTTTTATTCGCAAAATATTCGATTGGATTGTAAGCGGATTGGCTCTGGACAAAAAATCCAAAATGTTAGATAAACTCGGCGCGTGGGCAGTGGCGTCAGGCTTTGTTGTGCTGCTTTTAATAGTCGTTCGCAGGCTAATAATCGCGTCACAAAATGTATCATATACAACTCGAAAGCCCGAACCATTTGCGGATCAGATGCCTACTGGCTCCGATTTAATACACCAGGCGGCAAAGCTCGCAGAATCCGGGGACTATCGCTCAGCATTCCGGGCGGCATATCTGGCGTCAATAGCCTATCTCGACGACCTTAGCCTGCTCAGATTCGAGCGCAGCCGCACCAACTGGGAATATCTTCGAGAACTTTCTCGCGGCGGCCACAAAGAGCAATATCAGCAACTCAGGCCGATCACCGTCGACTTCGATCGCAAAATCTACGGCGGTGAGACGTGTGAGAAAGAGGATTACGTCAACGCCGTGCATGTATTCAACATTTTAACCGAGCAGGCGAAATGAGACCCTCCAAAGACGCATGGTTTTTAATAGGGGTGTTTGTGACGCTCGTCGTGCTGATGGCTTTGTTTTCAACCCGGCAGCCGAGGTCCACTTCCACCCTCAGCACCTCATATTCCACCAACGAATACGGAGTCAAGGCGTTTTATACTCTGCTCGGCGAGAGACTCGGCTACAACGTCGCCAGGTTACACGATCCATACGATCAACTCCCCGTCGACTCAAAAGTGCTGTTGGTAATCCAACCTCTGGATGAGCACCCGATTGCGCCCGAAGAGGCTGCCGCGCTGCAGAGATGGGTTAACGACGGCGGAGCCGTTGTATTTCTCGCCAATTCCACTAAGCAGCTGCCCGCTGGGTTCAAAACCAGCCGATCGATCGGCAAAGGCCAGGTATATGTGCGAGTAACGAAGCGCCCTCTCACCAACAAGTCACTGGCCGACTACCGCCGCGCTCTACCCGTCCTTGACCTAATTTCAGCACATGCCAGACCATCTGCTGCGAATGATTTTATCCTGTTCGACGAATATCACCACGGGCTGCAAAGATCAAAACCGATAGCCTTCATAGGGTTTTTCCCGCGGCAAATCAGAATCGCGGCGGTCATAATAGCCGTTGCATTAATCGCGTTAGGCTACGGACAGGCGCGCAGGTTCGGTGCAGTGAGGGGCCTGCCGGAGTCTAATTCGCGCAGGCCCGAGTTTGAGTACGTCGAATCCGTAGCCAGGTTATATGAACGTGCCGGAGCCTCCGACCTAGCCGCTGATATTCTGCTACAATCCTTCCGGCAGCGCCTGTGCCGCAACTTTGGTCTTAATTCCGATTCCGATTCCCGAGCTATCGTCGAGCGCCTGCAAAATCGCCTCGATAAACAGACGGTAACCAGCATTAAACGGCTTCTCGATCCCGATAAATCCGGCACTGAGCTTACCCAATCGGAGCTTCTGTCAATGGCCAGGCAGATTCACGCCCTGGAAACTAAGCTGCTCAAGGGCAATTAGCTATATCCACCACCTTAACACCGCTTTGCCTGCGATCTTTCTATCCATCAAATCCTTCGCCACCTCGCCGACCTTCTCCATAGGCTCTTCTTTTGTGATCCTCGGATGCAGTTTTCTGTCGGCGACGAGTTTGACCAGCCGGGCCAGGCCCTCCGATGCGGGCTCTGTTCCAAGTTCGCGGAACAGCATAAAGCCATACAATTTGGCGCGACCGGGCCTAAGCAGATTCCATGCGTCGAAGTCTGTCGGCTGCTGCGAGGAATTGCCGAACGAAACGCATATTCCGTCGTGATCCAGATGATTCAGGACGTGGCCCAGCACTTTTCCGCCTACGGACTCCGCAACAAGGCGATACGGCCCAAAATCCTGTATTCCGCTGCCGTCCTCGCTGACTACAACCTCGTCAGCATCCGATTTATTTACAATATCGCGATGCTCCTCTCGGCGGATCAGCCCTACAACGCGAGCACCCATCAGCTTCGCCAACTGGCAGGCAAATAACCCTACGCCGCCGCTGGCCCCGGTCACCAATACGTTGCGGCCCAGCAATCCTCTGCCTTTTTCCAGCACATGTAAAGCGGTCAAACCCGCTACAGGCAGTGTCGCAGCCTGCTCAAAAAAGACATGGTCGGGCAATTCGGCGATAGCGTGTGTCGGCACCACAGCCTTCTCCGCCCACGCGCCCTTATCCACATATCCCACAACTCTGGCGCCTTCCTTCGGCCCGGATCCGTCAGCAGCAGGCTGTTCCACAATACCGGCCAGATCCCAGCCGATCGGATGCCCCGCCTCCCATTGGCGCGCATATCGAACCTCGCCCTGATTCATCGAAACCGCCGCCACCTTGACCAGCGCTTCATTACGCGCAGGAGTGGGGACCTCCACTTCGTGCAACGCGAGATGGCCTGGCGCGCTCGGATCTACAATCGCAGCTTGCATTTTGCCCATCACAGCACCTCCGTGTTGATTCTTGACTACTAAATGCCCACTTCAGCAGCAGTATAATCATGGGGAGTTGAGTGTTATCGGTTATCGGTTGTCGGTTGTCGGTTGTCGGTTGTCGGTTATCGGTTGTCGGTTGTCGGTTGACAACCCCTCAATTTTGTCATTTCGAGCGCAGCGAGAAATCTGCTTTTTCCGATGTCCGAAGTCAGATGTTCGTTGTCCGATCAATCAATGTCCCATTTACTTCTTCTCGAGACAATCTCAATATTTCTGATTTTCGCATTTTTCGCGCTTTCGCGTTATTCCTTCTCCACATGCCCGCAAATTAATTGTGCGATGCTCCAAAAACTGATAAACTGATACTGTATGTTGTGGTTTGGAATAGACAGGAAGTGGTGGACGCTGCTTGTCGTTGGTGTGGGCACGTTCATGTCTGCAGTCGATGGCAGTGTTGTAAACACAGCCCTTCCCATCATCCAATCCGAGACAGGAGCGATATTCTCCACCCTCGAATGGGTAGTCCTCGTATACCTCCTCACTATCATATCCCTGCTGCTTGTGGTCGGCAGGCTGGGGGATATGTATGGTCGCAAGAGATTCTATTTATCGGGGTTTCTAATCTTCACAATAGGGTCGCTGATGTGCGGGTTGTCGCCCGATGTCCATGCGCTGATCGTCTTTCGAGCTATACAGGCCACGGGCGCTGCTATGATCTTCGCGTTGGCGCCAGCGGTTTTGACCGGCGCGTTTCCGAAGAGACAAAGGGGCCAGGCATTGGGGATGCAGGCGACGCTTACCTATCTCGGCCTATCCGTCGGCCCTGCGCTGGGGGGATTGTTGACTCACAATTTCGGCTGGAGGTCGATATTTTTTATTAACCTCCCAATCGGAATGATCATCGTTCCTTTAGGCTATCTCGTATTAAAGCGCGATGTACAGAGATCAAGTGCGACTTTGGACCCCATAGGTGCGATCACGCTCGCCGTCGCCCTTTCGACGCTTCTCTTAGCTTTGACCAAAGTCCAGGTGATGGGTTGGTCAGACCCCGTCATTATAACGATGTTCGTTGTTTCGGCGGTGGCATTTGCCGTGTTTATTATCGCCGAAACACGCATCGCACACCCTATGCTCGACCTGAAACTCTTCAAAAACCGAATGTTCGGCGCATCGACGGCTGCGGCGTTTCTAAACTACGTCGCGAACTCTTCGGTGACTTTTTTAATGCCGTTTTATCTTATAGGCGCCGGGCGCTATCGTGTCGATAAAGCGGGCTTACTGTTAACCGCCACCTCGATAACAATGGCCATAGTCGCCGCCCCCGCGGGCTGGCTGTCTGATAGAATTGGAGTAAGGATTCCCGCCACAACCGGGATGGCCGTAGTAGTGTTGGGTATGCTGCTGTTAAGACAACTACAGCCTGGCTCGCAGCCACTTGCCATAGTCCTTCATCTTGGCCTTATCGGAATCGGCATAGGATTGTTCACATCCCCCAATAACAGCGCCATTATGGGCTCCGCACCGGAACATGCTCAAGGCGTCGCGGGAGCGCTTCTGGCGGCTGCCCGCAACACCGGTTTCGCAGTCGGAACCGCCATCGCGGGACTGTTATATGCGCAGAAATTGCACGCTACTCAACACCTGCCCGAAGCTGTCTCAATAACCAATTCAATGCACTATGCCACCACAATCGTCGCCGCAATCGCCGCTGTCGGAATAATCACCAGCGCGGTCAGAGGCGCTGTCGAACCCCAACCCATCCACATCTCGCAACCTCCAAAAAATAGTTAAAATCTTCTGTTTCGTCAGCTCACTAAACCTCAAATAGCCTTGACTGTCTAATGCTGGATGTACTATAATTTGGTGGTAGTTAGTGGTAGGAAGTGGTGAAATAAGCCGAAGCTGCCCAATAAATGGCGATTTGGCAATATTCCAACGGAGAATGCCTTGTTTTCGGGCTCTTACGCGCATTCGGTAGATAGCAAAGGCAGGACGGTAATCCCGGCGAAGATTCGCACGAAGCTTGGGCAGTGCTTCGTGATGACTCGTGGGTTGCATGGCTGTTTGTGGATATTCCCCGAAAAGACCTGGCCGCAAATTCAGCAAAAACTCACCCCGAAATCGTTGCTCGATACAAAGGGACTGAAGCTGGAGCGTTTCTTTTTAGGGGCGGCAAGCGAATGCACTCCGGATAAGCAGGGCCGCGTCGCCATTCCTCAAATGCTTCTCGACCACGCGGGAATCAAACCGGGAGATGAGACCTGGATTGTGGGGTTGACCGACAAGGTAGAAATCTGGAGCAAATCCGCGTGGGACGAGTTCAACGCCAGCCTCACTGAAGATGTGCTCGCAGCTTTAGGTTCAGATGAAGACTAAATAATCACGCGTCGTCGACGTCGGCCTTCGATTTTTTGTAGTTCTTCTCCCCGCGCAGGTGGTGATACACATACAGCGAGACCACCGCAACCAGCCCAATTGCGATGACTATATGCGCGTCGTGGAAATACGGCTTTAGCACCTCGTCCCATTTCGGGCCGACCGCTTTTCCCACCCAGGCCAGCCCGATACACCACGGCAGCGACCCGAGGAACGTATAGGCCAGAAATCGCCAGAAGTGCATCTTGGAAACCCCGGCGGGGAACGATATAAAGGTGCGAATCACAGGCAAAAGTCGGCTGAAAAAGATCGCAGCCTCGCCGTGTTTGGCAAACCAGGTATCGGCTCTGTCGAGGTCTTTGGTTCGGACAAGAATATACTTGCCGTATCTCTCGATGAACGGCCTGCCGCCAAACATCCCCGCCCAATACGCCACCGCCGAGCCCCAGACG
Organism: uncultured bacterium; assembly: GCA_964494345.1. Classification (GTDB taxonomy): domain Bacteria; phylum Armatimonadota; class UBA5829; order UBA5829; family UBA5829; genus DTKD01. The sequence goes on from CAZBSI010000006.1 coordinate 125,714, forward strand.
CAGCCAAAAGCGCCTGATACGCCCATCATCCAGACCGAATACTTCGCGGGGTTTTCGTAGACGAGATATCCGCCGAATGGCATTATAATCTCGCTGGGCAAGGGTATGCACGCGCTTTCGATACCCATCATCAAAACAATGCCCCAGTAGCCGAGCTGGCTGAGGGAGTTGGTGATCCAGTGGGTCACCGCACTGAGAATTGCTTCCAAGCCGTCCTCCTGAGCGGATTAAAGCCGCCGAGATATTATAACACGCAAATGGGGCTATTACTGCGAACGCGGGCAACAACTCACTCTTTGTGAGTGACTGTAGCGGCGGGCCTTCGTCTCGGCCACACAAACCATGTCATTTCGAACACCTTTCCCGTAATTTCGAACACCTTCCCGTAATTTCGAACACCTTCCCGTAATTTCGAACACCCTTCCCGTCATTTCGAACGTAGTGAGAAATCTGCTTTTTTGGTTGTCGGTTGTCGGTTCGCGGTTGACGGTCACCCTGCCCAGGTGAGTAGTATTCCATTATGCGTCGGCAAAACGATAAGAAATCCGCTTTCTATCTCAAAAGCGGATTTCCCAGGTTATAAACGAGATTACGGTTTGTTTTATGTCAGAAGCGAGCCGACCTTCGCATTCGACCTGCTCCGAACAACCCCACAATTCCGGTGAATAACGCCAAAATAGCGGAAGGCTCTGGCACGGTAGCCTCCGGGGCGAAGGTCAACATCGAGATATATGCCCCTGCGCCCCCGATTTCGGTGGTCTGCGCGGTCCAGGTTGCTACATTGAACGCCGACACAGTGTTAGACTGCGGGTTTGTCGCCCACATAATTTTGCCGTCAGCCGACATTGTGCAATAATGATCCGTCGAAACATCCAATCCTTTATAGAGGATTTCGTCCAACAACGGAAACCCATCCTCCCCTAATTTGATGCGCAGAGCCTGCCCCAAACCTTCATCGGTGCCGACCAATCCTAAGTAACTCTCAGATCCTATCGTGAAAAACGTTATGTCCGTAGGCCTGAAATCATCGAGATCAAACATAGGCGAGACGCTTGCCAGGGTGCTGGCATTAATGACCGAAATACTGCCTGAGTTCACAGGGCCTTCACCCTGCTCGACCTCTGTTGAGCGGTTGGAGACGTAAATTAGCCCATTATTGCCTGCCACCACCCCGCTGGGCAGATAACCGCCATCGTCCAAATGCTGCCCGTATGCCACCGAGGTGCCGTTGAGTCTGCTAACCCAGGTCTGATCGACAATACCGTCTATCAGGTCCCGATGGGCCACCACTGCGCCGGTACCGATAGGGGCGATATCTGCCAGCGCCGTCGTCGGCATGTTCACAACAGACACCTGCGCGCTGGCCCACTGGTTTGTGGATTTCACATAAGCATAATTGGAGTGCTGCTGGCCGTAGGCGTCCTGGTATCTGCCGCCGATTATATACACGCCGCCGCTGGAATCCACTGTTACAGCCCTCGGTTGTTTGAGAATCTCGCCGCTTTCAGAGAGCTTGATAGGCCCGCCGACCCACTCTATAGTGGGGTTCACGACGGGGTCGGATATTTTTCCTACTCGCAACGCGCCGAGGGTTTTTCCGTCCTCAGTGATCGTGTCTGCCACAAAGATATAACCGCCATAGCTGCCTATTCCGGTCAAAAATGAATCGGTTAGCTTCGCCGCCTGGTAGCTCGTCACAGTGCTGCCTTCGTGTTTGACCAGATAAACCGTGTCATAACTGGCTGTAACGGCCCACTGCGCCGTGGAGGCGGCCGCTGCTGTGCAGAGAATCACAGACACAATGAGTAAAAATGTTATTAGTCTAGATCGATTATGCATGTATGTGAACCTCGGTGGCGTAATTATAGGCGGCATTCATACTTCTAAACTGCACAAAACGTGCCAATGATAATAGTGATTGCAGTGTCAAAACAGCATCGCTGTCGGTAGAGTTTGGGCGTGGTATAATAGGGTAGCCCGCCATAGCGGTGTTAAAAGGAACAAAAGTGTGCTTATCGGAGTCAGATGAAGTGACTTCTATTGGCCATGGTTGCTTGGAAACGGAGGCCATTATCGCTTCCGGTGAGAGGGTCACATGAAGGATACGACTATACGCACCCTTCGAATTATTGCTCTTGTTCTGGGGTCTATTATACTGTGTGCTACCGCACACGCCCAGGAGCCGATCTGGGGCAGATATCATCACGACATCTACCACAGCGGCCAAAACCCCGATTCTAAGGATATCAAAAGCCCTAATGGGCCGGATACGCTGAATCTTATCTGGGTCTTCCCGCGCCTGGACGATGCGCCGAACTACCCGGACGAGTCCGCGACGATCGTCGACGACTTCAGCGGAACAGGGTTCTCCAGAACAGGCAATTGGAGAGTCGCGCAGCACACTGATGCTTATAATGGCGACTACCACTACACCAAAACAGTCACTACCGCAACCGGCGTTGCCCCGACTGCCACGTGGTATTGGCCGTCGAATTTGCCGGCTGGGAAGTATCAGGTTTTCGTGTGGATCCCTCCTATTAGAGAGGGCGACGCCACGCCGAAAGCCACATATACTGTATACGACGACGCTAACCCAAGTGGGCAGACCTATACACTAAATCAGTCTAACTCCGGCGCCTGGAAACTGCTCACTACGGAGTATTTCTCCTTCGGAAGCAGCGCCAACACACGAGTTGAGTTAACAGCTCGTGTGCCGGGAGGTGCACCGGACGATCTGGTGGTTGCAGACGCCGTCAAATTTTCGCCATCGCTGCTTGAAACGGGCATAGAGATTTATTCTTCGCCCGCCAGCGCGGAGATTCCGGTCACACTGCCTCCGGATGGGACAGGCAAAGGCTCATTATGGAACAGCGACGGGCTTTGCTCGTATATCGGGACTGTTGAGCCTCGCGGAGGATCAAAATCCACCGAGGACGGGTCGGAAAGGCTGGATTACGGCGCGATATACTGCGTCTACGGCATCACCCCGACGCTGCAAAACCCTGCGCTACCCGATGGCAGCCCGGACCCTTCTGTGCCGGATAGCGATAAACTGGTGGCTATTTCCAAATATCTCGGAAAGCCCAAATGGAGATACCCTAACGCTGACCCCACCCAGCGCCTTCCCATTGAAGGGCCAATAGAAGGCGGAATATACTCATCGCCGACGCTGGTTCAGGTGAACATCGGCGGACATATCAGACTCGTCTGCTATGTTGCTGCGATGGATCGTCAGATTTATGCGCTGGACGCGGTAACTGGAGAGCTGCTGTGGAAAGGCCCCGGCATCACCATCCCTGAAGAAAAAGCCGTTGGTATCAACAACTATAAACTTTCGGATATGCCCAACGCTGACGCGTTCGGAGGCACGTTCCGATATGCAAATTGCGACACCGGCGGCACTAACACCTGCACGTGGATATTCGACACTACCGAGCAGATAAATGCGGTTCCGGACGGCGCAGAAGGACTGTCTTACGCGGTATATGTGTGGATGCCTGGTCAGGGCGGCACCGGCGACTTTGAGCGCTCAAAATCCGCCACTTATGAAATCACATATCAGGACGAGACCGGCAATCCCAACGAAAAGGCCACCGTTGTCGTGGATCAGTCGGATCGATCCAAGTTCGGCAAATGGGTGAAACTCGGCGGAAGTTACTTTAACCCCAGCCAGGTGGTGCTTAAAAATACGGCATCCGACGAACCGCCCGCAGCCGATGGCACCCCTGGCAGAACGGCGAGTCAGTTTGTTGTGGTGGCAGACGCTGTGATGTTCGTGCCGGATACTATCGACGGACTAGGCTACAGCTCCCCGGTCACCGATGCGGAGCCGATGCCAGGCGCCCAGTCTCTCGCGACCCATATATTTACTGCAAGCACAAACGGCAGGGTGATGAGCTTCGCGGCGGAGCCCAGAGGGACCAATTTTGTTGGCAAGCTGAACTGGGTTTACCCGAAGGTCAGGCAGGTGCGTACCCCCAAGCAATCGGAGACCGATCAGTCTTCGTGGGGAGATATTGGCGCATCCCCGGCTTACAGCCAGGACAGGATTTATATCGCCACTCTGGACGGCACAGTGCGCTGTCTGGAGAACGTGAAATCCCCCAGCCCTAAGCAGAGGTGGGTATTTCCTGACGATAAGAACAACGACGAGAAAACAGGCGGCTTCACGTCCTCGCCGACTCTGGATCCGCCCGGAAGACTATTCATCGGCTCAACTGATGGTATATTCTACTGTTTGAGCATGGACACCGGCGCTGTAAGCAGAGGCGACGACACGACCGGGCCGATATGGCAATATCCGCAGGCGAACACCTCCGGCGGGTCGGACACCCCGCCGACCCAAAAGCCTCCGCTCGGCGCGTTTAGATATTCCACCCCCGCCATCGCCAACGTTCACGGCGTGAAAAGGGTGTGGTGCGCCAGTACGGACGGGCACATATATTCGTTCCTCGCCGACACTGGCGAAAGACTCTATCTCGATGACAATGGTCAGCCTGTCAATCAAAGCGGGGGTTGGTATGCCGAGCCTTCGCTGATGACACCTGTTCAGGGATCGTTGGCGTTGGACGGAGAATCCCGTTCGGGTAACAGCGTTATGTATGTCGGTGATATGTCCGGCACGCTGCATTGGCGCGACGCGGAGAACGGAAGCACGAATATGTGGGAATATTCGGGCTGGACTTGTCCGGATATGCTCTTCTCGTCTCCGAATATCACAAATATCGAAGTCGCAACCACCCCGGTAAGCTGGGTTTATGTCGGTTGTGCCGACGGCCATCTCTTCGCATTCACCCGCAGAGGCGGGGGATGGGGAGGAATGTGGCAGGGAGGCGAATGGCCGTTCCCTGGAGAGCCGAACAGCGACGCCAACAAGACACAGGCTGCGCCGGAGACCGACATCCAGTTCGACATATTCAATCAGGACTTTTATAACACGACAGGCGGATATCCGACCTCCCTGCTAGACCCTGTTGATCCGGCCACAAAGGCCACCGACAACAACTACATTAATAACAAGTGGCCGTCTGATTCCGGCAACGACGCGATTATCGTCAGCAAGGGTATGAAAGTGCTGCCCGCCTCCATAGGCAAACTCGCCGACGACGACCCGAACAAGGTCATCAAGATCAAAGATGAGCTTACCAAACAGGCCAAAAAACGCAGACAGCAGAAGTTCCTGCCCGAAGGGCGTGTGCCCGGTCCAAACACGGATCAGATCTACTTCGAGTGGGGCGAAAAGCTCTACATGTTGCTATGGAACCTGCCGGAAGCCAAGTTTATTTATGGCACCGGAGCCAACGCATTCACGTTTACGATGACCAATGCCAGCTCAGGAGAAAGCGCGGGGTCGATGTTCAAGGCCACCGTCGGCGACATTCGATCATACACGGTCGTCTACGACGCCAGTTCCACCGGCAGTCCGGTCTACTCCCCTGTAAGAGACAGCGAAGGCAATGTAAGGCGCAGCTATTTGCTCGCGGTTATCTCGTTGGATGGTTCCAGCGGCGCCACGCTGCCAAGCCCCGGTCCGGGCTGGGTATTGAGCGTTCAGATCAAGCTAAAGGCAAATGATACATCCAATGCCCCTGTGTCAACCGTAACCATTCCGTTGGCCAAACTCCAACTGAAGGGCACGGAATATGAGCCTGTTCTCACCGAAACTGCTCAAAAACCGATCGCAGGAATCGATACGCGCGTCTTTAAAGAAGCCAACATGGGAGTTAATAATGCGCTTGCCATCAAAGATGAGCAGAACCTGTCTTTGGGATGGGGCAATTCGCAGCCGAATATGAGCGGAATACACCCTGACAGATATCAGCCCGACGTGCATACAAATGGCAACTCCCGGTGGGTAAAAGTGGGGGGTGATTATAACATCGTCCCTGTTAATCCGCCGCCGCTATTAGATATGTTCTACGTGCAGAACGGCACAAACTCCAGGGATGCACGGCTGGGTATAATGGATCGCAGCGCGATGGGCCTGACTATGGGAAGGCAAATCGACAGGTTCCGCATTGATTCGTCTGATTTAAGGTTCAGAGGATGGCCCGATGCGGTTGAGAGCCAGCCGCTAAACCTTTCTACCAATCCGCCATCGCTGATTTCCAGCGTGACCTATGGTTTGAGATTCCCGTGGGACGGCGGCGCGGGATCAATCGACTACCCGCACATCTACAGGCGATATCAGACTTATGAGCAGGTGTCGTCCAACAATGACCCGACCGATACCGTCTGCCCGATGCTGGCTATCGAAAAGGCTTCGGGTAGTTCGAGATACGAAGACGCATTTTTAAGGCCGGATACGGTGCTTGTGTCTGTCGACGTGCCGAGGTTTCAGCCTGCCAACACCTGGAAAGATCCAAATCGTAACGACGGCTTGGACGGCTACTCGCGGACAATGACGGCCTACATCGATAGCAATAAGAACAACAGCTTCGACAGCGGCAACTATGTCCGGGGTCGGCCTACTACCCATCAGGACACATATCGGCGATTCAGGGTCGGCTTAAAAGTCCCACCGGATCCCAAAATTGAGGTTGAGGAGCAGTTAATAGACATAGGCAGCGCACCGCATGGGCTCGGTGTGCCATCGGAGTCGCTATTTTTCTCGCCGTTTAACGCGGACCCGAATATCCAGCAGTGGTTCAAGAAGCTCACAATTAAAAACGCAGGCAACGTGAACCTGTACAATATTCGTATAAACCCGGCGGTGGGGTTGATAAGCGACCAGGCGCATCCGGGGGCGGTGCTGCCGGGTGAGGCGATAACCAGTTCGCTTGACCCGCTGCCTATCCCATCATTCGGCCTGTTTGGGTCGGAACCGTTTATGACGCCGCAGGGCGCCAGAGCCAACGGGCAGAGCGTTTTCCTTGGATATACGCTTTCTAAGCCGAGGGTAGGGGATACTGACCCGACCATTATGACCGTTCCGGACAGGCGCAAGTGGGATGTGGAATACCCCGCGCGAATGGCTGCCTCTGATCTGATCACTGCGGCCGGATGGGCGACTGACCCTGTCGATGCCGAGCCGCTGCCGGTGGTAGTTGGCTTGAGAGTGCCGCTTACACAGCCCATAGGCACATATCAGAGCTACGACCCGAACTTCAACACCCCATATATTGCGGTCTTTAGCGATCTCAATAACACTGGCGTGCTATCGCCGCAGAATGTGGAGCAATATCCTGTTGCGTGGCCGAGTTTCCAGATGAAGGCCACTGTGCGGGAGAATCAGTTGACGGGCGGGGTAACTCCGACCACGCTTCCTCAAATAGACTTCTTGCCGGATGGGTCTGCTCGCCCGGAGGATCTGCCGAGGGTAGGGGACGCTACCCCGGCGGCGTTCAGGGACTCTGATGAGGATAAGCTTGGAGTTCACCTGGTCTGGTCGAGTAACAGGCTCAGCGATTCGAGCAATTACCCCAGAAACGAAGCCGAGCAGGCCAGCTTTGCGGGGGCGCCGTGGTTCCTGCGCGAGTCGATTTTAGGGTTCTCGCCGGCAGGTGGAGGTGGCGGTTACTGGTCACCTGCCAATAGCGGTATGAATTGGTGGGTTACTCGTGATGGCTTTATGCCGTCGAGCCAGTGGCTGCCGGTTAGCGCAGGGTCTAACGACCCGCAGTTGTTGCCGTGGGAATACGGCAGCGCTCCGAGCGGTTTGAACTCGGTGAAGCACTATAGCCCTAGATTCGGAGAAAACAAGCTCGTATCACGCAAGGCAAACGCTAATCGCACCTGGCTGGCGTGGGCTGGGACGGCGGATTTTAAAAACCCGGAGACCAATAAGCTCAGCCAGCAAAACGCGATATTCTATACGGATTTCACCCACGGAGGGGCCGCTCAGAATCAGAGGATATGGGCTATCGAGCACGATTTCTCCATGTCCAAACGCAACCCCTGCCCGGTGCCTTATGGCAACGATATGTGGATGTTCTGGCAGGGCGGCAGTTCGGGCAACTGGTCCATATTCTACAGCTTCGCGCGCGACGAGAATGGGACTTTCGATACTACTAAGACGAACTGGAGCCCTGATATGAGGCTCAGGACGCCGGATTGCATGGCTACGGTTGGCTCTCCCAATGCGCTTATGCGACACTGGTGGGCGAATACGCGAGGTGCCAGCGAATCGGATTTCGTCGACTCGTATACGGGCGTTCTGGCATCTCAATCAAAGAAGGCATTCGATGTGGTCTATGCCGGAACAAGCAAGCTGACCGGCAATTCGGATATTATATTGTCCAGATACCTGGCCGCGCCTCCCGGCAGTGACAGAAGAATATTGCCGAGCAGAATAGCTCAGCCTCTTCCGAGAGTATTTAACGAGGCTCTTATGCGCGACGCCAAGTTCGGATTCTATACATCTAAACACCTGGCGTGGTGGAGAGCCGCACGCGGAGGTGTGTTCGGCCTCGATCAGTGGGGCGCATACACAAGCTCCGGCGGCGCAAGCGCCGATGCTCCATATATCAGGGCATTCTTCCCGGATGGCTATGACGATGGGGCCGGTAACAAACTGGTTGCTGGCACGGCCATAAGCGCGACCGATGGCAGCGTGTGGATAAACGGCACTCTCGACACTCCGGGCAGCCCGATCACACCCGAAATCGACGACGCTACGGGTATTTATATTTACAAGTATCCAGCCGGCAGCAAGGCCGAGGTTATTTTAGGCCAGATGCTGGTAGATTATTCGTCGGGTATAGTCCGATTGACCAAGCCGCTTAAAGAGGTGCAAATAGCAACGGGCCCCAGAAAAGGCGCATTCGCAGCACCTGAGCTGCGCGCGGACTACACTCCACAGGCGATGAGGATAACCACGGATTCGGCAGCCGACGGCAGCCCGCATGCATTTATTGAGCATACGAGTATGACCAGCCAGGTGGTGCCGGGGCTGGATCCGAGTTGGGACAGAGCCAAACCGGCGCCTGTTGACAGGATGTGGGTCTTCTGGAGAAAGACGGGGACGGCTGTCGACAGCGCTACTATTTTCTATACGACTATGCGAATAGGTGTCGATCTTACAAAGCTCGGCCTGCCGCCGATTCCTATGAATGCCGACGGTACTATCTCACCGACGGCCAGGATTACGGTGAACAACGCGCTCGGCCCGTGGGAGGTCGACAAGACTGGGACTAAGATATATTTCTCTGAGGTTGACGAGAGATATAGATCATTGATAAATGCGGACAATGCGGCTGCACTGGGCACGGTTCCGGATGCCATCAACATTAGCTATAAGGATGATGGCGGCACGGATCGCAGCGCCCCGCTGCCGGATGTATCGTGGATCACGGAGATGCCTGAGCAGTCTTTATTCGGTTTTGCGTCGGACGCAAACGTAAATGAAGGCAGTATTTATGCATTTGCTGATCCGCAACCGCAGGAAAGTGGAACTTCTGTCGGACTTATGTCTTCAAAGATTTGGGTGTTCTGGACCAGCACACGCGGAGGTGTCTCCAATTTGTTCTGGGAAACCATCAGTCCGAACTTCTCGGCGAGATAGAATACGCATTATTCCAAATGCAACGGAGAGAAATCTGCTTTAGATTTTACGATGAGCAGATTTCTCCCTGCGTTAGATTGACGAAGAAGTTTAACGCCTGTCATTTCTTAACTGATACGAACTTTTATTGACACCGGCTGAGTTTGATGGTACGATAGACCAATCCCAAGCTCTGCTAAATGGAGAAATCGCAAATTGAGTCCGTCACGCAAATCCGCGCCTTCCGCTATAGTGGGCTTGGACATCGGCACTGATTCCATAAAAGTTGCTGAGGCCAAGTTCGCCAGGGACGGCATTACCATTACAGGATTAGGCATCGCGCGGACGCCGGAGGGTATTTTTGATAACGAGGTTATCACTGACCCAAAGGCTCTGGGAGACGCGATAAAAGCGCTTCTTAACGAAAGCGGCATCAAAACCAAAAAATGCGTAAGCTCCGTATCCGGTGCGTCGCAGGTGGTTGTGCGCGTCATCAGCGTGCCGAAGATGAACGATGCCGAACTTGCGGAGACGATGAAATGGGAAGTGGAGCGGCAGGTGCCGTTCTCGCCCAGCGAAGTCGTTATGGACTTCCAGGCGCTTAACCTGCCCAGCGCTGACCCGGCGGCGTCGGAGATGGACGTATTGCTCGCGGTTGCTCAGCAGCAGTTGATAGAAAACCACGTTGAGGCGCTTCGCAGCGCCGGACTAAAACCCACAGCTATAGATATTGAGCCACTCGCGGCCAGCAGAGCGCTAATTGAGCTTTCAGCCAATACTGCGCAAGATGAGACCGCCGCAGTGGTAAATATCGGCGCAACCCGCACGGATCTTGCAGTATTTGAGAACGGCATTTTGACGTTCCCCAGCCCTCCGATAAGTGTCGCAGGAATTAACTTCACAAGAGAGATCTCCGAAGCCATGGGCCAGACTCTGGAGCAGGCTGAGATCACGAAAAGGGAGTTTGCGGCGGTTAATCTTGGTGGCTTTGAGCCTGAACCCGAGCCCGAACCCGAGCCAGTTGCGCCGGCGATTGAGTCTACAATTTTTGACACGGCTTTCTCTGCCGAGCCGGAGGCCGCCAGCGCTTTTGATCTGGGCGAGGCTGTGCCGGCAGAAAGCGACGAACTCGCGGCTGAACCGGCCTCTGCGGAGGATTTCGGTGCGCCGACGTTCGATCTTGCTGATGAAAGCGGGCCGAGTTTCGATTTGGGCGGGCCGATAGAGGAGACCGCACCGGCTGCTGCTATGTTCGATTTGGATGATGACGGACCGGAGCCGGAGGCTGAGGATTCTTCGGAGCCGAACTTCGATCTTAGCGACGCAGGCTCTGAGACCGATCACGGGCGGGAGGTTGACCCTGTTGTGCCGAAGGCGGCGCCGGCTCCAGTTGTAAGCGGTTTTGAGGACGGGTCTACTGAGGCCGAAGTGTTCAGGGCGATATCGGGTGTGCTTGTAGATTTGGCCAACGAACTGCGAATGTCGTTGGATTACTACACTAACCGCTATGCAAAGACCCCGGATCGGGTCTATTTGTGCGGCGGGACGGCGAGAATGCCGAATCTTGATGTGTTTTTGAGCCAGGAACTTGGGGTGCCCGTAGAGGTTGCTGATCCTGTCAAGAACCTGCCTGTGCAGGTGCCGGGGGCTTCTTCGCAGTATTTAGAAGAGATATCGCCGATGCTTTCGGTCTCGATTGGGCTGGCGATTAGGGATATGATTGGCTAGACGACTATGATCAAAATCAACCTGCTGCCGCGCACAATAAACGAAAAGGCTGTTGTCAGAAACACCGCGATTATGTTCGGTGGGCTGATTGTATTGGTTGCTCTGATCGGGGTGCTGTATACCCAGTTGTTTTTGATCCCGCAGGTGCGAGCAGAAGAGGACCTCGCCACTCAGACCGAAGCGCTTGAGCAGGAAGTTTTGGGCATCGAAAAAGAAGTGGCCGAGTGGAGGACCAACAAAATCCCGCCGGTGCAGAAAAAGCTGACCTTTATCAACGACGTGATCGCTTATAATCAGAAATATCCCCAGCTTTACGAAGAGATCGCAAAGTGGACTTATGAGAGAATATCCTATGTTGGGTTAGCCAGCAACGGGACCGAAGTGAATATGGTCGCACGAGCTAAGAGTCTCGAAGACCTTGGCAGATTTCTTCTGAATATGTACAGGGCGCAGGACTTGTTTACCGAAGTCCAGATTTCGGGTGTGCCTGGCTATCCCATGGGTAGCGCAGGCGGCGGAGGATTTGTCCAACAATTTGAGCCTGGCAGCGGTAGCGGCGGGCCGGAAGCGAATCTTGCCGGGATCGGCGCCATTACTACGGGTGTGCAGGCAGCGCCTGCGACAGGTTTTATCGGTTTTACGGTTAAGTGTAAACTTAAGACACCGATTGTTGCGCCTTCATTTGCCGGGCAACCCGGTGATGGTCAGCAAGATCAGGGTATGTCGGGGGCGCAGCCTCCTAATCCTGATCCGGGGATGTCTGTGCCGAACCCGCCGTAGGTCGTGTGATACTTAGTTTTGTTCTTTTCGATTACTGTTACAGGATGTAGGGATGAGTTTTTCTAAGCTCAAAAAGATTCATATAATCATAATAGGCAGCGTGCTGTGCGTGCTTGTGGGCGTCGCGGTGTTCTTTCTGCAGATAAAGCCTCAGATGGAGGCTTTTAAGGTGGCGAAGGCGCGCTACGACAAGGCTGTTGTCAAGGGCAACGAGCAATCCAAGCAGCAGGCCAAGCGTGAACTGGCGAAGGCGATGGTGGATTTCAGCATCGCGCAGGCTCAGTTGGATGTGCAGATGAGAAAGCGCATGCCGGACCTGGATTTCTCACGGCGCGATATCGGTATGCTGGCGTTGTGGAACGAACAGATCACGACCCTTGGGCCGCTGCTGGAAAACTTCGCTAGAGACAAAAACGTTAGAGTGGCTCAGGCCAGCTTCCAGATTCAACCACCGCCGGCCAACCCCAACGATGCTGTTTTCGATCAGGATGTGTTGGTATTCCCACTGGGGTCGATCTCTGTTGAGGGCGGTTTCAAGGAACTGATGGATAATATTCGGAGATGGAACAACTGCAGCCGATTGGTTATGGTCGGGGCGCCGGCGCTGGCTGGTGTCAGCCCGCAGTTGAGGGTTGTTTATCCGTTGACCTGTTATATATTCCCGAGGGCCAAGGGTGGCAGTCAGATAGTGATGGCGGGCCAGTCCGAATCATCTGGTACGAACCCTTAGGGCCAGGAGTTTTAATCTGATGGAATGGCTCAAAAATCCGAAAAACACGCCGATTGTTGGGGCAATTGCGGGCGTAATTATATTGGTAGCGCTCTTTAGTATGTGGTGGTTTGTGCTGCGTACGCCGAGTGCGCCTGAGGCGCCGCAGGATCAGGCGGCAATGCCTGCCGAGGCTGTCGATCCTAATGCTGCGCCGGATGCTGTTCCAGTGGATGCCGGAGCGCCTGCCCCTGCTCCGGATGAGGCTGCGCCTGTGGATCCATCCGCAGCCCCTGCGCCTGCCGCACCACCTGCCGGGGAGCAGGTTGCCTCCGCGCAGCCGATGGAGACGTGGAGAGCGGACCCGTTCCTGCCGATAGGATATAAGCCGCCTCCAAAGGCGAAAGTGCAGCCCAAGCCGCGCATAATGGACTTTCCGTTTATGAAATTGCCGGTAAAAATAACGACGGCTGGGGTCGGCAAAAAGGTGGAGAAACCCGAGATAGCGCAACCTTCCAGAAGAATGGCGGGCATCCTGTTGGACGATAGAATCTATGCCATAATCGAGACTAATGGAGTATCGCAGGTTGTACAGCCGGGTGATTATACGACGGATCGGCTTGCGCTGGTGGAGCGAATCGAGCCTGACAAAGTTGTACTAAAGACAGTCGACGATAAGCCGAGATATATTACGGTTAAAATGGCGTCATCGCCTATAGTCCAGCAGGTGGAGCCCGGTGTAAACAGCCCGCCGCCTGCGGTTGCGCCCAGACCTGGAAGAGGTGGGCCGCATCAGCCTTATGCGCTGTAGTTCTTGTCGGGTCTCTGGAACATTGCCTTGTCAGGCAAAGTCACATAGATGTGGTGTCAGGTGCGCAATTGAGCTATAATGGCTCAGCTTGCGTTGTTAGAAAATATAAGAATATTCTGCTGTTACCGCAGGAGGCTAATAAAATGTCCGTTAGATATATAGCCATATTGATCGCAATGACGCTTGTGGCGGGGTTCGGATGCTCGGTGGCTGTGATGGCTGCCGATGACGATGCTCCTGTCACACTAGAACTGAAAGACGCTGATGTGCGTTCAGCTATAGAGTCTCTGTTTAGAGGCAGAAGCCGCAACTACTCGATATCGCAGGACGTGTCGGGGCTTATCCCCAGTCTGTCAATATCGGGGGTTTCTTTCGATAATGCACTCAAGAGCCTGTTGAAATCTGCCGGGTTGGTCTACAGAGTGGAAAACAGTGTCTATATGATCAATAAGAAACCGGACACCTCTGCTACGTCAATGCTTGATGCAGCTTCGGCGGCGGCCGTTGATACTGCCGGGTTGGATGAGACCACCACGGTCGAAGAAAGCATCATAGACAAGATACCGCTCAATAATACGGGCGCCAGCCAGATTCTTGCTATAATGCAGGGAAGCGGTAGTAACTCCAATAGCAGTTATGGCGGCTATGGCGGCGGCATGATGGGCGGCATGATGGGCGGTATGGGCAGTTATGGCGGCGGCGGCTATGGTGGCGGCGGCTACGGTGGCGGCAGCTATGGCGGCAGCAGCCGTTATGGCGGTGGCGGAAGTTATGGCGGCTACGGCGGCAGTAGCTATGGTGGTAGTTATGGCGGCAGTAGCCGAAACTACGGCGGTGGCAGCAGCTATGGTGGCGGCTATAGCGGCGGCGGATACAGAGGTTGGTAGTGGTGTTTGAGAGGACGTGTGACCGGAGGAGGAAGTCTATGTTACACACGCTGAGGCCGTGGGTCAAACAAAACGCGGCGCTCTACGTTGGAAAAATCGCGCTCCTAGTTGCGTTCGTTGCGCTGGTGTCGTGTTGTGCATTTGCGTCGAACGGGATTACGCTGCAGATCAAAGATCTGCCGCTGAAGGATGTCGTGATGCTTCTTACTCAGCAGAGCGGCACAAATTTCGTCATTGCAGATGAATCGAAGCTGGAAAAGAGAGTGACAGCGACCCTTAATAATGTGTCACTTCCTAAGGCTCTCGATTATATAGTCAAGGGCGCTGGAGTCTCCTACAAAAAGATGGATGACGGGACCTATATCATCGGTGGCGCCATTGAGGACGAAATTACCTCGGTGCCGATTCCTGTAGAGCTGCCTCCGGTGGAGTATTATGACACGCCTGCGCCTGCTGCCAAGACCTGGACATCGATCAAGCTGGTTCACTCCAGACCGAGCGAGCTGTTGCGGCTGATGGGCTGGCAGGGCGCCAATCCGATGCCAAACTGCGAGACTATCTATCCGGACATGACCAAACCTCGCGGGGCCAATATCAAAACTACGCCCGGCGGAACGACGGTGATTTCCACTCCGTTTGGAGACACCATGCCGGTTGGTGGAGCGACTGCATCACCTAACAATCAGCCTGTGGCTCCGACTGTAGACTATCGAGCTACGTCATCTGACGCAGGTAGAGTGGCCGACCGCGGTCTGGAGGCCGGACAACTCACAACTCCCCCTGGTTATACCCGTCCGACCAGAGCCGATGGGGCTCAGCCGGCCACTCCCGCGACCAGGCAGAGCAGTACATCTTCCAGCAACCAGAACTTCCTGTGGCCGGATGGCATAGACAACGCCGTCCCATTCGATTTGGATAACTCGATTATAGTTAAAGGCGAGGAGCAAGGCATTCAGGACTTCAAAAACATCATCAGAATGCTCGACGTGCCTCCGAAACAGGTCTCGATCAAGGCGGAGTTTGTCGAGGTCTCAACCAACGATGTCAAGGCTTTCGGTATCGACTGGAGCATTGATAAGCTAAACGAGAGTTTCTCAGCTCCTCTGAGCGGCAGCGCCGGTAATGTTGTGCTGGGTTTTGCCACTGGCAACCTTACTGCCACTTTGCGCACTCAGTTGACCAGGGATATCGGTCGCGTTATCAACTCGCCGATTATTTCCACTATCAACAACCAGAATGCGTATATATCGATCAACTCCGATATTCCGTATTGGACAACTTATAGCACCATCACGGGCACGGGTAACATTATTGAGCAGTCCCAGCCTAACTTTATTACTATTGACACTCACCTCAACGTACTGCCGAGAGTTAACGGCGATGGGACTATCACGATGACCCTCAGCCCTGGCGTGGCCGACACCGGTAACATCGTTACCGGGCCTGATCAAACTCAGATTCCTGAGCAGCGCAACCAGGAACTCTTTACGCAGAGGCGCGTGGCCAATGGTGAGACAATCGTGATTGGCGGGTTTATCCGCAAAAACGATTCAAACAGCATTACCAAGATCCCGATTCTCGGGGACCTACCGATTATAGGAAGCCTGTTCAGGGGCACGTCCCGAACGACTACCGATCGAGAGCTGTTGATATTCGTCACGCCGACGATTATCCCGGATTCCACTTCCGGTTCGGTGGCGGTCGGAGGCAACCTGATTCCGTAGGCTTGCCCGCAAATAGAGATGTGGATGTTCGGGGGATTGCAGGCAGGCAATCCCCCTTCGCCTGTACCGGGGAAGAGGTATAATAGTAAATCCAAATGGTATGTGCGAGGGTCAGATGGTTGATATTCGAGTTGATTTAGGGGAGCGCGCCTACACGATAAGTATTGAGCCTGGGGGGCTTGAGATGCTCGGTGAAGTGGTCGGCGACAGCAGTCCCACGGGTGTGCTGGTCGTGTCGAACCCCGTCGTTGCCAGACACTACGGAGAAGTCGTGATTAAAAGTCTGAACGAGGCAGGCCTGAGCGCTCAATTGTTTTGTGTGTCGGCTGGGGAGCGTTTCAAAACCCTGACTACGGTTAGGAAGATATATGATTCTATGCTGCAAGCTCGGATCGATCGCAAAGGCGCCGTAGTTGCGTTGGGCGGCGGAGTAGTCGGCGATATGGCAGGTTTCGCGGCGGCGACTTATCTTCGCGGCATAGATTTCCATCAGGTCCCCACCACTCTTCTGGCTCAGGTAGATGCAGGCGTGGGAGGAAAGGTCGCGGTCGATTTGCCGCAGGGCAAGAACCTGGTCGGGGCGTTTCATCAGCCCAGGTCTGCGCTAATCGATACCCGCACCCTGAACACTCTGCCTGCGCGCGAACTGCGCTGCGGTTTGGCTGAGATGGTCAAGCATGGTATAATCTACGATCAAGAATATTTCGCTTTTCTCAACAGAAACGCCGCTTATTTGCTTAGAAGACGAGAGGGCGAAATGGTCTGTGCGGTGAGCAGGTCTGTGGAAATAAAGCGCGATATAGTCGTGGCAGATGAGCGGGAAATCGGCCTGCGGGGCATACTTAATTACGGCCACACTATCGGCCACGCTGTGGAAATGCTCGGCGGCTATGGGCGATATCGTCACGGGGAAGCGGTCTCTATAGGAATGGTGACCGAAGCTCTGCTTGCGGAGCGCGAATCTATAGCCGGGCCTGGGCTGGCTAAAGAAGTGGCTGAATCGCTGATTAGAATGCGTCTGCCGGTCAATTTGGACCCATCACACGCCACAGCGGAGGTAGTTCGGGCGGTCGAGTTGGATAAAAAGACCCTGGGCGGTGTGTTCAGGCTGGCGCTGCCGAGTAGAATTGGTGAATGTTCGATAGTCGAAATCAGCCGGCACTCACTTGCTGGTGCAATAGAGGCTCATAAGGCTATGCAGTTGTAGTAAAAGCAGATTTCTCACTTCGTTCGAAATGACATAGGACTGGACATAAGGCGGCGATCTCCGAATCGCCAGCCCAGTATAAAAAGATGCGAACAAACTGGCTGGATATACTACTCACACTCTGGGTCGTGCTGGCAGCGGCGGCATTTTTAGCGCCAATGGCGCTCGGCAGGGAAATAGTGGAACCTGAACTGGTGAGTCGTTGCGTATATCTGTGTGTAGTTGCGGCTGGATTATTCGGCCTGGCTGTCAGGGTATTCCGATCTGACAAGCAGTAGCAAAAGGAGTTGGAAATGAGTCGATCTAAGGTTGCGGTTTTGAAGACCACCCCGGAGAGCGCCGTAGAGGATTACGGCAAACTGATGAAGCTGGCCGATTTCGAGACCGCGCTTCCCAAGGACAAGGATACGATCCTCAAGATCAACATATCCTGGCACTACTATTTTCCCGCCTGCTCCACCACTCCGTGGCAACTGGATGGCGTCACCAGGGCGCTAAAGGACGCGGGTTATAAGAACCTGATCCCCGCACAAAACCGCACCGTCGTAGTAGATCCCAAGCTGGGCGCTAAAAACAATCACCTCGACACCGTTATCGAAAAGCACGACCTGGAGTTTATGTACCTCTACGAGGAAGGTGTCAACTGGATCAAATACGAGCCTAAGGCGAAGATGCTGGTGCTGGATAAGGTCTTTCCGGAGGGCATTCTGATCCCGGACGTGATGCTCGACAAAAACGCCGTGCATCTGCCCACCCTCAAGACCCACGTATTTACGACTATGACCGGGGCTATGAAAAATGCGTTCGGCGGGTTGCTGCGCGACAATCGCCACTGGACCCATTCGGTTATCCACGAAACCCTGGTCGATTTGCTTGCCATTCAAAAAGAAATTCACCCCGGCCTGTTGGCAGTTACAGATGGCACCATTGCCGGCGACGGCCCTGGTCCGCGGGCTATGGTTCCTAAGATCAAAAATTATATTCTCGCCAGCGCTGATCAGGTTGCTATCGACGCTATCGCAGCCAAGATGATGGGCTTCGATCCGATGAACCTCAAGTTCCTCCGCCTCGCACACGAGCAGGGCCTCGGATGCGCGGATGTCAAGGAAATAGAGGTCGTTGGCGAGGACATATCAGATGTGAACTTCCATTTTCACGATAAACAGGAGACATTTGCCAGCCGTGGCCAAAAGCTGATCTACCACGGGCCGCTGAAGCCTCTGGAGAACTTCCTGCTCAGAAGCTGCATTGCGCCGTGGTCTTACTATGCGTCCAGGCTGTATCACGACGGCTACTGGTACCCTTGCAAAGGCAAGCCCAGGGTCGAGGCTATTCTAAAAACCGAATGGGGTAAGCTGTTTTCCAGTTACGGGAGGACTGACTCTTGATCGGAAAGATCATAAACTACCGATATGAAGTGCTGGAGAATATCGGCGAAGGCTCAATATTTACGGCATATAAGGCGCGCGACAAAGTTCTTAACCGGCTCGTCGCTCTCAAGTGCCTGAATTCGCCTTTCGTCGACGATTCAATATTTGCAGGGGCTGTTCGGTCGGGCTACCAGAACGCCGCCGGATTGGATCATCCCAGCATCGCAGCAGTGCTGAACGCCGATCCTGCCACCGATGACCCGTTCGTGGTCTGTGAATTTGTTCGCGGCATGAATATAAAGGAGCGAATATCCCGCGCCGAGGCGATGCACGTTTCTACTGCTCTGGATATAATCGTGTTGGTGTTAGGGGCGCTGGAGTATGCGCATTCAAATCGGGTAGTGCACGGCGATTTGCGGCCGCAGGATATTATCGTCAGCCCGGATGGCGAGGTCAAGGTTACGGATTTTGGCCTGGCATCTGCGCTTAGAGCCTGCCCGCAGATAACCGACAAGCTGGGAATGAGGTCGATTCATTATGAAGCCCCGGAGGTTGCCGAAGGCGCGGCGCCGTCTGCGGTCTCCGATTTATATTCTGTGGGCGTCATATTATACGAAATGTTGACCGGGTCGCTGCCGTTCGATGGAGCCACTGCAGTAGCGGTCGCTCTGAATCGAACAAAAAATACCCCTGCGGCGCCGCGTAGTCTGAACACCGCCGTGCCAAAGTCTCTCAGCGATCTTGTTATGAGGGCCATCGACAAATCTCCATCGCAGCGTTTTTCATCTGCGACTGAAATGCTGGCCGACTTGCGCGCTCTCCGAGACGCATTGCGGCTGGGCAAGCCCATCACCGTCCCACAACCCAGTGTCTCGTCAAACGCTCGCAAGACGCAGATCGACGAGGAAACTGAAGACGATGGCCTGCTTTCGAGATCATCATATCTTTGGTTAATTGTTGGTTTCGTTCTTGTGGTCGCGCTGGCGGGCGGGTTGACTCGGGCGTTAATCAGCAGGGATGTCAAGCTGGATGTGCCTTTGCTAATAGGCAAATCAATTGAAGAGGCGCGAGATGTAGCTCACGAAGCAGGCTTCACCCTCGAACAGGACGAGCCAGGCGAGGTCTACAGCAACGACTATGAAGAGGGTAAGATCGCTGTCCAATTCCCCATTGCCCACGCGCGTGTGGCTAAGGACAAGGCTACGATCAAATTCAAATTAAGCAAAGGTCCCAGCGCGAAGCCCGTTCCTGATATGCTCGGTCTGCCGGAGGCAGAGGCATATAGAGTGGCCGAAGATGCAGGCTTCCTGATAAGTAAACTGACTACGGAATACAACGAGAAAATTCCGATCAACTCGGTAATAAGACAGGACCCAGAGAAGGGGTCGATGGCTCCGCCGCAAAGCTCCGTCTCGCTGGTCATAAGCCTGGGGCCGAAGCCGGAACAACCGTCGACTTCCACCCCCGATAGCAGTGGTCCCTCCGGGCCGAGGGGCGAGGAGCGCAGTTTCCAGATCGCGGTGACTGTGCCGCCTGACGTTGATGGCCAGCAGGAGGTTCGGATAGTGGTCAACGATAGTCGTGGCGCGACGACCGCTGTGCAGGAATATCATGATCCTGGCGAGAAATTCAGCGAGACCGTGACCGCATTCGGCAGCAACGTGCGTATAAGGGTCTACGTAGGGGGCCGTTTGGCAAGCGACGACCGGTATTAGTAACCTGAGATAGGGGCTTATGTAATGGTTAACGATAAAGTTAAGATATTTCCATCCCTGCTCGCGGCGGATTTTGCCAACCTCAGCGACGCTGTGAAGAGTTTGCAAGGCTCCTCGGCGGATGCCATACATTGTGACATAATGGACGGCAGATTTGTGCCAAATATCTCGTTTGGGCCGATGCTGGTCAAGGCGATCAAGCCGCACACGCCGCTTCCGTTGTGCTGTCATCTTATGATTGAGCACCCGGAGGAATATATTGACGCATTCGTTGAGGCGGGCGCGGTAGAGATCAGCGTGCATGCGGAGGCGTGTATCCATCTGCATAGGGTTATTCAGCAGATCAAGGCCGCCGGGGTTCATGCGGGAGTTGCGCTCAATCCATCGACTCCGCTTTGTGTGGTGGAAAATATAATGTCCGACCTGGATATGCTGCTGGTTATGACTGTGAACCCGGGCTTTGGCGGACAGAGTTTCATTGCGGAGATGCTTCCAAAGATCGCTATGGCGCGGCAGATGGCCGATGAACTGAACCCCGATCTTGACATCGCTGTAGACGGTGGCATCGATGTCGAGACGGCAGGGGCGGTGGTGGAGGTTGGCGCCAATATTCTGATAGCGGGCACATCGGTGTTCGGTGACAGCGATGGGGTTATCGAGGCGTGTGCGAAGCTGAGAACTGCGGCAGAGGGTGACTGATGCACGACGTGATCCAATGGATAGCCGCGCTTGGGATGATCCTGGTCGGGGTTGTCTTTCTAATCGAGCTTAAAAAGTGGAGATCGCTCGGCCGAATTATGCCCCGTGGCCAGAAAGTGCTGCGCGTGCTGTTGATTTTGTGCGTCGAAGCATTATTTCTGATGATGATCTTCGGGCCGAGTCTCACAAGTCGAAAAGACCCAATCGGTTCTCTTCTTTATTGGAGCATTTGCCTAATACTCGGCTTCGGCGTGGTGGTGCTGGCTGCGTTGGACCTCAAAGCGGTGCTGGGGCAATATACGCAACTCAGCAGGCAACTTATGCGCGACCTGGGCAAGACGACGGACGATGACTGTGAATGACGCCGACTACATGCGACTTGCCCTGAGACTAGCCAGACGCGGCAGAACCAGCCCTAACCCTATGGTCGGGGCCGTTGTTGTAAAAGACGGAGCAGTAGTCGGCAAGGGGTTTCACCCCAAAGCCGGCGAACCTCACGCCGAGATATTCGCTCTGAACGAGGCCGCCGAGCGAACTGATGGAGCCACGATATACGTCACCCTCGAACCCTGCTGCCACCAGGGCCGCACCCCGCCGTGTGTCGATGCCATTATAAAAGCGGGCATCACACGAGTCTGCGCGGCGATGGCAGACCCCGATCCTAAAGTGGCGGGTAAAGGTTTTGACATTCTCAGGCAGGCAGGAATCGAGGTCGACTGCGGTCTTCTGGAAGCTGAAGCAAGGTCGCTGAACGAGGCGTATATCAAACACCGCGTCATGGGTATGCCGCTGGTTATCTTAAAGTCCGCAATGAGCCTCGACGGCAAGATTGCCACCCGTACAGGTGACTCCAAATGGATCACAAGTGAACCTTCCAGAGCTTTTGCGCATAAGATTAGACGGGGGGTGGACGCGATCGTAGTAGGCGGCAACACCGCCCGCATCGACAATCCCGCCCTGACGGCGCGAGTCGGTCGCAGGGTATACTACCCAACTCGCGTGATTCTCAGCGAAAGCGGCAGGGTGCCGGATGATCTCGCTATGTTCGATTTGCCCGGAGATACCATCGCCGCCGTATCGAGTCGGGCAGATAAGTCTGCAATTAAGAAACTTAGCGAGGCCGGGGCGCGTATATTGATGTTGAAAGATCTTGGCGGGCGGGCTTCGGTCGCTGATTTAATGCGTCAACTCGCCGAGCTTGGCCATCTGTCCGTGCTTATCGAAGGCGGCGGGGAGGTTGCTGCGAGAGCGCTGGAGGAGAGGGTTGTAGATAAAATAGCCTTTTTCTTTGCGCCTAAGATCATCGGCGGCCGAGACGCAGTCACTTCGATAGCCGGCCCTGGTGTAGAGAAAGTGGCGGATGCGATAGGCGTTGAAAGAATTAAAGTCAGGCGCACCGGCGGAGATATAATGGTCGAGGGCTACGTGGTCTATCCAGGCTGACACCGGCGCCGTATGCGTGATAAGATAACATAATGTTTACTGGATTAATCGAGGAAATGGGGACGGTGCGGAGCTTGGCCCGCGGTGCAGTTGGCAAGCTCGTGGTCACCTGCGAAAAAACCGCCGCGGAGATCGCAGTAGGTGACAGCGTGGCGGTCAATGGCGCGTGCCTGACAGCGACTTCCATAAACGGCAGCGAGGTCTGTTTCGATGCAGTTGCGGAGACTCTGTCCAGAACCACACTCGGCGACCTGCGCGCGCCGGATAAAGTTAACCTCGAAACCAGTCTTAAAGCCGGCAAAGCCCTTGGTGGACACTTCGTGCTTGGTCACGTCGACGGCGTCGGCACGATTGACTCGGTGCAGACGATTGGCGAATCGAAAGTTATAGGATTCAGGGCGCCCGGTAACGTGTTAAGATACGTGGTGGAAAAAGGCTCAATAGCCATAGATGGCATTAGCCTCACCGTGGCGTCGTGCGACGATTCCGGCTTTGAAATAGCGGTGATTCCGCACACTTTAGAGGCCACCACGCTTCAAAGCAAGCGCCCGGGGGATAAAGTAAACCTGGAAACAGACATCCTCGGCAAATACGTCGAGAAGTTTCTAGGCAAAGAAACCGGCAGTGTGACCGAAGACCTGCTGCGGCAGGCTGGGTTTATGTAATTGTCCGTTTACCGTGATTCTGCGCACGGAATGACAAGTAGAGGAGAAATCAGCGCCCCAATGTCATTTCGAGCGCAGCGAGAAATCTGCTTTTAAGGTATTTCCGCGGTGGCAATTCGGAGATTGCCACCTATCTATAATATAGTTTCATATCGAGTGCGCGGCATCGTCGTTTCGAACGCGCACCTATGTCATTTCGAACGAAGTGAGAAATCTGCTTTTCCAAACAAAAAGCACCTCTCACATTAAATAAATAACTATCATGAGTAACGATTGAAGGGAACCTTATGCAACCTGATGACAACGTCTTCGCGACGATACCGCAAGCCATAGAGGAACTTAAAGCCGGAAAGATGATAATCGTCGTCGACGATGAGGATCGAGAAAACGAAGGCGACTTCATTATGTCCGCCGAACACATCACCCCGGAGGCGGTCAATTTTATGGCCAAATACGGCCGCGGGATGATCTGCGTGCCTGCAACACCAGAGCGACTCGACGAGTTAGGGCTGCCGGATATGGTCGATCGAAACACCGCCAAGTTGGGCACGGCGTTCACGGTTAGCGTAGATGCCTTGCGTGGCACAACCACAGGCATATCCGCAGCGGATCGCGCCATAACCATAAAGACTTTTGTAGATCCTACCGCAAAGCCAGAAGATTTGGCCAGACCCGGCCACATTCACCCACTGCGCGCCGAAGTCGGCGGCACACTGGTAAGGGCGGGGCATACAGAAGCCGTGGTCGACCTGATGCGTCTTGCGGGATTAGGCCAGGCTGGGGTGCTGTGTGAGATTCTCAGCGACGACGGATCGATGGCGCGCCTGCCGGAGCTGCGCGAGGTCGCGGCCAAATGGGATATGAAGATCGTCACCATCGCCGATCTGATTAAATACAGACGAGTTAATGAGCGGCTCGTCTTCAAGTTCGCAAGTTGCCGCATACCCACCCAATACGGCGATTTTATAGCACACGGCTACCAGGCTACGGTCGAATCCAGCCCATATATCGCCCTTGTAATGGGCGACGTGGCCGATGGGGAGCCGACCCTTGTTCGGATCCACTCCGGATGCCTGACCGGTGATGTTCTTGGGTCGTTAAGATGCGACTGCGGAGAGCAACTCCACTCCGCGATGCAGGCCATTGCGGAAGAAGGCAAGGGAGTTTTGCTCTATATCTACCACCAGGAGGGCCGCGGCATCGGGCTGGTGAACAAACTAAAAGCCTATGTCCTGCAGGATCACGGGGCGGATACGGTGGAGGCCAACCATATGCTGGGGCTGCCTGGTGACATGCGAGACTACGGCATCGGGGCGCAGGTGTTGGTCGACCTCGGACTTAAGAAAATCCGACTGATGACCAACAATCCCGGCAAAGTGGCAGGGTTGCAGGGTTATGATCTCGAAATAGTCGAACGCGTGCCTATAGTCTGTATGCCGAATGAGGACAACGCCCGTTATCTTAACACCAAGCGCCAGAAGATGGGTCACGTCCTTGATGAGCAGATGTTCGATGCGTGTGTTCGTGAAGAAGATGCAGAGCAAGCGGAATAGATAATCCACAGGGAGGACTGAAATGCCCAAACAATACGAAGGTCAGCTAGTTGCAAAAGATTTAAAGATCGGCATAGTCGCCAGCAGGTTCAATGAGTTTATAACAAATAAGCTGGTCGAGGGCGCCATCGATGCGCTCACCCGCCACGGAGTCGAGGACAGCGACATTGCCGTCGCGTGGGTGCCGGGCGCGTTTGAAATCCCGATGGTCGCCAGGAAGTTGGCCGAATCCGGCAAATGCGACGCGGTAATCTGCCTCGGCGCAGTCATCCGTGGTTCTACCCCTCATTTCGACTACGTAGCAGCAGAAGTTTCAAAGGGAGTTGCCCAAGTTGGGATGAATACGGGTGTGCCGACCATATTTGGGGTAATAACTACTGACAATATCGAGCAAGCGATAGAACGAGCCGGCACAAAAGCTGGAAATAAGGGCTTTGAGGCTGGCGAATCGGCCATTGAGATGGTCAACTTGTTCAGGAGTATGGGTTAGATGAAAAGACTAATCTCGTATGTGGTAGTTTTTGTTGTGGGGTTCCTGGTATGCGCGGCGAGCATATATTATTTCTATGGGCCGCCATCGTGTTTCACTGCTCAATCCGGCGGCGCTGTCTCGCAGGCCGGATTAGGAATCACCAAGGAACAGAACAACCCCGTACGAGCGGCGGCAAAAGAAGTCAGCCGTTATGTAGTCAATATCGACACCATCGGCAGGGCGACTCCTGCGACGCCGTTCGACTTTTTCTTCGGACAGCCGGAGCCGAGAAAAGGCCAGGGTTCGGGCGTCATCTTCACACCCGACGGCTATATTGTCACCAACAACCACGTCGTCCAGGACGCCTCAAAAATTACTGTTACAATCCATGACGGCAAACGCTACAACGCCAGGCTGATCGGAAGAGACCCAAGGACCGATCTCGCCGTGGTCAAAATCGACGCTAGAAACCTCCCTTATGGAAAGTTCGCGGATTCCAACACGGCACAGGTCGGAGATTGGGTCATTGCGGTCGGCAGTCCGCTCGGTTTTGAATGGACTGTAACGGTTGGTGTGATCAGCGCTCTTGGACGCAGCCTCGGCGGGATGGTATCGGAGAGGCTGATTCAGACCGATGCCTCTATCAACCCCGGCAACAGCGGCGGCGCGCTGGCGGACCTGGACGGCAAGGTGGTCGGTATAAATAATATGATCGCCTCCACATCCGGCGGCAGCGTCGGAATTGGTTTTGCAATTCCCAGTAACACGGTTCGCTCAATCGCCGACAAGCTGAAAGAGGAGGGCAAGGTAGCTCACGCCTGGATAGGCATCAGGTATATGCCGCTGAACGTGCTGCGCGAGAGTCTGGAGGGAAAGGGAGTGCCCCTCATCGGAGGTGACGGCGTGGTCATTATGTCTCAGGGTAATCTGCCCGGTGTCCAGCCCGGCAGCCCAGCCCAGAGAGCCGGATTGCGCGACGGAGATGTCATTCGCAAGATTAACGGCAAAACCATATCCCCGGATCTAAAGGCATCCAAAGGCAAAGTCGCTCTCAACGAGGAGATCGACAAGCTAAAACCCGGTGCGAAAGTCACCCTGGAAGTTTTGCAGGCGCAGACTGGGAAGACGAAAAACATAACCGTCACATTGGGTGATATGCCGGTCGAATCCGTCGAACCGGAGCCTCAGCAGCGCCGGGCGCCTGGTATCTTTCCCTTTGCTCCGTAATCCGATATGAAAATCGGAGTTGTCAGCGATATCCACGGCAGCATAACGGCGGCTGGGCTTAGACGGGCGAGGTTATTATGAGCCTCGGCAAATAGGTTACAGCATCAGCTCCCCGGCAGACAATCCAAGATTCTCCGAAGAGATAACCCGCCAGGCATTGGTTTTAATAACCAGCATATGCCAGGCGGGTTCTTATG
The DNA here is from genome assembly GCA_964494345.1 of uncultured bacterium. GTDB lineage: Bacteria > Armatimonadota > UBA5829 > UBA5829 > UBA5829 > DTKD01. The sequence continues at coordinate 152,382 of CAZBSI010000006.1, forward strand.
CTAAAATCAATGTCAGCTTGTGGTCGTAGAAAATATCGCCTGCGGATCTGCTGAGCACAACTCGCAAGTCGACGACTGCGCGGTCGCCTTTTATCTCAATTTTCTGATCCGACACCGCCACATTATATGGCCCTTCACTGCGCATAGCTTTAGCTATGAGAATGCGAAGTCTGTCGTAGTTGAGGCCGGTTTGGTCGGAATATTGTTTGGATACGCAGGATACCAACCCTGCGAGGTCACGTTGCTGTGCAGCAGCCTCACCTTTGGCGATAACCGCTTCGATCTGCGCCCGGTCAGCGCCACGATCCACTGTGAACAGCGCAACCGCCAGATATATCCCAATTATCCCCGGCGCCAATAGCCATCTGGCGATTTTCATCGGTTAACCTCTCGCGTCCAACACCCAAACCTGATCGGTGACGATCTCCGAATCGCCATCGCATAGCTGGAAAAAGGCCGGGACAGAGGCCCGGCCACTGTATTTTCAAACCGCGTAGCCCATCCCGATGCCCTACCACGACGTCCGAATCGTGTATGTCACCACCGTCTCGCCGTTCTTCGGCACCTTCACGGGGAACTGAATCGTGTGCGCGTCGACTTTCTCGTATTTTGCCGACGACTGCGTCACTTTCCAATCCGACCAGACATGATCCACTATCTTCACATCGACTGGAGTATCCTTATGGTTGCGGATATTAACCTGGAAGCTCTCCTCAATAACCTTGTCGCTTATCTTGGTATATTTGGTGCGCTTGTAGTCTCCAACCACGTCGAAGGCATCCCCTATATACAGCCTTATCTTCTCGTCTTTAGGCGTATGGTCGATGCTGTCCTCGCCTACGAACTGCTGGGTCCCTTTGTCGTCGAGTTTATAGACCCGGATATTGCCCTTCGGTAGCGGCATACCCATATTATTCGCCTGTGAATTCTGGAACTCCAGCACCACATTCACTTTATGATAGTCTGAGGTGTCATATCCGCTGCCGGGGTTCATCTCCGTTCGGCCCGGATACCACCATCTACTCCACCACTGCTTCCTTCCGTCGTAGATCATTTCTTTTTTGACCTTGGCATCGGATGCACTCAACAAGGAAAGCTGTTTGGTTTCGTTGTCGCGGATAGTGGTCGGCCGTTCCATTGTATACATGTGATATTCGAAGAATGCCTGCTCTTCGAATGCCGGTTTGGCCATCGCCCCCATAGCTTCCGCCCTTGGAGCCATCATATAATCAGCCCTGACTCGCCGAACATCCCCTGCGATTAGCGTCAATTTGGCGTCAGAATAAGTCGCACCGCTGTTATTGTTAAGAGTCACCCAACCGTTAAGGTCCAACGCGGTGTCGTCTTTATTCACCAGAACAACATAATCTGCCTTCCAACCGGCGCCATCGGTAATGTAGCTAATCTGAGCGTCCTGTGCGGTATCGGCCTCGGAGTGCAGCAGCCAGTTCAGGGTGGGCTTCGGGTGCAGCCCTTCCGGCATCTTCTGAAGCGAGACTTGCCCTTCAGGTTGAAGCACTATGCCGCCATTATCGGTTTTAATCACCACGCCTCCGTTTGAAGGCGGAGCCAGCAGCACGCCGCTCTCAGTGAAAGGCTTGCCGTTACTATCGAATTGGGTGAACGTAACCCGTTGTCCAGCGGCTTTATTCAGAATATTCTCCGGGCTGATCAGGTCATACTGATAATTCTGCTCCAAAATATCCACAGAGTTGGCTGATGTCAGCGGCTTGAACAGCACGCTGGTGGGATCGATTTTGGCCGCTACGTCCTCCACCTCGATCGAGTTGACCCCTTTTTTCAGGGTCACGCCTCTGACATCACGCACCAGGGCAAACCCGCCGCTGTAGACGGTGAGTTGCACCGATTTAGTCTTGGTCACGCTTTGGGCAAAGCACGCCCCCAGCGATATAAGCAATACAACCGGAATCAAAAGCAACGCTTTCTTCATTACTTGCCTCCTTGTACAATAGCTTCGATTAAATCCTTAGAATCGAATACAAACCCATAGGATAAGGCTACCCGCCACAGCCCTATCTGCTTGCAGAGTTCCTCCCGAGCGGTCTCTTTATTTTCTATGGCGGTCACTGCGTCACGCACTGCGGAACACATTAGACCTCGCCTACTCATATCCACCATTCCGCCCGGCGAGATCAGCAGGCATCCGTCTATGGCGAACCCCGCATAAATCAGGTGATTTACGCCATCATCTTTACAAAGCGCAAAAAGTTGTTCGGAGTCCTCCGCGATTCCCTCGTCGCCAACCGGCACAGCTTCTGGCGCGAAGTCGAGATTTTCAAAACCTGCGGCAACATCCGCCTCGTTGTGTTTTCCTACAAAGACGTGTTCCCGCTTGAATTCTCGCAGTTTTTCAACGGATGAATCTGAAGCAATATACTCCATTTCGCGCGGAGAACCGGCCAGCGCGGCTGCTCTTTTATAACCGGGGTAGTTTTTGTAGTGGGCTCCGAATCTGACGACGTGATATGTCTTAAGTGGCGACTGTCGAACGGCTTTCAGCAGAGGAGGAAAGACCTCGCGGCATATCTGTTGAGATCGAGGGATATATTCCACACATCGAAACCACCCAGGATATTGTTCCGGTGTCCCGCAGTCCCAGGCGTGCATAACCACGACCGCCGTATGCTCAGGGGATATCTCAATATCAGCCTCCCCCCAGCCTCCATACCCCTCACCAGGCACATCCAGGCCAGAATCCGCATCAAACTGCTGATAATAAGATGCCTTAATTTTCATCTCCAAACGACCATTCACGGCAACAATAACAATGTAGTGTCCGATCTCCGTCTCGGACAATCCCTTCGTATTTACCATTCGGGCCGGGACAGAGGCCGGCCCCTACGCTCCTGCTATGATAAGATGGCGATCTCCGAATCGCGCTAATACTGATCGGTGGCGATCTCCGAATCGCCACCGTCTGATCTGTTATGTCAACAATAACAGTGTAGTGTCCGATCTCCGTCTCGGACAATCCCTTCGTATTTACCATTCGGGCCGGGACAGAGGCCGGCCCCTATGCTCCTGCTGCGATAGATGGCGATCTCCGAATCGCTGTCTCACAATCACCCTGCGCACAGTCGCAGGATCACCTCACAACTTATAATCCTCAGGATATATGAGATACACAGCTCCCTTGGAGGGCACTTCCGGCCCCAGCCATCCATACTCCAAATCCGCCCGTGGAAACACTTTGCGCAACTTCTCCCCTTTTTCGAGCCTCGCCCACGGGTCGTTAAAGACCGGGTCGCCATCCTTGGTGAAGCCTCTAATGACCATCAAATGCCCCTGCGACGAGCTTTTGCCGCGGGTAAGGCGATTATGGTTTAAACTGACTATCACCGGCACCCCTTTGGCGATCCACCGCTCAATTTGGGATACACTGGAGAATCTGTCCACAACCGCCCGCATTCCCTTGAACTCCCCGGCATACGCGGTATTAAAAACCCAGTTACCTGTTCCGCCCCATCTATGATCCTTACAATCCTTAGCGGCCTCGGTGATTCCGACGGTCAATTCGGGTCGATTAGTCTTATTTCCCCAATAGCCGAGCACCATCGCAGTCGAGGTCGGGCTGCACCACACGCTGCCTCCCTCCACGGACAACTGACACAGATACGGCACATCGAGTTCAGTCCCCCAAACGCTCTTAACAGGCGTAATATCCTCTTTATAACCCTTGGGGTCGTCCGCATTACCGGCTATCATTCGCAGGGTAGGGTAGTTCCTGCCGTCGGTCGATTTCAGTTCGTATCGCAGCTTGAAAGCGTCGGCGGTTTTGTTATTTTTAACGATGAGAATATCCACAGGGCAATGCGCCAACTCGTCCCCATCCTTGTAGCTCTTCTTGAGTTCCGGCGCATCGGTAGTGGTATAAAGCATCAGCTTATACCACCGCGTCCATTTGCCATCTATTCTAATCTTCGCCAGCACATCTATATATGAACCTTTCGGGGTATATGAATTCCACGATGAGACAAGCTCAAGAAACGGCTTCGGGGCGACGATTTCCGGGGTTTCGATCACCCCGACAGCATCATTCTCCCCGTCTCTTGCCTTAGCGGCGCCGTCAAACACCAATCCGCCCGCCTCTTTCGAATATACTACCTTAGAGAAAGTGCATTTACTAAATTGCTTCTCTCCGCTCCAGGTATACAGCTTGCTGCCGGCAAGGCTTATGCTGCAAGCTAAACAGGTCAATACTACGCAAATAATAAAGGTTCGCAACTGCATAATTCATCTCCAACCAAAAGCTCAACTGTCAGCTTTTCTACGAGCCGATAGCGCCTATTGTTCCATTGTCTACTCTGTTATCAGACGCCAATTTACCTTCCATCAAGCCAAAGCCTCTGCCTTAGCGTTTTTACACAAAGTAGAAAATCTGCTTCTGTTTTTACTGCGATGGGTAGATTACAGATAAGCTGATGATAGTAGAGGACATTAAGATGAAAAGGATAGCTCTGATCATAATGGCGTTGTCTCTGGCGCTTATATGCCCGGCAGCGGCGAAAAGCGGCGTCAAGGGCGCTGTGTGGGTGGCTAATGAGGGCGGCAACAGCCTTAGCGTCATCAATGCGATAGATAACACAGTGATAACCACCCTGACAGGAATACCAGATGCCCATAATGTGCAGGTCTCTCCGGACAATAAAAGTGTTTGGGCCACCAGCATGAGTAAGGCCGAGGTTTTCAAGATCGACGCTGTGCGCTATAAGATAATTGGCGTTGTAAACATCGGCGAAATGCCGGCGCATGTCATCGTTTTGCCTGATTCGAAGAAAGTATATGTGGCAAACCAAGGCTCTAATACCATCTCGGTCATCGACGCGCGGACTCTGAAAATTATATCCACCATCAAAGTGGGGGACGAGCCACACGGCTTAAGGCCAAGCCCTGATGGCAAGACGGTTTACGTTGCCAATTCCGGTGGAGATACTCTCAGCGTCATAAATACTTCAACTGATCGAAAGATTGCGGACGTAAAGGTTGGTAAAAATCCGGTGCAGGTTGGGTTCTCGCCGGACGGCAGGTTCGTCTATGCGACTTTGCGAACTGAGAATGCAATAGCCAAAGTCGACACGGCCAGCCATAAACTTGTGGGTGCTACCAGAGTAGGCAACGGGCCGATACAACTCGTCGTCACCCCGAACAATCGCTATGTGATTGTAGCCAATCAGGGGACAAACGATAAACCCGGCGACACCGTCTCCTTTGTCGATACCGCGTCGTTTCGCGTGACCCACACCGTAAAGACGGGTAAGGGAGCGCATGGAGTCACTGTCGATCCTGGCAGCACGTTCGCGTATGTCACCGACGCTTTCCAGAGCAGTGTCTCGATTATAGACATCAAAGCCAAAAAGACTATAGCGACCACGCGCGTCGGGGAGATGCCCAACGGTATCAGTTTTTCGCCGCTCCCGCCGGCACATGCCGCAAAGACAGTGATAAAGCTTACACCGCCTTAGACGCTCATTCCACTTTTAGAACCCGAATCAGACTCGTGTTGCCCGCGATACCCACGGGCACGCCTGCGATCATCACCACAGTGTCGCCTTGCTTGACCACTTTATAATCACACGCCGCCTCGACCGCGTTACGGATAAGCTCGTCGGTGTCGCTGGCCATCTCCACATACATCGGGCTTACTCCCCACGACAGGGTCAGCCTACGGGCGGCCTCGTGGTTGGAAGCAGCAGCGATGATCTTCGCACGTGGTCGGAATTTACTGACCAGGCGCGCAGTGGTGCCATTGAATGTGCAGGTGATTATAGCTGGAACCCGCAGGTCAAAGGCCAGATTGACCGCGGCCTCCCCGATCGCTTCTGTAATCTGAGTCTTTTGCGGGTTGCAATTGCTAGGAGCGGAGCAGGATTGCCTATCGAACATCGCCCTATAGTCCAGCGATTTCTCCGTCTTGCGCGCTATTTTATCCATCATCTGCACGCTTTGCAACGGAAATTGCCCAGCGGCGGTCTCTCCGGACAGCATAGTAGCGTCGGTGCCGTCGATTATAGCGTTCGCCACATCCGTCACCTCGGCGCGGGTGGGGCGCGGGTTTACCATCATCGAGTCCAGCATCTGTGTGGCGGTAATCACCGGTTTACCGGCGCGATTGCAGTGATGAATTATGGTCTTTTGAATGCCAGGCACTTCGTCTATGGGCACTTCGATTCCCAAATCCCCACGCGCCACCATAATCCCATCATAGACGTCGATTATGCTGCAGATGTTCTTGACAGCCTCCGGCCTCTCGATCTTGGCTATAACCGGTACGCGCTTGCCGCACTCCCGCATCACTTTTCTCAATGGCAGAATATCATCTGCGCTGCGCACAAACGAACTCGCCACCCAATCCACGCCGTGCTCCAGCCCCCATCGCAGGTCTTCCTTGTCTTTTTCGGTCACTCCCGGCACATCGTAGTCAGCGCCCGGCACAGTGAAGCCTTTATTCGACGATAGCTCCCCGCCGATTATGACTTTTGTTATGATCTCGCTATCAGTGGTGCTGACTACTTTGAACTCCAGCTTTGCGTCGTCTACATATATCAATTGCCCGCGTTTCAGTTTTTTTGGCAAATCGGGGAATGGCAGTGTGACCTTTGTCCCATCGCCGCTAACCTGTTGGGTAGTAAATACGAACGGTTCTCCCGGTTGCAGCTTCACAGGACATTTATCTATCCGACCGATTCTAATCTTTGGCCCGGAGAGGTCCTGTAAAATCCCGACCGCCTTGCCAGCTTTTTCGGAAAGGGATCGGATTAGTTGCAGGCGCTGCAGGTGCTCGTCATAAGTGCCGTGAGAGAAGTTCAGCCGGGCGACATTCATCCCGGCTTTAATCAACCCCGCCAGCATCTCCGGCGAAGAACTCGCAGGCCCTATTGTGCATACTATCTTAGTTTTTCTCATAGCAATGAATCGCTGTTTCCCAACTTGTATAAGCCAGCAATTAAACCGTAGTGGCCGATCTACGTCTCGGTCAATCCCTCTTGAGCCGTTCTTTCTGGATTTCGCTTCTTTCCGTTTTCCCTTCCGCTACTCGTGCGGGTTGACCACTGCCAGCTCTCCCATCCACGCGGCGGCGCAGATCGGCAACTCCAGGCTCTCAAAAATCCCACCGTCCACCACATACTGTGCGGCCTGTCCTGCGGTTTCTGCTATAAACGTATGTCCCTGGCTTTCGATATGATCCATCTCATAGGTGCAGATAACGTGACAGGAGTCCTCCTGCAGGTCGAATCCAGCGACCTCGAAGCCATCAGCCCGAATCGTCGCCACATACCCGACTTTATCCGTCACTATCCCGGCTATGCGCGGGGTATTAAAATCGTCGCGCTCATAACCCATCTCTTCCAGCACTTGTTGCAGAGCCGGCTCCGGCTTGACCCCTGCTTCCAGCTTCTCAAAGATCGGATCGGTATGAGAACCGTTAGACACCACAACCCCGTTACGCGACACCCGAATGCAGTTATAAGCGATATACGGGTTGCGCTTCATATCATCAGGATCCAGCGGCTGTATAGCAACCCCCACGTCCGTTATACGCGCCACCCGGTTTGGAAATGACCTCGAAGAAACTCTATAGGCAACAAACGGCTTGTCGGTCTTGCCGACCGCCACTATTCGTCCAACGTACACTTGGCAACCTCCTGCTTGGTATCGGTCAGAGTCTATCACTCGCCAAGCCCGCATGTCAATCAGCCGTCGATTTCCCATCATTTCGCTCGCAGCGAGATACCGTCTTGTCTGTCAAGTATTATGATGGGCGGTCCGGGACAGAGGCCGAGCGCCTGCATTAAATTACCACGGCTTTCTTGACTAACTCAAACCTCTAAACATGCAGACAACGCCTGCTGAAATCAGCAGGCGTCATCCGTTTCTATTGACTTTTTCACTCTTCAGTTGGGCGACGGCCAACTGTTCATGGCGCCTGCTAGAGAGAGAGGTGGATGATAAGCACAGGTATTGGACAACACAGGCGCCGGCCATCGCTTAGTCCGTACACATATTATGGCGACTTTCTTTGTTACCTTTAGTCCACCCGAATTGCAGCGAATCTTAACCACAGAAGGAATATTCTACTAAGGATGCAAAGGAGAATATATAGAGGCGACTATTGGGCTTGAGCTGAGGAGATTTGTGTGCGTATATTAGGCATAGACCCCGGAACTGCTACGGTTGGCTATGGAGTGGTCGACAAAATCGGCGCCTCGCCGGCTGTGGTGCGATACGGGATAATCTCGACCAGTCCCAAGCAGCCTCCGCCGCGACGGTTGTTGATACTTCACGAAGAGCTTAACTGTATCATCGACGAGTTCAGCCCTGATGTGATTGTCATGGAGCGGCTGTTTTTTGCCAAAAACCAGACCACCGCCATCGCCGTCGGCAAGGCGTGTGGGGTGTTGCAACTGGTCGCGGCTCAGAGGGGTGTGCCGGTTGTTGAATATACGCCGCCGGAGGTCAAACAGGCAGTAGTCGGATATGGCGGGGCGGAGAAAAAGCAGGTTCAGTATATGATCCAGAGAATACTCGACCTCGACCAGCCGCCGAAACCCGACGACGCCGCAGATGCCCTGGCTCTATGTGTATGCCACGCACACGCCGAGAAGCTCAAAAGCCTGTAGCCCTATTCATTCGCACTCTAAAGAACAAAAGGATTGAAAAATGAGACTCTGTATTATGCTGATGATTTGCACCGCTATTTTATCGACCAGCGCGATATGCGCCACACCAGTAGAAAAGGCCCCTTACCCGCGGGTCTGTGCGCACCGCGGCCTCAGCGGCCCGTGCCCGGAGAATACCATGCCAGCGTTCGCAGCCGCCATCAGCCTCGGCGTGCAGGAAATCGAGCTGGATATATGGGGCTCAAAGGATCGGCAGTTAGTGGTCTGCCACGACGATAAAGTCGATCGCACCACAAATGGCAAGGGCTTTATTCGAGACCTCACCTGGGCGGAGATTCAGAAACTCGACGCCGGTAGCTGGCGTGATAAATCCTGGGCAGGGCTTAAAGTGCCGTGTTTCGAGGACGTTTTGAAGCAATTCGGCGGCAAGGTCGTAATGAACGTGCACGTCAAAGAGGCAGGCGATGATGGCTGGATTATCGGCAAAATAGCGGAGCTTGCGAAGAAATACGATGTCGAGAAGTCCATCTATATCGCCGGCGGCAGCGATGTTCTCAAATATGCGAACAAACTGGCCCCGAGTATCGAAAAATGTCACCTATCCGGGAACTTTACCGCTTTTGAATTGGTCGAAAAAGCGTTCGATATGAACTGCCAGAGGTTGCAGTTTAATTCAAGCAAGTTTGACGAGTCCTCAATCGAAGAGGCTCACAAGCGCGGCATCATTTGCAATCTGTTCTATGCCGACACCGTCGAAGATGTCAAAAATGCGTATGCTATGGGCATTGATGTAGTTCTTACCAACTACGCGAATACAGTGTTGCCGCTGGTCGAGAAATAAGCCGCGCGGAATATGTCAAAACAATCGAGAAATTGGCAAAGCAGGAGTTGTTTATCCAGGACTGTTTATCCAGAACTTGACAAATCGGAGTAAATACTGCACAATGGTGCTGTCATATTGGTCGCGTGGTTCTGGTGTCATACTAAGCGTGAAAGGAGGTATAATAAAGTAAGCGCATCATCGTAATATTGATTGTAACGGGTTGACCCGGAAAGGAAGGCCGGATTATTATGAAGAAATCTGTGGTCGTAAGTACAGTTCTTTTACTGCTGGCTGCATTGGGACAACCGGCGTTGGCTCAACACTGCGATCAACTGTTGCCACAGCCGTTTCCCGGTTCACTCATTCTATCGGATGGCTTCCAAGCGCTTAAAGCCGGTGATTTGCCGCTTGCTCTAGACAAGTTTGGGCAAGTAATATCTGTTTCCCCTTACTCGGAGGAGGGCGGTACTGCTAACTATACTCTTGGTAACCTGGCGTACAAGAGCGGCAATCTGGACGATGCAAAGGATTATTATCGAAAAGGTTTCTATTCGTGCGCGAAGGTAGCTGCCGCCTCCGGTATTTCTCTCGCAAATCTGTACTGGTCTCAGGGCCGAAAAGCTCAGGCTGCGGAAATATTCATTCGTGTAAAAAAGCGCTTCCCTCATACTGAACAGGCCGATGTTGCCAGCTTGAAGGCTGGGATGTGTTATATTGGTATGGCGCGTATTGATATTCCCAATAGGATTGCTCTGAAAAAGCTTGCGCTCAACTTTCTGGCCGATTCAGAGAATCCGGAAGCACGCATTCAGGAACTTGGGATTCAGTGGGAAATGGCGCTTGATGGGCACACGCCGTGGAAAGAAGTATTGGTGAAACTCCGAAGCTTTGAGCAAGACAACCCCACAGCCCCGGCGTCTGCGAAAGCTAGGGCCGTACTCATGCTAGCTGAACAAGCTTATATCGTTGACGACTACCAGCGTTGTCTTGATGAGGCGCAGGAAGTGATTGATCGATTTCCAGAAGCAAAAATTGAGTACTATGCTGCTCTGTATACTAAGGCTGGCGGGTTGCAGGCTTTAGGGCGTGATGCCGAAGCTATTACTCTGCTGGATAAGATTATTGATGAGTGCCAGGACACCTGGAACTATGCTGGAAATGATGTGCGCGCTTCTTCCGCTTATTGGAAGATTAAGAGCCTTCGAAAACTCGGTCTCGAGCATGACGCAAATGTCGCTGTAAGTCACTTCAGAAAGACTTGGCCAAGCGAGACATTTTACAGCCCATTTTTGGAGGATAAGTGAAATGGTCAGGATACTTGCTAATGCTATTGCTGTATTGCTTGCAACCATGATTCTCTCATTGCCGACGTTTGCCGGACAACAGAAAATCCAAGCCTGTAACAAGCGTCATAAAAATTCAGGACATGGTTGTTTTCAGTGCAAGATAGTTGAGGCTTATGAATGGTGGACTATGGGGCCAGCGAGGAAACCAGATAACCGGAAAGACGACTTGTGGCTTCTCGATCGAAAGATATTTGTGTATTTTGATAACAAGTGCACCAAACTTCTTGAATGCTCTGGTTCTGGGGTGTAGAGGTACGAAATATCCAGATGACTTGCCGGAAAACGGGGGTGTGTTATGATTAGACGCATCGTATTGGCTTGTCTTTGCTTTCTTTTTATCTGTGTCGTCGCGTTAGCTGACGATGCCCCGACCAATTTGACGCAGGTATCGGACGATGTTCTACTGCAGTTCAAAACGGCGGATTTCGACGCCTCGGTTACTATCCGCCAGACTATTACAGACGACTTCCGAAAATGGGCGAAAGAAAATAAGTTCGCACTCCCCGATCCCACTAATTATCAGAAGACGCGTTTTGCTCGCCTTGGAGATTACACATTTTCCGAGGTCAGCACATTCAACAAAAATGACAAACTCATTTATGTCTATCGAGCCGCACTGCAATGGCATGTTGACAAAGCTACCGGCGTGAAGTACGGCGTCCTGACCGAGTATCGGCATTCGCCGACGAGCAAATCGCCTGATTCCGGCCTCATTGAAGTCGTAGGGGCGGATTTCATGCCACATGCGGAGATAGCAAGGCAAGCTGTTTACAGGCACGTTCTCTACGATGGTGTGGAAGGTGTGGTTTATGCCGACCCAGAGACGAAAGATATCCTTGAGGTTCGGAATAGCGAACCGGCAACAAAAGCAGTTTACAGCGACTATCAAACCGTTGACGGTCGTCGGATCGCTAAACACATGACGTATCAGATGCCGACTCCCGACTCCAACAAACCGGCCAAGACGGTTTACACCGATTTGGTCGCATTCAAAAGCAAGCCAGACCCGTCGATATTTCTGAACATAATTCCGCCTGGCGCGGAGGTTCGCGATTCGATCAAAAAGATTGAATACATACAGCCCAAGCCCGGTGAGACAATCGTTCCTTTAGAGAATTGCTGCTCCTGAGAATCGCGTAATCTCACACCTAAGCCCGATGAAGACAACGATCTCATCGGGCTGTTTGTTTCTAAAAGAACATGCCAAATGCGCGGGAACTTTACGGCCTTTGAATTGGTCGAAAAAGCGGCGGATGTGAATTGCCAGGCACATTGATATCGATGTAGTTGTTACGAACTTAGCGAATACAGTGTTGCCGCTGGTCGAGAAATAACCTCATAACGGCCCGGCACGGAAAGGTCGGATGGTTATGAAATCCAGAATCGGATTGTCCAACAGAGGAGCGACTTTTTGGGTCAAATGGGCCGTGTTATCTGTTTTGTGTCTGGGCATTATTTGTGCTGTAGTAGTCTTCCGGAGCGCCGTGCCTGGCGGCAAGAACGTCTCGGATCCAGCGCTGCTGATTCCCAAAACAGGCGACTTTGACGCCACGGTTATTTACCGTGAGACGTACACCGATGACTACCGGAGATGGGCGAAAGAAAATAAATGGCCACTCCGCGACCCCAGCGTTTATTTTAAAGCGCGCTTCGCACGTCAACAAGACCGCTTTTTAGCAGAGATCAGCACATTTGACAAGAACGACAAACTTGTCGATTTCTGCCGAGCGATGACGCAGTTCCACACCGACAAAACCACCGGAGCCAAATCCGGCACCCTAACAATGTATCAGCATCAGCCTGAAAAGCAGCTTGAGAATGCCATCACCCAGGCTACAAAAGAGAAAGAATTTGTGTTTGTATATGATTTGCAAAAAGATGCGCTTTACAGGCACATTTTTTACGATGACAGGAGCGGCAAAGTGCGCCTCGATCCAAAAACGAAAGACGTTCTTGAGGTATCTAGCGAGGTTGATGGGCACGTATTTAAGGCAATGTACAGCGACTATCAGACAATCGACGGCCGGCGTATTGCTAAACACATGGCATATCAAATGCCAGTCCCCGACTCCGACAAGCTGGCAAAGACGATCTATACTGAATTGATTGACTTCAAAAGCAAACCAGACCCGTCTATATTTCTGAACATAGTTCCGCCCGGCTTGGAAGTTTTTGATATGGATACAGGCGCTAGCTACATACAGCCCAAAGCCGGCGAAAAGTAGCTTATTAAACGCATTGTCGTCTACAAGAGACGTACAGTCTTGCAGCCAGCCCGGTGAGAACATTAACCTCACCGGGCTGTTTCTTTGCAAAAGCAGGAAGGTCAAATTGCCTCGAAGTCTAAGAATTATAAGTCTGAAGGGCGCTCATTAACAGATTTTTACTCTGCGGCGGAGGTTAATATTATGAGAAAACAGGTCAACGTGGGGATCGTCGGTTACGGCTTTATGGGCAAGGCGCACAGTGTGGGTTATCGAGATTGCGCATTTGCGTTTCCGGATGTCAAGGCCGAACCGGTGATGAAAGAGATGTGCGGGCTGGTCAAAGAAGAGGCGGAACAATATGCCCGTCAGTTTGGCTGGCAACGTGCCAGCCAGGGCTATGAAAGCGTCATTAATGCAAGCGACATAGACCTCGTCGACGTCTCCGTCGGCAACAACCTGCACAAGGAAATCGCCATTGCCGCAGCCAAAAACGGCAAGCATATTCTATGTGAGAAACCGATGGCGATGACGGTCGCGGAGTGCAGGGAGATGATCGAGGCGGTCGAAAAAGCCGGGGTCATCGCGATGATTAACTTCAACTACCGCAGAATCCCCGCCATTGAGCTGGCCAAGGTTATGGTCGAAAAGGGAATGATTGGCACGCCGTACCACTTCCGATCTGTCTATTTGCAGGACTGGATCGTGGATCCGGAGTTCCCGCTGGTGTGGCGTCTGCAGAAAGACAAGGCGGGCACCGGCGCTCACGGCGATCTCAACGCACATATCATAGATATGGCCCGCTATCTGTGCGGCGAGTTCGAATCGATCAACGGTATGATGAAGACGTTCATCAAAAAGCGACCGTTGCCGCAATCTGACGCATCCGGCCTCTCCAAAGCCAGCGGGGTGACGGAGTATGGCGAGGTGACTGTCGACGACGCCACGATATTTATGGCCAGGTTCAAAAACGGCGCCGTCGGCACATTCGAGGCCACCAGATTCGCCTCCGGCAATGGCAACGGACTGCATTTCGAGCTTAACGGCAGCGAGGGTTGCATAAGATTCAACCTTGAGCGTCTCAACGAGATCGAGTATTTCAACAGAAACGACGAAGTGGGTTTCCAGGGCTGGAGGACGATTCTCGCCACCGACCCGGTGCATCCGTTCCTGAAGGGCTGGTGGCCTGCGGGTCACATCATCGGTTGGCAGCAGACCTTTGTGCATCAGGTATATATGCTGATGAACGGAATAGCCACCGGCGAAAACCCCGCCCCGGATTTCTACGACGGCATGAAATGCCAGGCAGTGCTGGAGGCAGTAGAACAATCCTCCGCCACCGGCCAATGGGTAGACATCTGCGTCTAAAATAGAAAAAACGGGGGTGGCAATTACGATATTGCCACCCCCGTCTCACAATCCTCGTCATTTCGAGCGCGCAACCCTGTCATATCGAGCGTACAACCTCCGTCATTTCGAGCGAAGCGAGAAATCTGCTTTTCCGAAGTCCCACCAGGCATCATTATCCCTTCAGTCTCCCACACTCACTGCCCACATAATTTCCTGAACCTGCACCACTCACAATACCGCTTGTTATCAGTGCACGGAAAATCTTCCATATCCACCGGCCCGAAGGCGCTTTCCAAAGACAGCATCTCATCAAAACTCTTCTTAATAACCAGCCCGATCGATTCCACTTCTTCCGCGCTCGCAATACACTCCTCAATGCGATAATCCGGATACAAATACACGGCCTTCAAAGTCGTCTCGGTCGGCTTCCAGCCCCATCTCGACTCGGCATATAAAGAATAAACCAATAACTGATCGCGGTCCGAGGAGTGCGGAGGGCCTGTTTTCCAGTCGATTATGGTCGGCTGATCACATTTGTGAGCGAAGTCGATTATGGAGAATACTTTTATACCGTCGAGATCGAAGTGCGGAAAGCCCTCCTCTTCGATCTCCATCCACTCTTTCGGGTCTGAATTGACTATATTTTCCCACAGCCCCCCGCCCATCGCATTTTCCAGGCACTTCCAGGCTATAGCCCTGGATTCTCTGGCTTTTTGGTCGACGTCGGGGTATTCATAATAGTGCTCGTGCAAATTGCCTATATCAGCCAGTTTTCGGCCCCGTCGCTTTTCAAGGTCGGCCCATACCTTATAATAAGACTCCCGCAGCTTTTCCAGCAGGATATCAGTCACGTTTTGCCTGGCCTCTTCGATGCTTACCAACTTACCGTGCCTGACCGCACGCAGGGCGCCGCTGATAATATCGTGCACCAACCCGCCGCGCAGCTTGGCCAGTGTCGTGATGCAGCGCATCTCGTAAACACGCCACTTGTCCTCGCATTGGCCCCAGTGGCGATGATAGAAGTGCCTGCGTCGACAGGTCTCGAACCTTTTCCTGGCGCTTTGTGACCATGATAGGGGTGGGGGATTATAGTCTGCCATAATATCTTATTCTATCTGAATTAAGTTCTTCCTGCCTGCAAGGAATACTGCCTGCCGTTGCAGAAGAGGTATCGTTATTATCTGGAGGTTTTATAATAAATGCAATCTATAGAAGCAATCGAACTCAGCCGGTTGGTGATCCACGGCGTGTCTAATTTGGCCGACGAGCCGGAAATAGCCGATAAAGAAGAGATTCTTTCCGAGGGGCTGCGGCATTTCTTCGAGGAGCACATCCGCAACTGCCTGAAGTCTACATCCTCAAAGACCGGCAAGTTTAACGATGCTTCTGTCACGGTATCCACCTGCGCCGAGAAGATTATCGCCCAGCCGGAGACTTTTGTAGAACATTGCAAGGTCATCGGTCTGTGGTTCGCACACCAAATGGAGAAGTCCGCTCAGGTGCAGACTTTTCTTGCAATAGGCCAGTTCATCGACCTCGACACAGATGAGCGCTACCTCGCCCTGCTAAAAATGGATTCGATCAAAGCCTACGTCAAGCGTTCTGATTCTAAGCAATCATTCGAGCAGATATCCATTCTGCCGGACCCATCCCGTGCGCTGCTCAGATATGCGATAGTAAGACCACACGACGATGAGGCCCGCTTCGACATAATCTATCGCAATCAGCCTGCCTCTCGCGACGAAGACCCGGAGACTTCGGCGATGTGGCTGGAGGCGTTTTTGGAATCCTATGACGTGCCATCGCCGCGACAGATGACCCAGCTTGTGGTCAACGAGACCGAAAAATGGATTGCCGGCAGCGAGGAAGAAATAGAGGAGCAGACCGCAATCCAGCTTCGAACCGCCGTGCGCACTATGGCGCAGACCGAGGAAATCGACGTAGAGGCCATCGCCGAGCAGGTTCTTCATAATGAGGATCAGCGTGAACAATATATAGGCAGGCTGCTGGACAAAGGGTTGACCGAAACCACCTTCACTCCGGATCGCGATTGGGCCGAACGGGCGTCTCGTAAAACGACCTACGTCTGCGATGATGGCGTAAAAATCACCGGCCCGAGCGACGCAATAGACGAAGTGGTCCAACTGCTGCCAAAAACACCGGATCGCAAGACCAGGCTGGTTATAGAGACTCGCAAGTTTCAGCAGAAGTAGAGCCCTAACAGCTTGCAAACAACCCAATGTTGCAGTAGCATTTAGACATATAAAATAGAATAATAATCAGCTTGTTTCCAGGAGGCTTCAGGTATGCTTATTGTCGGCGAAAGAATAAATACATCGCGCAAAATAAAAGGGGAACCGGTTATTGAGAACGCGGTCAAGGCACGCGACGCCGGATATATCGCAGACCTGGCTATAAAGCAGTTCGAGGCCGGGGCGACCTACATCGACATTAACGCCGGAACCCTCACTACCGGTGAGCCGGAAGCTCTGGAATGGCTGACTCAGGTCGTGCAGGATGCTGTCGATGCGCCGATTTCTTTCGATACGCCTAACCCGTTCGCGTTGGAGCGTGCCCTGGCTGTATACAACCCTGAAAAAGGCCAGCCGCTCATCAACTCCATCACTGCCGAATCGGTGAGGTGGGAGGCGACTCTGCCGTTTGTTTTGCAATATAAAGCAAAGGTAATCGCCCTCGCAATGGACGACACAGGAATCCAGTCCGACCCGGAAAAGCGCCTTGCAGTCGCCCAGACTCTTATAGAAAACCTCACCGGTGCAGGGGTCGCGCTCGACGATATATATGTAGACCCACTAACATTCCCCATCGGCACAGGCAGCGACGTCGGCCTGGCTTTGCTGGATATTATCGAGAAACTAGTGGTGAAATATCCCGGGGTGCACACAATCGCCGGGCTGAGCAACATCTCCCACGGCATGCCCGTGCGCAAGCTGCTCAATCAGGCTATGACAATTCTCGCACTCGGCAAGGGCCTCGACGCGGGGATAATCGACCCCAACGACCGGTATCTTATGGCTTTGATCTATGCCACCGAGGCGTTGTTGGGTCAGGACGAATATTGTATGAACTACATCACCAAATCCCGAGAAGGCGCCTTCGAGGGGCTATAGTATCTAATAAAAATGGATAGTACGGCAACTGGAAGCAACCTAGAACTTCTGTTGAACAGCGGACAATTTGTCGTATGCGGAGAGATGAGCCCTCCGCAGGGAGCCGACAAAGCGTCCATTCAAAAGAAGTGCGCCTATTTTAAGGGTTATGTCGACGCCGTCAACTTGACTGACAACCAGACCGCAATCGTTAGAATGAGCTCTGTGATGTCGAGCGTCTTTACGTTGCAGTGCGGCGTGGAGCCGATTATGCAGATGACCTGCCGCGACCGCAACAGGCTCGCCCAGCAATCCGACCTGCTTGGCGCGGCCGCTGCGGGAATCAAAAACGTCCTCTGCCTGACCGGGGACTATATGACATTCGGCAATCACCCCGACGCTAAAGGGGACTTCGACCTCGACTCCATTCAACTAATTCAAACCGTTTCCGAGATGAATAATGGGCGATTTCTCAGCGGCGACGAAGTAAAGCCCCCGCCCAGATTCTTCATAGGCGGCGCTGCGAACCCTTTCGCCGAACCCTTCGAGATGCGAATAATCCGCCTCGGCAAAAAAATAGAGGCAGGTGCGCATTTTATCCAGACCCAACCCGTATTCGATATACCCAGGTTCGAGAAATGGATGGCTGCGGTTAGAGAGTGCGGTTACCACGAACAAGTACATATACTTGCCGGGGTGATGCCGGTGCGGTCGGTCAGGGCTTTGATACACATGCGAGACAACGTGCCGGGGTCTTTGATTCCGGATGAGTGTATAAAACAGATGGATGTGGTAAAAGAATCAAAACAGGAGAGCGTCGAAGCAGGGGTCACGATGGCCGTGCGGACCATCAAACACCTTATGACGATACCTGGTATAAGGGGAATTCACCTTATGCCGGTGATGTGGGAGTCGATCACCCCGCGGATCGTCGAGGAATGTGGCCTGCTCCCTCGCCCACAGCTTCCTGATTCTCACGGCTGATTGTGCCGGGAGGCACTTGCAAATGAGCAAGTTCACCGAGAAAATCGCAAGTTTTAGCGAAAGACATCCCAGATTATACAAATCCATAGTACTAACAGAAAACGTGTTCAAAAAAACAGTTTTCAAGTGCCAGGACTGCGGCCAGTGCGCGCTGAGTCAGAACGCGTTCACGTGTTGTATGCGCTGCCCAAAGCAGATCAGAAACGGGCCGTGCGGAGGCACGCGACCTAACGGACACTGCGAAGTCTACCCCGACCGCCACTGCATCTGGTGGTTAATCCACAAACGCGCCAATCGGCTCAAACGCATCGGCAAGCTCCATAAATTTCACACCCCGGTCGACCGCCGCCTGCACCATACCAGCGCCTGGATGAATATGTTTGCAGGCAGGATATTACCCCTCGAATTAGGGAAGAAGTCAAAGGAAGTGAAACTGACAAAAAAAGACCCGCCGCCTATACAATAAACAAATACGCAGCGGTAGAATATGGAGTAAACGATTTTATGCTCACCGACGTTGAGATCGCGCAGCGCGCGACCCCCAGGCACATCAAAGACGTAGCCGCCGAAATCGGCCTTGCTGAAAGTGACCTCGTTTTTTATGGTTCAGACAAAGCCAAAGTGTCCCTTCGAGCGATTCAAAATCGCACCGAATCTGACGGCAGGTTGATACTTGTCACCGCCATCACCCCAACTCCGGCCGGCGAAGGCAAGACTACGGTATCAGTCGGCCTCGGAGACGCGCTGCGCAAGCTCGGCAAAAAGACCTGCATCGCCATTCGAGAGCCCTCTTTAGGACCGTGTTTTGGAATGAAAGGAGGAGCGGCTGGCGGAGGATATGCTCAGGTTATTCCAATGGCCGACATCAATTTGCACTTCACCGGCGATTTTCACGCCATCACTACGGCCCACAACCTACTCGCCGCGCTTCTCGACAATTCTCTGCACCAGGGCAACCCCCTGAATATCGACCCATACTCCATAAACTGGAAGCGGGTGATGGATATGAACGAACGCGCCCTGCGTGACATCGTCATCGGCCTCGGCGGCAGGGTAAATGGCGTCCCCCGTCAATCCGGTTTTGACATCACCACTGCATCCGAGATAATGGCCCTGCTGTGCCTTGCCTCAGACCGCACCGATCTGGAAAACAGGTTGTCTAAAGTGCTCGTCGCGCTCGATAAATCCGGCTCACCGATCACCGCAAAGGACCTGCAGGCCAGCGGCGCTATGGCGGTAGTGCTCAAGGACGCGATTGTGCCGAATCTGGTGCAGACTCTCGAAGGCACACCCGCATTCGTCCACGGTGGCCCGTTCGGTAACATCGCACACGGCTGCAACTCCGTCATCGCCACCCGTGCCGCGCTCAAACTGGCCGATTATGTCGTCACCGAGGCTGGTTTCGGCAGCGACCTCGGCGCAGAGAAGTTCTTCGATATCAAATGCCGCATCGCCGGTCTCAAACCCGCAGCCGCAGTTGTCGTCGCCACAATCCGCGCCCTTAAAATGCACGGGGGGGTGCCGCTTGCCGATCTCGCCGACAACAACCCGGACGCGGTTCTCAAAGGCATGGAGAACCTGGAAAAACACTGCGAAAACGTCCGTATCGTCGGCCTTGAACCGGTTGTCGCTATTAACAAGTTCCCAACCGACACCGAACCCGAAATCGCCGCACTATCCGACGCCTGCGAGAAGATGGGAGTATCCTGGGCGCTGACGGACGTTTGGGCAAACGGCGGACAGGGCGGGGTGGACTTGGCCAAACTGGTCATAGACGCCGCTCAAGCCGAGTCCAATTTCGCACCGGCTTATCCGCTTGATCTCTCAATCAAAGAGAAGATCGAGACAGTAACACGCAAGTTCTACGGAGCTGACGGAGCAGAATACACCCCGGCTGCCAACAAACAGATATCGGAGGTCGAGAGGCTCGGCTTCGGCAACCTGCCGATCTGCATCGCCAAAACCCAAAACTCACTTTCCGACAACGCCAAAGCGATCGGCCGTCCTCGCAACTTCAAGATCAACATTCGCGGTGCCAGAATCAGCGCGGGCGCGGGGTTTGTAGTAATTTACGCAGGCGACATTATGACCATGCCGGGCCTGCCGAAAACCCCGGCTGCTGTCAATATGAGCATAAGCGCGGATGGGGAGATTTCCGGCCTGTCCTAGGCGCGGCTCGGCCTTTTATTCGATATTGATACCTATATATCTGACCTCCAGCGGGGCAAGCTGAAGTGTCGGCGGTTTGGCAGTAGTGGCGGGGTCCAGTGGGATCCCCTCCATCAGATTGCTCCAATCCGACAACTGATGCTTCCCCGCTCTCAGTTCCAACTCCGGCTCATCGAGAGGCAGTCGCATCTCTTTTATCTCTTTAGTCGGGTTCACAAGCACGATAAACCCCGCATCCCCGACTATATGCCCCTCGCCGTCCACGTTCTCGCCATCAGGAAAGCCCAACACGTGCTGATAAACATCGAAATAACCCGCAAACCGCTTTCTAAACGCGAACAATTTCCTCAGCAGTTCCATCAACTCCGGCGAAGCCTGGCTCAGGTCCACGCTCCCCCCGGCCTGCGCCAGCCCATTTCCGATCATGCTCATAAGCGCGTGCCGCAGTTCCCGCATCGGCCTGTTAACAAGATTATTCGCCCCCGCCTCGTGCCAGTTAATCCCATACCAACTGCTCCATATAGCAGGGTAGGGGTGTTCGAAGGTCATCTGATAAATCTGCTGCCGCTGAATAAGCTCCGACTGCCCTGTTTCAAATGAGTGCGTGTCCGACACTGCCTGACAATCCAGCGCACACAGCTTGTGATTATCAAACGGCAAGCTGAACGCCGATATAATAAGGTCCTCTCGCGCATCGTGAGCTACGTCGCAGATATCCGCCAGCCTCCTGGTCGCCCGCACCTCAAGCTCCTCCTGGTCGTAATGCTCATGCCGGCCTGATTCGCACTTCGGGATATTCCAATCGTTGCCGTCCCAATATATCCCCCTCGCGTTCAGCCCCACTGCCAGGTCGATCATTCTCTGCCGCACATATTCATAATACTCAGTCATCACGCACAGCGCAGTCGCCTTCGATCTGCCCGACACCTTATCCGGCACCAGATACTCCGGGTGCTCTTCCTCTATATACGACTTCCAGTAGTTGCAGCTAAACGGATTAACCCAGAACGACATATCCAGCCCCGCCGCCTCTTTCGCCCGGCGCGCTATTTCGCTGAGGCCGTTGGGGAACTTCTCCTCATCATAAGAGAGCGGATACCCCGCCTCCCATCCCAAATCCAGATGAAGACACTCATAAAATCCCGCCTCCTTCATCTGTTCTATAACCTCAAGCAGATATCGTCTGTCGAAGTGAGTATGCAGCGGCAGATCCCCAACCTCGGTTATCAGCCACGTATTCCAGGTCACCGGTTTCGACTTGCCTTTAACTGCGCACCAGTGCTCTATCAAATGCTGGTTATATCTCTTAAACCCGATCTCAGGCGATCCGAAATATGCGCCAATCACCGCCGGGCCGGTGGTGGTACCGGTCGAAAGAGGAGCGAAGTCGCGATGTTTCATAACAAGCCCGGTCGGTCGATAGAAGCTCTCAGTTCCGGTCAGCGATTCGGTGAAGAAATATAACCCTTCCTCGCTTCCCCAGTAAGTCAGCACCCCGCGCGACTTATCCCCAAACTCAAACCTCTTATCAGGCTCACTTACGTCGACTTTCTCAGGCTCCGTATGCACTTTATCTTCCGAGTTTTGGTAGGTCTCGGCATATCTCGGCCTCGGCGTCACCCCTTCCACCTGCTCTTTGAAGACCATCTTCTCAATGGTAATCTGCCGAATCGTCCAATTCTCCAGCTCATTGGGCTCAACGACGATCCATTTGCGCATAAAATCGTCCTCTGCGCGGACGTCATAAAAAACAGAGACCGGCACTTTGACGTCATTTATATCGCCCTCCAGTTTAATCTGAAGAGTCCGCCTCGCATCATCCCAGTTCGGTGTCTCATATCCGGTAAAGAAAAACTCCTTACTATCCAGCGTCGCCCTCACGCCCTCCCCGGTCAGCACAACTTCAAACTCAGCCGACGTTTCAGACAGATACTCCTCCCCATTGACCTCATTAGTCAGACTTGTAGTGCCGATGCGCCCGGATATGCAATGAATCCGCCGGGAAAGCACCCCATTCCCAATTTCAAACACCCATCCCCCCGGTATCTCCTGAGCATACCCAATCGCAATATTTCCGTTCTCTGACAATATAGTTCTCCTGTTGGTTTACGGTTGTCGGTTGTCGGTTAACGGTTGACGGTGACAATACCATGTCATTTCGAGCGAACACCACCCCCGTCATTTCGAGCGAAGCGAGAAATCTGCTTTTCCCGACGTCCGAGGTCTGTCATTCGAAGTCCGATTCCAAGCAACCCCGCCTATGACCTTCCGCGTTACTCCCTTCCCCAACTTCCAACCTCTAACCTCCAACCTCCAGACTCTATCTACTCACCACCACAGCCCCATACCCGACCACTTCCCTGCTATCCCCGGTCACGTCGCCGGATGTATAATACGCCAGCTTCTGCGCGGAGTGCGCTCCCAGCCTGTTGCATGCCTCCAGCATCACCGCCACGCCCACGGCCCCGCACATCGTGACATCTTTATCATAAACCTCATCTATCACCCCAATCGGGTCTCGTTTCACGATATGTTCTATAACGGCCCCATCTTTCTCCGTCGCCGACTCTTTACTTATATAATGAGAGAAGTCGGTGCTGGCTATCACCAATGCGCTTCTTCCCGCCACACATTCTGCTATGGCTGCTCCCAGGTCGCGGGTTATGCCGATCGCTTCGGATTTACTCACGTGTGCTATGCTTATCGGCACAATCGAGATATCCGCCCGCAGGTATTGCAAAAACGGCAGTTGCACTTCTATCGAGTGTTCTCTTTTATGTGCGGCGCTGTCGACTGTCAGATATTTGGATTTATCCACAATCTCCAGCCCCAGCCCGCCGTCGCATGCCACGTTGCCCAGCGGCGTCGACCACACATCATCCCCGCTCAGCGCCACTTTCGCGCCCATACCATAATGATTCGGCCCGATTACCACCGCCACCTCCGGCATACCATCTTCCGCCAGCGCTTTATATGCAAACGCCGCCGCCCCGCCGGAGTATACATAACCAGCATGCGGCGCCACCAGCCCCACCACCAGGCCCATATCCCGCACCCGCGCATCCGGCATCACCTTCGGCCCAAACTCACCTAAAAAACACCGTTCGATGCTCTCAACAAGCCCCCGCCTATCCGCAGGGTAAAACTGTCCTGCCACCCCAGCCTCACGCATACAATCCACCCCCTCCAAACAACCTTCTAACCCCTATCTTATAGCCCCAAACCCGGAATACCTTGTCGGTTATCGGTTGTCGGTTATCGGTTGTCGGTTATCGGTTGTCGGTTATCGGTTGTCGGTTGTCGGTTATCGGTTGTCGGTTGTCGGTTATCGGTTATCGGTTGTCGGTTGTTGGTTGTCGGTTGTCGGTTATCGGTTATCGGCTATCGGTTGTCGGTTGACGGTTCATGGTTCACGGTTAATGGTTGTTGGTCATCCAGCCCCCAACCCCCGTCATTTCGAGCGCAGCGAGAAATCTGCTTTTTTCGATGTCCGATATCCGACGTCCGCAGTCCGATTTCTAACCCGCACTATGCGTTTTATTTCCGGCTTTCGCCTATTTCGCATTTTCGCGTTTTTCCCTTCCCTTCCTCTCGAACTGTCACTTTCTGTCAAAATAGGTAATTGTACTAGGTTGACACTCTGCAATTCCGGTGTTATATTGCAGTCAGGAAGCTCGGATGGAGGCGCAGATCTCCACTGTATGCGTTTCAGGTGTTTATTCGAGAACTGTCAGTGTTGAGCCTGGAGCAGGTATTCTTACGATGTTTTCTCTCTATCGCATTAGTAATTCTGCATTGGTACGCTTTTTGCAGAATATTAACTAGACGATAAGCACTCGAAACGCAAAGCCAATAAGGGTTCTGACACCCCCGGGCTTTACGAGAGAACGTTCTTTTTCTAGAAAAAGGAGGAAGTGAAAGACAATGAAGAAGCTCATCGTATTAGGAATCATCGCAACGATGGTGATGGGCCTGGCGGCCGCCGCTAGCGCGCAAGACATTGACAACTCATGGACAGTTCAGTTAAGAGCTGCTAACGCTCTTGGGGTTGGCGCGGGAAACCTCTCTCTTGGCGTTAAGCCCACAGCAATAGATGCGTACACAACCGCAGGTGCTGAAGATGGAGCGTACGGGCCGTACACCGGGGTACCCGGCACTATCGTTAGTGCGATCATGCCAGCGGATACGCGCGTCAACAAAGATATGCGAGCACCGCTGCAGGCGAACGAAACCAAGTCTTGGGACATTCTTATGTTCGCGGTTGGTGGAGCGCCTCAGAACATGACGCTGAGCTGTTGGGTACAAGCGGGTCCTCCGAACACTCTTGAGCCGGGCGGCAATCTGCGAGTGTGGCTTGAGCATAATGGAGAGGAAATTTGGGAGGCGCCGTTTGGCAAGACTGGTAGTATGACCAACCCGGATGCTACATTCAGCTACTATTATGATGGTACTCCACTTGCGTTCACTCTTTACGCCAGCACTGTGGCTCCGGTTGAAGTTCCTGAGCCTGGAAGCATGCTCGCTATGTTCAGCGGCCTCGTGGGCCTCGTGGGCTTCGGCATTCGCCGACGCAAATAATCATTCGATGTTGCGCTGTTGAATCAACAGCTCGATATCCTGAATCCGCCGGTCTATCCGGCCGGCGGGTTCTCCCGAAAGGGAAGCTGTAAACAAAAGGAGCTTCGCTTCAAAGCCGCCGCGATATAACGCGGGGCGCAAACAAACCGGCAAAGTGCAAAGAGCACGGCCGATCTTATCACTGACACGCAATCATTCCGAGAAACACGCACACTGATGGGAATAATACAGCAAAATTACCGGGTTGACACCCCCCAGGTCGTGTGCTATATTTCAGCTTGAGAGAGGTCCTTCACAGGACAACCAACCAAAAAGTGGGAGGTAGATTCTAATGTTTAAATCTTATTCCAATGTCCATAAATCGAAAGGAGGTGAAACGATGAGAACTTTACTTCTAGTGCTTGCGATGACGGTGGTGGTGGCTGGTGCCTCACTGGCAGCTACGGCGACCATAGACGTCTATGAGGGGTGGAACTTGATTGCCGCTCCGC
The DNA here is from genome assembly GCA_964494345.1 of uncultured bacterium. Taxonomy (GTDB): domain Bacteria; phylum Armatimonadota; class UBA5829; order UBA5829; family UBA5829; genus DTKD01. Next base: position 178,076 of record CAZBSI010000006.1, read on the forward strand.
TTGTGCCGTTTGATCCCGATCCGCAGAGCGTTCTTTCTGGCGCTGCTGATGGGATAGAAGACGGATTGCTTAGCCGGGTTGACCCTATATGGGGTGGAATCGAATACGACCCCTGGGATGACGCCTTCGGTAACATCTTGTTAGGTGACGGCTACTGGCTGTATGCTTTTACAAACGGCCAGACACTCACCTACAACGGCGTTGAGGACGGCGTTCCTGATACAACCGGTAAAAAGACAGACATGTGGATATCCCTTCCCGGATTAGGGGAGGACGGAGCTTGGCACATTGTCGGATATCCGTTTGCTACAGATAGCGCTGTCGACAGTGGCAATGGTGAAGGCGACATAATCAAGTTCACCGACGGCACAGACGTTAAGACTTGGGGCGAGGCAGTTGATGCCGGCTGGGTTGACGCCACTATGTATGGTCAGTCCGCTTATGGTGGATTTGATGTGACAATGGACGGCTGGGGCACGGATGACAGCCTAAGAGCCGGCAATGCCTATCAGTTCCTCACCTTCGTCCCGAACATCGCAATGATCATTCCTGCTCCTGCGGATGCTAACTAATTAGCTGAAACAGTAACGACTGCATGTTTCCGGCCACAGAAACATACTGAGGAATCTTCCTCTTGAGGGCGGATGTTGGAGAAATCCAGACATCCGCCCTTTTTTCGTCGTCCGAAGTCTGGTGTCCGAAGTCCGAGCCGGCATCGTAACATTCACTATGTTTTCTGGCTTTCGCCCCTTTCGCGTTTTCCCTTCCCTACAACGGGCGCTCCAATATCCTCTGTCGCGCCTCGTCGGATAGCCGCGCGTGCATCACCCTGAACATCGCGGCTTTCGGGTAGAAAATCGGCGAATTGCTGGCAAAGGCCACCCGCTCGCTGCCCATTATATCCACCAACTTCTCCAGCGACCCCGTGGGGTGCTGCAGGTGGGCTATATCCACACACACATTATCACATCCAAACAGCGCCGCATTCCCCGACACCTCTGCCAGCAGCGCGCCGCCGACCATAAACTTCACCGCCTTGTGCCTGCCCACCACATCCGCCAGGCTTTTCAGTTGTTTCGGGAAGCCCCTTCCCGAAACGCTCCTGTTCACTGATGCTATCTCGTAGGAGAATCAGATGTGAAATGGAATAAGCAGGCTATGAAACCGGATGAACTGGTTGTCCAAACCAGGCGCGTCCATAGCCTGGGCATCGTGCGAGAAAGCGCCGTTGACCAAGATCGAGTATATTCACAACAATCCTATGGGGCATAAGCTGGTGGAGGAGCCGGGGCAATGGCTATGTTCAGGTTGGCACAACTATTGTCTTGATAACGAGAGCATCTTGCGTATAGATAGGGCGGAGACACTATAGCCGGAGGTGCGGTGACCCCGGCGGTTTCGGGAAAGGGGAGGCTGTCTCAAAAGTCATTGGCGGAACCGCATTCTTGTT
>CAZBSI010000007.1:0-150015 GCA_964494345.1 uncultured bacterium
GAATCCGACGAGGCAATTTTCGCATAGAGAACAGTTCTATTTTAGTTGTTGGTCGGGGCGGAGAGATTTGAACTCTCGGCCTCCAGTTCCCAAAACTGGCGCGCTAACCAAGCTGCGCTACGCCCCGTGGACTCTATTATATCATACCACGAGCCGTGATAATAGATAGCAAAGGCTCGGGTTTTGGTTATCTGCCGGATAGCTCCAACACTAGCATTTCCATCACCATTCGAGCGTCCTCCATTCCCTCCTCGATGCCCTTTAACCTGGCGTCGGCTTTGGCTATGGCGGCAAAGCTGCTGGTCAATTGCTTACGGGTAACGCGGGAGGACTGGGCTCGCAGGCGGCTTTCCTGCCAGCTTTGTCTGCTTAACAGATCCAGCAAATTAGGGTTGGATGGCAAAAGAGCCTGCAGGTCCTGAGGGACAGACTCCTTGCGAAAAACCCTTACCCCTGAACTCGACAGCATCTTGTATTGCCATATCAGCCTGTACGTGCGGGCTATGTTGGCAAGCACCTTCGGAGCCTCGGATTCGGGTCTGTCACCGGTCTCGAAAAGTTCGTCGAGATATCGCATCGCCTCGGCAGGATTGTGCGCGGCTATCGCATCGACCAGCTTAAAAACCTTCTCCTCAGGGGTCTCGCTGGTGACCTGCGAGATATCTGCCGGCTTGATGGTGTCGGAATCCCCCGAGTAGCTTATGAGTTTCTCAGCTTCGGATTGCAACACGGAGAAATCTGTGCCGACGCGCTGGATAAACGCTGATAGAGCGCTTTCATTGATCTTCTTGCCTGCATCCTTAAACACAGACATGGCGAAGTCGCGGGCGCTCTGGGCCCTGGCGCGACCCTTTTCTGCGCCTGTGTTTATAACAGTTCCGACCTTGCGAATGGCCCTGGATACCTCACCGACCACCTCGTCCCCTCTTTTGGCACGGCCATCGACCTTGTCCGCCGCTGGAGTCACCATTATAAGACAGCCAGTAGGAGGCACATCGGAGAGCTGGCGGGCGAGCTTCTTTTGCTCGGATTCGTCCATTTTATTGGCGAACTTGACCAATACTACCCGTTGCGCGCTGGAGAAAGGAGGAATCGCAAGACCGGCCATAATTCTGTCCGCAGTCGCCGAATCGCCCTCCATCTGCTCAAGGTCGAAGTCGGCGAAATCATCGGCGACGAGCTTTTTGAGCAGCTTATCAAGCTCGATTTTCTTGCGATAGTCGTCGTCGCCCGCGAGCAAATAGGCGCGGGGTTTGTCAGTTGATTTGGCAGCAGGACTCATTGCATAGGCATTATCCCACGCATCGGCGTTATTGGCAACTGTTGGATGTGGGGTTAGGAGAAAGGGAATAAACGCGAAAATGCGAAAGGAGCGAAAGTTGGAAAATATAATATAACTTTCAGGTTGATTGATACAGTGGCCAGGCCTCTGTCCCGGCTTTTTTCTGGTTGTGGGGCGGCGATTCAAAGATCACCGCCCATCGTACGAGAATGATTCAGGACACCCCAGCAAAAATACCTGTTTTTGCCGGGCTTGCAGGGATTCATAGGATAAACAGGGAATATATAAGTGTCTCTAACAACTCGTGGTTTGAAGAGGCTTAAAAGGCTGCTCCTCGCGGATCTAACTCGCGAAGTCAGCAATCAACGGAGGATTGAATGATCCTTTCTATTACCACGGGGCTGCGAGAAGTAGCCCGCATTTGAGCCAGGCGAATCCGAAAGTTCGGGGAAACTTCGATTTCTGATAGCCTGGCTCACTTCTATTTAACCCCCAAAGCAGGTTTTCATAGCCTCCGCATCTAAGCTCACACTGTGAACGAGACAGTATATGTTGTAGATGATAAAAACTCAGGTGAACGGCTGGATTTGTATCTGGTCGAGCAGATGCCGGAGATGTCGCGGTCGTATATACAGAAACTGATCGCCAAAGCCCATGCCACGGTGAACGGAACGGCGGTGAGGGCTGGGCACAAAGTTCAGGCTGGGGATCGGATAAATGTGGTTGTGCCTCCACCTGAACCGGCGGATATACAACCGGAACAGATCCCGCTGGATGTGGTATACGAAGACGAACAGATCATCGTGATAAATAAACCAAAGTCAATGACCGTGCATCCGGCGCCCGGCAGCAGGACCGGCACGCTGGTAAACGCGGTGGTCGCGTATACTGATGATCTCTCAGGAATCGGCGGCACAGAGCGACCGGGGATAGTCCATAGACTCGATAAAAACACCTCCGGGCTACTGGTGGTAGCAAAAACCGACGTGGCCCATTCCTCGCTTCAGTCGCAGATTCAGAAAAGGACAGCCGAAAGACGTTACCTGGCGCTTGTGTGGGGCGAGACGAAGTTTAATGAGGCAGTAGTCGATGCGCCAATCGGACGCCACCCCACCGACCGGCAGAAACAGGCGGTTATAAAGGATACGGATCGGTATACCGCGCGAGAGGCGATTACCCAACTAAAGGTGCTGCAGAGGTTTGAAGGCTTTACTTTGCTGGAGGCCAAACTCGACACTGGCCGGACGCATCAGATACGGGTTCATTGCTCGTTTATAGGGCACCCCGTGGTCGGCGATCCTATTTATGGCGGCACAAAACGCCCCATCCCGCCGGCATACAGCAAGCTGGACCAACGTGAGCTGTCGGCGCTTCTGGATGCGCTGCAGGGCCAGGCTCTGCACGCGTTCGCTTTGTCTTTCGATCATCCAACTACGGGCAAGCGATTATCCTTTGAAGCTCCCCTGCCCCCCGATATCGCGCATCTGCTGAATTGGCTGAAACAGAGGGCGGGCGGTTAAAAAAAACGGAGGGCGGGTACAGGTAGCTTCACAGACGCGTTATTGAGGTCGCCTCGTGTCCAGGCTCTTTATAGGAACGTCAGGGTGGAATTATAAACACTGGCGCGGTGTGTTTTATCCTGATGAGCTTGCAGAGTCGGAGTGGCTGCATCACTACTCCCAAACGTTTCATTCAGTAGAGATAAACAACTCGTTTTACCGATTGCCTGAGAAGAAGACGTTCGAGGCGTGGTACGCACAGACGCCGGATAATTTCACCTTCTCGGTAAAGGCCAGCAGATATCTTACCCACACAAAAAAGCTGCACGAGCCAGAAGAAGCGCTACAGCGCCTGCTGGATCACGCAGCCGGATTATCTGACAAGCTCGGGGCAATACTATATCAACTGCCTCCGCGGTTCCACGTCGACCTTGATAGTCTGGATCACTTTCTTGGCCTGTTACCCCCGCATCCCCGATCGGCATTTGAGTTTAGAGATAACTCCTGGCAGTGTGAAGCGGTCTGGTCGCTGTTGCGCAAGCACGGGGTCGCCTATTGCATAATGGACTCCCCCGGCCTGCCGCTTCACATTAAAACCACCTGCGATTATTCGTATATCCGACTCCACTCCGGCGGGGAACTGACAGCCAGTGACTATACGACCAAGCACTTACAGGAGTGGGCGGCTCGAATACGCAAACTACTTAACAACGGTGACGTATACGCATTCTTCAACAACGACACCCTTGGCTACGCGTTGAAGAATGCAGCCGAGCTTACGACGCTATTAAGTTAATGTTCGATTGGAAACCTATTCCGTAATCCTGGGGTCCGGCGCTCCGTAATAATAGGAGTTTCGATGCCACGGACACCTGCAGGCTCTGTTTGCGGCGTGGTTTACTCCGCCGGCGAATTGATCGTGCAGCCCCCGGATTTTAAGTATCTCTTTTTTTGCAATCCATCTGACGTGGCCATCTGCAAATGAGCAAGTGGTGCCTTCCCAGTGGATGTCGCCGGGATCGTCAAATGCCGCATAGCTCCACCACTGGAAGAAACCGTCGTTCTGGCCATTAAGCCCAGCGGCGGTGCCTCGCTTTTCGTGGATCAAAAACATAATTTGTGAGGCTCGACCAGCAGTCGCAGCGGCGAGTTTGACAGTATATGGGCGGGCCTGCTTGTCGCAAAGGTCTTCGTTTACGGCATAGCTGACGCCGAAGCCGGCCGGCAACCCCTCAGCCTGCTGGGCGGTCGCACCTTTGGGCCAGGAGGATTGGTCAGACCATCCAATTTTTCTGCCGTTGTAATGGCAAGGAATGTTCATGTCCGAAGGGCAGTTGTAGAATGCCACCGCTCTTGCGTATCCGCCAGTATACAAGGAGCCTTTCCGAACGTCGCAAGGCACAATATTGGTGTCTCCGCCTGCGACTCCTCTGTCAAATGTAGAGCCTGTCCATTCAGCAGTTGCACGCTGGGTATAGTTGGCCATACGGCTTCGACACGACACCGGCAGCAAACCGTTGTTGTCATCTGCATAATTGAAAAAGGCCAACGTGAGCTGCTTGAGGTTGGAGCAGCAGGTAGCCTGCCGACCGCGCTCTTTGGCGTTCATAAAAACGGGAAAGAGAATCGCTGCTAAAATGGCAATAATAGCAATTACGACGAGCAGCTCGATGAGAGTAAATCCTCGCTTGGTCATATCGAACCTCGTATCCCCGGAAGAAACGGGGGTTTTCTACGCTTTTTGTAGTGACAAAGCGTATAGCCTAAGTATCTCACAGACAAGGTTGAATGTCAACGAATCCGCAATACCCCAAAAGTCATAATTATTGTGTGTTTGGGTAGAACACCTGAGAGATAGTTATATTATTGACTTCCTTGCTGGTCTGGGTTACCCTTGATTGCTGCCTGCCGGGAAGTATCTGGAATTGTCCGGCCCAGCCAAATTGGATATTAATGGAGGATTAGTGCGTGGACCGAATCAAACACCTGCAAGATCTGATTGAATTCCCCAAAGAGGGCATCTTAAGCAAGACAATAGTCGACAGCGAAAGCGGCGAAGTGGACGTATTTATGCTGCCCAAGGGCGAGAAAATATCGACACATACGTCTTCTCGAGACGCTGCAGTCACAGTGTTGCAAGGCGAGGCGGATTTTGTTCTCGGCGACACTACATATCGAGTGAAGGCCGGCGACTGGTTCTTTATGGAAGCTGAGCTTCCGCACGCGCTGTCTGCGATTGAGGACTTTGCTTTTCTGCTGACTCTATTTGGAAGCAGCGACTAATCAATAAATAAAAGGGGTGGTGTAAAACACGCCACCCCCAACTTTCATTTAATGCCGCTTAAGATCAGTTGCCGTTGACCAGCTCCGCCTGCTCGCTTTCGAACTGCGGCGGGCATTTCGGCAGTTCGAATATGAACGAAGAGCCTTTGCCCTCCTCGCTTTCGACCCATATTTTTCCGCCGTGTGCTTCTACGAGGTGTTTGACCAGATATAGCCCGATCCCCGTGCCGCCCACCTTGCGGGTATCGCGGTTGTCGATGCGGTGGAAGCGATCGAAGAGTTTTTCGATATGCTCCTTTGGTATGCCCATACCCTGGTCTGACACCGACATCTGAATCACGCCGTTGTTTTGCTTGCCGGCAACTGTGATCGTCCCTCCATTGGGGGAATATTTGACCGCGTTGTTTGTAAGGTTGGTGAGAATCTGATCCACCTTGTCGTTATCGGCGACGATGGTGGGCAAATCCGGTTCAAGATCGACTGCAAATTCGTGCTTATTTGTATAAGACTTCTGCGCAGCCACGACTTTGTCGACCACATCCGGCAGATTGACCGGCCCAGGATTGAGATCGAGCGCGCGGCCGGCCTCGATTCGAGAGACGTTGAGCAAGTCGCTGATAAGCCTTGTGAGCCTGTCGCATTCCTGGTCGATAATTACATAGAACTCATGCACAGTGTCCGCATCATAGAAGCCATCAACATCCTGCAACAGAGTGGAAATGAAACCCTTGATTGAGGTAAGAGGCGTACGCAATTCGTGCGACACCGTGGAAACAAACGCGGTTTTCATTCGCTCGATGCTGCGGATTTCGGTGATGTCGTTGAAGATAGCAACTACGCCTATCACGCTCTGGTCTTCGCCTCGAACCAGCGCCGTCTGAACCTGGTATATCCTCTCGGTCTCCTCGTCTCCGGGTATCGACAACGAGATTTCTTCCTGAAGCTCGTCCGTTTCTTCAAGAGCTCGCATGATAAGACTCTGAGCGCCCTCGTTTTTGATTATGCTGACATAATCCCCGGAGAGTCGCTCGCCCTGGTCGACACCGAACATGGTGCGTGCCGAAGAGTTCATCTGCATCACTCTTCCGTTCTGGTGGACCATCACGATTCCCGCGTAAACGCTCTCGATTACGTGCTCAAGCTCTTCTTTTTCCTCGATGATCTCACGATACATCTTGGCGCTTGCGACCACCGAGGCAAGGTTATGAGCATAACGGCTGAGCAGGTTTACATCTTCCTGCACAAATACATTGCCCAGACGCTGGTTGAAGACCCACAATACACCGATCACTCTGCGCTCAAGGACCTTGTTGGTATCTTCATCGCGCTTTTCGACGATCAACGGCACACAGACACCGTTGTTGATCTTGAGCAGGGCGACGTTTTCTCGGATGGTTCTGGGGTCGTTGACGGCATCGTACAGGATAATTGGTTTTTGCTCGCGGAAGACTTCTCCGGAGATGCCCGCAGTAGCAGGGACGCGGAATGCTTTAATCTCCGCATCGTTGAACCCCAGCGCAGGCTTCGCGGCGACAAGCTCTCCATCGTCCTCGTCATAGAGCATAAACACGCACTTTTCGCCCTGTAGAAGCATACTCGTGCGCACCATAAGGCGCTTTATCATCTCTTCGAGCTCTGAGAGCGAAGTCGCGCCCGGTCCCTGAGATTCCGATTCTTTTATGCGGTCTTCAAGCCGTTTGTTGGCTTGCTCCAGTGCGGAAACGGCAATCTCTTTTTCAGAGAGTAGCTTTTCCAGCTCATCTATTCTGCTACGAAGGGACTTGGCATCGGCGTCCAATATATTACCTCACTTATATCAGCCCAGCGACCAAACAAAACGGCGCTTTCGCGCCGGCGCTGCAAGCATAAAACAAGCCCGTCAGGGCCAATATCACATATCGAATTATAGCACGGAGCAATCTCATGGTCAAACAGCGAATTTTGCAAACAGCCCAGGCGGCATAACGAAAAGAAAAAGCCGACTCGGACTCACGCTGCGGAAATAATCTACCGATACTCATGTATGTCAAGCGTGGGATAAAATGCTATGGAGGAATATATGATAATCCGACCCCAGGGATCGACCGATCAGCAGGTGCCGTATGCAGCAGGACGATTTACGGACAGCGATGCGTTTGCCATAAATCAGATCGGTGCGGCAAGCCCGTTTGGAGGGTTGCTGTGCAGCATAGGGTCGGATTATTCGGTAGAATTGTTGCCGGACGGCTCCGGTTGCAGCCGATTTGCCGGTAAAGAGGTCACCCATTCCTCACGACTCAGCAAAGCCTGGTATATTCGAGATAAGGAAAGCGGAGATCAGTGGACGGCCTTTTTTGCTCCGATGGGCCAACGCAGCGATGAGTATGAAATCCGTTTCGAGCCTGGTCAGGCCAGCGTTTTTACACTGAAGAACAAGATCGCTGCAAGCCTCACTATCGCCACAGTGCCGAACCTGCCGTGCGAGGTATGGCGGTTAAATATCGAGAATCGATCCGCATCCGCCAGGACTCTCGAGTTCACAACATATATAGAGCCGCACACCGCAGTGTCGATGGAAGCGGCATTTCGTCCCAGCGATAATGTACTATTGATGCGCCGCCCACTTGGGGAGGCTGCCACAATCTCCGATGAAGGTCTGGCAGATGAGCTGGTATTGTTTCACTCCTGCACGCTTCCCCCCACCCGTTTCGCTATAGAGAAAACTGATTTTGTGGGAGATGGCCGGACTCTGGCTAACCCGATTCATATCGAGGATTCCAAAAAGAGTGCGGAAAATGGATGCGTAAGCAATTTAATCGCCTCTTTGACCATCGAAATCGACCTGCCGGTGGAAGGGCAGGCGGATTGCGGATTCTGTTTCGGAGTCGCGCAAAGCCCGGAATCGGCTCTTCGCGTCGCTAAAGCGTTATCAAAAGCGGATAACGTTAGCGCCGCGATCGATATGTCGAGAAAATCCTGGCGGGAGTTATCCGGCGCCGTGCAATTGCACACATCCGATCGGACGTTTGACGCGCTGGTGAATACATGGCTGCCCTATGAGACTTATTCGGGGTGGATCCGACAGCGTAATGCGCCTAATAACCTTGACCCGGCGAAGGTGGCGGATATACTGCGGTGTTTGCATCCTTTATCCGGGGCGGCATCTCATATTATCCGGCCTGCGCTGCTCAGTTTTGCTGCCGGGTTGTCTCTGCTTGGGTCATATTCACCGGATGAGCAGTCTATTGTCAGTATCCCACCCACTGAGCTGCTCTGGCTGGTGATAAGCACTGCCCGATATGTCGCCGAGACCGGGGACAGCAGTATTTTAGCCGAGAGCATAGCCCTTCGCGATGGGCCTGCTATGCCTCTCCGGGAACATTGTGATCGTATAATAAGAATGGCCATTGATACCTCCGCCGAGGATTCTAACTTTGGAGATGATAGACTGCTGGCGGAGACGATTCGCAGTTGGTCGCTTGTGCCGGGCAATAATGCTGATCACGGCAGAATGCTTGAGATGGTGCAGCGGAGAAATCTGGGTCGAAAAGAGAGTTCGGAGCGCCGAGCGCTCCCGCGGCGGCTTCGCTATTTGCAATCGATAACTCCCGCGCTGTCGGATAAAATGATTATAGACGATTTGCTGGATCATCTTGGGTCTGACAGGCTGGGCACTGGGGATGTGGAGGCTCTAAACGCGCTTTATAGCGTGCTGGTGGAATGGACGATCGGCCTCAGCGCCACCAGCGAGGGGTTGTTACTGAACCCGCGCCTGCCGAATTCGTGGATAGATTGTGAGATCAGGAGAAGGTTTCGCGGCGACACATATAATATAACGCTGCGTCGCAACGTGGTTGAGTCCGGCAATGGGTCGTCGATGGTGGTGGATGGGGAGCCCGTGCTCGGACAGATGCTGCCGTTCTTCGGAGATGGCGGGGTACACAACGTCGAGGTGATTGTTGGCTGAAATTAAATTAACCGCCGAGCCTGCTGCGAATATCGGATTCAGTGAGGCCGACGATCTTGAGGGTCTTCTCCCGACTCTTGTCACCAGAGACAAGCTCGACCTGGGATTTGCGAATGGCGAGCTTGCCTGCGACGAACTTGACGATGGCGGCGTTGGCAGCGCCCTCGACAGGGGGAGCTGTGATCTTGATACACAGGACGTCGTCGCGCCATCCGGTTATCTCGTTGCGAGAACCTCTCGGGGTGACGTGCAGCCGAAGTATGGCATCGGACATCTGCGCTACCACCTCATCAAGCGCTCCTGGGCTTTATCTATATTGAGCCATGACCGCTGAGCCTGAAAGTCGACGAAGAGGTGACCCTGGTAGGTGAGCACACCCTCCGTCCCTTGTTCGGCATAATCCCATATATCATCCGAAATGTCGTCGTATTCTCGTTCTACTCCGTCTTCGCATTCAAAGATTATCAGCTTTTTGATGATATTCGCCTGCCAGGTAGTGGAGTCTATGCCCTCGTGTCCAATTCTCTGCTTGACGACGGCATTGACGCTGACTTTAGGCTGCCGCTTGCTGCGAAAATACGGCCCTAAGCCTCTCCTGATGATATAGAAAAGCACCGCCCACATCGCGATGACGTAGATGGAACCGAAGATTATTATTAGCCATCTACCCATCTATATTTACACCAATGATTTTGTATCCACCGGCAGGGACCGTGATATTTGAAGATTCGATTTTGGATCCGGATTCCATTGAAGTCCAATCCGACAACTCAAGACGGCTGAATGACGCGAAAATTGGATCGGATTTCGGTATTTCCACGCTGGCTTCAACCGCGCCCGGGTTAAATAACAGGACAAATCCCTTATCCCCAAGCAGCCGCGCCTCCATGTCTATGCCAGATTCGGGATCGGGGGGGAGGTATTTGTATTCAGCGAAATAATCGGAAAAGCGCTTTTGAAGAGCAGCGAACTTTGCATCTTTAGCCAAAGTCGGATATCGAGCCTCCATCAGCATTCGTCTGTATGCTATGAATATATCCTCCGGTTTGCCGGAAGCCGCGCCAAGAGTCAGCCTGCCTGATTTATAGCCATTCGCCACATCGACATCAGCCACCTCATAAGCGAGAAAACTATTGTTGCGACCCAGGAAGGTTACCCCCGAAGGCAGGCTCCAGCACAGCGCCTTCTTGCTTTTTTGATCGAATACGGCGAAGCCGGATTTGGTCTCGTTGATAAACCCCGTCGGGCTTGCCGCAAGCGGGGAAAGTGTGTTCTTGAAGATTATCGACTCGATAGTCACTCGTTTTATAACCACGCCTTTGGCTTTTGGATAAGGCTGTATCGAGATGGATTTCTGCTGGAATGTGCTGCGCTCGTCGTACCAGTAGTCCAAATACACTTCTAATTGCAGGCTGGGGTTCTTGCCGAGCAGTTCGATGCTGGTGCAAATCTCACGATCCCTGGTAGTGGAGTCGATGCCTTTAAAAATGAAGTCGCTCGGCACAAGGGTGATCAGCTCCCCGTTTCGTTCGACATCTATCATAAACTCCACGCTCGGCAACGAGAGCATCTCCGTGTTTCCGATCTGAAACTGGGTGGTCTTGACGATGTCGTTGACACCTGACAAAGTGCGCGCATATCCCAGATTTTTAAGAGTAAGCAGCTCGAACCGGGCGGCCGTGGTCTGCGTAGACATCGCAATCAACAACCCAATAACCAGATATATCAGTCGCATCGCGCACCTCCGGAACTATGGTAACACATTTTGGGGTTTGAAGTTGGAGGTTGGAGATTGGAATTGCATTAATTGTCTAGTTGGACACCCAGTGTCTGAGCTCGGAGATCAGAAAAAGCAGATTCCTCGCTTCGCTCGGAATGACATTGGGGCGGCTGCATTCTGAGACGACTGCATTTGGAGACGGCTGTATTTGGGGACGACAGCATTTGGGGACGGCTGTATTATGGGACAGCTATATTGCTGTATTTGGTAGCGTTGGATTTTTTGACCGTGTGCGATGTACGTGGTAGACTATAGGTGCCTGTCGGCTGGATTGTCGACGCAGAGTGGCCCGCTGGGGGTGCTTCGGAGAATATCCGGGGCTGAGAAGCTCGAATGAGCTAACCCTTTGAACCTGCGAATACGGAATGCAGAGCGTTTTCGTCCCTCCGTGAAATCACGGACCTGCAGGGAAGCGGAGAGGGTGCTTTTAGGCCGTGAGTCCCCATCTCCGGAGGATTCACGGCTTTTGTTATTTTAGATGTTGGAATGAACCGTTGTGATTGAAGGATTGTACGTAATAACAGACGAGGAATTGTATCCAGGCAGGACACATTTGATGATTGCGCAGGCTGCGATTGAGGGCGGCGCGAGGATGATTCAGATACGGGATAAGACCGCATCTGATCGGGAGTTTTATGAAGCTGCTGTTGCGGTTCGAGAGTTATGCACGCGGGCGAAAGCCAAGTTTTTTGTAAACGACAGAGTCCACATCGCTGCGGCGGTGGGAGCTGATGGGGTGAACGTTGGTCAAAGCGACCTTCCTGTCTCGATTGTTAGAGAAATACTTGGTGAAAAGGCTATCGTAGGGGTATCTTGCGATTGTATCGAGGAGGCTGTTCAGGCCGAAAAGGATGGCGCAGATTATATCGGTTACGGGCCTGTATTTGCCACCACCACCAAGCTCGATACCGGGCCAGTGTCCGGTTTGGCGAATCTGCAGAACGTATGTGAGGCTGTAAATATACCCGTAGTCGCCATAGGTGGAATCGGTTTGAATAACATCCACCAGATCGCAGATGCCGGGGCGACCAGCGCAGCGGTGATATCAGCGATTGTGCGTGCTAAAGATATGAAGCAAACGGTTATAGAACTTATAAGGAGGTATGGGACGCGCAATTTGCGTGGGGCCGATGGCCTTTGATCCCTGTTCCGTGATATGACACAGTTGGAAGCCGCCCGCAAGGGCAGGATAACTAAAGAAATGGAGCAAGTCGCGCTTGCTGAGAATATCGATGTCGATGTGCTGGTCAAGCGCGTGGCTGCCGGAACTGTTGTGATTCCAAAAAATGTGAATCGCGAGTTCGCTCGTGTAGAGGGCGTTGGGCTGGGGCTGCGAACCAAGGTCAACGCCAATATAGGCACGTCGGCGACTTTTCCGGATATTAAAGATGAGCTGGCCAAGCTGAAAGCTGCGGTGGATGCAGGTGCGGATGCCATGATGGACCTGTCTACCGGCGGGGATTTGACCGGGATTCGTAAGGCTATTTTGGAACACAGCGACGTAATGCTTGGCACAGTGCCGATTTATGAGTGCGCAGTGAACGTGGTCGGAGAGCACGGCGGGATAGTAAAGATCACCGCCGATGACCTGCTCGGCACAATCGAACGCCAGGCGAAACAGGGCGTGGATTTTATGACCCTGCACTGTGGGGTTACGAAGGAGAGCATCGACCGACTCCGCGACCAGGGGCGGATTATGGACGTCACCAGCCGCGGCGGGGCGTTTCTGGTGAACTGGGTTCTGGCGAACGGTAAAGAAAATCCGTTATATGAGCGTTACGACGACGTGCTGGCGATAGCTAAGAAGTATGATGTTACCCTGAGTTTGGGGGATGGTTTCAGGCCGGGGTGCCTGGCCGATGCCACCGACCGGGCGCAGATTCAGGAACTGCTGATCCTCGGCGAACTCGTCAAGCGCGCCAGAGAAGCGGGGGTGCAGGTGATGGTCGAAGGGCCGGGGCATGTGCCGCTGAATCAGATTGCCGCCAATATGCAGATTCAAAAGAGCCTGTGCGAAGGTGCGCCGTTCTATGTGCTTGGCCCGCTCGTGACCGACGTGGCGCCGGGTTATGACCATATTACTTCGGCTATCGGAGGCTCGATTGCTGCGATGAACGGCGCGGATTTCCTCTGTTATGTGACCCCAAGCGAACATTTGGGGCTGCCGACTGCTCAGGATGTAAAAGATGGGGTTATCGCAGCCAGAATCGCGGGGCATGCGGCGGATATAGTCAAGGGCTTGCCGGGCGCTGCCGAGTGGGACAGACAGATGGCCATTGCACGCAAAGCGAGGGATTGGGAGAAGCAACTTGAGCTTGCCATAGACCCGGTTAAGGCTTCGGAGGTTTATAAGGCGCGATCCGGTGAGGTCGACGACGTTTGCTCGATGTGTGGGGAATTGTGCGCGATGAAGGTGGTCGAGGAGTATCTCGGCAGGACCGGAAACGGCTGTTGAGGCATATCAGATCGTGAAAATTTCCGAGGCAGGTGGGGAATCGGCCATTATCAAGCTGATCCGGGACAACTTCGGCTCTGCAGCCGACGGCGACTTGGCGCTTGGTATTGGGGATGATGCAGCGCTTATCAGGTTCGGTGATAAGCTGCTTTCGGTCACCACTGATATGCTGGTGGAAAATACCCATTTTAAGATGGATCTGATTGAGCCGTATCAGCTCGGATGGAAGAGTGCGGCTGTTAATATATCGGACATCGCGGCGATGGGCGGCACGCCTACCTACTCCTTTGTCAGCATAGGGCTGCCTGATATCGAGATCGGGGTTCTTGAGTCGATATATCAGGGAATGAGCGATGTGTCGGCGAACTTCGACAGCGTGCTGGCAGGCGGGGATACGGTAGCGAGCGCGGCCGGGATCGTGATAAACGTGATGCAGCTTGGTTTGGCGGACCCCGACAAGGTGGCCCGAAGGGATGGCGCAAAGCAGGGGGATGCCATCATCGTGACTAATACTCTTGGGGATTCGCGCGCGGGGTTGGAACTGCTGCTCAAATTTGGACTTAATGAGGCGAACAGGGCGAGCGAGGCGTGCGTGCTAAAGCACTTGCAACCAGAACCAAGAGTGCGAGAAGCGCAAGCGGCTGTCGGCACTGGCAAAGTACGGTCAATGATGGACATCAGCGATGGTCTGGCGCCTGACCTGAAAAAGCTGTGCGAGGCTTCGGCCGTAGGGGCGAAGGTGTTTGCTGATGCTCTGCCGGTCTCGCGCGAGACGCACATCGCAGCAGCACGGCTTGATATGGACGCGATTCGATTGGCCGTCGAGGGCGGGGAGGACTATGAACTGCTGCTTACCTGCGATTGCAAGGCTGCGCAGGAGATACTGCAGGCGATTGCGTCGACGGATTCCACAGCGCGGGTTATCGGAGAGATCACTGAGGAACTCGATGTGAGTTTAATTATGCCGAACGGCACACTTCAGCCGATTGGTGAGAGCTGGGAGCATTTCTGAAAAGTGGAGTTGAAAATCAAGACCGCCAGCCCGGATGAGACCATCGCCTGGGGGCAGCGGATAGGGAAACTGCTGCAAGCGGGGGATGTGATCGCGCTTTATGGAGATTTAGGTGCGGGAAAGACTACCCTTACCAGAGGGATAGCCACGGGGCTTGGCCTTGACGCCGATATACATAGCCCGACTTTCACGCTGATTCACGAACACCCGGGCGCGGTGCCGCTGTATCATATCGACCTGTATCGACTTGCCGGAGCGGACGAGGTGGAGTCGCTTGGGCTGGAGGAGTATATTTACGGGGACGGCGTGACGATTGTGGAATGGGCGGATAGAATGGAGACGACTCTGCCGCACGAGAGGCTGGATATCACGCTCAGAATGGCGGGGGACGAGGATCGGGAGCTGATATTGCAAACCGATTCTGAACGCATTGCGAAATTGATTGAGGCACTGGATGCTGACACTGGCAATTGATTCTTCACAGGAAATCTGCACTCTGGCGATTGGCCGAGATTATTCGGTGCTGGCGGAGTATCATTTCGCCCATAAAATGAACCTGCTGCGCCGGTTGCTGCCGAATATTGAGAATGTACTCTCAGATTGCGAGCTGACCACAGCCGATCTTGACGCGGTGATAATGGGGTTGGGGCCGGGCTCGTTTACAGGTCTGAGGATTGGCGGCACGACGGCGAAGTCGCTTGCGTATGTTTTGGGTAAGCCGATAGTCGGTGTTGGGACGATGGATGCGATGGCGCGAGGGGCGGCTAATGGGGAGGCCGTGGTGTGCCCGATGATCTTCGCGCGTGTCGACGAGGTGTATTGGTCTCTTTTTGATGCGACGGGGCGGGAGCGGCTGGCGGATTATGCTGTGTCGCGAATAAATGATGTGCTGGATCATCTGTCTGAAGTACAGAACAGGGTGCACTTCTGCGGGACTGGGGCAAGGCGAAATTGGGAAATTATATCGCAGAAAATGGGAGAGAAGGCCTCTGTTGCGCCTGCGTGGGCGGATTTCACGCGGGGTGCGGCGATGATTGATCTGGGTATGCGCAGGCTTGAGACAGGCGATGTAGACGATGCGATGACACTGGCTCCACTTTATGTGCGCAAACCGATGGTGGGCAAAGTCGAGGTATCGTATTAGGAGAGCGCGGAAGTGATCCATATAGACGGCAGTCTTGGCGAGGGCGGCGGGCAGATATTGCGGACTTCGCTGTCGCTGGCCGCTATCACCGGACAGCCGGTCACCATAGACAATATCCGTGCAAATCGCGACAAACCCGGTTTGCGACCGCAGCATCTGACAGGGGCTTTGGCAATTGCTGATATCTGCTCGGCGGAGATTGCAGGCGCGCAGGTCGGTTCCACAAAATTAACATTCAAGCCAGGGAAGATCAAATCCGGCAGACATGAGTTTGATGTAGCGGCGGTCCAAGCATCGGCTGGTTCCGTAAACCTGATCGTTCAGACGATAATCTGGCCGTTGGCGTTCGGCTCGAAAAAGAGCCACGTCACCATCAAAGGCGGCACCCACGTCCCCTTCGCACCGATCAGCAACTATATCAGCGAGGTTTTCCTGCCGGTTATTGCTAATATGGGGTTGGCGTGCCATTATTCCGTGATCAGATCGGGTTATTATCCGATCGGAGGCGGCGAGGTGCGATTGGAAATCCCCGCAGTAGAACAATTGAAGCCAATATCGGCGACTAAACGCGCTGGACAGATGCACGTTGAGGTTGTCTCAGCGGTGTCCAATTTGCCGTTAAGCATCGCTCAACGCCAGCTGGATTCTGCTAAAAAACGCCTGGGTAAGATCGGAGTGGAAGCTGAGGCCGAGATAAAAGAATACCCGTCACAGGGTAAGGGCACAGTGGTCTTTATATCCTGTTCAAGCGACAACGGCAGGGCGGGGTTTCAGAGCCTGGGAGCACTGAAAAAACGCGCCGAACGGGTGGCTGATGAGGCGTGCGATGAGTTTGAGGATTATTACGACTCTGACGCAGCATTCGATAAGCACCTGGCGGATCAGCTCATAATTCCCGCCGCGCTTGCCGGTGGTTTGTCGGAGTTTACGACCGCCGAGGTTACTACTCATCTCCTGACGAATATAGCTGTCGTTGAGGCGTTTTTACCGGTTAAGTTTAGGGTTGGCGGGGATGTTGGGGTGGCAGGAAAAGTGGAGCGTTTTAGGTAGGTCGTGGGTTATAAGGGGAAAACTGGCGTAGTAACGAGATCCTGCGACTGCGCGCAGGATGACAAAATAGTATGCGCAGGATGACAAAATAGGATGCGCAGGATGACGGTAAACCGACAACCGACAACCGATAACCGACAACCGTGAACCGACAACCGATAACAAAAACAGGAGACTTATTTGCCGCGGCTGGTTTCTATAAATACCCCTGAGAATGTGACCATAGAGTATGAATTGGCGGGCGTTGCTTCGCGATGTTCGGCGGCTGTGGTCGATTTGCTTATCCAGGCGGCGGCGATCTTGATTGCAGTCGGTGTCTACTTCGTTTTGCAGCATTACCTGCACTTTTCTGTTCTTGGCTGGGTTACTTCGGCGCTGATTATACTGCTGTTTGTCCTGTGGTGGGGTTATTATGTCTACTTTGAGACCAAATGGAACGGTCAGACGCCGGGCAAACGGGCTCTTCGGATGCGCGTTGTCACGACGGATGGGTCTCCGATTTCTCTGACTAACGCGGCCATTAGAGGACTGATTCGTATTGTGGATTTGTATCTGATCGGCATCATCTCGATTTTGGTCACATCCAGGAATCAGCGGCTCGGAGACCTGGCCGCCGGGACAATAGTGGTGATGGAGAGAGCGGAATGGAAAGGCCGTCTCGCTGCATCACATATTGCAAAGCCTGAAGACTCCTCCGATAACCCACCCGTCAAAAATATCGAATTGGTAACACCGGAGCAGTTTCAAGCGGCGAAGAGGTTTGTCGAGAGAGCGCCTGAGCTTGAAGCCGGGATTCGCGAAACGCTGGCGGCGAAAATCGCGAAGCCTATGATGCAGCAGCTTGGAATTGAAGATAGAGGCGATGTCTCATACACCGACATCCTGACCGCGATTCACGACGGGTGTGTCAATAACAGGGGTATGCGATGAGAGTGCAGCGCACTATCGTTCGGGTCGATGAGGATTTTTTTGATTATATGGCGGCCAGGAAAGGTTCTCTGAGCGAAGTAGTGATGATCCTGCCTCGGCCTGCAGGCAAAGTCATCACTTTGACGAAGAAATTCTATCCTGATGGTCTTTATAACCTCCCCAGCGGCCGTATGGAGGTTGGGGAGTCGTATCGAGAGGCGTTTGCACGGGAAGTCGCAGAAGAAACCGGGCTTGACGCGACTTTTGAATCGGTCATCGGCAGGATAGATCACACCATAACCTGCGACAAAGGGCAGATGAACTTCACGAGTTATTTGATCCTCGGAACCGAATCTTCGCAAGCGCCCAGGTCAAGTGACTCATCGGAGCAAATAGCCGGATATCGTGACGCGAGCGCCGATGATATTAGAGAGTTGGCTCAGCAAATGAAATCCCTCGACGGCAAATGGCGCAGTTTTGGTCGGTTCCGTGCCGCCGCCCTTGAGTTTACCGCAGACTACCTCGTAAAATCACTAAGCCACACCGATTAAGCTGTGGAACAATTCTAAAGGCAGGTGTGTGTGGCTTAACAAGGCTTCACGCGTCACGTCGAAGCGCGTCACAGCTCTTTCACGCTATATGCATGCTTGCTGGTTTGATATACGGTGCAGGTGGTATAATGCCAGTGTCGTTTTCTGTTGAGGTAAGGTCCACATAATGCCGCTTTCGTCGTCAAAAATCTCAACGATGCAGAAGATCGCGGAATTGGCCAGTGCGCAAGAGCCGGCGGAGCAGAGGCTGGAGCGTATGCTCGACGTCGCTCGCGACGCGTTGGGGCTTTCGACGCTGTCCGTTGAGGTAACCCACAGCGTTACAGGTGAGACCCGCAGTTGGCATTCAAAAAACGGCGAACACTCGGCTGATTGCACAGATCTTCGTGTGCCTGTAGCGGCTCCCGATGGCTTTGACGCCAAAATAGTGGCCGATGACGACATTGCCGACGAGCCTCTTTTGCCTGTTTTGTCCTCTTTTGTCGGGGTGCTTCTTGAGAATATCACCCTCGGCGAATCCCTTGAAATTACAAATGCACTTGCCCGAAAGCGGATGCAGGAAATCGCGACGATTTACGATATCGGCAAAGCGATAGACCCCGGCGGCGATAACGCGCTGCTGGATATGATAGTCTCCAAAGCGGCAGCGGTTATGGATGGGCAGACGTGCTCGTTAATGATGCGCGACCCTGTGGATGGGATGCTGGTTATTAAGGCCAGTTTCGGACTGAGCGCCGATATCGTTAAGGGCGCTAAGGTCGGTCTGGGAGAAGGCATCGTAGGCAGGGTGGCGCAGACAGGACAGCCGACCCTTATTCACGACGTAAGTTCGGACCCGAGATTTGAAAACGCCGTGCGACCGCGATCGGATGTCAGCGGGTCTATGTGTGTGCCGCTGCGAGGGGAAGATGGCGTAATCAGCGGCGTATTGAGCATTCGCAGGCATTATCCGAAACCGCCTTTTGATGAAGATGACCTGAAACTGTTCGGCGTCTTTGCCACACACGCCGCACTGGCGATATCGAGCCGCAATCTATATAGCCGCCTGCATCGTAAAGTGCAGGAGATGTCCACCATATCCGACGTGCTTCGATCGATAAACTCCACGCTGGATCTGGAATATGTGCTGAATCAGATATTGGAGAGCATTACGGCGGTGGTGGGCTTCGATCGCTGCTGTGTGTATCTGCTGGATTCTCGGTCTGGTGAATTGGTTCTGCAAGCCCAGCGTGGATATAGCGACCTGGATAAAATCCCTAAGACGATACGATTCGACGAGGGCGTGGTTGGGTTGTCTGCCAGAGAGCGAATACCGATTTTTTCTCAGGGCACGCCGGTCGATTGCGATGAATCCCCGTTTTCGGGGCAGTGCCTTGTCGCGCCGATTGTGGTGCGGGACAGGTCTATCGGCGTGGTAGTGGTCGATAACTGCACGGCGGAATGTCGTATTGAGCCTCATGATGTAGATTTGCTGGCAACATTCGTCAGTCAGGCCGGAATTGCTGTAGAAAACGCCCGATTGTATGAGGCTATGGAGGAGAAGTACGCCGAGCTTAACGTGCTGTATGAGCAGAGCAAGGGGATTAGTGCAGCGTGCGGACTGGATAGCGCGGCTCAGATGCTGGTGACGACTGCCTCTAAAGTTGTTGAATGTGATGGAGCGGGTTTGCTGCTGCTTGATCCCAAGCGGGATAAACTCAACCTTCAGGCAGCATCCGGCAATTTGGCTGAGACAGCCGATTCGATTCAGAACACTATAGGCGATGATGAGTGCGTGGACTTCGTTCGCAATCAGAAAGCCCCGATTATCACAACCTCAGCCAGCCCGGAAAGGCAGTTCGGCCCGGTCGCCGATATGTTGAACGCGCTTGCCGCCACCAATTCAAACCTTATGATCGTACCTCTAATTGCAGAGGATACCCCTATTGGAGCTTTGGCGCTGATCCGCAGTCGCAGTGAACAATTTTTGCCCGGGGAACTGCAACTCGCATCCATAGTCGCCTCACACGCGGCTACTGTGCTTAAAAATGCTATTGCTTATGAGCAGAAAATCCAGCAAAAGGTGCTGGAATTGACTGCGCTGTACGAGTTTTCCAGGCGCATAAGCGCGGCGGGCAGCCTGTCGCAGGCTCTGGACTCGATTTTGGCTATGGTGGCTGATCTGGTGGACTACGACGAGTCGTTTATTTACGCTGTTGATCACGAGAATCAAACGGCGAGCGTGAAGGCGTCGCTGTTTAGGGGCAAAACGGAAAGTGTGCCGGACGAGGAACCGCTTGATGGCAACAGTATAATCTCGTGGACGACCCGTGAACGAAAGGCAATCGTCTCCCCGGATATCACTCACGATCCACGGTTCGAAAGCCTGCGGACAAACGACAGACCGATAAGGTCGTTGATGTCGATACCTCTTATAGTGCAGGATGAAGTGGTCGGGATTCTCAATGTCCGCAGCTACAGCCCAAATGTATACACCGAGGACGATGTTCGGGTGCTGTCGATAATCGCAAGCCAGGGGGCCGCGATTTATAAGGAACTTGAAGCCCTTGCCGCTCTGACCAGCTACACTGACAACATCTTGAGCAGTATCGCGGCAGGCGTGGTGACGCTGGATTATGATGGGGTTCTTTTGACCTGGAACGTCGCAGCGGAGAACATCGTAGGGCTGAGGGCAAGCCAAATAGAGGGGCTGCACTATGAAGATGTGCTGGATCGCCTGAAAATCACGCCTGCTGATAAGGGGATGCTGCGGCAGGCTATAGAAAGCGTGCAATCGACGGGCGACACATATCAAGGGTATAAACTGGCGTTTCACCCTGAAAAACGCGGCGAAGTGTATGTCAACCTCAGTATATCGCAGCTTCTCAATAACGCCGGTGAGCAGCTTGGACTTGTATTGATCTTTGAAGACATAACCCGCGAAATGAAAATGGAAAACGAGTTCCGTCGAATGGGAGAGCTTGCCGCCATTGGTCAACTCGCAGCCAGCATCGCTCACGAATTGAGGAACCCGCTTAGCTCAATTAAAGGCGCGGCGCAGTATTTGAGCAATGAATATGCAAACGAAGAGGCGAT
Organism: uncultured bacterium; assembly: GCA_964494345.1. Lineage (GTDB taxonomy): Bacteria > Armatimonadota > UBA5829 > UBA5829 > UBA5829 > DTKD01. The sequence continues at coordinate 20,987 of CAZBSI010000007.1, forward strand.
AGTGGAGTTTCTCGGCATAATCGTAGATGAAGTGAATGGGCTTAACAAGCTGACCACGGAATTTTTGGAGTATGGCAGGCCGATGCAGCTTGAGCTGAAGCCTGTTTCGCTGAACTCTGTTGTCAATAAGACGCTGCAGTTGATGAACGTGCATTTGAAAAACAATAATGTCGGCGTGGAAGTAGAGCTCGACAATGCAATACCGCAGATTCAGGCTGATGAAGGCAAGCTCGATCAGGTGTTGAGAAATATCATAATCAACTCCCTGCAGGCTATGCCTGAGGGCGGATTGTTGACGGTGAAGACTGGCCGCGCGCCTGCGGGCGGCGCGTATGTCACGGTGGCAGACAACGGGACGGGCATCTCGACTGATCAACTGGAGCGTATTTTTGTGCCGTTCTTTACCACAAAGACTAAAGGGACAGGCCTTGGATTGAGCGTGGTGCATAAAATCATCGAAAATCACGGCGGCACAATAGAAGTGAACAGCGAAACAGACAAAGGCTCGACCTTTACGATAGTCCTGCCCGCAGATGGCGCCAGAGCCCCAATCGGCGTCGATGAACTCGACCAGACACTGGAGCGGCGAATATCGGGCAAGCTGCGAGACGGCACCGACTTCAAATAGACTCTTCTGAGAATGCGTCACTGACGTCATAACGTGAGCTGGGTTTATTTCACGTTCGAGCTCAGGTATGGTATGATTCAAGTATGAGAAAGAAGACCGCAAATATCCTCGTAGTCGACGATGAACCGAACATCCGGCGGGTTTTGGAGGCTGTACTGGCTAAAGAGGGCCATAATGTGCAAGTGGCGGAGAATGGCAGGAAAGGTCAGGAGATAATCGCTGCCGATGATTCGATAGATATCCTGATAAGTGACCTGATCATGCCGGACATCAACGGCATTGAGCTTCTTGAAGCCGCCAAAGAGATTAACCCAGGCCTGTCGGTGCTGATGATAACTGCGCATGGAACCATAAAGAGCGCAGTAGACGCAATGAAACTCGGCGCTCTGGATTACATCACGAAACCGTTTGACCTTGATGATATAAAACAGGTCGTCAAAAACGCCCTCACTCGTAAGAATATTAAGGAAGAAACCCCAGCACCACCGGCTGGCTCCAAAGGCATTGTGTCCTGCGACAATATGATCGGCTCCAGCGAGTCGATGCTTGAAGTTTTTAAGATGGTCGACAGGATCAAAGACAGCCGCGCGACGGTGTTGATTCGCGGAGAAAGCGGCACCGGCAAGGAAGGGATAGCGCGGGCGCTTCATTATGGCTCGGTTCGTGCTAAACAGCCGTTTGTGCCTGTGGCGTGCGTGGCGCTTTCGGAGCAGCTTCTGCAAAGCGAGTTGTTCGGTCATGAGAAAGGTTCGTTTACCGGGGCAATAGCCCGCAAGAAGGGCCGGTTTGAGCTTGCTAATCAGGGCACGCTGTTTCTCGATGAGATCGGGGATATTCCACCGACTGTGCAGATGATGCTGCTGAGGGTGATTCAGGAGCGGGAGTTTGAGAGGGTCGGCGGAGATGAGACTATCCGCGTCGATGTGCGGTTGGTGACGGCGACTAATCAGAACCTGGAGAAACTGGTAGAAGAAGGCAAGTTCCGAGAGGATTTATTCTATAGACTGCAGGTTATCACCGTCAACACGCCGCCTTTGCGAGAGCGCCTCGACGACATACCTGCGCTGGTCGAACGATTTATAGGGATGTATGCTCCTGATAACGGCAAGCAAATCGAACGGGCGGATTCGGAGACGTTAGAGATATTCAACCGGTATCAATGGCCTGGTAATGTGCGTGAGCTGGAAAACGCTATCGAACGAGCGATCGTGCTGGCGGACCCCGGGGCAAAGTTGATTACGGCTGATCTTCTCCCCACTGAGATGCTGCGGGAAATCTCGACAAAGGCGTAAACCCCATAGACGCGCTGAAAGCCCGCAGAACAATGCCGCGGGCTTTCAGGCAGGATGACTTGGGCGAGTCTGTGTTTACTATACCCCTGCTCCCCATCGTCCAAACACTAGAGCCGACACAAAAACAAGAAATATTTTATGCAGCTATTTTCTGCACGTTTTTCACCTCACCGGAGAGGCTGATAGTCACTACCTCAATGGGAATTGACTTGCCAGACGCGATTGTGGCCATCTGAACCAACCGCAGCAACCCGGAGCAGCACGGAACCTCCATCTGAAGCACGGTTATGCTGTTGATGGAATTGCCGCTGAAAATCGCCTCCAGCTTTTCGGCATACATCCCGACATCGTCAAACTTCGGGCAGCCAGTTACCACAGTCTTGCCGCGCATATAATCCGGATGCATACCACCATAGGCAAACGGCACGCAATCTGCCGCTATCAACAGATCGGCGTTCTCGAAGTAGCTGGCGTTGGGATTGACCAGATAGAGCTTGACCGGCCACTGTCGCAGTTCGCTGGGGATGCTGGCTTCATCGGTTGGCTGCTGTTGCCGTGTCGCTTCCTTTGTGCGATCCAGAGTCATCCTCATAGAAGGACAAACAAAGCCTGCGGGAATCTGTTCCGCCTTCTTCTGAGCGGCCACATGAGCCATTGCAGCCTCCTCGTCGAAATCAGCGGCCTCGCGAGTCTCTATTGTGATAGCTCCCTGCGGGCAGTCGCCGATGCAGGCGCCGAGACCGTCGCAATAGGTCTCCGATACCAGCCTGGCCTTTCCGTCGATTATCTTCAAAGCGCCTTCAGCGCACGCTGTAACGCACTGTCCGCATCCGTTGCAGAGCTCTTCATCTATTTTTATAATCTGTCTGACTTTCGTTGACATTATCATCCTCCTGGGTTATGGGGCGTAGCTTACATTGTTATTCTACAGGAGGCAACAGGGGTCTTCTTTGACACATATCAAAAGTGGATTTATTTTATTGGGAGAGATTGCGAAATCCTGGAAATGGTGAAAGACGCCAGAGGAGATTAGATTGTTTCGGCATAGAAAGGAGTCACGTTGACTGGTCGTGATTCGGACGCCTGATGGCGAATATCCGAAAAGCAGATTTCTCGCTGCGCGAAATGACGGAGGGGATGGTCGAGATGAGCCTTCGCTGCAGTTCGGCAACTTCGAAGACTGCCTCGTTCTGTTGCTGATTATCCTTTCGTCGATACGGGTTTTGTCTGAAATGATGGAAGAAAACATCTGGTAGAGGCAGGCGGGGTGTGGTATTCTGGAAAAAGGATGTTAGTTGGGGGTTTTTAACAGATGATGGTGACGGTAATCGGCAGGGGGCACGGAGGGACGCGGGCTATGTCGCATACCCTCTCCGAATCCGGATTTTATATGGGCGCGGAGATTAACGAGTCCGGTGACTTGATACCTGCCGAGGATATGTATGAGGCGTGCAGGGTTATGTCCCGATATGTCACGCATTTGGGCGGGCTGCGATGGGACTTCTCGAAATTGCATACAATGCCCATAGACCCGGAGTTCACACGGCTTGTGGAGTCGTATCTTTCATCGGTGCTGGACAGCGATGCGGAAAATAAAGGCTGGAAACTGCCGGAGACTACGCTGGTATATCCGTGGATTGTGCGGATGTTTCCGGATATTTATTACATAGACTGGACACGAGACCCGCGAGACTCGATAATCGGCGCGCATTTGACGGATAACCTGGCGGATTTTGGCGTTTGTTATGACGAAACCGATGACCTGCGACTGCGAAGGGCGATTAGCTGGAAATATCAGCGGGAGATCGTGAAATCGACGCCGAAGCCGAAGCATAGAATCGAAGTGCGATTTGAGGATTTTGTGCTCGATCAAGAGAAGACTCTGAAAACAGTTGAGAAATTTCTTGGTATGGAGTTGGCAAGAATTGATGTCAACCCGGAAGCCGTCGGGCGATGGAAAACAGACGAACAACGCCGCGACTTCGAGTTTCTGCGAGACGATATGCTTCAGCTCGGCTATGTCTAGTTGAGCGCACGAACCTGCTTTAGATGCGCCAGAATACTCTTTACACTTTGTGATACAGTCGAGTCTCCCGAATCTATCCTGACCGCTGGGGAATCGGGAGGCTCGTAAGGCGCCGAGATTCCCGTAAACTCAGGTATTTCCCCTTTGCGCGCCCGTGCATATAACCCCTTGGGGTCGCGCTGCTCGCAGAGTTCGAGAGAAGCATCGACAAAGACCTCTATAAACCTGTCCTCGCCGATTATTTCACGAGCGTTTGCACGGTCGATTTTGAGCGGGGAGATAAATGACGCGATTACAATCAGCCCTGACTCGTTCATCAGTTTTGCGACTTCTGCGACACGTCGAATGTTTTCGAATCGATCTTCAGCAGAGAAACCCAGGTCTCGATTAAGCCCGTGTCGCACGTTGTCACCGTCCAGCACAAAGCAGGCGTGTCCCTTTTCGGTCAGTTTCTTTTCCACTGCATAGGCCAAAGTAGATTTGCCGGAGCCGCTGAGACCTGTCAGCCAGATCGTAACAGGGCGGTGCCCGAGGAGCCTCTCCCGTTCCTCTATTGATACCTGCCCGGTGTGCCGAGTGAGGTTGGCGGGGGTGGCAGATTTGGCGGTAAGATGAGCGACAGTGGCACGTTCATATCTGTGTGAGCGGTCGAATATCATCCCGGCGCCCGCGGTGAAATTGGTCTGCGGGTCGATTATTATGAAGCTGCCGGTATGGCGGTTGTTGGCGTATTCGTCGCAGAGAATCGGCCGCATAAGCTGCGCATCGATCCTGCCAATCTCATTAAGTTGCAGGGTGTCGGCGTCCTGTCGATGCAGGGTGTTCGGGTCTATCTTATATTTAAGAGTGGAGATCCGGCCGCGCACGGTGCGGGTGGTGTGCTTGATTATATACTGGCGATTGAGCTGCAGTGGCTGAGTGTCCAGCCATATTAGCAAAGCTTCTATGTCACCGGCAAGCCAGGGGACGTTGGCAGTGTGCACTATCATATCGCCGCGGCTGATGTCTATTTCGTCCTCAAGACATAGCGTTACAGACTGAGGAGGAAAGGCGTGTTCGACTTCCTCACCTGCCGCGATTATCCGCTGCACCCTGCTTGTCCTGCCGGAAGGCAAGGCGACTACCTTGCTGCCGACGCGCACAACCCCAGAGGATACGGTGCCGCAGAAGCCTCTGAAATCCTGGTTCGGGCGCAAGACATATTGCACCGGGAATCGGAAGTCGATAAGATTCTGGTCGCTGGCGATATGCACAGTCTCCAGATGGGATAACAACGGCGGCCCGTCGTACCACGACATATTCTCGCTGCGCAAGACGACATTGTCGCCATAAAAAGCGCTCATTGGGATAAATACGACGTCCCGGATGGGCAGCTTGGTCGTAAAGTCGCGATATTCGTCGCTTATGGCCTTAAATATATCCTCGGAATAGTCGACGAGGTCCATTTTATTGATCGCGACCACGAGGTGCGGGATTCCCAAAAGCGAGGCTATGAACCCGTGACGCCGGGATTGTGTTAGAACCCCGTTGCGCGCGTCGATGAGTATGATAGCGAGATTGGCCGTGGATGCGCCGGTGACCATATTGCGAGTATATTGCTCATGGCCCGGCGTGTCGGCGATGATGAAACGGCGTTTGGGGGTGGAGAAATGACGGTAGGCCACGTCTATCGTGATCCCCTGCTCCCGTTCCGCTTTGAGGCCGTCTGTGAGCATAGCGAAGTCGATATCGTCCCTGCCTGCGCCGATAGAGTCTTTAGCAAGGGAGGCGAGGTGATCTTCGTAGATGTTCTTGGAATCGTGCAGCAGACGGCCGATTAGAGTTGATTTTCCGTCGTCGACGCTTCCCGCCGTGGTGAACCGCAGCAGATCCTGAGTCAGAGAGTTTTTGATTATCGATTCTACGCTATTATAAACAGGCCCCAATGTAAAATCAGCCTCGCATTTTTATGATCCAGCCGAGCAGAAGTCGGCTCTTAGAAATATCCTTCGCGCTTTTTTTGCTCCATTGAGCTGTCCTGATCGTGGTCGATGAGGCGTGTGATGCGCTCGGAGTTTCTGGCCACCATCATCTCCTCGACGATCTCGGCTATGTTTGACGCGGTTGATTCGACCGCACCAGTGCACGGGTAGCAGCCCAATGTGCGGAAACGGCAGACTATTTTCTCCGGGGTTTCGCCGTCGAGCAGGCGAGTGCTTTCATATACCGGCACCAAACGCCCTTCCCTGCGCACCATATCCCACTCCTTTGCGAAATACATCGGTACCACGGGGATATTTTCGGAGTAGATATACATCCACACATCAAGTTCCGTCCAGTTGGAGAGCGGAAATACTCGGATGCTTTCTCCTTTTTTTATGCGGCCGTTGTAGAGGTTCCACAGCTCAGGCCGCTGGTTTTTTGGGTCCCACTGGCCGTGTTCGTCCCTGAATGAGTAGATCCGTTCCTTTGCCCTGGATTTCTCCTCGTCGCGCCTGGCTCCCCCGAATGCGGCGTCGTAGTCGCCCTCTTCAAGAGCATTAAGCAGCGCCTGCGTCTTGAGTTGCGCACAGCATTTGACAGTGCCCAGATCCCACGGATTAACCCCGGCAGAAATCGCTTCTTCAAATCTGTAAACGCGAAGGTCCGCATCGATTTCTTTGCAGAACTGGTCTCGGAACTCATACATCTCAGGGAATTTCAGACCCGTATCGACATGAAGAAGGGGGAATGGTATTTTGCCAGGCGCGAAGGCCTTCTGCGCCAGCCTGACCATCACTGAGGAGTCCTTGCCTACGGAGTATAGCATCACAGGTCGCTCAAACTCGGCAACCACCTCGCGGATTATATGTATGCTCTCTGCTTCGAGCGATTTCAGATTCGATAGATGAAGGTTTTCCACAATTAGATTATCGGATTAAGCTGAGCAGGAGTCAAGGGGAGCGAAGAATCAAGACGAAGGGAAGGAAGGAACGCGAAAGTGCGAAAGGAGCGAAAGTCAGAAAATATGCTTTGGTATGGGATGTGGATGGCGTAACGTTGGCTGGTCGGACTTCGGACGTCGGAACTTGGACATCGAAAAAGCAGGAAGTACTCCCGTTTCGACAGAAGGAACATTGGGAAGCAGGAGGATTTTGTGAGGTATTTAGTGGTTTTATCAGCTATCTTGATATGTTTGTCGGCTGGACAGTGCTACTCCAAAACCAGGCAAAGCTTGTTCACACCGGAGCAGGTTAAACAGGCGAGAGAGAATGCACTGAACCAGGATTCTACGCGCAAGTCATTGGAGGTCACGAAACAGGAAGTCCAGTGGCTGATGGATATGTCCGACGAGGAGATTTGGGAGTTTATCCCTCCCGCAGAACAGGTGCGCGCCCTTAACGTGCGGTTTGGGGTTGGTTGCCCGATTCACGGCGCTGAGATATTCAAAAAAGGCGGGCATTATCCGTGGATTATGGACAGGGAGCACCCTTATAAAGTCAAATGCCCTATCGGCGGAGAAGTATATCCGACCAACGACTTCGATGCGTGGAACAAGGGCGGCAAGAAAGAAAAACTTGATACGACAGAGCCTTATGTCGACGACGGATTTGGTTGGATTGATTCGGACGGAAACAGGTATTTCTTCGTCGCGCATTATAATTTCTGGCAGAGGTGGAGAACGGATATCCTTCCTGTTGTCCGGAAACTGTCGTATGTTTATACCCTGACCGGGGACACCAGCTACTCACACAAAGCCGCCGTGATGCTGGCAAAGATTGCGTCGGAATACCCCGATATGAACTACACCAAACAGGGCTATCACCTGACCTGGCCAAACAAATATCTCGGCAAAATTCTCGATTTGTGCTGGGAAGGGGGCGGGACGGTGATGCCGCTCACCAACGCATACGACGAAATATACCTCAGCCTGGATTCTGACCAAGAGTTGAATCAATTTTTGGCTAAAAAAGGCATCACCAACTTCAAAGACCACTTCGAGGCCAACTTCCTGCAAGTGGCCGCCAGTGCGATATGTGATGGCACCATCGAAGGCAATATGAACCAGCAAAGCGAACTGGCGATAGTCGCGGCTGTTCTTGATAACAACGACCCCGCCAAGGACCTTACCACCGAGCAGATGATAGACTGGATAATGAACGGCAAGGGAGAGATGAGCACCCTGCTGTATAATGGCGTCTGCCGCGACGGGTCGGCCGCGGAGGAGTCGATCGGTTATATGGGTATATGGGCAAGCGCATTTTTGGAGCTTGCAAATAACATGAAACCGCTGGGCTATGACCTGATCAGCAATCCTCGTTTGAAAAAGATGGTGGATTTTTATATTCAGACCACCGTGGCCGGCAAGTTTTGCCCTTGCATAGGCGACGATAGAGGAGGTATGACGGGAGGGAAAAAGGCCGAGTGGGATCGTTATCTGCTCAAGAAGGGCTACGAAGCCTGGGGCGACCCGTTATATGCGCGGATATTAAATCAGACCAGTTGGCCTAGTGGCAGTTGGTACGAAAAACCGGAGGATTTCGAAAAGCAGGTAAAGGACGCCGCTAAGTATGGCAGTGGTATAGCGCTTAAGTCCAGAGATTTAGGCGGATATGGGCTTGGGATCTTCGAGACCGGCAAGGATGATAACAAGCGTGCGCTGGTGATGCATTACGGCACGTCGGGAGCGTGGCACGGGCACTACGATCGCCTGAATCTGGAGATGTGGGCTTACGGGACGTGCGTTATGCCGGATATGGGATATCCGGCTCTTTGGGGCGATAAAGCTTATACATGGACGCAGAGCACACCATCGCATTACTGCGTGCAGATGGATCAGGATCGCCAGTATAAACTGGAGGGCGAGTTGAACCTCTTTGCCGTATCTCCTGATGTTCAAGTGATGGACGCTAACGCAGAGTTGGCCTATACGGATCAGGCCGGGATGTACAGGCGGACAGTGGCTATGGTGGACACATCCGACGCCGATTCGTATCTGGTGGATATATTCAGGGTCGAAGGCGGAAAGGTTCACGATTATATCTGCCACGGACTGCCGTTTGGCGAGTTCAGTATGGAAGGGGTTACACTCGGGCCGCCGCAGGCAAAAGGGACGCTGGCAGGGGAGGATATCGAGTTCGGACAGAAGATGCCGAACGGGCCGACTGGGGGATATCAGTGGCTCAAAAGCCCGCGCAGAGGTAAGACCGACACCAACTGGAGCGCGAACTGGTATGTGAAGGATAAAGAACTCGGCCTGAAGATGACCATGCTCGGCGGGTGTGCTAAGGAAATCATAGTGGCGGACGGTGAGCCTGAAGCATTCCCCGAATATCCAGACAAAATGGAGTATGTGTTGGGCAGAAATGAGTCCAGCGCCTCTACTTATGTCTCGATAATTGAGCCTTATAAGAAAAAATCTAACCTGGGCAGGGTTCTGGCGCTGAAACCGGACGGAGAGGCTTCAAAGAGCCTGGTTGCGGTGAAGGTCGGTTTGCCCTGCAGGACGGATTATATTTTCAGCGATATCGACAGAAGCTGCGGCGCATCTTTTGAGTCGGGAAAGGTTGACTTCGAGGGCGCGTTCGGCTCGATTTCTGAGGATAACAGCGGAATGAGGTCGATGTGGCTGGTGAATGGAACGCTTCTTCGCAAAGGGAATCGTGCAATTCGGATGACGGGTAGCCCGCACGCGAAAATTGCCGCACTAAATTATAAAGCAAACACCATCACGCTTGATCGGGAAGCGCCGTCTGCTGAGGCGATAATTGGGCAGGTTATCGTGATATCCAACCCGAAGCACAGCGCGAGCTATACGGTGAAATCCGCCCGAATTGTGAATAAGCAGACCGTTCTTGAGCTGGAAGCCTCTTTGATCGAGGGGCTTGGGGTGATAGACTCTGTCGACGAGGGTGCCAAAACCGTTAAAACCAGCAACAGATTCGATGGTTACGGCATCAAATGGATGGGCAAGCGATTCTCCGGCCGGGCGATAGTAAACGAAGCGCTGACTCAATCATGGCTCATTAACAGCTACAGCGATAGTAAGTGGCAAATCGACGCTCCGGACGGTTTCGCTAAATATCTTGAAACTGCTGATGGGAAGCTAAATAAGCATTTCTATATTGGTGAGGCGAACGTCGGGGACGATGTGATGATACCCGCGATTGCCAGCGTTGTGAGGGATGGTGACGGCTACATAATGCGAGGCACGGCGCCGTTCGAGTTTACGGATTCCGATTCCAAGACCGTAAAAGTGACAGCAAAAATGCTCGGTGGGCAAGGATAATACGGTCGAGTTCGAGAAGTAACAGGCAATGGGGCGACACCATCCGCCTGATTGAACATGGGGTGAAAAATGTCCAAACAGATTTCCCGTAGAGATTTCCTGAAGGGCGCGGCGATCACCGGGGCTGGCCTGCTGATCCTGCGCGACAGCCGTATGGCGTTCGGCTATCCGGCTAATGAGACGCTTAATGTTGCGATTGTTGGCGCTGGGGGCAAAGGGGACGTCAATATGCGCAGCGTCGCCAATGAGAAACAGAACATAGTGGCGATCTGCGACACGCGAGATGAGGTTCTCAATAAGCTGGCAAAGGACTTCCCGGACGCCAAACGCTATGCCGACTATCGCAAGATGCTGAACCAGATGCATAAACAGATAGACGCGGTTGTGGTGAGCACGCCTGACCACACGCACGCTATTCCATCTGTGATGGCGATGAAAATGGGCAAGCATGTCTATTGTGAAAAGCCGTTGACCCACTCTATTTATGAGGCCAGGGTTATGCGGGACGCGGCAAGGAAGTATAAAGTGGCGACACAGATGGGCAACCAGGGCTCGGCCATGTCAGGGTTGCGCGAGTCGATTGAGGTGATCCGGTCCGGCGTGGTGGGGCAGATTAAAGAGATTCACGTGTGGTCGAACAGGCCGGTGTGGCCGCAGGGCATACACAGGTTCACGGAAACCCCGCCGGTGCCGAATGATCTGCACTGGGACCTGTTCCTTGGCCCTGCCCCGAAACGGCCGTATCATCCTGGGTATCAGCCGTTTAACTGGCGCGGGTGGTATGACTTTGGAACCGGGGCAATCGGGGATATGGGTTGCCATACCCTCAACACAGCATTCAGGGCTTTGGACCTGCGAAACCCGATAGTTGTACGCGCCAAATGTAATGAAAAAACAGATGAGAGCTACCCGAAAAGCTCGGTCATAACCTATACATTCCCGCAGAGAGGGAAGCTGTCGCCGCTGAAGATGACGTGGTATGACGGCGGTTTGAAGCCTCCGGCTGATCTTCTGGATGGACGAGACTTGCCGGGCAGCGGAGTAGTCTACATCGGAGAAAAAGGCAAGATCTACTCTCCGGATGATTATGGAGCGGAGTACAGGCTGCTGCCTGAGGCGGATTTTGCGGATTATAAGCCGCCGACCCCTACCCTGCCGCGTTCGCCGGGGCATTATGCCGAGTGGATTCGTGCCTGCAAGGGCGGAGAACCGGCGTTTTCGGAATTCGATTTCGCCACGGCTATCACCGAGACGCTGCTGCTGGGTAATCTGGCGATTATTACTACTGAGGAGCCGATTTATTGGGACCCGGATAATATGAAGGCGATCAATTGCCCGAAGGCGGATTATTGGATCAACCGGCCGTACAGAGAAGGCTGGACGCTTGGGTAATTGTTCCGGAGGCTGGAGGTTGGGGGGCTATTAACCGACAACCGTCAACCGGAAAAGCAGATTTCTCGCTGCGCTCGAAATGACGGGGGTGCTCGAAATGACGGGGAATGGGCTATGCGGCGGCGATTCGGAGATCGCCGCCGATCTTATTGATTGGGAGGTGATCCTGCGACTGCGCGCAGGATGACTATATTATGGCGCGCAGGATGACTAATAGGGTGGCGACACGAGACCGCCACCGATCTTATTGATTGGTCTGTTAGTGTTGTGGCCGGTGAGTGTAAAACCGGCCACTATTTTTGTTTTATTATCTGTTCTTTCTTGCAGCTTCCGCTATAAGGCCACGGCCTATTTCGTCACGTTGGATCTGATTGGTGCCTTCGTAGATCTGAGTGATCTTGGCGTCTCGCATCATCTTTTCGACCGGATATTCCTTCATATAACCATATCCGCCGAAAACTTGGACGGCGTTGGTGGTGACTTCCATAGCCACGTCGGATGCCCAGCATTTGGACATCGCAGAGTATGCCGTCACCTTATCATCCGGCTGGGAATCTATCCATCTGGCCACGCTGTAGACCAGCGCGCGGGCCGATTCTACCTTCATAGCCATATCGGCAAGCATAAATCGAAGGCCCTGGAATGCGGAGATCGGTTGGCCGAACTGCTCGCGCTCTCTGGAATAGTCGACCGCCAGCGATAATGCTCCCGAGGCAATGCCCAGAGCCTGAGCTGCAACCCCCGGCCTGGACTGGTCGAACGTCTTCATTGCGGTGAAGAACCCCGTCCCTCTTCGACCGAGCATATTTTCTTTGGGCACGCGGCAGTCCTGAAATATCAGTTCACGCGTTGCTGAAGCGCGTATGCCCATTTTGTCCTCTTTTTTACCGAACGAGAAGCCCTCGGTTCCTTTTTCTACCACAAAACAGGAAATACCCCTCGGCCCACGTTCCGGGTCGGTGATCGCAAAAATCGTGTAGATATCCGCCTCTCCGCCATTGGTGATCCATTGTTTGGTGCCGTTGAGGATAAAATGATCTCCGTCTTCGACCGCTCGTGTCTGCATTGCAGCGACATTAGAACCGGCGTTGGCCTCCGTAAGCCCAAATGCGGCGATTGTGCCATCTGCGATCCTCGTCAGCCACTTTTCTTTCTGCTCCTCTGAGCCTGAGACAAGGATCGGGAACGTGCCGAGACCAGTCGCTGCAAACGCAAGGGCTATCCCGCCGTCCACCTTGGACAACTCCTCAGTCACGACGCACATGTTCATAATGGGGGAGTCCCCCGCCATCCCGCCGTATTTCTCATCGATAAACACGCGGAAAATGTCAGCAGCCGCCATATCCTTGACGATGGGCCACGGGAATTCGTTGGCCTCATCATAATGCGCGCTCACCGGCTTGATTTTCTTCTCCGCCAAATCCTTGGCGACATCTCTCATAAATATCTGCTCTTCAGTCAGAAAATAATCCATCTGAAATACTGACCTCCTGAAATCGGGTTCCTAAAGCAACAAACACAACGCTTGTGCACCTATCGCTCCTATGTCGGTTCGCCGAACAATGCCTGGTTTCCTTCACTCATCCGCAAATGACTGAAACAGTCTCTGTCATTTTTGGTTTTAACCTTAGAGACGGTGGGAAATGTGCAGTACGCAACGAATTGGAGGTGACCGAAATGCCTATCGATCCTGTATGCGGAATGATTGTTCCGGATGAACATTCATCTGTCTGCACTACCTACAAAAACAAGCACTATTGCTTCTGCAGCGAGGAATGCAAGGAAGAGTTCGACATGGATCCGGAGTTGTATACGGCCGAAGGCGATTTTAGTTTCGAAGAAGAAGAGGCGTTCTAAAGCCCAGCGCATATACTAAGCTGCAGACGTCCCGGCTCGTCGAGCCGGGACGATATCGCTGGCTCACATAGTAGCTCTGTAGATGGCGTATTTATTCGGGTCCTGGCGGCTCCTCACAAATAGCACGCTGTCCGGCGCTGCCGTGTTGGCCAAAGCAAACAGGGTCTGTCCGGTGCGCAGAGAAAAGCCGGTGGGTGTGATATCCGCCTGGCCTGCGAGCAGGTATTTGCCGGTGGCCGACCACAGCTTCCCATCATATTCAAAGCTCGGAAACAGCTCCGCTATCGTGCGATAGGGGTGTTCTACAACAGGCTGGTCGCGAGTGATGTCGCCCATCGGAAACATGTCTTTGATCGATATTTTATGGCTGCCTGCCTTCTTGGGAATCGGTTTGATCGGTTGCATAGGGGTAATCCGCACGACCGGGTCCGAAAGAGGTATATCCGGCGGCGGAAATGCCGGCACACCCAGACCTGGGTCGGTTGCAATATCCGGCGAGCTTACACCAGATGATGGGGTTGGTTTTTCGGCAACCGTGGTTTTCGCCTTGTGCGCATCTTTACTGCTGCCAAGCGATGAAGCATACCATACCGAGCCAAACACCAGGAGGAATGCTGCCACTACGGCGACCCATACGATATTGGATGCGGGGTTCTTTTCGTTATTCATGGCCGTTTGCCCCCGAAAGGATGTTCAGTACTACATACTTAGTACTGGTACCCCGGAGGTACCCGTCACAAAACGGCCGTCAATTCTTGCTTGCAGCAGGCTCTTCTGGGATAACCAGGGAGATTTCTCCCGGTTTCACAAATCCCTGTTTGCGCGCGGCCTGGGCTATGCCGCGAGGGGTCTTGCTGTAGGCCAACTGCCGGCGAAGTTTCTCGTTTTCGTCTCGCAGGTAATTATATTCGGCGACTATGCGGTCTCTTTCGCTTTGTTCGTTGCGGAGCAGCACCAGGGGGCGTCTGATTTTGTTCACAAGCAGCACTCCCGCCATAAGCACGATTACTATGCAGACCACCCGCGCAGCAATTGAGAGATTATTTCGAGTTCTTCGCCCAAGCCTGGCGGCAGGGCGGGTGTTGATGGTTCGTTTCTTGGTCGAATTACGAACGCTCACTCGATCTGACCTCCGTGTCTGATGATTTCCAATACTACAACACCGCCTGCCCGTTGTCAATGCAAATTTGGCGTCGAAGGTGCAGGAGCCGTGTGCGTATAATAGTTATAATAGAATTATTAAGTGACAATAGTCGGAGGTAGTATTTTGAACAAACCGGTTGCAGTGGTGCGCAGAGATATCATAGCCTCCACCGGGCCCACCATATATGGTATTTCGAGGATGGATAAGGTAAGATCGCCGCAAAACGAGCTTTTCACGTTTCTGGGAGTCAGCGACGGAATCGCCTATCTGGAACGTGATGATAAGACTAAAGGCAAAGCGTTTGTGGAAGTCGATACTGAACTCTTCGCGAAATGGAGAAAGGTGCTGACATAGAGGAACTTATTATCGTAAGACACGGGGAGCCGGATCATCTTGTAAATGACCTCACCGGCGGATGGACCAACAGCCATCTGACAGAGTTGGGGGTGCAGCAGGCGTCGCTTACTGGTGAGTATCTTGCAACACTGATCGGCAATCGTCAGCTATCGTTTTATGCAAGCGATCTGGCGCGTGCGGTGGAGACTGCGGAGCTGATGGCTATGTCTCTTCCAATCAGGCCGGAGTTGACCCCACAACTCAGAGAACTAAATAATGGCCAGGCCGCAGATCTCACAAACACAGAAGCCGCTCGCATCGTCAATCCCATAACCCAGCCGCTGGTGGATTGGGTGCCGTATCCGGGGGCCGAGAACTGGCGACAGATGTCGGAGCGGGTGATCGGTTTTTTGGAATCGATTAAACGGGCTGAGGGCGTAACACTGCTGGTTATGCACGGCGGGTCTGCAAACGCAGCTATCTGCTGGTGGTTTGGCCTTGAAATTGGGCAGGCGAATATATCATTTGAACTCGACCCGTGCAGCGTCAGCCGGTTCAATGTGAACAAATGGGGAGAACGCAACGCGATAAAGATCAACGACACCGCTCATCTAATGTGACACGCAGGTAGAAGCGGCAGGCAGGCTTGTGGTCTGAAACGCAGAAGCAACGGATATTCCGGCTAGACAGCGGTTCTTTCCGGTTGACCTACCTCGATTAGCCCCAACAAAGCGGCCCGGCGCATCGCCTGAACTCGATTAGACACTTCCAGTTTTTCGTAAATCTTGGTGAGATGATAGTCGACGGTGCGCTTGCTGCAAAATAGTGCAAAAGCCACTTCGCGTGAGCTTTTTCCTTCCAATACAAGTGATAGAACCTGGGTCTCGCGTTTGGTCAGCTTTACTACTCTATTTTTCTGGTTATTGTCAGATTGCTCGATTGCCACGAAGTCTCTCCTTTCACAACCGGGGCCATCTGTGATGATGGCTGCGGTTGACAAACCATATAACAGGTATCGAAACGAACTCAAGGGGAGTCTATCCCCATGCAATACATGGGCTGAGCAGCGCTGATGCCGAATACAACGAGATTACTGGTAATAGCAGATAATCCCGCTTGCAATTTACTAGCGTTTTATCGAAGATGGCTATCTGCATTGGGCGCTGCGACAGCCTTGAGACCGAAGTAAGTTGTATAGCAGTTGATCTGCCAGGCCTGATTGGCCTTGGAACCTCCCAGTTTTGATTCCGATGGAACCCGCACATCCTGACCGCGGACCGGAATCCTCCGAGAATAATCCTCTGCCTCTTGTCTTCTTGACTTCTGAGGAAACCCAGCATAATTACTGGTATTATATTCGGAGTATACCCTATGAATATTGCCGTGTCAAGGATGAGAATAAACCAAAACTGCAGAAATTGTGGCAGCCGAGCGTTAATTGAACGGCCGCTTGTAACACGCGGGCATGCTTGACATGGGGGTTAATTCGACCATATAATGTGCGAGTTGAACGAGAGACCCAATGGCCAACTCCGCCGCTTCCAAACCAGTCAACAAATCATCCTCGTCGGCGCCCGTAAAACGGTCGCTGGATACGGAAGCTCAGTTCGTCAAAGGGGTTGGGCCTCGGATAGCGCCTCTGTTGAAAAAGCTCAACATTGAGACCGCCGAGGATCTGATCCGCCACTATCCCCGACGATATGAAGACCGCACCCATTTCGCTCGCATTGCTGGCTTGCAGCACGGAGAGGCTGCAACGGTTCGAGGCACGGTTATCACTGCTGAGAATGTGCCGACCAGGGGACGATTGATGTTGACCAAAGTGGTCCTGGAGGATGGCAGCGGATGCATTGTGCTGACGTGGTTTAATCAGAAATACCGAAAAGATCAGTTTCTGAAGTTAAAGGGTCGGGAGATCGTCGCGTATGGCACAGTGCAGGTCGGCCGTTGGGGAGTGGAGATGTCGTCCCCGGAGGTGGAGTTGTGGTCGGAGACGGAGGATTCGCTGACCACTCTGCGCATAGTGCCAATATATCCGCTTACTGAAGGCATATTTCAGATAAACCTGCGAAAGATTATCGCGGGTGCGCTTGAAAATTATGTTGGATTGTTGGAAGATACCCTGCCGGAGGAACTGCGAAAGCGGCTGGGGTTGATGGATATTCAGAGCGCTGTCCGCAACATACATTTTCCCGACACTGAAGAGGCTCTGCAAGCTGCGCGGAAGAGGCTGGTGTTTGAGGAGTTGTTTATGCTCCAACTGGCGCTGGCTATGCGCAAGCAGGGTATCGAGGCCCCGGGCCGGGGGATTCAGTTTAGTTTGCCTGCTGATTTCGACAAGGAACTGGCGGAGTTGCTGCCGTTTGAGTTGACCGGTGCGCAGAAGCGTGTTATCGGCGAGATTGCGGCCGATATGGCGCGGCCCGCATGTATGAACCGACTACTGCAGGGCGATGTGGGTTCGGGTAAAACTGCGGTTGCGCTGGCTGCTATGTTGATAGCTGTTAAGAATGGTTATCAGGCGGCCCTTATGGCCCCTACTGAGATATTGGCAGAGCAGCATTACCTGGGGATATCCAATCTGCTGGGCGACCACGATTTGATGGGGATAAGAGTGGATCTGCTGACAGGCAGCCTGAAGACCAGGAACCGCAGGGAGGTCAACGATAGGGTTGCATCCGGGCAGACTCAGATTGTGATAGGGACGCATGCGCTGATTCAGGAAGGCGTGGAGTTTCGCAATTTGGGGTTGGTGATTGTCGATGAGCAGCATAGATTTGGGGTTATGCAGAGGGCGGCGCTTGTGGAGAAGGGCCTGATGCCGGATATGCTGGTTATGACCGCTACCCCGATTCCACGGACTTTGACGCTGACGGTTTATGGGGATTTGGATATCTCGATAATAGACGAACTTCCGCCAGGTCGTAAGCCTGTTAAGACGCACTGGAAGCAATATGGCGAGCGAAAAAAAGTATATGCTGCGGTGCGGACGCTCATCGACCAGGGCAGGCAGGCTTATGTGGTTTGTCCGTTAATAGAAGAGAGCGAAAAGTTGCAGGTGAGAGCGGCGACTGAGCTTGCCGAGTATCTGCAGAATGAAATATTTCCTGACCTTAAAATCGGGTTGCTGCACGGCGGGATGAAATCCGACGAAAAAGACGATGTTATGACGTCATTCAGAGCCGGGGAGATACATATCCTGGTTTCAACTACGGTTATCGAGGTCGGGGTGGATGTGCGCAATGCGACGGTGATGGTGATTGAGGACGCGGACAGATTTGGGCTGGCTCAATTACATCAACTTAGAGGACGTGTGGGGCGTGGCAGCGAACAATCATATTGTGTTATGATTTGTGAGGGCAACAGCGCCGATTCGATAACGCGGATGACCACTATGTCCTCTACCAACGACGGGTTTGTTATTGCCGAAGAGGATCTGAAGCTGAGGGGGCCGGGCGAGTTTTATGGGACGAAGCAGAGCGGGCTGCCGGCGCTGACCATAGCGGATATCTTCAGAGATATTCCGATTCTGGAGATAGCCCGCAAAGAGGCGTTTGCCACGATTGAGAAGGACCCGAGCCTGGCAAGCGAGGCGTTTGCGAGGCTGCGCAGAGATATACTGAAAAAATATGAGGCGTTTGAGCTGGTGGCGGTGAGTTGACCGACCGGCTGTAAAAATTATGAAAGCAATTTACCCTGGGTCTTTTGACCCGGTTACAAACGGGCATTTGGATATTATCGAGCGGGCGGCGAAGCTGGTCGATAAGCTTATAGTGGCTGTGGCTGTGAACCTGGAAAAAAAGTCTATGTTTGACGCGCAAGAAAGAGTCGATCTTCTTGGTCTGGCATGTAGACACTTAGAGAATGTTGAGGTAGACTATTTCCACGGATTAACGGTAGAATATGCTCGCAAACGCGACGCGCGTCTTATAATCAAGGGGCTGCGGGCTGTCTCGGACTTCGAGTATGAACTGCAGCAGGCTTTAATGAACAAAAAGCTCGACGATCAGATCGAGACTATGTTTATGATGACCAGTGCGGAGTATTTGTTTCTTAGTTCGAGTATGGTCAAGCAGTTGGCGGAGTTGAACTCGGATGTGTCCGGGTTGGTGCCTGACGGGGTCGAAAAGATTTTACTTGAGAAGGTAAAACGCCAGTAATCTGATACAATATTTGACAAGGCCGGTGGCTCGGCTGGTTGTCACTACAATACTATAGCAGGGAGAGCACGAAAAATGAGCGATGAACAAATCGTGGTTCAAAGACCCTCTTTTATGAGCAGCAGAGGTTCGCACGAGGACATTTTGAAGCTGCTGGACAACCTGGAGGAGTTGGCGGAAAATACCTATTCATTTTTTGGTAGAGCGTGGGGGATGGATCTTGAAGAGTTCCACATGCTCACCAATAAGGTTCGTGCGTCGCTGCCGGACGAAGTTAGACGTGCCTGCAGGGTGGCGAACGATTCGGACAAGATCGTCTCTGCTGCAAAGGAAGAGGCTGCGATTATAACTGAGAGGGCTGTGGAGGAATCCAACAGGATAGTCGAAGAGGCGCGGCAGATGGCTGCAAAGCTCATTGAGACCAGCGAGATCAATCGACTGGCCAAAGCCCAGGCTCAGGACCTTGTTGCGAATGCGGAGGCATCTGCTCGTGAGATCAGACGCGGAGCGGACGAGTATGCCCGTGAGGTGCTGGCCTCGATGGAGAACCACCTGGCCAACGTTATGGGCACTTTGCAGAAGGGCAGAGAGAGGCTGGAAGTAAGGATTCATTCGCAGCAGCCTTTAGAGGCGACAATTCCCGCGGGGCGCGGGGTTAGAAGATAAGCAATAATACGTCTTAACGTCGTAGAGTCGAGACGTCGGAGCTGATTTCCAGGTGGTGGCTTTAGGGTCGCCACCTTGTCGTGTGTCAGTGTGGGGATCGGACGTCGCTCTTGGGATCGTTGGACTGCCAGGAGTATGAAATGCCGAACGTAATGGAGACAATCTATAGCAAGGCAAGAGCCGCTCAGAAGCGGATCGTCTTGCCGGAAGCGGACGACGTCCGAACGGTGGTCGCCGCTCGTAAGATCCTGGACCAGGGATTGGCCCAGGTGGTGCTGGTAAGCGAGGAAGATAAAATCGCGGCGGCAGGCAGGGAAGCGGGAGTTGATGTATCGGGGTGTCGAATAGTTGACCCTGTAAAATCTCCGCTTCGTGAGGAGTATGCCAGGAGCTTTTATGAGCTTAGAAAAGCGAAGGGCATAACGCAGGAGCAGGCGTATGAAATCGTGGGGGATCCTCTGCACTTTGGGTGTATGATGGTTTACTCTGATGAGGCGGATGGGCAGGTGTCGGGGGCGACGCACTCGACTTCGGACACGGTGCGACCGGCTCTTCAGATTCTGCGGACTGCGCCGGGCTGCAAGCTGGTTTCCTCGTTTTTTATAATGATTGTCCCAAATTGCGAGTATGGGGAAAATGGGGTCTTTATTTACGCCGATTCGGGGTTGGTGATTAATCCTAATGCCGAGGAATTGGCGGAGATCGCTATTCAGAGCGCGAAGACGATGAACATGCTGCTGGGGTTTGAGCCGAAAGTGGCGATGTTGTGTTTCTCGACCAAGGGCAGCGCAAAGGACCCGTTGGCGGATAAGGTTATTGAGGCTACGCGGATCGCCAAAGAACGCGCCCCTGAGATGCTGATTGATGGAGAGCTGCAGGGAGATGCGGCGCTGGTGGATTGGATCGGTGAGTCGAAGGCGCCCGGCAGCGCGGTAGCGGGGAAGGCAAATGTGTTGATTTTCCCGGACCTCAATTCAGGTAATATATGCTATAAACTCACGGAGAGGTTGGCCAAGGCTGAGGCTTATGGCCCTGTGCTGCAGGGTATTCGCAAGCCGGTCAATGACCTCTCTAGGGGCTGCAATGCGGACGATATCGTGAACGTTGCGGCGATTACGGCGGTTCAATCGCTGGGTTGTTAGGCGGCGGGAAGATCGTCGACCAATAAATAGTAAAGGGTGCTGCATTGAAGATACTGGTTTTGAACAGCGGCAGTTCGTCGCTAAAATATCAATTAATTGAATCTGACTCGGAGGAGGTCCTGTCGAAGGGTCTGGCCGAGCGGATTGGAGTGGTTGGCGGCGGCGGCAAGATTACGCATGAATCGTTTTGTGGCGAGAGAGAGGTCGACATTGAGATGGCCGATCACGCCGAGGCGATGGAGCACGTATTCGAATTGCTGACAGATAAGACGTGCGGCGCTGTGGGCAGTATTAGCGAGATTTCGGCGGTTGGTCACAGGGTTGTGCATGGTGGCGAGAAGTTTGTACAGCCGACACTGGTCGATGAGGCGGTGGCTGCGGAGATAGAGAAGCTGACTCAGTTGGCCCCGCTGCATAACCCGGCGAACCTGAAGGGAATCCGGGCTTGTATGACTATGATGCCGGGGGTGCCGCAGGTGGCGGTATTCGACACGGCGTTTCATGCGACGATTCCGGATTATGCTTATATGTATGCGCTGCCGTATAAATATTATACGGAGTATGGCGTAAGGCGGTATGGTTTTCACGGCACCTCGCATAAATACGTCTCCGGACAGGCGCAGAAAATCCTAAAGAAAGCTGGTCTGGAGCCGGATAAGACGAGAATTATCTCTTGTCACCTCGGCAACGGAAGTAGTCTGACGGCTGTGGTCGGGGGTAAATCTGTCGACACCAGTATGGGAATGACTCCTGCTGAGGGGCTTGTGATGGGAACTCGAGCGGGGGACCTTGATCCCGCGATTTTAGTGTTTCTTGCAAAAGAGCTGCACGCTATTCCCAATGAGATTGATGACATTATCAATAAGAAGAGTGGTCTGTTGGGTGTCAGCGGGGTATCGAGTGATATGCGAGATGTCGAAAAAGCGGCAAGCGAGGGTAATTACAGGGCCAATCTGGCGTTGGAGTTGTTCTGTTATCGGATTAAGAAGTATATAGGTGCATATACAACTGCTATGGGCGGACTTGACGCGGTGGTGTTTACCGGCGGGATCGGCGAGAACAGCGCTGACGTCCGGAAGCGGGTGTGCGAAGGGCTTGGCTTTATAGGCTTGTCGTTGGATGAGGAGAAGAATAATACCCTGCGTGGTCCGGCGGATTTGAGCGCGGATTCGAGTGCTGTGAAGGTGTTGGTGATCCCGACGAATGAAGAGCGGATGATCGCAAGGGAGACCGCTGAGGTGTTGGCGGGGGCGTGATTTCTTTCGGAAGGGAATAACGCGAAAACGCGAAAGAAGCGAAAGCCGGAAATAAATGCATAGTTGGGGTTGTTTGGAATCGGACATCGGATGTCTGACCTCGGACCTCGGAAAAAGCAGATTTCTCGCTGCGCTCGAAATGACAAGGTGTGGGCGCTTTGTCAACCGAAAACCGATAACCGATAAGCGACAACCGACAACCGATAACCGATAACCGATAACCGCAACCGAAAATTGGGCTTTTACGCAACTGGTGTTTTTGTGGTAAAATGGACGGGCGTTTGATAGGTTGAACCTGGTGTGGGGTGTGAAATGAAGCTGGATCTTAGCGAAATCGCTGCCCACCTGGGCAAGCGCATCAAATTGGAATTGAATGTAGAACCGATAGTGGACGCCGAGAGTGGGCTGAAATGTGTGGAGCCGATTACGGGTGAGATCACTTTCAGCAACACGGGTCGGACTATCGACGTTCGCGGCAAGTTTCGTAGTGTTATTGAGCTCGAATGCGCGCGGTGTCTGAGCGCTTACAGGATGCCGGTCGATTCGAACATCGAAGAGTCGTTGCCGCTTGAAGGCCAGCCCTGGGCTCCGGGCGCTGTTGAATCTGAAGATGAAGAGTTGCTCGACGAAGAGGTTGAGCCTCTGTTTGTGGATAATATTTTCGATCTCGGCGAGTATTTGCGACAGGCGATACTTGTAAATGTGCCGATAAAGCCGCTGTGCGATGAGGTTTGTAAGGGCCTCTGCCCGCGGTGTGGAGTAAACCTGAACGATCGATCCTGTGAGTGTGCGGTGGATGAGGTTAATGAATCCCCGTTTGGCGCATTGGGGTCGTTGTTCGAAGATGAATCGGAAAGTTAGGGAGTTGTGAGCAGAAGGCTACTGCGGTGGCTTTCGTTTTCGGCTTCGTGCTTCCAAGCAGGAGAACTAAATGCCTTTACCAAAAAGACGACATTCTAATCAGAGAACGCGCTTGCGCAGGACTCATTATAAACTGAGCCTGCCGGGAGTCTCTGAATGCCCGCGCTGCCATGCGCCGGCGCTTTCCCACCATGTGTGCCCGTCCTGTGGCTTCTACAAAGGCCGCCTTGTGGTCGAAGTCAAGGAGAAGCATAAGAAGGGATCTGAGTAATTTTGTCACCGCACTACGCTGAGGTAGCTCACGGATGGTAATTGCCGTTGACGCGATGGGCGGTGATTTTGCGCCTTCGGAAATCGTGAAGGGCGCTGCTCTGGGAAGTAAACTGCACGGCGTGGACGTGATTCTGGTCGGCGATGAGACCAGGATCAAGTCTTGCCTACCGCCTGAATCAGCCCGATCAAGCAGCGTAATGATTCGTCACGCCTCCGAGATGATCGCTATGGACGAACACGCCTCCGCCATACGCACTCGCAAAGATGCGTCGGTGGTGGTGGCGGCTTCGCTCGTCAAAGAAGGACAGGCGGATGCTATGATCTGCGCCGGAAATACCGCTGCGGCAATGGCTGTGGCAGCGCTTCGTTTAGGAAGAATATCCGGCATTGATCGCCCTGCTATCGCGAGCGTTATGCCAAGCCCGGGAGGCGGGACGGTGCTGCTGGATGCGGGGGCCGTGGTGAATTGCTCGGCGGAGAACCTCAAACAGTTTGCGGTGATGGGCAGTGTATATGCTGAGAAGGTGCTGTCCATTGCGCAACCACGGGTTGGCCTGCTGTCTGTCGGTGAGGAGAAATCCAAGGGCAACGATGTGATTAAAGCAGCGCACGAAGCTCTTACGACGACGGCGATCAATTTCATCGGTAATGTCGAGGGCTGCGACCTGTTCTCTGGCAGAGCGGATGTAGTGGTGTGCGATGGATTTGCGGGCAATGTGGCGCTGAAGACAGCGGAAGGGCTTGCGGATTACCTCGAAAGGCTGATTAAAGAGGAGTTGCACGCGCATCCTTTGGCATATATTCCCCTTGCGATGTTGAAGCCGTTTTTAGGGCGCATTAAAAAGAATTTGGACTATAGCGAGTATGGCGGGGCGCCGCTGCTGGGGTTAAATGGTGTTTGTATTATCTGCCACGGTCGGTCGAAAGCCAGAGCTATAACAAGCGCGGTAAGAGCGGCCAAGGAAGCTGCCGGGCGAGGAGTGGTGAGCACCATCCGCGACTCGATTGCCGTGCCGGCTGCTGCAGTCGGCGAGAAGGAAGCCTGATGTCATACCTCGAAGGCTTCAAGGGCCTTCACTCTACGTATGCCGCGAATTAACCGAAATCCCCTGCGTGAGGGATCAGATAGTAAGGACGATTGTAATGGGTGAGATGAGAAATGCGGGCATTATCGCGACCGGCTCTGCAGTGCCGAATAGAGTGCTCACTAATGCCGATCTGGAAAAGATAGTTGACACCTCTGATGAGTGGATCCGCAATATGACCGGGGTGCGCGAGCGCCGTATTGCCGAAGAGGGCGAGGGCGGTTCAAAATACGCTGTCGAGGCGGCAAGGGTTGCTCTCGACAGAGCTGGGCTGGAACCGAAAGATATTGATTTAATTATCGTGGCGACCTTTACCGGGGATCAACAACTGCCATCCACCGCCTGCCTGGTGCAGAGCGCACTTGGGTGCGTCGGGACTCCGGCATTTGACGTTGCGGCGGCGTGTTCGGGGTTTGTATATGCATTGGCTACGGCCGAAGCGTTCATCAAAAGCGGAGTTTATGATCGTATTCTGGTGATCGGCGTCGAATTGTTGAGCAGTGTTACGAATTGGACCGATAGAGGGACTTGTGTGCTGTTCGGAGACGGCGCGGGGGCGGCGATTGTCGGGCCGGTGGAGGACGGATCTGGGATGCTGTCCTTTGATCTGGGAGCGGACGGCGCAGGGGTGGAAGCTCTTAAGATACCCGCAGGCGGAAGCAAGATGCCTGTAACCCACGAGAATCTGGATGCGCTTGCCAATAAAATCGTGATGGCGGGCCGCGAGGTATTTAAGTTCGCGGTGAAGGTGCAAAGCGACGCCATTGAAAAGGTGCTGAAAAAGGCCGGCAAATCGGCTGCGGATATCGATATGGTGATACCGCATGCAGCCAATATCAGGATAATCGACTCGGCCGTTGCACGACTGGGTCTGCCGATTGAGAAGTTCTATACTAATCTTGAGAAGTTCGGCAACACCTCGGCTGCGTCTATTCCGTTGGCGCTGGACGAGGCAGTGCAGGCTGGCAAGGTAAAAAAGGGTGATACGGTTGTGCTGGTCGGCTTTGGCGGCGGTCTGACCTGGGCTGCGAGTCTTATGAAGTGGGCCTATTAAGATATGAGCATGTTTACGGATAAAAAAGTCGCGTTTGTTTTCCCCGGTCAGGGATCGCAGCACGTGGGGATGGGCAGGGAGCTTGCTGAGCATTTCCCGGCTGCGGCAGATGTCTTTAAGAGAGCCGATGCGGCTTTGGGCTATTCTCTATCTGAGCTTTGCTTTAATGGCCCGGAAGAGGATCTGAAGCAGACTATACACACCCAACCTGCGCTATTCGTCTCCAGCGTGGCAGCTTATGAAGTTGTAAAACAGAAAGGCATCGCGCCTGCACTGGCTGCTGGTCATAGTATAGGCGAATATGCGGCTTTATATGCTGCGGGCGCATTTTCGCTGGAAGAAGGCCTGTCGTTGGTTAAGACGAGGGCGCGGCTGATGCAGGAAGCTGCTGAGGCTAACCCTGGCGCGATGGCGGCGGTGTTGGGGCTGTCGGCGGAACAGGTTAATGAAGTCGTGTCACGAGCCTCGGATGCAGGAATTGTATGTGCTGCCAATTTTAATAGTCCTATACAGACGGTTATATCCGGTGAATCGGCGGCGGTGAAGAAGGCTTCTGAAGTCGCTTCTGAGATGGGCGCGAAAAGGGTGGTTGTGTTGAACGTAAACGGCGCATTCCACTCCCCATTGATGCAGAGCGCGGCTGATTCTCTGATGGAGGCCCTGAAGGCGGCGCAGGTTAATAACGTGGTTGTCCCTGTGGTTGCTAATTATACTGCCAGTTTTGAGACTGAGGCCTCTGAGGTCAGGGATAATCTGGCCAAACAGATCACGGGCAGCGTGCGATGGGTGGAGTCTGTGCAGAGGATGCTTGACGAAGGAACTGAAGGCTTTATAGAATTGGGGCCGGGCAGCGTGTTGGCGGGGTTGATTAAGAGAATGGCGTCTGTGGAGATCGTCTCGGTCGGTGACAAGGCGGCCGTAGATAGCCTTGGCTAAATTGCTGAGAGGTAAATAGCCGTGTTCGACAATTTTAAGGCTGATATTGATCGTTACGTGGCTTATACTGGGCAATCCAGGCTGAAGCTGCTTCTTCTGACACAGGGGCTGTGGGCGACGGCGGATTATAGATATAATCGATGGGTGTTTTTAAAAGTCCGAATCCCTGTTGTTAGACAATTGATGAGATTGTTCGGCCTGCTTTGGCACAAATCGATACAGATGTATACGGGCATTGACTTGCCTTGCACGGCGGTTATCGGCAAGGGGCTGTATATCGGTCACTTTGGCGGCATTATCGTAGGCGAGGGTGTTAAAATCGGCGAGAAATGTAATCTTTCTCACGGTATCACTATCGGCTATGCGGGACGTGGGGACAGACGAGGCGCACCGACGATTGGTAATAAGGTGCAGATATACACCGGGTCGGTTATAGTCGGTAAGATCACCGTCGGAGATAATGCTGTTATCGGCGCTAACGCCGTGGTGACGAGGATGTTCCTGAATCTGCCGTCGTCGGCGGGGTGCCGGCAAAAGTGTTAAACTATGCAGGCGCCAGCGAGTTCATTGATTATGACGTGCGCAAGAAGCCGCACGAGGATGAATAGGAGAGAATCTTGCTACTTGAAGGACAGATTGCGCTTGTAACTGGCGCCGGAAGGGCGGGAAAGGGCATCGGCAGATCGATTGCTCTGAGGCTTGCAAAGGAAGGGGCCAGGATCGCCATAGCTGATTTCATGCCGGAGGCTGCGGATTCGGTGGCCAGGGAAGTTGCGGATATGGGCGGCGAGGCGCTGGCGGTGTATGGCAGCGTGTCGAATGGTGATGATGTCGATAAGATGGTGGCTGATACCATTGACAGGTTCGGTAGAATCGATATACTTATCAACAATGCTGGGATTACTCGCGACAATCTGATTGTGCGAATGAGCGAGCAGGATTGGGATATGGTTTTGGACACAAACCTCAAGGGCGTGTTCAATTGCACCAGAGCGGTGGCTAAATTGATGATGCGCGAGCGTAAAGGCAAGATCGTCAATATGGCCTCGGTGATGGGCATTATGGGTAATGCGGGTCAGGCGAACTACTCCGCTTCTAAGGGCGGTGTGATAGCGCTTACGAAGACGACTGCGAAGGAACTTGGTTCGCGCGGTATCAACGTAAATGCGGTTGCTCCCGGTTTTATCCAGACAGTGATGACTGAAGAGATGCCCGAGGATGCCAAGAGCGGTATTGCATCGCAGATACCGCTGCGGCGGCTCGGAACCCCGGAGGATGTGGCGGAGGTGGTGCTGTTTTTGTGCAGCGAATCTTCGAACTATGTCACTGGGCAGGTAATTGCCGTGGACGGCGGAATGGTTATGTGAGGAGGCAAAAGGAATGTCTGATACTCTGGATAGAGTGAAGAAAGTTGTTATCGACAGGCTAAAGCGCAAGGAATCCGAAGTTACCGAGGATGCGTCATTTATCGATGATCTGGGTGCGGATTCTTTGGACGTGGTGGACCTTGTGATCGGTTTTGAGGACGAGTTTGGGATTCAGATCCCCGACGAGGACGCGGAGCAGATTCGCACTGTTAAGCAGGCCGTGGATTATATCGAAGCGAAGGCCGAATAGGGTCTGTTTTGATAATATGATTATTCGTGATTTCTGTTGCAATGTGCGCGATATCACGGTTTTTAGTCTATAATTCACATTTTGAACGGTGCCATATCAGAGGTTCAAAGGCCCGAGGGTCTTTGAACCTTTGGGCATAGGTAGGGTTTAATGCAAGAAAGAAGAGTTGTCATAACCGGGCTTGGGGCGATTACTCCGCTCGGCAATAGCGTGGACGAGTTTTGGGCGTCGGTGAAGGCTGGCAAGAACGGTATCGGGCCGATTACGCACTTCGATGCGTCCCGACACTCCACACAAATTGCGGCAGAGGTCAAAGGCTTCGATGCGACAGAACGCATAGACCCGAAGACCGCACGGCAGATGGACACTTTTGTTCAGTATGCCGCGACGGCCGCCCTTGATGCGATCGACGATAGTGGGCTGTCGATTACCGAAGAAAACGGGCCGAGGGTCGGAGTTTTGATCGGGTCCGGAATCGGCGGGGTCGAGACGTGGGAAGTACAGCATGAGAATCTGCTGAAAAACGGCCCGCGTAGAGTCAGCCCGTTTTTCGTTCCGATGCTTATAGCGAATATGGCAAGCGGAATGGTGGCCATTTTATCGGGAGCTAAAGGGCCTAATATGGCCGTGGTGACGGCATGCGCGACGGCGAGCCATTCGACAGGTGAGGGGTGGCATATGATTCGACGCGGCGACGCGGATGCTATGATCGTAGGCGGCGCTGAGGCCGCTATTCGACCGCTGAGCTGCGCGGGATTCTGCTCTATGAAGGCTACTTCTCAAAGAAATGATGACCCGGAACACGCGAGCAGACCGTTTGATAAGGACAGAGACGGGTTTGTGATGGGTGAGGGCGCCGGTATTCTCGTTTTGGAGGAGTTGGAGCACGCTAAAGCACGTGGCGCGAGGATTTATGCGGAGATAATCGGCTATGGCTGCTCTGCAGATGCTTATCACATGGTTGTAATCGACTATCGAGGAGCGGCGCGAAGCATGAACAACGCGCTGGCTAGCGCCGGATTGACCCCGGATAAGATCGATTACGTGAACGCTCACGGCACTTCGACCCCAGTCGGCGACCCGGAGGAATGTAAGGGAATCAAGCTGACTTTTGGTGATTCTGCTGGAAAACTGATGGTTAGCTCAACTAAGTCGATGCACGGCCACCTGCTGGGCGCAGCGGGTGCGGTCGAGAGCATCGTCTGCATTAAGGCGATCAATGAGGGTGTCGTCCCTCCTACCCGCAACCTCGTGGAGGCGGACGACGATTGTGACCTGGACTTGATCCCTAACGAGTCGAGGGAAGCTAAGGTCGATTATGCGATGAACAACTCCTTCGGCTTCGGAGGTCAAAACGCGACGCTTATATTCAAAAAGTTCGAGGGATAGTAGCCGGAAGCCCGGATGATCGAGAATATTGATGGCGGGCTTCAATGACATTGTGGCGGCGGCATGCGAATGCGGAGATGCGTCTCCATTGTCCGCTCCGCGTCACGGAGGTTATACAATTGGCAACAGTATCACGAAGGGCAGGCAACGTAAGCCCATCCCCCACCCTTGCGATTAACGCCAAAGCGAAGGCGATGCAGGCTGAGGGCGTCGATGTAGTTAATTTCGGCGCAGGGGAACCTGATTTCGACACACCGCAGCATATCAAGGACGCAGCAGCAGCCTCGCTGCAGTCCGGATTCACCAAGTATACCCCGACTTCGGGGACTGCCGACCTGAAAAACGCGATCTGCGAGAAGCTGGAACGCGACAACCAATTGAGCTATAAGCCCGGCGAGATCATAGTCTCGCTGGGGGCCAAGCATTCGATTTATAACGCGATGCTGGCTACGGTGGACCCTGGCGACGAGGTGATTATCCCCGCGCCTTATTGGGTCAGCTACCCTGAGATGGTTGGGTTGGCGGATGGTAAGTCGGTCTATGTGGATTGCGACGAATCGACTGGGTTTACCGTCCCTATCGACGTGTTGCGCAGGGCCGTCACACCGAAGACCAGGATGCTGATCCTTAACAGCCCATCGAACCCAACCGGTGGCGTATATAACCGGCAGCAGCTTGAAGAGATCGCGCAGTTGGCTGTTGAGAAGGGCTTCTATGTGCTCAGCGACGAGATTTATGAGAAAATCATCTACGATGGCCGGGAGCACGTCAGCATCGCCTCATTCGGCGAGGATATCAAGAAGTTGACAATCACTATTAACGGCTTTTCGAAGGCGTTTTCTATGACCGGATGGCGGCTGGGTTATGCGGCGGCGGAGAAGGAAATCGTCGATGCGATGGAGGCGATCCAGAGTCACAGCGCATCGAATCTGGTGTCGTTCACCCAACCGGCTGCTGTGGCGGCCTTGCGGGGCGATCAGGGCGTGGTGACTCAAATGGTCGAGGAGTTCGACAAGCGCAGGCGGTATATCGTCGAGCGGCTGAACGGGATTAAAGGTATCTCGTGCGCGATGCCGGGCGGGGCGTTTTATGTCTTCCCTAACGTGTCGGGATTGTATAACGAAAAAATTGCCGGCTCGGATGCGTTGTGCGATTTTTTGCTTGAGGAAGCCAAAGTCGCGGCGGTGGCGGGCAGCGGCTTCGGCGCTGATAAATATATAAGACTGTCGTATGCGACTTCTATGGGCAATATCGAAAAGGGATTGGATAGAATCGCGGCGGCGGTGACGAAACTGGCTTAGCTGAGAAGTGAGATGGCTCTCGATATAAAGTCACTTCAAGAGTTCGCTGACAGGCTGTGTGTGAGCGTGACGGATTATGACCTGCTGGGGCAGGCGCTCACACACGGGTCGTATCTGGGCGAGGTCGAGTCAGCGACATCGAACGAGCGGCTGGAGTTTCTGGGGGACTCGGTGCTGGGCCTGGTGATCGCCGAGTATCTGTATTCGGAGTTCCCTGATCGCGCGGAAGGTGATCTTGCGAAGGCGAAGGCGGTGGCGGTAAGTGAGCCGGTGCTGGCGGAGAGCGCAAAGCAGCTCGGTCTGGACGAGATGATATTGATGAGTTCG
Source organism: uncultured bacterium (assembly GCA_964494345.1). Classification (GTDB taxonomy): domain Bacteria; phylum Armatimonadota; class UBA5829; order UBA5829; family UBA5829; genus DTKD01. Next base: position 51,976 of record CAZBSI010000007.1, read on the forward strand.
GGCGAGGAAGCCGGCGGCGGGCGCAAGCGACTATCCATATTATCCGACGCGTTTGAGGCTGTGGTGGCTGTGATATATCTCGACAGCGGTATGGAGGAGGCGCGGGAGTTTATTCTGCGCGCGCTGGCTCCGATACTGGCGGATATAGAACGCAGAGAGCATATTAGAGACTATAAATCTCTTCTGCAGGAACAGACCCAGGGTATTTATAAAGAAGCTCCTCGATATGTGGTGATTAGCGAACACGGCGCGGACCACGACAAGACATTCGTAATAGAGGCCACACTGCAGGGGACGCCGATCGGCTGCGGAGAAGGCAAAAGCAAGAAGCAGGCCGAGCAGGCGGCGGCTCAGCAGGGGCTGAGGTATATGGAGCAAAAGTTCGAAGCTGGGTCGGATGAGGCGTCGGAATCGAAAGGGGACCCTGATTTATGAGCGAACAGACTGCCCATATTGGAGTCTTTGGCGGCTCCGGATTCTACTCGTTGATGGATTCGTTTGAGGAAATAAAGGTCGAGACTCCTTATGGTGCGCCGAGCGATTTGGTGGCGGTCGGGACCATTGAGGGCAGAAAAGTGGCGTTTTTGCCGAGGCACGGTAAGAACCATCAGTATCCTCCTCACACCATCCCCTATCGCGCAAATGTCTATGCTATGAAACAGCTCGGCGTGGACCGGATTATAGGGCCGAACTGCGTCGGCAGCCTGCAGGCGCATATCAGGCCGGGGGATTTTGTGGTGTGTGATCAGTTTGTGGATCGTACATGCGGCCGCAAGGACACGTTCTATGATGGCCCTGTCGCCACGCATATTTCGGCTGCTGAGCCGTATTGTGCGACTATGCGCAAACTGGCGGTGGAGGTCGGGCGCGAGTTGGGAATCACGATGCACGACGGCGGCACTACGGTGGTTATCCAGGGGCCGAGGTTCTCGACGAGAGCCGAGAGCAGGTGGTTCACAGAGATGGGCTGGGCGACGGTCAATATGACGCAGTATCCGGAGTGTGTGCTGGCGCTGGAGCAGGAGATTTGCTACGTCAACATCGCTTTGATAACGGATTATGATGCAGGGGTTGTGGCTGATGGCGGCGCGGAGGCTGTGAGCGCGGCTGAGGTCGTTAAGGTGTTGCAGTCGAATAATGAACGGGTGAGGTCGCTGATTCTGGAGATGATAAAGCGCGTGCCTGATGTTCGGGACTGCCCGTGCGCAAATGCGCTTGATTTTGCGAGGATGGAATAGTCTGAATGCAGCGTACTGTTGATTATATCGATGGCAGGGTGGTTCTGATCGATCAGACCAGGATACCGGCGGAATTGGTCAATGTCGAGTTGTCGACCCCGCGGGAGGTAGCCGACGCCATTATCAAGATGAAGGTGCGTGGCGCACCTGCGATTGGGGTGACGGCGGCTCTGGGAATAGCGCTGGCGGCCAACAGCGCGCCTGATAATGAAGATGAGTTTGTAGACAGGATACAGTTGGCGGCGGATCTGCTGCGCAGGACAAGGCCGACTGCGGTGAATTTGTTCTGGGGCATAGATCAGATGCTGCGGACGGCTAAGGACGCGCTGGAAACAGGCGCGACGGTTGGCGAAGTTAAGGGCATTATCGAGCGGCTTGCAAGGGAGATGATCGAGCAGGACGAGGAGATCTGTCGCGCGATAGGCAAAAACGGGGCTGAGTTGATGCCGCAGGAAGGGCATGTGCTGACCCATTGTAACGCTGGAGCGCTGGCGTGTGTGGGATATGGGACCGCGCTGGGCGTGATCCGGGCGGCTATTGAGCAGGGCAAATTGATCCATGTATATGCCGATGAGACGAGGCCGAGGCTGCAGGGGATGAAGTTGACCGGTTTTGAGCTTGCGCAGGATAATATCCCGGTCACGGTGATCGCTGATAATATGGCGGGGGCGTTGATGCGCAAGGGTCGAATCGACTGCGTGGTTGTTGGCGCGGATCGGATAGCGGCTAATGGTGATGTGGCGAATAAGATCGGGACGTATTCTGTGGCTGTGCTGGCGCATCATCACGGAATCCCGTTTTATGTTGCGGCTCCGATGTCGACTGTGGACTTCTCGTTGCAGGCTGGTGATGATATTCCTATAGAGGTGAGGGCGCGGGAGGAGATTACCCATATAAACGGTCATCGTATCGCGCCGATGGGAATTGAGGTCACTAACCCCAGCTTCGATGTGACTCCGGCGTCGCTTGTGAAGGCAATTATTACGGAGAAGGGCATCGTACGGCCGCCGTATAAACAGACTTTGAGATAAAACTGGCTTATTATTGGAGAGAGGTTATGCTCAGCGAGGCTCTGGTTAAAGAGATTATTCGAGACGTCCCCGACTTCCCCACCCCGGGCGTGTTGTTTCGGGATATCACGCCGATTTTGCAGAATCCGTCTGCTTTTCGAGAGGTGGTGGATTCGCTGGCGGAGTGTGTGAGGCCGACCAAGCCGGATGTGATAGTGGGAATAGAGTCGCGTGGGTTTATATTCGGCGCGCCGGTGGCGGTGCAGTTGGGTATTGGATTTGTGCCGGTGCGCAAGGCGGGAAAGCTGCCTTCGGACACGGTATGTGCCAGCTATTCGCTGGAATATGGCACCAACGTCGTCGAGATGCACCGGGACGCTATTAAACACGGAATGAAGGCCGCGGTGGTGGACGATCTGCTGGCGACCGGCGGCACGGCGAAGGCAGCCGTGGAGCTTGTCGAAGAACTTGGCGGGATAGTTGTAGGGCTGAATTTTCTTATAGAGTTGGAGTTTTTGCAGGGCCGTGAGAAGCTGCAGGGTTATGATATTTGCACGCTGGTGAAATATTGAAAGGTTGATATTTCCGACATCAAACGCGGCCATAGCGCTTGACGGTTGCGGATTGACGTAGATTGACCTGGTTTCGGCCACCTGGTTTCGGCCACCTTGACCTGCGGTTTGGGGTGGCGTTATAATGTGTTGGTTGAACGGAAGTGTCAGGCCCCTGGTAAGACAGGGGCTTTACGGTATGTACTGGGGGGTGCAGAGGTGCGGGTTCTTGTGACAGGCGCGTGCGGTATGCTGGGGTCGTTGGTGTGTCGCGCCCTTGAGGGGAGTCATACGGTTATCCCTACCGATGTGGCGGATGGCTGTGAAAAGCTCGACATAACCGACACCGGCGCTGTCTTTGACCTTATAAGCCGTGTCCGACCTCAGATGGTTATCCATTGCGCCGCGATGACCGATGTTGATGGCTGTGAAAGGGACCCGGATTCCGCATACAAAGTCAACGGGGTGGGTACCTGGAACCTCGCCTGCGCCTGTGCGTCGATCAATTGTGCCATAGCGTGCGTGAGTACGGATTATGTTTTCGACGGAGAAAAAGGGGAGCCTTATACGGAGTTTGATGCGCCGAACCCGCTGGGAGCCTATGGGGCGAGTAAGCTGGCGGGTGAACAGGCCATTAGAGAGATTTGCCGGAAGCACTATATAGTGCGGACTTCGTGGCTCTTTGCGCCGCACGGCAAGAACTTCGCCTTGAGCATATTGAACGCGGCGGAAAGCAGGCCGGAGTTAAAGGTGGTGGCCGATCAGTACGGATCGCCGACCTACGCTCGTGATTTGGCGGAGTTTCTGGCGTCGCTGGTCGGATCGCCGCTGTATGGGGTGTATCATTTTACAAACTCTGGAAGCTGCTCGTGGTATGATTTTGCCAGACACATATTGAACGAAGCGGGCAAAACAGAGGTAAAATTGGTGCCGATCGCATCGGAGGAATGGCCTACCCCGACCAGAAGGCCGAAGTATTCGGTGTTGAGGCATTACAGGATGGAACTGCTCGGTCGTGACAGCACAAGGCCGTGGCAGAGCGCGGTCGCTGAGTTTGTAGCGTCGCTGTAACGGAATCACGATAACAGCGAGGTATGGGACACGGGAGAATGAAGCCGGCGGCTTCGCCTGCCGTGTTTTGCGTGTTGAACCGTATATTCGCAATATGATAACGATTTGGAGCACCTTTCGGAATGGATTATAGCAAAACAGTAAACCTGCCCAAGACTGACTTCCCGATGAAGGCTAATTTGCCTACCAGAGAACCGGGATTCCAGAAGTTTTGGGAGGAGCATGATGTATATCAGAAAATAGCGCAGAGAGATGCGGCCAGAGGAACGTTCGTCTTTCACGATGGCCCGCCCTACTCCAACGGCGATATTCACATGGGACATGCGCTGAATAAATCGCTGAAGGATTTCATCGTGCGTTATAAGGCTATGACCGGATACCGGGTGCCGTATATTCCGGGCTGGGACAACCACGGACTGCCGATCGAGCAGAAGGTGGCCGATGAATTCCGAAAGAAGAAGCAGACTCCGAGTAAGCTGGAGCTTAGGAAGGCGTGCCGGGCTTATGCTGAAAAATGGGTGGATACACAAAGAGAACAGCTCAAAAGGCTGGGCCTGTTGAGCGATTGGGAGCACCCGTATCTGACCATGAGCCGCGAGTATGAGGCCACTATCATTAAGGTCTTTGGCGAGATGGTCGAGAAGGGTTACGTCTACCGAGGGCTGAAGCCGATTTACTGGTGTACAAACGACGAGACGGCGCTTGCAGAGGCGGAGATCGAGTATGCGGATCATACATCGCATTCGATATTTGTGCGCTTCCCGCTTGTCTCCGACCCCAACGGCATTTATGAGGGTAAGGATAACTCTTATATTATCATCTGGACGACGACCCCGTGGACGATTCCGGCTAACCTGGCTGTGGCGGTGCATCCGGATTATGAATATGCGCTGGTGGATGTCGAGGGTGACAGATATTTAGTCGCGGCGGAACTGGTAAGCCAGACGATGACGGCGATAGATAAGCCGAGCTATTGCGTAGTGAAGACCATCAAGGGCCGCGAGCTTGAGGGGATGGTATTTAAGCATCCGATTTACGATCGCGACTCGGCGCTGGTGCTGGCGAATTATGTGACCCTTGATGATGGAACAGGTGTGGTGCACACTGCACCTGGCCACGGCCGTGAGGACTTTGAGACTGGCAGGAAGTACGGCCTTGAAGTGCTGAACCCGGTAGACGCGAGGGGTTATTTCACAAAAGCCGCCGGGCAATTTGAGGGGCTGCATATCACCAGACAGGGCAATCAGGCGGTGATCGACGCCATGCGCGAGAATGGCTCACTCCTGGCTCAGAGCGATATAAGCCACAGCTATCCGCACTGCTGGCGATGTCATAAACCGGTGATATTCAGGGCGACCGAGCAGTGGTTTGTCAGCCTTGACCATGACGAATTGAGGAAGCGTATACTGGGAGAGATCGAGTCGTCGGTGCGATGTTTCCCGCCGGAGGGCAGGAATCGACTTTATGCGATGATCGAAAGCTCGCCGGATTGGTGTCTTTCGAGGCAGCGATCGTGGGGTGTGGCGATTCCGGTGCTGTTCTGTGACGAGTGTCATGAGCCGATATTGAGCAAGGAAGTTATTGATCTCGTTTACGCCGACGCGCTGGAGAATGGATCAGATTCGTGGTTTGAAAAGGATGCTGCGGAGTTTGTGCCGGATGGCTTCAAGTGTCCGCATTGCGGCGGGGATAAGTTCACCAGGGAAGAGGACGTGCTGGACGTGTGGTTCGACTCCGGGTCGAGCTGCAGGGCTGTGACGGAGCGGTTGTATGGCGATTTTGTGGCCGATGTATATTTGGAGGGCTCTGATCAGCACAGGGGTTGGTTCAATAAGTCGATAATAATAGGCACAGCGACCAGGGGCGCGTCGCCGTTTAAGGACCTGGTCACTCACGGATATGTGCTCGACGCCGAAGGCAAGAAGATGAGCAAATCCGGCGGCAATGCCATCGCTCCGAAGGAAGTGACCAAGGACATCGGGGCGGATATTCTGAGGTTGTATATCTCATCGCTGAACTACTTTGAGGATGTTCGGTTTGGTGCGGAGATGTTCACCCGCGCGGTGGACGCGTACAGGCGAATTCGCAACACTTTCAGGTTCATATTGGGCAATCTCGCTGATTATAGTCCGGAGACAGACGCTGTAGATTATGCCGATATGGCGGAAATTGATCGCTTTGCGCTGCACAGGCTGGCGGAGTTTATCGGCGAGGTGACCAGGGCTTATGAATCCTATGAGTTCCATAAGGTCTACCACGCCGTACACAACTACTGCGCCGTGGATTTAAGCGGGTTTTATTTGGATATTCTTAAAGATAGGCTCTACGCTTCGTCGAGCACGTCGGAGTTGCGGCGCTCTGCTCAGACTGCTTTGTATCACATATTGTCTGCTTTGGCGCGGGTGGTTGCGCCGGTGCTGGTGCATACATCTGAGGAAGCGTGGCAGAGTATGCCCGGAGAGGCCAAGGCGGAATCGGTGCATTTGGCCGAGTTTGCTGCTGCCAAATGCGAGTGGGCCGATGAGGGGCTTGCCGGGCGGTGGACTCGAATACTGGAAGTGAGAGACAGGGTGCTTGCGGCTCTTGAGGAAGCGAGGCAGTCCGGGGTGATCGGCAAGCCGCTGGAGTCGAGGGTGGTTTTGACCGCGCCTGAGGATCTGTATGAGTTTTTGAAGGGCTATGAGGAATCGCTGCCGTCGGTGTTTATCGTCTCGCAAGTTGAGCTTTTGAGCGGGGACGAGTTGACGGTGCAGGTGCAGCCTCCAATCGGTAAGAAGTGTGCGAGATGCTGGCTGGTGTTGGAGTCGGTGGGATCGCATGAGGATCATCCGGAACTGTGCGACCGGTGTGTTTCCGCGCTGGAGTAGATATGGTAGTCGGTGAAGCGGCGGTTCGCAGAGGTTTTATATAGCGCAAATATAGCGACCCTGCCTGGGAGGAAAGCCGTGGAGAAAAGGCTCAATGTTGACCGGTTTCGAAAGTTGCTGCTCGCTGAGAAGAAGCGACTGCTGGAGGAACGGGAGTCGGTTGATCGTGAACTCGCCGAAAAAGGCGGGGATTCGTCGGATTACGACTATTATGACCCGTCGGACTCGGCGACTGAGGCTGTTGAATATTCAAAAGACTTCGCCATTGAGGAGAACGTGCGGGATATATTGCAACGCATAGACGAGGCATTGCGTAAGATAGACGAAGGCAGCTACGGCATCTGCGACCGCTGTGAGAATCCGATACATACGGACAGGCTGCGCGCACTTCCGTATGCTACTCTTTGCATTGAATGCCAGGAAAGAATGGAGCGCTAGGGGTTTTGGGACTAAAGAACTCGGTATTGTTCTATTCGACGGCCTTTGATGTCATAGTCCTGGACCAGCTAACCAAATATCTGGCTCGTAAGAACCTGGCAATGGGGGAGCACGTCACCCTCATCCCCGGATTTCTGGATCTTCGACTGAATTTCAACACCGGCGGAGCCTTTGGCGCGCTATCGGATTACGCTCCGCTGCTTGTTATCATCGCGATCGTGGTGATTTTCGCAATCGTAAAACTGCGCAGTATGGGCAGCGGCTCGACGGCGGTGTCGATTGGCTTGGGATTGCTGCTTGGCGGGGCGATTGGAAACCTCATAGACCGCATCGGTTTTCCTAAGCGTGGAGTGACCGATTTTATCGACATCCACTTTATGATAAAAGGCGAACTCCACTCGTGGCCTACTTTTAATGTCGCCGATGTGGCGATAGTGGCGGGCGCGATTCTTGTCTTGTTTCACGTATATGTTATTGAAAGGGCGAGAACGGATGATGAACACCCAGAGGCCGCGGACTGAGATAGAGCCGACACCGATTGATCGGGCGTTGGATACGCTGGCGATGATGGGGCTGTTATATATGGTTGTGATAACCGTGATCTATTATCCGCAGCTTCCGGCGACCATTCCCACACATTTCAATTTTGCAGGCAGAGCCGACGATTGGGGGCCGAAGTCGACTCTGTTGTTGTTGCCTGTAATGAACGTGGTGATGTATATCGCGTTTTCTATAATCGTCCGATTTCCGCACACTTACAATTATCCGGTGAAAATAACTGCGGAGAACGCAGAGAAACAGTACCGGATCGGGATTTCGATAATACGATGGCTGAAGATGGAGATCGTATGCTTTTTCGCTTTTCTGACTCAACAGATAATTGTGGCAGTGCAGACGAAGACAATGTCGATGCGGCCCTGGGTTCCGTTGCTATTCGTGGCGGCGATACTGATTACAACAGCTGTGCATATAGTGTTGGCTTATCGCGCGAAGTAGTATTGTTTTATGCATAGTACACTGTTTAAGATATTTGGATTTCCGGTGCATTCGTACGGCTTGATGATGGTCGTTGGGTTTCTGCTTGGATTGTGGCGGGTGAGCAGGATATCCAGCACTCGATATGGAATTGAGCCGGAACGGGTCTACGATATGGCGCTGGTACTGCTTTTGAGCGGGATTGTAGGCTCACGAGTGGTATTCGTGCTGATAAACCCGGAGACCGAGAGCTGGAAGGATATGCTGGCGATCTGGCAGGGCGGGCTGAGCTTTCACGGCGGATTGATTGGCGCTATGGTCGCTGGGTTTGTGTATGCTCGAATAGCGAAGTTGAAGTTTTGGACTTGCGCGGATCTGTTCGCTCCATCTCTCGCCATAGGCTATGCCTGCACACGGGTTGGCTGTTTTTTGAACGGATGCTGTTATGGCGCGCCGACGGATTTGCCGTGGGCTATGAGGTTTCTGGATAATGGAACCCTCACCCCACCCTCTCACCCCACCCAGCTCTACGCTGTTGTCGCTAATCTACTGATATTTTTACTGCTCGTTAAATTAGAGGGGCTGCACCGCAAGCCGGGGTTTGTTTTTGTAGGATATGTCGGGCTATATTCGGCGTATCGATTCCTGGTGGAGTTCCTGCGCAGCGGGTATACTGCCAAATTGCTCTGCTGCGGCCTGACAGAAGCTCAATGGATAAGTCTGGCCGCTATGCTTGTCTCGGCGACATTAATGTTCACTTTATATCGCAACCCCCATAAGTTGACACAATAACTCCCCCCTACCCTCACGAAGCGTCTTTCCCGCAAGATTGATGCGCAATAATATTCGCGTGTGCAGTCAAAACTGACATTTTTTGACAGGCTGACGTGCTATAATGCGATTGTCTAAACTATCAATAAGTCCAAATCGGTATATTGATATAATTCTTATGTGGTAGCATCAGTCCAAAATGCTAATCAGCAGCCAGCCGAGGGGCTGTGGGTTGGGCTGGCTGAGCCACATTGCTATAGTAGTAACTGACAAAGGATCGAATATGAATATCAGACAGCGCAGGATCAACTCTGATTTCAAATCGCTTATAGACCTCACTAAAAACAATCCGCTGATAGATTTTGAAATACTGAGCAATGACAGGGACAAATTTATTGTGACCTACCGATGCCGGGGGTTGCAGTGGCTGCCGGGACGCCCGCGGCCGAACATAATTGAGCTGCACAAGGTGGAGATATATCTGCATACGGAGTATCCGCGTCTGCCTCCGAGGTTGCAGTGGCTGACGGATATATTTCATCCAAATATACTGCCGCCTGCGATGAACGGCGGGGTGTGTATCGGGAAATGGTCGCCGTCGGAATCGCTCGGCCGGTTAGTCGTGCGCATCGGGAGGATGGTGCAGTACCAGAATTACAGCACGACCGATGCACTTAACCTGCAGGCTGCTGCCTGGGCGGAAGAAAACGAATCATCGCTGCCGGTGGATGACCAGCCACTGGATAATCATTCTGATCCAATAGATGTCACTATAGGAGCAAAATAAAATGTCAGTTCGGTGTGTAAGGTTTTTGCTATTGGTCGTGTGTTTGTGGGCTATGCTTAGCGCTTGCTGGGCGGCTGATGTCAGAAAAGTGGTGGACCAGGTCGGTGACGCAGTCGTGAGCATTGAAGTCGACACCGGCCGGGGGAAAAACGCTGGGTCGGGGTTCATAGTCAACCCTGATGGCTGCATCCTCACGAGCGCTCATGTCATCAATAAGGCGAAAAAAATTAAAGTAAAGCTGACCGATGGCAAAGAGTATGCCGCGAAGCTGGTGGCAAAAGACACAAACAAAGACCTGGCGATTATCCGCATAGACGTTCACAATCTGCCGGTAGCCGCGATCGGCAATGCGAAGAAGGCAAGGGCTGGCGATAGTGTCGTCGCGATAGGCTGCCCAAGGGGTCTGGATCATACCGTGACCAGTGGGATAGTGTCCAGTCGCGAGCGCGAAATCGACGGAAAACGCTATATTCAAACCGACGCGGCGCTAAATGAAGGCAACAGCGGCGGCCCGCTATTGAACGACAAGGCTGAAGTCATCGGCATCAACACGATGATCCTCAAAGACGCCAATCAACTTGGCTTCGCTGTTCCGATCAACGACGCTTATGAGTTGCTCAATAAAAATAACGTGCCAGTGATTACGACGCTCGACAATAAGGACCTGGCAAAAATGACACCGTCGGGCAAAGCCGGTGGGCAAACGGCCATGAAATCGAAAAAGCTGGGCTGGATTTGGTATGCGAGCGGAGGTTTGCTTGTGGTAGTGGCCGCTGCAGTGGTCGCATTATTATTAATGAGGAAAAAGAAAACGCGAAGACGACGGGCAACCGGCAGCGAAGATACATTGGAGATCACCCTGGGCCCATCTGCTCAAAAAACCCAGGCTCCACCTCAGCCGAGTGATACTGACGATCTTGATGACATTGAGATAGAACTAAAATAGACTTTAAAAGGAGAGAACAGGATTATGGGAAAAGTTGACGTAACTATTCGGGATGTCACCGGAAACAAAGAGCAGCAGGCGACCCTGCCGGACGATGCCCCGGTGCGAAGGATTATCGGAAGGCTGGTTGAGATGATGCAACTGCCGACTACAGACCCCGGTGGACAAATGCTGAGCTACAAATTTCAGCACAAAGCTTCCGGTAGGGAAATTAGCGATGAACAGACGCTGGCCGATGCGAATGTGCAGGACGGCGATGTGCTGCGTTTGTCGACGGAGCCGACTGCGGGATGATAGAAGAAACCGACGATCTCGATATTCAATTGATAGGTGGCACCCCTGTGGCACCGCAGTCCCAGCAAGCAGAGCAATCGGAGAAACAGAAACTGATCTGGGCCGAAGAGGACGAGGATCGCTACAGTAGGTTTCGGCTGATTCCATGGTGGGATCAGGACATACTGAAGCAGGCGCGGGTTCTGGTGGTCGGTGCCGGCGCCCTTGGCAACGAGATTATGAAAAACCTCGCGTTGCTGGGAGTGGGCAAGATATTCTTGATTGATCTGGACCGGATTGAGAACTCGAACTTGTCAAGATCGGTGCTGTACAGGCAATCCGATGAAGGGTCGACTAAAGCGGAAGTGGCTGCGCGGTCGGCTATGGAGATCAACCCGGACATAACTGTGCGGCCGTTTGTGGGCAACATCGTTCACGACGTCGGGCTTGGGGTATTTCGGTCTATGGACGTGGTGATCTGTGGCCTGGACAACAGGGAAGCCAGGCTGTGGGTCAACCAATGCTGCTGGCGGGTGAACAGACCGTGGATTGATGGAGCCATTGAAGTGCTGCACGGTTTGGCGCGGGTCTTTGTGCCGCCGGACGGGGCGTGTTACGAATGCACGATGAATCAGATCGACTATGAAATGCTGAGGCGTCGCAAGTCGTGTGCTCTGTTGACCAGGGAACAGATGCTGGAAGGCAAAGTGCCGACCACGCCTACTGTTTCGGCTGTAATCGCTGGAATACAGTGTCAGGAGGCTGTAAAGCTGATTCACAATCGGCCTGATCTGCCGGTGCTTGCGGGGAAGGGGTATTTCTTCAACGGGCTGACTCATGACTCCTATGTAGTAAACTACGTGCGGAAGCAGGATTGCATGAGTCATGAGACGTTTGGAGACATAGTGCAGACGGACTGGCGAGCGCAGGATTTGACCCTGGGAGAGGCGCTTGAACGGGCGAAGGCCGATCTGGGCGAAGAGGCCGTGCTGGATCTTCACAGAGAGATCGTGCACGAGATGACCTGTGAGCAGTGCAGTGTTTCTGTGCAAACATCGAAACTGCTCGGCAAGATGACCGAATCTTATGCCGCCTGCCCGAAATGCGGGGAAGTGATGGCGTTGGAGATGTGTCATAGCATCTCCGGCGACGAGGCGTTTTTGGACAAGACCCTGGCGGAGATCGGCATACCCGCGTTTGACATTATATCGGGAAGGTGCGGGATGACCGAGATGTTCTATGAACTAAGCGGCGACAGGGCAGAGGCGCTTGGCGACATTGCCGATTAAAATCGGAAAGGAATGGGTGGGAAGGCAGTGACTGCAAATGACAAGCACGACGACGTGGATGTTGAGCTGACTTTAACCGAAACGCGGCCGAGCGGTGCGATGGATTGTCCGGATATATGGATAGACCCCGAGGTCGAAAAGCAGATACACGCCTTCGCAAAAACAGATACCAGCAAAGAACTGGGAGGGATGCTGCTTGGAGAGTTGGTTACGGATTCGGTGACACCGCTGGTAAGGATATTGGCGGCTATAGAGGCCAGGCATACCGAGGCTACTCAGACGAGTATCAAATTCACACACGAGGCCTGGAACGACATTAACGAGATTAAGGACTCGAAGTATCCGAATTTGCGGATAGTCGGATGGTTTCATACTCATCCAGGCTTCGGGGTGTTTTTATCCCGTTGGGACATGTTCATTCAGGAAAACTTTTTTAATCTGCCGTGGCAGGTCGCTTATGTGGTAGATCCACTGGGCAAAACGAGCGGGTTCTTCAGATGGGAGAACGGCAAGGTGACTCAGGTCGGCAAGGCAAAGGAAAGTGAGCCGCCGATTGTGGTGACTCTGCCGTCGGAGGAGAAGACTGGCCGGTCGTTTAACTGGGCGGCGTTTTTCTCTGTTGCGCTGAACGTGATGCTTGTTGCGGGGGTGCTGTATCTGGGTTTGCTGAGACCTCCGCAGGTTAAGGTCGAGGAGCGAATTGTCACAAAAGAAGTACCAGTCGTCGCCAATCAACAGCCTGATATTGCTGCAACGGAAAAGACGCAGGCGTGGACGGAATATGTTGTGCAGCGAGGGGATTCTTTTTGGTCGATAGCCAAGTCACAGTACGGACACGGCGAATTGTATAAAGCTATCCAGTTGTTCAACAATATGCCGAACAGAAAAATGTTGAACACAGGGGAGCGGTTGCGGCTGCCTTCAAAAGAGATCGCTGCGACGATGTGCGGTAGAAGTTTCCAGACAGATGAATCCACGACCAAGTTATAAACAAAGGAGGTTAAACGAGTGAATGACGTAATAGGAAAAATTTGTCCATATTGTCAGTATCCGATTAAGCCGGAGGTCCGCGTTACGCAATGTAGTAAATGCGGAATGCCACATCATACGGAGTGCTGGGAGCAAAACGGAGGATGCGCAACATTCGGTTGCTGTGGCTCTGAGACCTCAGAAGCAGTCGCCCCTGGAACCCAAGCTCGGATTGAGGTGAATCCCGGCACAGACGCGACTATTCAGGCTGTTAGTTTTGGGACCGCTTTTATTGAGGCGTTGAAGGCGTCCGTTATCCTAGCCATCACTACGGGAATTGGTTACAAAATTGCTTCTCCAGAAAATACAGCGATATCAAGCGTAATTGGCGTGCTGGTTGGTATCTTGATTGTTTTTGTGTTGGATGCACAGACCAGGCTAGATTACGAGACTCCGTTATATCAAGCAATGAAGGCTTCCGGCATTCTGGCTATCACAACGGGAATTGGATACAAAATCGGTTCTCCGGAAACTGTCGCTACTACAAGTGTAATCGGCGTACTAGTGGGTATTGTCATTGTTTTCGTGCTGGATGCAAAGAGCAGAACAGAATAGTATAGATGAGCTCTCCCGTAGGTAAAACTTGTCCGTATTGTCAGTATCCGATCAAGCCGGGGGAGCCGGTGATTGAGTGCGGCCAATGCGGTATGCCGCACCATACGGCTTGCTGGGAGCACAACGGCGGGTGTACTACTTATGGGTGCAGTGGGACTCAGAGATATCAGCCTGTGCATTCAAATATTCCACCAAGCCAGGATTACATTGACCTCACGGACATCGGGCAGGAGTGGGATACGGAAGTGGCTCCCTCCTATCAACCTCCGCCGAACGCAGGATCGACGGGATCTGAGGCGCCTTTGGTGGCGGCATCGAAGTCTTTGGCAGGCAGCGGTGGAGTGATCGGGGCGATAATCGGAGGGATTATCGGACTTGCCGGCGGCGGCATTGGTTGTTTGCCCGGTGCGATTTTAGGCTTTTTTATAGGCTGTGTGCTTGGCGGAGTTATACTATACGCCATTATTCTGGCTATTGCAGGCGGAATCGGGTATGCGTTTGGGAGTGCCGGCGGAGCCGACGCAGCAGCAGGCGGGGCAGCGATTGGGCTGATAGTGGGAGTTATAATAATTGTAATTGGTTGTTGCAAACAGAATTGAGGGAGGCAACTGACGAGCGCAACGCTGCGCTTTTGGAAAGATTGAGCTATGGCTGGTCAAATAGCAGGGCCTGGGGTGACAGGAAAAACATGTCCGTTCTGCCAGACTCCAATTAAGCCAAATGAGCGGGTGTTTGTGTGTGATGCCTGCCGCATACCACATCATCTGGAGTGTTGGCAGGCCAACGGCGGGTGTACGACTTTCGGGTGCACTGCGGCAAATGCGGCCCCGGTGGCGTATCGCCCTAATCAGCAGCGCACATACGACGAAAACCCACCGCCATACGTACAACCGGCCCCTCCGCCAAGATATGTGCCGCCTCAGGGTGGGTATCAGCACTACTATCCTAAGCAGGCGCCACCTGAAATAGCGGGTAAACTTAACTGGGGTGCATTTCTCTTAACTTTTTGGTGGTCAATATTCCACAATGTATGGATTGGACTTTTAGTGCTGGTTCCCTACGTCGGCTGGGTGATGTCTTTTGTCTTATTATTCAAAGGCAATGAGTGGGCGTGGCAAAATCGTAGATTTGAGAGTGTGCAGCACTTCAATGAGGTGCAAAACGCCTGGATGAAATGGGGTGTGGGACTGCTGCTTGTCCCTTTGGCATTCCTGTTTTTATTCCTGTTGTTGGCGGGTGTAGCGAGTTCCTACTAACATGCTTGTAGCTGGTAAGCTCTGTCCATATTGTCAAAACCGGATTGCGGCGGATAGTGAGGCAACTATCTGTCCGGCCTGCAACACTCCTCATCATACCGAGTGTTGGAACTATAACGGCGGGTGTACGACGTTCGGCTGCCGGGAAATGCCTGGTGCAGTAAGAACCGTGGCAAGCGCACCTGTCATAGACGACGATCTGGAGATAGAGCTACATCCTCCGGTGGGTGGCTATTCGGCGCCGCATAACCAGGGCTGGGGGCAGCCGTATCAGCGACCTGGAAATCGTGCGAACACAAACTGGGCGTTTGCGATAGCCGCAGTCTTTGTAATTATCTTCATAGGTATGATAGTAGCGGTGGTGAGTGTCGGCTCAAAGGAACCGGATACATCACACATGAAAGCGGCTATCCAGGCAATTGATTCGAAAGATTATGAGGACGCTATCACATACTGCTCTCTGGCGATTTCGGCTGATCCGAAAAGCACGGCTGCATATTATTTGAAAGGCAAACTACTGCTGGAACTGATGGAGAATCGCAGCGACAGCTTTGAAAAACTGGTATATCTGGCCCAAACCGGGGAAACCAGCCGGCTCGACGAGGCCGACGATTGTTTTGAACAGTGTATTCTGACAACGCCGAGCGATGAAAATGTATCAGTCGAATATCTGAATATGACCTCTGCGGAGGTTGTCGGCAGTTCGCGCATCTTTATGGCGCTGACAGCGACACTGAGGGCTGTTGCGAATTCTCACGCCAACCATCCGGATTATGCCAGGCAATGGGCGACCATAGCCAGGCAAAATATCAGATATGCTAGACAACACAACCTTAGCTCGAAATACGATCGACCGATCCAAATCCTGGAAAACATTGCGTCTGATTATTCGCGTTAGTTTCCGTTTATATATCACTAAGTAAGTTGGAGACAAAATCAATGAACCCCAGAATGATGCGTCTGAATGCGGACTATGAGAAAATCAGAAACGAGTTTCTCGGTCACAAATATGTTAAGGTGGAGGCTTTAGGCCCGGTGCCTCCGGAGAGGTATAGGATTACTTATAAAGTGCCGGGGGTGCGATGGGATAATGCGAATAACAGACCGATCATTGTAAACGAACACATCGCCGAGATTTATCTTCACGCCAATTATCCTCGTGAGACCCCGAAAGCTACGCTGCTAACTCCGATCTGGCATCCGAACTTTGGTTCGTATATATGCATTGGAGACTACTGGGCGGCCGGGGAGACACTGGTGGATGTTATCGTGCAGATCGGGGATATGATTCAATACAAATCTTATAACCCGAAGAGTCCGCTAAACGGCCGAGCAGCTCAGTGGTCTGTCGCAAATAAACACATGTTTCCGGTTGGGCGCATAGATCTGTTGCAGCCTGAGCCTGAAATTGAATTTGGGGCGTCCAGCTCCGCTCAAGAAGATGACCTCGGGATAGTGTTGGGGCCGAAACCGGCTTACGATGACTTGGAGATCGAGCTGAGATGACACCTCCGGATGATGCCGGATATCAAGATTTAGAGATAGAGTTCACCCAGCAGGCCGGGCATGAGTTGCAAATTGCACACCGGCCTCAGGGGGAGTTGGTGGGTACGATACCTGCTGGGGCTGTTGAGGTTTATATTGACCGCGCGGCAATTCAGGCGGCCTGGGATCATGTGTTGACAAATCGGCGGACGGAGCTTGGCGGGATGCTGATCGGGCAGCGTGCTGAGGATAACGGCCTTTTCACGCACATCATTAAGAGCCTCGACGCAAAGTATACGGGGACTACTGTCGGCAGTCTGACTTTCACTCACGATACGTGGAGAAACATATCGGATAGGATGGATAGTCAATACCCAGATGCCAAGATCGTGGGATGGTATCACTCGCATCCGGGCCACGGGATATTTATGAGCGGACGCGACAAGTTTATACACAACAATTTCTTTCCCAATAACTGGCAGTGCGCGCTTGTGCTGGATCCGATACATAATGATGAAGGGTTGTTTCAGTTAGTAAACGGACAGATTGTGCGCACGGGGTATTGGTGTGCGCCGAACCGGCCGACAAAAGCGACCCCGCAGAAACCTGAACCCACATTAGTAGTCTTGCCGCCGAACGATTTAGAAAAAGCCGCAGACCATTTACACGAAGCGGCAGAGCATTTAGGCTCCGGGATTGGCAAGCTGATCGATTATGGGGTCGACCGGGTGCGACATACCAAGGATCAGCTTGGTCGCCGGTTCGACAAGAAGGCATAACACCGCGCCGAAAGGAGAGCTTCGATGAGTAACGACAAAATTGAAATCAGCTTTGACGGCGAGGACAATGAGCCACAGCCGCCAGTTAAGAAACTGGTAATTAGCAACGAAGACCTAGTCAATGTGCCTGATCATCAGCCGTTTGCTCCGAAACAGCCCCAGGGGTTTGTTATGCCGGACGGCAACGCTGTGGGGTATCAGAATAAGTCCGCTGCGGCAGCGGTGTCGAGCCGGAGCCTTATGAATATGGCGATAGCAGGACTTATCGGCGGCTTTTTGGCGTGGGCGATAACTGAGCCTATTTTTGGTGATAAGTCTGGCGCTAGCAACGCGATGATGATACTCATTGAGATGGGGCTTTTTGGAGGGATAATTGGAGGATTGATCGGAGGCTGTCTGGGTGCGGCTGATGGCGTAGTCTCCGGTGTTGCCGAGAAGGCTGTGAGGCCGGGGCTGATCGGCATGGCGATCGGCTTAGGCGGAGGCTTTTTGGGCGGGGTTTTCGGACAGATTGTCTATGGGACGTTGCTTCAAACGGGTTCTCTCAGTTTGCCAACTGTTATGGTTGCAAGAACTATCGGATGGTCGGTGGTTGGAATATTCGTAGGATTAGGCCAGGGCATTGGCCGCGGCTCTGGCAAGCGGGTTGTAAATGGTCTGTTAGGCGGGCTGATAGGTGGTTTTATAGCAGGGGCATTGTTTGATCCGATCGGGCTACTCGTTGCGACTGGGTTGGTCAGTCGATTGATTGGCATTACAGTGCTGGGTACGGCGGCTGGGCTGGCGGTCGGTTTGGTCGAAGAAATGCGAAAAGAGGCCTGGCTGACCATACTTCAAGGACCGCTTACTGGAAAACAATTCATTTTGTATGAACAGAGGACCAGAATCGGCAGCTCGCCGAAGTGTGAGATCACCCTGGTGAAGGACCCGCAGATATTGCCGGAACATGTTTGTATAGAAAATCAGGGGACAAGTTTTAGCTTGAGCGGAATAATGGGCCCGGCGGTTGTGAATAACCAGCAGGTGCAGCAGGCGCGATTACAGGGGGGGAGCACTATCAGGCTGGGCAGCACATCGATTCTGTTTGAAGAGAAGGCTATAGGGAGCCGTCCGTGACTACGGTAACTGGTAAAAATTGTCCATTTTGTCAGACTCCGATAAAACCTGGGGTTGACGTAATAATCTGTCCGGCGTGTGATATGCCCCATCACACCGAATGCTGGCGGGAAAACGGCGGCTGCACGACTTACGGATGTACGGGAGTGTCGACGCCCAGCGGGTTTGATTATATACCGGCGCCTGTGACGCGGTCGCCTGTTTCCGCAGTGGTAGAGACTCCGCCAGCATGGCCTGTAATATTGGCCGTTTTACTATTTATATATGTGCTGACTATAGCAATTTCAATATGCTCAGAAGCGCAGTATCGCGTTCCTATAGAAACATCTCATTCCTCGGGCTGGTATGATGACTCTTACGACTCAGGCGAGGAAGATGAAGCGGCTTACGAAGAAGAGGACAGCGGATCGGATGTGGACGAAGGTGACGAAAGTTATTTGGAAGAGGACACGACGATTGATGATGATGACACCGAATACGACGAGTCGGATTTAGATGAGTTTGAGGACGATTGGGCTAGCGAAGACGAGGATGATGGCGGGGGTTACTGATCTGACCGCTTTTAGGCCAAGGAGATGATATATCTGTGCGCTTAATAGTAATGAGCTTAATATGTGCGATAGGCGTGTCGGTTCTAATTTCCGGTTGTGGCGTTGATTCGCCCTCGTCAACAGATAGGGCCCCGGCCGGGTCACTGTTCAGTTCGGATGTATCGGAACGCTTGGAGCAGCACGGTGCGCAAACCGGGGATGTGCAAGCAAGCCTGATCTGGAACAACTATAACGATCTGGATCTGCATATCATTGATCCCAATGACGAACGTATCTACTTCGCACACAAACGGGCCAGGTCCGGAGGGCATCTGGATGTGGATATGAACGCGGGCGGGCGAGAATCTAACGAACCCGTGGAAAACATATATTTTCCGCAAGGTCAGGCTCCTGCCGGGCGATACAGGGTCTATGTCCACTACTACGCTCAACACGACACCGAAAACCTCACCCCATTCCGGTGTGAAGTGCTGGTTAAGGATAAGGTGCATAAATTCGCTGGCGAGATGTCCAAAGGCGAACAGATACGACTGATTTATGAGTTCACCCTGGAAGGCAAGCAAGAAGAACGTCGCCCGAGGCCTGGCGACTCTCCCCGGTTGTTTTCGCCGATGCGAGGGGGAGGATAGGGAATATCGATAAGAGCCGGTGGGATTTTTCGCTCTACTGAAAGTCTTCTGTATCAAGATATAAGTCGGCTAATGTCTGTTTTGAAATGAAGCCTTTTATGTTATCCGCGCGATAGTCGGCTCCTTGCGGCACTACAAACGCTACAAACGCCTCTGACGAGCGTAGATTTGCCATCACATTGATCAGTATGGACTTGTGAGACACGAATATAAAATCGCGGCGGACAACCTCTTCGATGGCGATGTTTTGTGCTGCCGCCAACTCATCTCGTGTGACAAATCCGACTACTCTGGCGTTATCGACGACTATGAGTAGCGATATGTCCTGATCCTGTGAAAGTCTCGCGGCGATGGCTTCAGCAGGCTCACCGCGTCGGATCAATGCCAGCGAAGAATCCATCAGGTCTTGTGCTGATTTCAAGAGTCGCAGGTCTTTTTTGAATATCTCCGGTATATAGCGCCCTCGCCTTGTCAGTTTCATAGTGTAGATACTTTCGCTGAGCAGCGATTTGCGAAGGCCGTAACTGATAGCAACAGTGGTGGCCGCCGGCAGCAGGGCGTTGTAGTCCAGAGTCATCTCGAATAGCATCACTATCGCAGTCATCGCCGCGCCCGTTGCTCCCCCGACGGCGCCTGCCATTCCCGCCACCGCGAAAGCTCCTATATCAATCGTCACTGATGGGAATACCCATTGAATCGCCGTTCCATAAGCAGCGCCCAAAGTCGCTCCCAGAAATAGCGAAGGGGAAAACACCCCACCGGAAGCTCCTGAGCCGAGGGTCAGAGAAGTGGCAGCGAGCTTCAACACAAATAGTAGCAACAATAAATATACTGGAAAGCGGACCCCGGAGAATATGTCCTGCACCGTCGCATAGCCAAGCCCCTCGACGTAGTAGTGGCCGAAGTATATCGTAAGCAGATAAATAATGACGCCTACGATAAACATCCCCAACAGATGCTTTCGATAATAGCTGCCTGCTATTCGTTTTTCAAAAAAATCCTCAGTTCCATAAAGAGACTTTATAAACGCAAGGGAAGCAAGTCCAATGATCAGCCCAAGCCCAATATATGTGAGCAGTTCCCAGAAGTGATCGAGGTGGAAAAAGACTATGTCCCGCAGCATAATCGTGAAGACAGGGTGATCTCCGAAAAATACCCTGCCGATAAACGTCGCTGTGGAACAGGCCAGCACAACAGGCACAATGGTCCTGGCGCTGACCTCGTGAAGCATTAATTCTACAGCGAATAACACCCCTCCCACCGGTGTGTTGAATGTGGCTGCGATACCCGCACCGGCTCCACAAGCGATCATAGTGAGGCATTGGTCGGTGGACACTTTTAACCATCGCCCGATGTTCGAGCCAAACGTAGACCCTATCTGAACAATAGGCCCTTCCCTGCCGACTGAGCCTCCGCTTCCGATCGATATGGCGGAGGCAATTGATTTGATCACCGCGACCACGGGTTTAATAATTCCACGGTTATAATAGATCGCATCCATCACTTCCGGCACGCCGTGGCCCCTGGCTTCCGGTGCGAAGTTCTTCACCAAAAACGCAACAAATACAGCCCCGACGACTGGCGCGAGAATGACGAACGGCCCCCACGGGCTTGGCGGGGTATGGACGTTGGAGTTATATACGAAAGAAAACTTGCCGAGGAACAGCAAATTGTGAGCCAGCGCTATCAGATCGCGAAACGCGACCGCGCCAAACCCCGCAACTATTCCCGTGAGAATAGCCAGCAAAGACAGGCCCAGCAAACCCAGCGTGCGGTTTTCGGTAGAAGAGTTATCGTTCATCTCAGGATCATGGTTTACCACCGACATTGGCTGCCAAACGCCGATGTATTCGATCCTGATGGGGTTATGTGAGCTATTTCGAATTCATCGCTGAGGCTGATTGGGTTTCGATGAGCAGGCTGGCACAAAATCTGGAATCGACAGAAATCGCATCAAGCCGCCAGCCATTAGCGTCGGCTATTGATTTGCAGATTGCCAACCCAAGCCCCGTACCCCCGGTCCTGGCATTACGTGATGTATCCCAACGCGAGAAAGGCTCGAAGAACTCCTCTGGCTTCCAGGTCAGAGGCTGGTCGGAGTCGTTGGATATTTCCAGGCGCACACCGCCGTCGTCAGCGCCAATGCTAACCTCTACAAGCCCACCCACCGAGCAGTATTTTGCGGCGTTCTCGATAAGGTTTCGCACAAGTATATCCAAATGACTCGGCGGAGTGAGAAGCTCCGCTTCGTCCGGCACGCGCAAATTCACACGCAACCTGCGTTCGTCGACGGTCTGCCGGCAATGAGCCAGTGATCGATTACAGATATCCACCATATCGGCAGGCTCCTTTGGCGGCAGCGATGTCAACGATTCAAATTGATAGAGAAGAAGCAGCGCGCGCACCAAAGAGACAAGTCTTCTGGCCTGTGTGTAAGCCTCCTCCATAGCAGCCTTATATTCGTCTTTGCTCCTCTCCCTGCTCATCGCAAGTTCCAGGTGACCCGATAAAGCCTGAAGCGGGGTTCGCAGCTCGTGAGACGCAGCAGAGTAGAATCGTCCTTTGGCAGCCGCAGTTTCGGTAATCCGACGCAACAGCCCATTGAGAGTATCTACCAGCTCCACCATCTCGTGGTCCTGAGATGGCGGGTTAAGGCTGATTGCGAGATTGTCTACCGACGACACTTTTGCCTGCCGCGCAAGTTGTGGAATGGGTTTGAGAGCACGTCCAACCAACACCCACGCACCAACAGAGGCGATAATCACCACAAAAATGCCAAGCGACGACAGCGTCAGGGTGTGGTAGTTGAGGGCTTTATTCGTCTTTGCCCAGGGCATTCCAAGCACGATAGTAGAGCCATCAGGAAGTTTAGAAGTAACAATGCGCCAGTTGGAGACATCTGGTTGTGAGGGCGCATCCTCCTGAGTCTTTCCGATGACTCGCCCATCTTTATCGACAATGCTCAGCGTAAGATCGGTGCCCCTGAGGTCTTCCTGTTCCTCGGCAATCAAATCGGCCAGATTATCATACTGCTGCGATTCGGCCATCGCACTCTCTGCAGCGGCAGTCAACACGCTGATTGCGTTGCGCTCCGCAAAATACCGGACATAACAGATAAGGCTGATTATCGCAGCGATAATCAACAGCGCAAGATACAGTGAAAAGACGGCCGTCAGCCTCGCGCGAATCGACTTAAACATCATCGTCGACGGCCATTCTGTAGCCGACTCCTCTAACGGTGTGGATCAGCGGGGTTTTATTATGCCTGCCCAATTTGTTTCTGAGATAGTTTATATAAACGTCCAACACGTTGTCGTTGCCGTCGAAGTCGTATTGCCAGACATGGTCGAGGATCATTGAGCGCGTTACCACTCTTCCCGCATTGCGCATCAAATATTCCAGGAGCTTGTATTCCGTAGCCGATAGATATACGGTTTTGCCCGCCCTGATAATCTGCCGCGCAGCCGGATCCAGGCTGAGGTCTCCAACAGAGAGCACTGTGGGTGAATGGACTCCTCTGCGAAGTAACGCCCGAACCCTGGCTAATAGCTCTGCTATCTGAAACGGCTTAACTATATAATCATCAGCCCCACTATCCAACCCTTCGATCTTATCCTCCAGCGCATCTCTGGCTGTAATAATGAGAATAGGCGTCATTACTTTAGAGGCCCTGAGCCGCCGGGCAACTTCAAAACCGTTGGGCTGTGGAATCATTACATCCAGGAGAATGATGTCGAAGCTTTCGGTTCGAGCAAGATGCAGCGCATCGGCGCCGTTATCCGTGGCAACCGGATTATACCCTGCCTCGCGCATAGCCTGAGCAAGGAATCGTGCGACGCTGTCATCATCTTCCACGATCAGAGTTCTCATAACGACCTTTCGGACGGACACATCCCGCCAATCAGCGGGCTCCTCAGCGGTATCCATAATAATTGTAACTCAGATATTGACTGCATACCAGCTCAGCAGAATTAGATTTCAAGCTGAAGCCTCAATACTTCCATTGAACGCCCACACCTTCCGGAGATACTACAATGCGTTCTTTGGTAAAATGCCTGGCTATGTAGTGACCGAGCAATGCACCCGCAGCGACGTCCTTCCAATAATGCGAGCCCGCCTCAACCCTTGAGAAGCCAATCGCCGAGGCGAGAGTGTACGCGGGCCATTTGTATTGTGGTTTATACTCGGCCAATACGGTGGCCATAGCGAATGCTGTAGAGGTGTGTCCGCTCGGGAAGCTGGTCAGAGAATCGGTATTCGGTCGTTTCTCATTGACCACGCGCTTTAAAATACTCGTGGCTAAACATGTCGCACCAACAGCTTTTGCGCCTTGCATAAACTCGTGCTTATCTGATATCAAAGCCAATCCGCCAGCCACAACGAATGGCTGAACGGTGGAAGAAATAGAGCGCGCCAGCGGCTCGCTGATCACCTCGGTGCTCCAGGCCGTCGAACCGGTCGCGATAGTGAGTAGGATCGGGAATAGTACTGAGTACTTGAGGCGTCTTTTCATCAGTTGTCTTTCTCCAAATACTTGTCCTTGGGACTCTGCATTGGATCAATTGTCGTCCGGATATCTTAGTTGTGCCTGTGTAGAATCTTAGAGTTTTCTAAGAGATCGGCGGTATGGAGGATGCTGCAGCGTTCTCAATCCGCTTATTGGGTGAGGATATCTGTTTGTCTACTCTCGATTGTCGCGCAAACTGCCGATACTATAATCGGACTATCCGGCTGTGCCGGGATTTTTGTGAGGGTAATATGGCGGCAACTGCGAGAGTAATCGACCCCGTAAGCACATTTAACGCGGCTGAGCATCAACTGGAAAAACGACGCGACAACGAGGCATTTGATCTATATTTTCTGTTGCGAGATTCCGGCCGGATGGCTCCTTTGGCGTATTATCGAATGGGAGAGATTCTGAATCGGGCTGGCGAGGTCGAGGAATCAATTGAGTGTCATCGAAAGGCGTTTGAGCTGGACCCGCATCTTGCTCGTGGAATCACAACGAACGATCATCCCTGTCACGACTACCGCTATCATTTTGTCGAGCAAACCGAAGTGACGCAGTGCCCGATGTGCGGCGAGCAGGGGCGAAAACATTCCTGCTACAACGCGGTCACCAAGCCCGACTTCACACCCGGATTTGACCCAATCCGCGTTTGGATGCACTGCGATTCCTGCCATCATATCTATGCGGCGAATTATCCCGCCGAGCTCGCCGAAGTATTGAGGAACCACCCGCATGACTGGCATTCTACCCCTCGCCACGAGGTGTTTCCAGCGTTGGGCAGAGTTTTAAGCAATATAAGAACCCTGGCGCCGGGTAATCGGTTGTTGGAGATCGGCGTGGGTTCCGGGGAAATGGCGGCGGTGGCCAGGGAGTTTTTGTTCGACGTAACCGGCGTTGACATTCGACCTGCATACGCGAAAGCGGTGTCGGAGAGTCTGGGAATAATGGTCCACGGTTGCGATTTTCTGGAGTATGAGGCGGACAGCACGTACGACGTGATATGTATGGGGGATGTACTAGAACATACCCCAGAGCCGGTGAGGATGCTGCTGAAAAGTATCTCGATGTTGAACGCGGGCGGGGTTTTGTGGATATCGACGCCGAACTTCGAGAGCGCATTTTCCCGTGTGCAAAAAGACGCCAGCCCACTTTGGCGAGCCTGCGAACACCTCAACTACTTCTGCTATGAATCTTTGCAGACTATGCTTAAGACTATGGGAGTTAACGTGGTGGATTACGCCATTTCACGCCACTGTCTGGGCACGATGGAGATAACCTGCGTGCGACAGTAAAGCTCTGGCAAGATATTTCACGACTGCAAGCCCGAATGCGGAAAGCCGCTTCGGGCTTTTCCTATACCACCGAATCAGCATTAGAGGAAAAATGCGCCTGGCCGTCATAATAAACCTTGACGGAATATGGCGCAAAATCACTCTTTGAGAGGTGGATTATGGAGAAAGCAGTTGCACTGGCAGAGTCTGTCAATGTGAAAGAGCGAAATGAGCCTGTGATAGGCGTATTTTGTGCGGGTGATCCGAGAATTGATGAGGCCAGCCGCACTCGCTGCCGCAATATCGTGAAAATGGCGGCGGATATTCTCGCTGAGCGGGTCAAGCTGCCGAATGGGTCGCCTGCCAGGGTGGTCTATGCCACGACTTTGGTCGATGGAGAGAAACAAGCCGATATAGTGGCCAAACAGTTTCAGGACTCAGGGGTGAATATACTCGTCTGTACCCCCGACACATGGGCGTTTCCGCAGCTTTCTGTGATCTCTTTGATGCAGCAATTCCCTGCGGATACGCCGATCAATTTCACCTGCGGAAACTCAGGGCCTAAACCGGGTGTGGTGTTTGCACACGCGACCAACGGCGCGCTTGCGCAGGCGGGCAGACTCTCTCATCTTAATGTGGGCAACTGGCCGGATTCTGGCCTGGAGCCAAAAATGTCCGACGCAACTGCAGAAGCTCTGGTGGATTGGGCGTTTGCCGCAGTTACAAGACAGGCTTTAAAGGGTCGCAGGGTGGTGGTGTTCGGGCACGACTCGATGGGCATGGAGACGGCTCTGGCCCACGTCATCCCTACCCGCAATACTTTTGGAATAGAGATCACACGGCTGGATATGAAGCTACTGGCCGATATGATCGCCAAGAAAGCCTACGATGAAAAGGAACTGCGCAGCATTCGCGGGTTTGTGGACGAACACCTTGGCGACAGGCTGGAGATCAGGGATAACGCCGACTCGGAGCGATTTAACATCAGCCTGGCGATGTATTTGATTATGCGCGATCTGCTGGCGGATCTCAACGCGATCGGTGGCGGCTTTATGAGCCAGCTTGAATGGGGTTCAGACAGGCGCGGGATTCCGCTGCCGGTGGCGGATGCTGCTGAATCGTTCTTCAATTCTACTTTCGACCATAATGGCAGAAAGGTCCCCACCCCGTTTGCCACGGAGGCGGATGTGCAGGCCCTGTTGACGATGGTGTTCTTCAGTGCGCTTACGGGAGGCAATCCGCCGCTGTTTATGGACTTCCGGAAGGTCTGGGAGAAGTGGGAACTCGATGCGCTTGCCCAGAAGACCGGGATAAAGCTGCCATCAGACGATATCTGGGCGCAGAAGGGCCTGGTGGATGGTAACAACTCAGGTTCGGCGTCGTTGGACTGGGCTGCAAAGCCGGGCGCGGACATTGACACTATTATGAAGGGTGTGAGTATGCCTCTTGCCGGGGAGGATTATTTCCCTGGGTTGGGAAACTCGGTGACGTTTGTATCGCCGGGCGGACTGGATGGGATAGCTGGACGGTTGATGTATTCGAGCCTGTCCGGGATGTTCAGTATGAGCTGGGATGAAGCGACCACGGCGGAAGTCCCCGATGAGCTTGCACAACACCTCTGCGACGCCACAGACCCGACCTGGCCACATACGTTTGTGGTGCCGAAATACGCAAGCATGCAGGAATATAAGCACTACCCGCCCGCCAATCACCTGCACATGATCCAGGGGCTGCCGGTTGCGCGATTGCAGTATTGGATGGATTTGAACAATGTGCTTTCGCAGTGCGGCTGGTCGGCACGGCCGAAGTTCATTGAGGGCACAGATCGGCCGATTCCGTTGCTGTATCTGGCAAACGGCGGAGAGGACGCGGCTAAGATGTTGCTGGCGAGGTAGAGAGGCTGGCAGCCGGAGAACACGGATTTCTTTAATTTGGTATGATTTAGTTTTGGGGCAGGAATGTTCAGATAGGCACCCTGCCCCAGATAGTATTGCTAACTTCTTCTGCCGTAGTGCTGGAGATTGTAAGATTCAGCCACTTTATACGCGTCAATCATCCCCCATATCCATACAATAGGCCAAGTGATGAAGCCGATGATAACCATCATCAGCAAGCTGTTAATGACCTGGGCTACGATGAAGAAAATGCCCTTGCCTATTTCTCCATTGTAGATTTGACCCAAGCCCGACCAGAAGAAACTGAGTAGCGCGGACAATCCTGGGTTTTTCATATAGTCATCCTTTTTGACGCCAAGACGGTGCAAACCTGCCCTCGTCGTTGATACCAAGCTTAACGCTTGGCTGATTATTCGGATTTTATCACACCAATCAACCAATGTCAATGGTTGTTGCGCTTCTATGACAGCTTTGATATATTCATGAGACAGAGCTGTTTCATAACACAACTAGTCAAGTGCTATGGGTAAAGTAGTGTTTGATTAATATAATGTAATCAATCTTCGTGCACTGGCGAGGGGGGGGCGAGTTCGAACTGCATTGGCGATTGGTAGCCCAAGGCTAGGCAGGATTGAATAGGCCGGAAGGCGAAGTCTGTCAAGGCGCCTCAAATCGCCGGAGGTGAAAAATTGTTTATAGACCTGCATGCCCACGCATATCGTGACCCGTATCCCGGGGAGGATGGAAAGCCCGTTTTCTCCACTCCCCAACAGCTTATCGCACGCTACGATGAGCTGGGAGTAGAAAAAGGCTGCCTGATGCCGATTGTGAACCCTGAGGTATATCTCCCACAATCTAACGAGGAGATTTTGGAGATGGCCCAAAGATGGCCGGATCGATTTATCCCATTCTGCAACATAGACCCGAGAGCAGTAAGCAATACCAGCAGCGCTAACCTGGGGTATCTGCTCGATTATTATCGCGAAAGAGGCTGCAAGGGCATCGGTGAGGTCATGCCAAACCTGCCCTTTAACCATCCTCTGGTCCATAACCTGTTCTCCCACGCTCAGCGCGCCAAAATGCCGCTGACTTTCGATATATCGACCCGCATCGGCGGCGCTTACGGGTTATACGACGACCCTGGCCTGCCCCAACTCCAGGCCTCGTTAAAGGCGTTCCCCGAACTTATCATAATCTGCCATGGGCCGGCGTTTTGGGCTGAGATAGGGACGTTAGACTCCCCGGATCATCGTGGCGGTTATCCCAGTTATCCCATCCGATCCGAGGGCGTCGTGGCCAAATTACTGAGAGAGAACCCGAATATGCGCTGCGATCTGTCTGCATACAGCGGCTACAACGCCCTGGCCAGGGATCTCTCATACGCAGTTGATTTTCTGAACGAGTTCGCAGACAGGCTATTTTTCGGCCTCGATATTTGCGCACACGACCAACCTGCTCCGATAGTCGATCTGCTAAAAGAGATGCTTGCCGACGGCAAAATCACCGAACAGGTATTTACAAATATCGCACGAGAAAATGCCATAAAACTTATGGGAATATAAATAGTAGTGCAAATTACACCTGGCCGGTAATAATACCAGGTTGCTACTTTGGCCGATATAAGGCATACTTCAGTTGACTGGCAATTGTAACAGGCGCATTCGTGTTTGTGTCATTGGCTACAGAAAAGGGGCTGTCGTGAAAAGGGTTTTTGCATTTAGTCTACCATTATTAATCGCAGTGTCGTTCATATCCAGCACGGCTATGGCCGGCGCTGTTGGGGTAAGATTTTTCTCTAACGGCGATCTAATCTCTGTGAACAGGGCCGTCTCTGATGACGTTCCGCTTGCCGAATCCGCCATCAGAGCTTTAGTAGCGGGGCCGTTTGCCGAGGAGGTCGCCATCGGTATAACCTCTCGCATCCCGGCGGGGGTTAAGATCGTGAAACTCTCTCTTACGAACGATACCGCAGAAATAGACCTTTCATCAGAAATAACCATAGGACTCGACGAGGTCGGTTTGCGTGATATATTCGACCAGTTCCGCTCCACTTTAGGGGATTTCCCGTCTATTCTGGCCATCAAGCTCACCAGCGGCGGCAAGCCATTATCCTCTTATTTGCCAGTCGCTCCGACCATCGGCCAGCCTGCCCCGCCTCTTATTAAGGGCAACGCCGTCGGCCTGGGCGGCAAAAAGATATGCGTGGGGCCGTCGCACGGCTACGTTTGGGGAGGCAGCAACTGGGGTTGGATGAGGTCCGACCCCTGCGGGTTCGGTGAGGCCGTGCTTGAAGACACCAACAGCATCAGGCTTATTCAGTTTCTGAAGCAATACATAGTTCAAGACAGCGGCGCTTTTTATACGCATAGGGAGCTGGATGAGACAAACTGCTGCCATCCTATCACCAACATGCCCTGGTGGAAGATGTGCAGTCTATCGTGGTTAAAAAATAACGGCGTGCCGTGCAGCGTTTGGGGAACCTATACCGGCAACTGCGGCGCCGAGACAGCCGTTGCTCGTTCAAACGACGACCTTCGCGCCCGGCCTTTATATGCGAACTACGTCGGCGCAGACATTTATATTTCGCATCATACCAACGCTGGCGGCGGCACAGGCACCGAGACCTGGCGCGACTCCAAAATGGAGCATCCCGCTCATGTGGCCAACAGCCTCACTCTGGCTACAGCAGTGAACAACGGCATCGTGAACGCCATCCGCAGCACCTACCCCGGAGAATCCGGGTGGGTAAATCGGGGAGTCAAAGACTCAGCGGCCGGCTCCGGCGAGACTCGCATCCCCAACCGGCCTGCTTGTCTTATCGAGCTTGGCTTCCACGACCATTGCACCCGCGATGCGGTCTATCTAAAGGACGATTTCTTCCGATCGGTCTCGATGTGGGGTATCTACAACGGTATTTGCGAGTACTTCGGTAACACGCCGACTTGGGGCAAATATTCCGGCGAACTCGTCTCAGACACGATCCCGACTAATATGGTTGCCGGGCAGACCTATAACGTTTCAGTGACAATGCGAAACCGCGGCGTCTGCTGGATGAACACCTACGGCTTCAAACTCGGCGCAGTCGATGGCTCCAACCCGATCTCCGCCGCCACCCGCCAGACTATATCCGGCACAGTAAGGCCAGGCAATACATACACGTTCAACTTTACCATGACCGCGCCTGCCGCCGGCGGTTCCTATACTACCAAATGGCAGATGATTCGCGAAGGTTACCAGTGGTTCGGTCCGACGCTTACTAAAACGATCACCGTAACCTCAACTAACGACAACGAGCCTCCGACCACGCCCACAAACCTGAGCGTCTCCAGCGTAACTTCCTCGAGCATCTCCCTTGTCTGGAATGCCTCTACGGATAACATCGGCGTAGCGGGATATCGAATATATCGCAATGGCTCGCAAATCGGCGCCGCGACAGGGACTGCCTACACCGACACTGGCCTGGCTAATAACACGACCTACACCTATCAAGTCGACGCCTACGACGGCAAGCCGAACTATTCCGGCAAGAGCAACTCGGTGCAGGGCACGACCATAGCACTCATATTTGAGGACGGATTCGCCAATCTCAACAATTGGATTTTGGATTCTGCAGTAACTGGTAACGTTCTGCCGGCGCTGTCCA
Organism: uncultured bacterium; assembly: GCA_964494345.1. Taxonomy (GTDB): domain Bacteria; phylum Armatimonadota; class UBA5829; order UBA5829; family UBA5829; genus DTKD01. The sequence continues at coordinate 82,911 of CAZBSI010000007.1, forward strand.
CAGCCCAGAACCACGGCACCATAACCGGCGCGAACTCGGCGTATATGGCCGGCGATGTCCCAAACTGGATTTACCACAACTTCTCCTCGAACCTGACCTCCGGGGGCTACCGATCCGGCACTCTATCCGGCTGGATTTATGACAACGCTGTAAGCGGTCTGAGGGTCGCTTTGCGAGCATATATGTATGATGCATCCGGCAGTAACGCAACCATGTACTGGATTGGCGTGTATCAACTCGACCCGCCTGGCATTCCGACTCACTATATTGGGGCTATCCTTACGAGCAGTGGTTGGCAGTACCACGACCTCGGCGTTCGTTCTGCAGGATGGCACAAGCTGACGATCGAGGTTTTGCCGTACACCGGCTCAAACGACCTCAATTTCTATGTCGACGGCGCCCTCAAAAAGACAGCATCTCAGCCTGCAAGTGCGGCTGGTTCAACAATGCGAAGAGCCTACCTGGGCTTCAACTACTCATCCAATCAGCCTGTCTATTGGGATGACATCACCCTTGAGTCTGACGCTCCTGCGGCACCGACCGGCGTCTCCGGGGCCGCATTATCGACTACTTCCATCAGATGGAACTTCACGGATAAAGCCGACAACGAGATCGGCCACCGTGTATACAGCGGCGCCACCAAAGTAGCCGAGCGTGAAGCATTTGATATAAACTACGTCGACGAAACCGGCCTTACGCCGAACACGACGTATAATCGCACTGTTAAGGCCTATGCCGGTATTCTCGAAAGCGCAGGAGCAGCAGGAAGCGGCGTCACTCTGTCAGTTCCTCCCAGCCTATCGACTGTTACCTGTGACAAGGCTGTTGGTGTCTGGAATAAGACCAATCAGTTCACATTTACGGCAGTCGGCGGTTTCGGCGCCGGTAAGGTCGATCGCTATCAAACAGCCTGGAATCAGCAGGCCACTCACAGTTGGACTGGCGCTGAGCCAAATTGGTCAAGCCCAACCTCTGTGCAGACTGCGTCTGCTCCGGGAAGTTGGTATCTGCATCTTAAGGGCTTCAATTCCGCTGGGGTAGACAACGGCACACTCGATCTGGGCCCGTTCAACTTCGATGCAACAGCCCCGCAGATAAGCTCTGTTTCTGTGTCTCCTGAAATGCTGGCTGGCGGCGATGTGGTCCGCGTGTCAGTTGATGCGACGGACAATATTGGCGTGACCAGTGTCAAGGCAAATGGCGTATCTCTGACCAAAACCGGCGCCGCCACCTGGACCGGCGATATAATCGCGTCGGGCGGCCTTGGCGTACATAACGTGCACGTAATAGCAGAGGATGCAGCAGGCAACTCCTCAGCTGACGCATCCAAAACCTATCTTACCGCCCTGATCAGAGGCGCCTCCAACAAGGCAGCCTGGGGAGCTGAGATGAACGCGGCATCTGCCGTATATCTATTCAAGTTCTGGGGCAAGGTGGCCGAGATTGATGATAGCAGCTTCACCCTCGACGACGGTTCAGGCTCTCCGATCACGGTCAATGCGCCTGGTTATAAGGCCATCCTCTCCACCGGCGATTTCGCAGCCGCACGTGGAAATCTGACCATTAACGGCCTCACACGGGTCGTTCAAAGCGAGGTTAATTGGCTGACTAAATACTGATCCGAGCGATATCGCGACGCCACCGGCCCGGGCAACTCACCCGGGCCGGTATACTTATCGCGACCCGACACAAATGGCAATGCGGTGGGTTTGTTAATGAAATGATCCATTGTGCCGATTAGATATTAACTAACATCAGTTGACGCTTCATCGCTTACGAAGCATACTTACAATGTAGGAAAATAAGCTTTGCAGCCTGATAGTCGAACAAACCGGCGCAGGTTAACCCTGGTCACCCTGCGCACCAAAATATAGTCACCTGCGCACCAAATATAGTCATCCTGCGCGAAGTCGCAGGATCACCGTGAATGGAGGTAAAATATGAGTAAGCTATTTGCCAAAGGCATTATCCCGCTCTCTATTGTATTATTATTAGTATTTGCGGCCACGGCGTCTTACGCTGGGGTCGTATCGGTTCGATTCTATTCTCAGGGCAAACTTGTCTCTGTAAATCGTGTCGTCTCTGACGACATTCCCCCTGCCGAATCCGCCATCAGGGCCTTGGTCACCGGGCCGTTTACCGAGGAGATCGCCGTCGGCATCACCTCCAGAATCCCGGCAGGGGTCAGGATCAAGAAGCTATCATTAACAAACAACACAGCCGAAATCGATCTTTCATCCGAAATACTCGCCGGCTTGGACGAGGCCGGGCTATATGACATATTCGAGCAGTTCCGAACCACTCTTGGCGATTTTCCATCTATAACGACCATCAAACTAACTTGCAATGGGAAAGTGCTTGCATCTTATTTGCCGGAGCCGCCTGTAGTAGGTGAGGCTGCCAGGCCGCTTGTAAAAGGCAATGCGGTCGGCTTGAGCGGCAAAAAGATCTGCGTAGGGCCTTCGCACGGACGGCTTTTCACCGGAACCTACTACGGCTGGCAGAGGGGTGACTTCTGCAACTTCGGAGAAGCAGTCCTCGAGGACACAAACAGTATCAGGCTCGTTCAGTTCCTCAAGCAATATATAGTCCAGGACGGCGGCATTTTCTCCAGCCCGCGTGAACTTGACGAAACCAACTGCTGTCACCCGGACACAGGTATGCCGTGGTGGAAGATGTGCGCTATGTCCTGGCTCAAAAAAATCGGGGCTCCGTGCTCGGTTTGGGCTAGTTCGTCGGGTAACTGCGGGGCTGAGACTGCTGTAAATCGCACCAATGACGATATTCGCTGTCGACCTCTTTATGCGGATTATATGGGCGCAGATATCTATATAGCTCATCATACCAACGCCGCTGGCAGCAGCCCCAGCAACGCCAACGGGACAGTCACATATCGTGACACGCAGATGGCGCATCCCGCCCACGTCGCTAACAGCTATAGCCTGGCGACCGCGATTCAAAACAATATCATCGCCACAATCCGCAACACATTCCCAGGCGAAAGCAACTGGTATGATCGACATGTGCTGGACTCAACGGGCAACTTCGGCGAGATTCGCATACCAAACCGACCCGCCTGTCTCATCGAGCTTGCCTTCCACGACAACTGCCAGCGTGACGGCCTCTACCTCACCGACGATTTCTTCCGCTCACTCAGTGAGTGGGCAGTCTATAAAGGCATTTGCGAATACTTCGGCAATACCCCCACTTGGGACAAGTATTCGTGTGAGTTGGTGTCAGAGAACATTCCAACCTCAATGGCGCCCGGACAGAGCTACAATGTCTCGATTACGATGCGAAACCGCGGCGTGTGTTGGATGAGCGCCTACGGTTTCAAACTTGGCGCATTCGGGGACAGCGATCCGTTTGCGCCTACGCGCCATAACGTGGCCGGCACCATTCGACCGGGGCAAACATTCACATTTAGCTTTACTATGAACGCCCCTCTCATACCGGGGACATATGTCTCCGATTGGCAGATGCTGCGCGAGGGCTACCAGTGGTTCGGTCCTAAGCTCGTGAAGAATATCACTGTGGTTGGTATAGATGACGATGAGCCGCCGAGCACGCCAACAAACCTGCGAATCACGGGCGCTAATTTATCCAGCATGTCCTTGGCGTGGGATGCCTTCACGGACAATATTGGTGTTTCCGGTTATCGCATCTATCGCAACGGTTTCAAAGTGGGTACTGCAGCAGGCACCACTTTTACCGACACCGGCCTTGCTCATAACACGACGTATACCTATCAAGTCGACGCATTCGACGGCAAGCCGAACTACTCCGGAAAGAGCAACACGGTCCAGGGCAGAACCCCGGCCGCGATATTTAAGGATGGCTTTACAAGCCTTGGCCAGTGGATACTCGACCCGGACGCCGGCAATAACGTAATGCCGACTTTGTCGACGGCTCAGAATCACGGCGCCGTTGCTGGCGCCAACTCTGTATATTTCCCCGGCGACGTAGTCAACTGGATATATCACAACTTCTCCTCCGATCTTAATTCGGGGGGCTACCGAACCGGCACGCTGTCCGGTTGGGTATATGACAATGCCATCAGCAACCTGAGAGTGGCGCTCAGAGCCTATGTCTACGACTCCAACGGCAACACCAAAAGCATATATTGGATAGGCGTCTCAAACGGCACCCCGCCAGGTATCCCGCTGCGTTATATCGGCGCGGTTTACGATGGCGGCTGGACATATCATGACCTTGGGGTTCGTACGGCGGGGTGGCACCAGCTTTCAATCGAGATTCTGCCGCACACAGGCTCCAACGATCTCAAGTTCTATGTGGACGGAGCGCTAAAGGCTACCACATCTCAGCCTGCCGCGGCCGCCAAAGCCGCCCTGAAGCGAGCTTATTTGGGATTCAATTACACGACCAACCAGCCGACCTACTGGGACGACATCGTCCTCGAATCCCTCGCCCCTGACGCCCCTGCCAACGTCTCTGGCGTTGCATTGTCCTCCACCGCTATCAGGTGGAACTTTACCGATAATGCTAACAATGAGACTGGCCATCGCGTCTACAACGGGGCCACCAAAGTGGCTGAGCGCGAGGTATTCGACATTAATTACGTCGATGAGACCGGCCTTGCCCCGAATACTGCCTACACTCGCACGGTTAAATCCTTTGCCGGTATCCTCGAAAGCGACGGAGTCGCCGGCAGCGGCATCACGCTGTCCGCTCCGCCAAGCGCCTCGACGGTCACGTGTGATAAGAACATTAACGTCACCTATGGCGATAACAAGTTCACATTCACAGCGGTCGGTGGATTCGGCGCTGGCACGGTCGATCATTATCAGATAGCCTGGACCAGGCAGCCCACGCACACCTGGACAGGTTCTGAGGCCAACTGGTCGAGCGGAACCTCAGCCCAGACTGCGACTTCTTCCGGAAGCTGGTATCTGCACATTAAAGGCTTCAACTCCGCAGGCGTAGCCAATGGCGCTGTGGCCCTTGGCCCGTATATCTACAACAGCGACAGCATCGCCCCGCAGATCAACTCAGTTTCAGTCGCTCCTGCGATGGCCGCTGGCGGCGATACGGTTAAAGTCACTGTCAACGCGACCGACAACGTCGGAGTAACCAGTGTAAAGGCCAACGGTGTCTCTCTTACCAATACGGGTGGCGACACGTGGGCTGGCAACATAGTTGCGCTGGGCGGTCTTGGCGTTCACACCGTAACCGTAGTCGCATCTGACGCCGCTGGCAACAACGCGACTGACACATCGGGGACCTACCTGACCGCTTTAATCCGAGGCGCTTCTAACAAAGCCGCCTGGGGTGTAGAGATGAACGCCGCTTCGTCGATCTACCTCTTCAAGTTCTGGGGCAAGGTGACTGAGGCGGACAACAACAGCTTCACCCTTGACGACGGCTCAGGCTCTCCGATCACGGTCAATGCGCCTGGCTACAAGACCAAACTCACCACCGGCGACTTCGCTGCCGCCAGAGGTATTTTGACCATTAACGGCCTCGGACGCACAGTTCAAAGCGAGGTCGATTGGATAACCAGATACTGATACGAGGATCAACTTGCATCGGTAACAATACCATCGGCTCGGGCTAATCGCCCGGGCCGATTTTCTTTCATCGCACACTTAATAATATCAATTAATCACTGTCGCTAGCCTGGTATAATTGAATCGTTGTGTCAATTAACGACCAAAAACCAAATTGCTGGTTGACGCTTGGCTGGTTGTAAGGCATACTGATACTGTAGCAATAGAGCTGAGAGTGCCTTAAAGCTGGGCTGGCGGGCACTGTTTTTCGTCGTCTGCCGCCCTGGCTTGCGCAATTGTGCGCGGGCGACTGTGAGAATGGGGGGTATTATGCGTAAGTTTTGTGCTCTACGTTTCCGTGCTTCACTATTTGCTGCCATCTTATTGTTAGCGTTTATTGCCACTGCGGCGTACGCCGGCAATGTCTCCGTCCGATTTTTCTCCGAAGGCCAACTGGCGCCGGTGAATCGTTTCGTACCGGCTCAAGTCGCGCCTGCCGAAGCTGCTGTCAGGGCGTTGGTATCAGGGCCGTTTGTCGAGGAGATAGCGGTCGGCTTTACAAGCAGGATACCAGCAGGCGTAAAGATCGTGAAGCTCTCGATCACAAACACTACGGCTGATATCGACCTTTCTACTGAGGTGTTGACCGGACTCGACGAGGTCGGGCTGAAAGACATTTTTGATCAATTCAGCGCCACCCTCGGCGATTTCCCGTCTATCAAAACAGTCCAGTTGACCTGCAAAGGCAAGCTGTTGTCATCTTATCTTTCAGTCGCGCCCATAATCGGCGAGGCTGCCCAGCCGTTAATTAAGGGTAACGCTGTCGGTTTGAGCGGCAAGAAGATCTGCGTCGGCGCTTCCCACGGTCGCTTCTGGAACGGCAGCGGGTGGTATTGGCAGCGCGGGGATAGCTGCGGCTTCGGAGAAGCCGCCCTTGAGGACACAAACAGCGTCAGGCTGGTTCAGTATCTCAAGCAGTATATCACCCAGGACAGCGGCACATTCTACAGCGTGCGCGAGCTTAACGAAAGCAACTGCTGCCATTCAGCCACCGGCCTGGCCTGGTGGAAGATGTGTTCACAGTCGTGGCTCAGAAACATCGGAGCGCCGTGTTCCGTTTGGGCCAGCTATACGGGCAACTGCGGTGCTGACACGGCTGCAGGGCGCGGCAGCGACGATATTCGATGTCGACCGCTGTATGCTGACTATGTCGGCTCTAATATCTACATTGCAATGCACACCAACGCAGGCGGCGGCACCGGGACTGAGACTTTCCGTGATACAGCTATGGAAAAACAAGCCCACGTGGCCAACAGCCTTGCGCTTGCGAACGCTGTCAATAGCGGAATGGTCAATAATATCCGCAATACGTTCCCTGGCGAGTCGGGCTGGGTGAATAGAGGCGTTAAGGACGGGCAGGGCAACTACGGCGAGATCCGCATCCCCAACCGGCCAGCGATCCTTGTCGAGCTTGGTTTCCACGATCACTGCACCAGAGATGCTGTCTATCTGAAAGACGACTTCTTCCGATCGGTTGCAATGTGGGGAGCCTACAGCGGTATCTGCTCATACTTCGGCAACACACCGACCTGGGCCAAATACTCCTGCGAATATGTTTCAGATACCATTCCGACGACTATGAACCCCGGCCAGACCTACAACGCACAAATCACATATCGCAACCGCGGCGTAGTCTGGATGAGCGCATACAACTTCAAGGTCGGCGCAGTTTCTCCAACTGATCCCCTTATGACAACTCGGCTGTATCCCGTCTCCGGCACCATCAAACCGGGCAGCACAGCCACTTTTAATATCTCTCTGAAAGCTCCTGCCGCAGGCGGAACCTACACCACCCAGTGGCAGATGATTCGCGAGGGCTACGAGTGGTTCGGCCCCAAAGTTACAAAGACTGTTACGGTGGGCCCTCCGGACACCGAGCCGCCGACCACTCCGACCAACCTGCGAGTCACCTGGTCTACTGCCAATAGTATCACCCTGGCGTGGAATGCTTCTACGGACAATAGTGGTGTCGCGGGATATCGAATCTATAGAAACGGAACCCAGGTTGGCACCTCGGCCACCAATTCATACGTCGACAGCGGATTGGCAGAAAGCACGACCTACACCTATCAGGTCGACGCCTATGACGGCAAGCCGAACTATTCCGGCAAGAGCAACACTGCGCAGGGCACAACTGCCACCTATATTTTCAAGGATGGCTTTGCAAATACAAGCAACTGGATTTTGGATGCCAGTGTGGCAAATAACGTGATGCCAACGTTGTCGACTGCGCAAAACAAAGGCACCTTCACCGGTGCAAGCTCACTGTCTTTCCCTGGTAATGTAGTCAACTGGGTCTATCACGACTTCTCATCGAATCTGACGTCGGGCGGTTATAAGACCGGCATTCTGTCCGGCTATTTGTATGATAACAACGGCACCAATGCCAGAATGGCGTTGAGAGGTTATATGTACGATGCCGCCGGTAATATCGCAACAATGTATTGGATCGGAGTCTATAATGCCGAACCGAACCAGGCACGCTATATCGGGGCAATTTTGGATAACGGATGGACCTACTTCGACCTCGGCGCCCGGTCAGAGGGATGGCATAAACTTGCCATAGAGATCTACCCGTACACTGGTTCCAACGACATCAAGTTCTTCGTGGACGGGGGCCTTAAACAGACCGCTTCTCAGCCCGCAAGTGCGGCTAATGCTTCTTTGAGAAGGGCCTATATGGGCTTTAACTATACTCCTAACCAGCCGCTGTACTGGGATGATATCGCTTTGCAGTCTACTGCTCCCGATGCGCCGACTGGTGTATCCGGCTCCGCTTTGTCGGCTACTTCTATCAGATGGAACTTCACCGACAAGGCTAACAACGAGATCGGCCATCGCGTCTATAACGGCGCCACTAAAGTTGCCGAGCGCGAGGCGTTCAACATCAACTACGTCGACGAGGCTAACCTTGCGCCGAACACGACGTATAATCGTACGGTTAAGGCCTATGCCGGTATTCTTGAAAGCGCCGGAACCGCAGGCAGTGGTACCACGCTTTCTGTTGCGCCGAGCACATCGAATGTGACCTGCGATAAGAACGTGAACGTTACCAATACCGATAACAAATTCACGTTCACAGCGGTCGGCGGATTCGGCGCGGGTAAGGTCGACCACTACCAGGTCGCCTGGACTAAACAGGCCACACACACCTGGACAGGCTCTGAGGCCAACTGGTCGAGCGGCACTTCTGTGCAGACGGCCACTTCTTCTGGTAGCTGGTACCTGCATCTCAAGGGTTACAACTCCGCTGGAGTCGCCAACGGTACTGTGGCCCTTGGCCCGTATATCTACAACAGCGACAGCGTAGCTCCGACGATCAACTCAGTCTCCGTTGCTCCTGCGATGGTTTCTGGAGGAGATACGGTTAAAGTAACGGTCAACGCGACCGACAACGTCGGTGTTACCAGCGTAAAGGCTAACGGTGTCTCTCTGACCAATACAGGTGGCGACACGTGGGCTGGCAATATAGCAGCACTGAGCGGTCTTGGTGTTCACACCGTAACCGTAGTCGCATCTGACGCCGCTGGCAACAACGCGACTAACACATCGGGGACCTACTTGACCGCTCTGATCAGAGGCGCTTCCAATAAGGCCGCGTGGGGCGCTGAAATGAACGCCGCTTCGTCGATCTACCTCTTCAAGTTCTGGGGCAAGGTGACTGAGGTGGACAATAACAGCTTCACCCTTGACGACGGCTCAGGCTCTCCGATCACGGTCAACGCGCCTGGTTACAAGACCAAGCTCTCCACCGGCGACTTCGTTGCCGCGCGTGGAATCCTGACAATCAACGGCCTCCTGCGATTCGTTCAAAGCGAGGTCGATTGGATAACTAAATACTAATATGAGTATTAACTCAAATTAGTCAAACACAATCGGCCCGGGCTAAACACCCGGGTCGACACTTTTAGGTTACGGCAACAAGACCAAATTTCGTCGATTCGGTTGACATCGAAGCGGGCGAATGATACTATAATTTTACCGTTGGTGCGGGAGTAGCTCAGTTGGTAGAGCGCTAGCCTTCCAAGCTGGATGTCGCGAGTTCGAGCCTCGTCTCCCGCTCCATTTTTGCGTACCAGTTTTTGGCCTCATTTGAGCGTGAATCGAGCTCAAATCCCCCCTTATCGAGCGGATGTCTCCATGTTAAATTTATGACTTCAGACTAAAGCTGGATGTCATAAGATACCCCGGCTCCTCTACCATAGGCAAGTTCCCCTGGCGTGATATAATGGCTCAACTAAACCAGAGGTTCTTGCTGAATTGGGGTCATCGAACTTCATAACTGCTCTTGATGTTCTGAGAAATGTGTTCGGCTACCCGAGTTTTCGTGGTCATCAGGAGCGGGTGATCGAGCACGTCACGGGCGGGGGCGATGCGTTTGTTCTTATGCCGACCGGTGGCGGGAAATCGTTGTGCTATCAGATACCGGCTATCCTGCGCTCCGGTGTGGGTATCGTCGTGTCTCCTCTCATCGCGCTGATGCAGGATCAGGTTGCGGCGCTTCATCAGCTTGGCGTGCGTGCGGCGTTTCTAAACTCCACGCTAAGTCCTGCGGATGCGCAGTTAGTGGAAGAACAGCTTCTTGCAGGCGATATTGATCTTGCCTACATAGCGCCGGAGCGACTCCTTACCGAACGAACGCTGGATCTGCTTTCGCGCTGTAAAATAGCTCTCTTCGCGATAGATGAGGCTCATTGCGTCTCGCAGTGGGGCCACGATTTTCGGGCGGAGTATCTTCAACTCTCTATGTTGCACGAACGCTTCCCCGGCGTTCCACGCATTGCTCTGACAGCCACAGCGGACGGCCCCACGAGGCGGGAAATCGTCGCGCGCCTCGACCTCTCAGAGGCAAAGCTATTTGTCACCGGCTTTGACCGGCCCAACATCCGCTACCGGATCGTGCCAAAGCACAATGCCAGACAACAGCTTCTTTCGTTTCTGGACTCAGAACACCCGGACGACTCCGGCATTGTCTACTGTCTCTCCCGCAAAAGAACCGAGGAGACGGCGCGCTGGCTTTGCGAACACGGCAAAAATGCATTCGCATATCACGCCGGTTTAGAATCTAACATCAGGGCTCGTGTTCAAAACACCTTCCAGCGCGAGGATGGTGTAATAGTTGTTGCCACAATCGCCTTTGGAATGGGCATAGACAAACCCGATGTCCGTTTTGTGGCCCATCTTGATCTTCCCAAGAGCATAGAGGCATACTACCAGGAGACGGGGCGTGCAGGTCGCGACGGTCTGCCGGCGGATGCGTTTATGACCTACGGACTTGCTGATGTTGTGATGATGAGGCAGCTTCTGGACAAATCCGATGCCGACGAACAGCACAAGCTCGTTGAACGCAGGAAGCTGGATGCGCTGCTGGGTCTGTGCGAGACGACGGCTTGCAGGCGCAAGGTGCTGCTTTCCTACTTCGGGGACGAGATAAATGGGGCGTGTGGAAACTGCGACACTTGCCTGGATCCGGTTGAAAGCTGGGATGGCACGAAGCCCGCGCAAAAAGCGCTATATTGTGTCCATCTAACCGGCCAGCGATTCGGCACCGCGCATCTTGTAGACATTCTCACGGGAAAGAGCACCGATCGCATTCGCAGCTTCGGTCACGACAAACTAAAGGCGTTCGGCGGAGGCAAAGAGCTTTCCGCTGCCGAATGGCCATCAATATTTCGCCAGCTCGTGGCGATGGGCTTGCTCGTCGTTGATATTGAACAATACGGTGCAATCAAACTCACCGACGAATACCATTCTGTTATGCAAGGCAAAAGGGAAGTTCGCCTGCGAAAGGACCCAAAACCTGCGCAGAAGGCACGGCCACGAGGCGAAAAGAAGGCTGTCACAGAGAGCGCAACCCCCGAAGAAGAGAGGCTGTTTACTGCGCTGCGCGAGCTTCGACTCCGCATAGCCAGGGAAGAAGATGTGCCACCGTTTGTCGTCTTTCACGATAGCACGCTGCGGGAGATGGCGCGTATGCGTCCCACAAACCTTAGAGAACTCAGCACAATATCGGGAGTGGGCAGAAACAAGCTGGAGCGCTATGGCAATTCGTTCCTCTCGGCAATAAAAGATTTCAGCTAACAGTGACGAACCCCGTTTCCGTTGACAGCCGTCCTACTATGTGATATTATCACTCTCCGTGCAACATCCCCTTCAGGAAACGCTTCCGGGTACACATATTACATTTATAGCAATGCTTTAGTGTGCCGGTTTGGGAAGAAAGCCCCACAGGGAACACAACGGATACGCTCAATGCGTACGTTAAAAGGTTAAAAGCAGGATCATATAAAATGGCGAAATCGCTTATCATAGTCGAGTCCCCGGCAAAAACGAGGACTTTGCGCAACTTCTTAGGCCCGGATTACGAGATAGAAGCCAGCATGGGCCACGTACGCGACTTACCTAAGAGCAAGCTCGGCGTCGACGTGGAGAACTCATTTGCGCCGCAGTATATTCCCATCCAGGATAGAAGAGCGGTAATAAAAAAGCTGAAAGCAGCCGCAAAAAAGGCTGATACGGTCTATCTCGCCTCAGACCCTGACCGCGAGGGCGAGGCAATCGCGTGGCATCTCAGCCAGGCGCTCGACCTTCCTGACGCCAAAAGAATCCGCTTCAACGAAATAACAAGATCGGCAGTGCAAGAGGCTCTGCAGCAGGCAAATGAGATCAATCCGGGGCTGGTCAACGCGCAGCAGGCAAGACGTGTGCTGGATCGGCTGGTGGGATATATGCTCAGCCCGCTTCTTTGGCGCAAGATCAAAAGAAACCTCAGCGCTGGTCGGGTGCAATCCGTCGCCGTCCGGCTAATCTGCGATCGCGAGCGCGAGATTCTCGCGTTTGTGCCCGTCGAATATTGGTCAATCACAGCGTCGCTGACCCCTACTGAAAAGGAGCACCTCTTCAACGCGAAGCTCATCTCCAGAGCGGGCAGCAAGTTGGAGATACAAAATCAGCAGCAGGCCGACGAATTGCTGAAGGCGCTCGAAGGCGCGGAATACATCGTATCAAATGTAAAAAAGAGCCAGAAGAAACGAAACCCCGCCGCCCCGTTCATCACAAGCACCCTGCAGCAGGAAGCGTCCCGCAAGCTCGGATTTTCCGCCAGGCGAACTATGACTGTAGCACAACAGCTATACGAAGGCCTCGAACTGCCGGGTGACGGCCATGTGGGGTTGATTACCTATATGCGAACCGACTCCACTCGCATCTCAAAGGAGGCCCAGGAAGAGGCTCGCGACTATATCAAGCAACAATACGGCGATTCGTATATGCCGGAGAAGCCGAGGCAAATCAAGCGCAAAGGCGCACAGGACGCGCACGAAGCCATCAGACCTACTTCGGTTCATCGCCATCCCGACGCGATCAAGTCGACTTTAAGCAGCGATCAGTATCGTCTCTATCGACTGATCTGGCAGAGATTTCTTGCCAGTCAAATGTCTCCTGCTGTATTCGACGTGGTAACGGTCGACATTGCGGCGAAAGACATAATCTTCCGGGCCACCGGCTCAACAGTAAAGTTCCAGGGGTTTATGAAGGTCTACACCGAGGGCAAGGACGACTCCGCAGTAGTGGCCGACGAGGAGCAACCGCCTCTGCCGGAGCTTAGCGAAGGCCAGAAGCTCGATTTGCGGGAGCTTATCCCGGAGCAACACTTCACCGAACCGCCGCCCCGATTCACTGAGGCGACGCTTGTGAAGGCTCTCGAGGAGAAGGGCATCGGCCGTCCGAGCACCTACGCCACGATCATATCCACCATACAGGACAGAAAATACGTCGAGTTAATTGAGAAAAAGTTCAGGCCAACCGAACTGGGATTCATCGTGACCGATCAACTGGTCAAGCATTTTCCCGATATTCTCAGTGTCGAGTTCACCGCTGGGGTGGAGACGAAGCTCGACAACGTTGAGGAAGGGTCTCTGGACTGGGTTAAGCTGCTATCCGATTTCTATGGGCCGTTTGAAAAGGAACTGGAAGCGGCGCAGGAGAATATGGAGCGCGTCAAAATTGAGCCTAAGGAAAGCGATGTTGTATGTCCGAATTGCGGAAAGAAGATGCTGGTTCGAGAGGGGCGTTTTGGCGAGTTTTTGGGCTGTGCCGGATATCCCGAATGCAAGACCGCTATGCCGATCACAAAGCCGCTGGATGTGAAATGCCCCACTTGCGGGGAGGGCGACGTGGTAGAGAAGAAATCTCGCAAGGGCAAGGTCTTCTATGGCTGCAATCGCTACCCGGAGTGCGGGTTCGTAAGCTGGGACAAACCGACCAATAAACGATGCCCTCAGTGCGACGGCCTGCTGGGTGAACGCCGATTCAGGGGCAAATTATCCGGATATCGCTGCACCAACCCGGACTGTGACTATCAGACCACTCGCGGCAAGGCCAAAGAGGGCGAGGCAGAGGAGCCTAAGAGCGAAGAGCAAGCTGGGGAGTAAGTCGCGAAATTTGATGGATAGCGGCCTCCGACTCGAATGTAATATAGATGGGTGGTGATCTCCGAATCGCCGCTCCAAAAAGAGATGGGTGGTGATCTCCGAATCACCACCCAAGACCCATAATCTGCAACTATGACCAATCACATACTGGTAATCGGCGGCGGGCTTGCTGGATGCGAGGCCGCCTTTCAAATAGCGCGGCGCGGGCTGCGGGTGCGATTATATGAGATGCGGCCGCAGGTCATGACCCCGGCTCACAGGTCCGGTAAACTCGCCGAACTGGTATGTTCCAGTTCTCTTAAATCCGATTCCCCGACTACTGCGCATGGGCTGTTGAAGCAGGAAATGCGGGCATTGGGTTCAATTGTGCTGCAATGCGCCTCGAAGGCGGCGGTGCCGGGTGGGGATGCGCTGTGTGTCGACCGTGAGGCCTTTGCGGATCATGTTACCGAGGTGATGACATCTCATCCGTTAATCGAGGTAATCAGGGAGGAAGCGGCCGTCATTCCGCCGCATCGCCCCTGCGTGATAGCCACAGGCCCGCTTACTTCTGCTGCGTTGTGCGACGATATAATCAAACTAACTGGCGCCAGACACCTGCATTTCTTCGATGCGATAGCCCCTTCGATAGAGTCCGACAGCATCGATTATGACAAGGTATTCAGGCAATCCCGCTACGACAAAGGCGAAGCTGCGTATCTCAACTGCCCGATGACGCGTGAGGAGTATGAGGCGTTCATAGATGCCCTGTTAGAAGCGAAAATCGCCAATCTGCACCTCGAAGTGGAAAAGGACACGAGTTACTTCGAGGGCTGTCTGCCGATTGAGGAGATCGCGCGGCGGGGCAGGGAGACTCCTACTTACGGCACAATGAAACCCGTCGGCCTCACCGACCCGCACACAGGCCGCCGTCCTTATGCGGTGGTTCAACTGCGGCAGGAAAACGCAGAGGGCAGCGTATACGGTCTTGTCGGTTTTCAGACTCAGCTTCGCCATTCGGAGCAGGATCGCGTCTTTCGGATGATCCCTGGCCTTCAGCACGCCCAATTCGTCAGATACGGTGCAGTGCATCGCAACACATATATCGACTCGCCAAATATTTTGGACCCCACACTCCGCGTCAAGTCCTCAGATGAGGCTCTTTTCTTCGCAGGCCAACTGACCGGGGTGGAGGGCTATATGGAGTCAGCAGCCTCCGGTATAATCGCAGGAATCAACGCGGCCAAAGTTGCTTTGAACGAGCCGCCTGTAACCCTGCCGAAACAGACAATGATCGGCGCCTTGTTAGATTACATCGCCAACTGCCCTATCGACGATTTTCAACCGATGAACTCCAACTTCGGCATCCTCCCGGAAATCACCGAAAAGCATCCAAAGAAAATGCGTAAACAACTAAAAGCAAACCGGGCACAGAAGGCGATGGAGGAGTTCCTGCGCGCCACGTAGTCGCGTTTTCGCGTTTCTCGTTTCCTCGTCATTTCTAACGTCGCCCCATTTGTCATTTCGAATGTGGCCCCGTTCGTCATTTCGAACCTCTCCCGTTTGTCATTTCGAACGAAGTGAGAAATCTGCTTTTTTCGAGGTTCGAGGTTAGAAATCCGAAGTTCGATTCGGCATTTTCGGTCATCTTATGCCGCCAAATATAGATAGGTGGCAATCTCCGAATTGCCACCTCAAAACCGTTTTGCGGCGATCTCCGAATCGCCGCTTTGAGCTATCCTGTGTCTGTGGATTCCGTGGCCACGCACAAAATGACGAGGAGTGGCAGCGTGGAATGGTTACAGGCGCTGGTGATCTCCCCAATGTCATTCCGAGCGCCCCCTGTAGCTGGCAGCCAATTAGATGGGTGGCGAAGTGGATTCACCACCCATCCAGACACGCTAGCGCTCTTTTCTTACGCCTTTAAACGGCGTACCATCTGCTTTACCGTCCATGAATTTGCCGGTAGTTGAATCTCGTTTAGTCCAGATTCCAGTTTTAGGATTCTGTACCTGTGAGCGCTGCTTTACTGCGCCTCTTCGATGCCCGTCTCCGATCGGAGGATTTTTGGCCATTGTCATCACCTCCTTCCGTGAGGTCTGGCCATATCCAGTTAGTGTTTTGATAAGGTAAAATGGGCCCATCCTAACTGATTGCTATGGCCGATTAGCTGCGTTTATAATTGGCTCCAAACGATTCTGAAACCCGCCGCCTCCGTAGCGTCTAGCATATCTTAAAACGCGCTTCCAGTTGGCATAACTGATATGTAGTTGTCTGCCTACCAAGCTTTTCTGGAGGCCCGTTAAAAGAGATTGAAAGCCACCATTGCCTTTAATTGGCTTGTTGACGATTAGGATTTCTTCGTCTGTCAACTCTATGATTTTATCCATAAGTATCACCACCTTTCAGATGTTATTGGACTGACTTGACAGATGTCCTATTAGTGGTGCTACAATAAGCGTACGGCAAACGCCATCACCACAAAAATGGCGCGTGCCGGCACTGCTTATGGTGACAAGCCATACACAGACAGTGCAGCTTTGAGCGTGGGCGCTATCACTATCGCCAAACAGTACGATGGCGCCCGATTTGTTGTGTTTTGTCGGCGTCCTCCCTAGTGCTTTATGAGCCCTCCTTTGGATGTTTTCGTACCCTCGTTCGTTCAATTGGTGCATTCAGGTCAATTAACAACATGTCGTGTTCATCGCTCCAACGCGCCTCATATTGCCGGGTGATATCGTAAGGTATGTTATAGTATTCGAGAAACGACCTTCCTGAAATAAATGCGTTGTTATCTCTTATAATTAGTCTCGTCGCTCCATCTTCAGTCTCAGGAACGTTGATTTTTACTCCGATGATATTGCCATCGCTGCTGAAAAACAAGACGGCGTAACCATCCTTTAAGCCAAATCGATGAATTGATCCTCTGTTAAAGCCAATCTGTGCGTTAGATCGTATGGAGCAGGTGGCTCTATAACCGCGCCCGTAGCTCGTAAATTTTTCAAAATGCATTGCACTCTCCTCTTATGAGATATATCAACACCCAACCGGCTGAGGGCTTCTGATCCCACTGTACGTATGCCTGGTATTATAGCCTCTCCGTGATAAATAGTCAAGTGCTGAGCATGCAAATAAAAAGCCGATCCTCAGATCGGCTTTTTAAGTATGTTGTCAACGGCTTTGTCAATAGTTTTGTCAACCGCTTTATCATTCGCGCACGTACAGAGTATGCTTAATTGCCGTAATCTCCCTCTTCCCCTACATATCCACACCATTAATCACCAGCTTAAACTTATAGCCAAAATAGTCTGCGGCGCGTCTGCAGATTAGCATTCGAGAGAGGAAGATCTCGAAATACTCCATCACGGAGGCGGACTTTTCGTCGGTGGTCAGCTCCAGGTTGATACTCTTATTCTCCGTATCCACCCGCAGGTTCGAGCGTTGCACGGAGTAGTTCACACGGTCGTGTATATCGAAGGTCAGCGGGTTCTGGTTTTGCACACGGGAATGGTGCACGTCAGACTTATCAGCGAGTATCAAAGCGGCGGATATCGCGCTAACCGGGGAGCCGATTTCCTCCTCGTGGTTACCTATAGCCGCGATTATCGATGCTATCTCCGAGGCGGGCATCCCCATCTCATTTAACAGCATAAAGGCCATAATTGCCGCGGAATCCGTGTGACCCTGCCTGCTTACGGCGTTGCCTATATCGTGCAGATATCCGGCTATAGCGGCCAACTCCGCTTCTCGCGGCCCCTGGCCAAGGCCCGCCATAATGCTGTGTGCGGTTTCGGCCACTATGCCCGCGTGTCTGAAGCCGTGTTCGGTATAACCCAGCGCGTTCATTTGATTATTCGCCGCTTCCATATAGGTTTTTATCTTAGGGTTGCGACGAACGATATCGAGGGTGATCTTCTCTGTCTGCATATGGTGTCAATTGCTCTACCGGGCAATTATCCTCCTTACTCATCACAGCCAATTTCGACGCGTTTTCGCGCCTGGCGATCTACTTCAGATCGCGGCAGTTCATCGTGAACAGCAGCCTTATGCTTGCGATACTTCGCCAAAAACTCCTTGCGGAACTCCAGCAATCGACCCTGTTCTATAGCCTGCCGAATCCTCTGCATCAACCGGCCATAAAAGTGCAGATTGTGGAATGTCGCCAGTCGTGAGGCCAGAATCTCGTCGCATTTATACAAATGGCGCAAGTAAGCTGCGCTGTGATTTTTACAGGCCCAGCAGTCGCACTCCGGATCGACCGGTGACAGATCATCAATAAACCGATTGTTCTTTATATTGATGCGGCCGTAGGTCGTATAAAGCGACCCATTTCTGCCCAGCCGCGTCGGCAGCACGCAATCGAACATATCGATCCCGCGCACCACGCTGTCGATCAAATCCTCCGGCGTGCCGACCCCCATCAGATAGCGCACTTTATGCTCCGGCAGATAAGGAACGCTCCAGTCGATTGCGTTCATCATCAACTCCGTGCCCTCGCCGACAGAGACCCCGCCGATCGCGATTCCATCCGTATCCAATGACGCGACGAACTGAGCGCTCTGCGCACGCAGGTCCTGATATATGCTGCCCTGCACTATTCCAAAAAACGCCTGTTCGGGGTCCGCCGCATTCTGTGAGCGTTTCGCCCATTCGTGAGTCCGGTTCATTGCCGACACGGCGTAGTCTTTCTCGCAAGGGTAAGGGGCGCATTCGTCGAACGCCATCACAATATCGGCCCCAATCGCGCTCTGTATCTCCATAACCCGCTGTGGGGTGAACTCGTGATACGAACCGTCCACATACGATCTAAACACGACCCCATCCTCGCCGATCTTGCGAATGTGCTCCAGGCTGAAGACCTGAAATCCGCCGGAGTCGGTCAAAATGCTGCCCGGCCAGTTTATGAATTTGTGAAGACCCCCAGCCTGCTTTATAAGCTCCGTTCCGGGCCGCAGGTAGAGATGATAGGTGTTGCCCAGGATGATCTCAAAGCCCATCCCAGCCAGCTCCTGCTGGCTCATTGCCTTTACAGTTCCCTGCGTGCCCACCGGCATAAAAACCGGGGTCTCTACGGTACCGGACCTCAGATGCAGCCTTCCACGGCGTGCGCGAGTCCTCGGATCAGTATGTAAAATATCGTATTTTATGTGCGGTTCTCCTTTAAATGGCCGGGACAGAGGCCCGGCTACTACATTATTCCGAATTGGGGCCTATTCCGACTGAGGCCATCTCTCTGTCATCTTCCAGCGACACGACGCTTTTCGACGAACCTCCAAGCGTCCGTTTTATCCGATGCCACGCGTCGTCTACGATAGTGAACGTCACCGGAATAACGATCAGCGTCAGCAGAGTCGACAAAATCAATCCGCCGATAACGGCAATAGCCATCGGAGACCGCGTCTCCGAGCCCTCGCTGAGAGCCAGGGCGGTCGGAAGCATACCACCGATCATAGCGAACGTAGTCATCATAATCGGCCTCAGCCTCGTCGGGCCAGCCTCCAATATCGCGTCGTGTCTGTTTTTGCCACGGCTCATCAACGTGTTTGTGTAGTCCACAAGCAGAATCGCGTTCTTGGTCACCAAGCCCATCAGCATGATTATACCGATCATGGCAACAATGCTCATCGAGTTGCCGGTTATCAACAATGCCAGCAGCGCGCCTACCATAGCCTGCGGCAAGCTGAACATAATTACAAACGGAGTCAAGAACGACTCAAACAGCGCCCCCATCAGCATATAAACAAGCAGAATCGCCAGCAGCATAGCCGTGCCCATATGCCCGAAACTATCGGTCATCATCTGAGTCGCGCCGCCAGTCCCAACCGAAGTGCCGGTGACCAACGGGGTCTTTTTCAAACTCGTATCTATGGCCTGGTTTACGTTCCCCATCTCAGCGCCTTGAGCAAGGTTGGCCGTGACATAGACCACCCGTTGCCGATTTTTGCGGTCTATTTTGGTCGGAGCATTATCCGGCACGATGTCGGCAACATCACTGAGATAAATCGGCGCACCTGCCCGTGACGCGATGATCAGGTTGTCGACATCCGAGGCTTTATCGCGCATTGATTCAGAGTATTGAACTCTGATCGGATACTCCGTTCCGCTATCTCTGAATTTTACCGTGTTATCCCCGTCGATCGCCATTCGTGCGCCTATCGCCACCTGCGATACCGACAAGTCAAACTGCGCCGCTTTCAGCCTGTCCACAACGATTCTGCGCTCAGGGCGGCTCGGTTTATATGAAATATCTACATCAACGGCGCCCGGAGTCTTTCTCATTATCGCAGCAACCCGGTTCGCCTCCT
Source organism: uncultured bacterium (assembly GCA_964494345.1). Classification (GTDB taxonomy): domain Bacteria; phylum Armatimonadota; class UBA5829; order UBA5829; family UBA5829; genus DTKD01. The sequence goes on from CAZBSI010000007.1 coordinate 103,194, forward strand.
CCAGGATGTTGTCCATGTTCTGCCCCTGGACCTCTTTTTCGATATTGTTGCTGGGGCCATGTCCAAACGAGGTGGCCACGCTTATCATCTCGGCGCCGGGTATATGTGCCGTTCGCTCCGCCACCCATTGTGTTATATCCTCAAGCCCGCGTTTGCGCAGGCTCTTATCCACCAATTTGACGTTGACAATGGCATACTGAGGGCCGGAACTGCCGCCGCCAAGCTCGCTCTGAGAGGTTGTTCCCACCAAAGTGACATAGAAGCCTTCCTGGGTCTCGGTGGTAGATTTGAATAGCCCTTCTTTGACCTTGTGCGTCACCGGCCTTATCTCCGGCAGTTGGCCAACTACTTTTTCGACTTCCTGGACAACTTTATTTGTGGCAGCCAGCGAGGTCCCCGGCGCGGTTCTTACTGTAACGGTAAACTGGCCCTGGTCTACAACTGGGAAGAAACCAAATCCGAACGGCAGGTATATCTTAAGCGCCACAAACGCCATCACGACGCCAAAAACCAGCGCGATCTTTTTGCTTCCGGGATTAACCCCAAACGCAATACCGCACAACATCAGCCCAACCAACGCTATCACTGCCCTCGGAATCAGCGCGGCCTTCGATCCATCTCCAGTCGGCATCGGCATCGCCATAGCCAAAACCGTCAACAGTGATACAAATCCGATAACCAGAGTCAAATATCGGTTATGCAGCGCCCATTCAAGCACACCCCGGTATCTCCGGTCCAGCCCACGCAAAAACCGATCCAATACCCCAAACAACATCCCAGTAAAGTGGTCGATTCGGTCCTTCAGCGTCGCCTGGCCGTGCTGCAGCCTGTCAAGCATCCGTTTCTCATCAGCCTCTTTGTCGTCCTCGCTGCGCATCCACCGGGAGGCAAGCATAGGCGTGAGAGTGAACGACATCAGCAAAGAGAACGCCGTCGCAGTCGCTACCGTCACACCAAATTGCCGGAAGAACTGGCCGACAATGCCGCCCATAAACGCGATCGGCAAAAAGACCACGATGTCCACCGACGTGATGGTGATAGCCGCCAACCCGATCTCCGAACGACCGTTTATTGCCGCATCTGTAGGGTTCTCTCGCATCCTGAGGTGACGTTCTATGTTTTCCAGGACAACAATCGAGTCGTCGACCAGGATACCGACCACAAGTGATAAGGCTAAAAGCACCATCTGGTTCTGCGTGAAGCCGAATGCGCTGATAGGAATAAAAGTAGCCATCAAAGACGTCGGGATAGCCACCGCGACAATAAAAGTCGCCCTGGCAGAGTGCAGGAACAGGAAAACGATCACTACAACCAGCAGCACGCCTTCCATCAGACTCCGGTTGACGTCTCTCAGCGCGTTTTTGACGAATTTAGATTCGTCGATAGCTATAATCGACCTGACTCCTTCGGGCAGCTCAGGTTTCAGATTTTCCAGCTCTTGCTTTATGCCGTCTGCCACCGCGACCGTGTTGGCATCGGATTGTTTCTGAATTGCGAAAATGACTGTAGGTTTACCATCAAGTCGGGTCAATATGTCGGCTTCGGCAACAGTGTCTTTGACCTCTGCGACGTCGCCGATTCGCACGGTATAAGGGGAACCGCCGCTCGGCGAAACATAGATTCTGGTATCTTCGATTTCCTTAACGCTTTTATACTCGCCGACCGTTCTGATTGATGTGTCCCGAGCGCCTTCCTTGATGGAGCCTGCCGGTACGTTGAGGTTCGCGCTTCGAATAGCGGTCAGCACTTTGTCTATCCCTATGCCATAAGCATCAAGCCGATCCTTGTCCACAGAGATCAAAAATTCCCGTTCATCGCCGCCAGATGCGTTGACCGCGGCGACCCCGCTTACCTTAGCGAGCCTGTCGGAGACTACGTCGTCCGCCAGTATCCTCATCTCCTTGGGAGACAACGGCCCCTCCAATGCGATAGTCATGATCGGCATCGAACCCACGTCGAGTTTGACGACTTTCGGCTCTTCGATGTCTTTTGGCAACTGCGTGCGAATCGCAGCTACCTTGTCTCTCACGTCCGCAGTTACTGCCTCAAGGTCGGTTCCCAACTCGAACTCGATTGCAACTACGGATACCCCGTCCTGCGAGCTCGACGTAACGTTCTTCAGACCGCCGATAGAAGTGACCGCTTTTTCTATCGGCTCGCTTAGCAGAGTCTCGATTTCGCTTGGCCCGGCGCCAGGATATGTCGTGACCACGGTCACATAGGGTATGTCGATCTTGGGGTTATACTCCTGCGGCATTTTAGTCCTGGACTGCAATCCCAGCACCACAAGCGCAAGCACGAACATAACTATAAATATAGGCCGACGTATAGATACGTTAGTTAGCCACATACAACTCTCCGTTTAAATCTCAATTATCGATATGGTTGTCGGTTATTTGTTGCTGGTTTCGATTTTGACCTTAGCTCCCTGCTGCAGGTTCTGCCGGCCCTCTGTGACGACCGTATCCCCAGCCTCCAATTTGGTAGGCGTTTGTATTTGCACATAGTGTCGATTTTCCCGTATCACGTTGACAATATGGCGTGTAGCGGTGTTGTCCTTGATTGCGAAGACAGACTGTGTGCCCTTGCGGTTATCTATGGCGTCTTTAGAGACCAGTAAAATGTCTTTTAACGTGCCGGTCACTATGCTGCCTCTAGCGAACATCCCCGGGCGTATTTTTGAACCGCCTTCTCTGATCGCGATTCTTACCGGGAAGTTTCGGCTGGTGAGCGAACTAGCCGGATAAATCTCCACAACCGTTCCCTGAAGCGTGGTACGTGGCAGCGCGTCAATTCTCACCTTAACGTTCTGTCCGTTGCGCAATTCGGCAAATACCTTCTCCGATACATTTCCTTTAAGATATAACGAGGACAAATCGACAACTTCTGCCAGCATCTGGCCGGGTGACACAACTTGCCCCGGATCAATAGACCGCACAGCCACTACTCCTGAAATGGGGGATTTAATATAGCTGTAAGAAAGCTGCTGCTCGGCCAGGGCAACCGATGCCTTAGCCTGTGACAAAGCTGCTTCTGCCTGCTTGATATCTTCCTTGCGGAGCATATTCTGCGCTTCGTTGGCCTGTGCGGCGCGCAGAGCTTCCTGCGCCACTGCCACCTGCGACTCAGCCTGCGAGACATCCTCACTGCGCCCGCCTTCTTTAATCAGCGAGAGCCGTTCGGTTGCAGACTTATGCTGGGTCTGTGCGATTTTATACTGTGTCTCGACTATCTCAAAAGAAGATTGCGATATAGCACCCTGCTTGAGCAAGTTTTTGTTTCGGTTATAATCCGAAGTCGCGCGGTCGAGGTTAGCCTTAGCCTCGGCTACGCTGTTTTCCGCCACCATTCTATCCTGAGACCGCGCCGGGTTTTTAACCACAGCCAGCCGTGCATTTGCCGAATCCAACTGTGCCTTCGCCTGGGTGATCGCGGCGTCGGTCTGTATTTTTGTGACCTTCAGGCTCGTTTTGGCCTGCGACAATCGCGCAACTGCAGCCTCAAGCCCACCTCGCGCGGCAACAAGATTACTTTGCAGGTCTTGCTGATCGAGCACTACGATCGTCTGTCCTTTGACCACGCGATCTCCCTCGCGTACATTTACCTGAGCCACCCTGCCGGAAATTTTGGAGGACAGCGCCGCCTTGTCCAGCGCCTGGATATCCCCGGTCACCTCCACGGTCTGCTCCATATCTCCACGCGTGAGCACGGTAGTCTTCACGGGAATCCCGGACTGCTGCCAAATCTCCTCGGCCGTAGGCGGAGGCTTTTGGGGCGCGTTCTTCTTCATCGCAGCAAACAGCCCTGCAATGACGAGCACTATGATTAATGCCAATGTAATATTTCTTTTCACTTTCGATCCTCCGGCAATTGGTTCTGGGCATCCAAATTGAGCATGGGTCTATAATCTATGAGTCGCAGTTTCTCGGTCTCAGGTTGACTGGAAGTCGCTCTTTGAAGATCCGCCAGCGCTATGGCGTAATCATAAAGTGCATTGACTTCGTTGAACTTCGCCTGTGTCAACTGAGACTCCGCATTTGTCACTTCCACCAGCACTGCGATCCCGGCCTCATATCTCACATTGGCCAGCCGCAGCGCTTCCTCCGCCAGAGCCACGCTCTCAGCGGTGGTCCTGGTTCGCTCGGCGGCTTCCTCAAGCACAGAAATCGTAGTGGCAACTTCCTGGGTTATTCCCAGTTCCGTTTGAGCCAAAGTATCCTCGGCGGAATACATATCCGCAAACGCCTGATCCACTTTTGCCTTGGTCACACCACCATCCCAGATCGGGATGTTGAGGTTGGCTATCGCGTTCCAGGAGATGTTGCTCGAGCTGAATCCTTGCGAGGAAACATAGTCGTAGCTGCCGGATAATCCCAGGTTGGGTTTCGCGGCAGTCCTTTGCAGGGCGATATTGGTTTTATTCAGCGCAATGGCGGTCTGCTGTATTTTAACCTCCGGCCGCTTCTCGATAGCGATCTTAGAGGCTTGGGCAACATCGACAGTGTCTACATCCACCGGCACAGGGCTTTTGACCACCGTAGTGGGCGTATCGGCGTTTAACCCCAACACCCGGTTAAAGTTGGCCCGCGCTATGTTCACACGAGACTCCGCTGCCAGAAGGTTCTGGTTAAGGTTAGCAAGGTCTACCTGAGCGGTAGTAAGGTCAAATTTTGGCACTGTCCCCGCCTCGAACCTGGCCTGTGTGTTCTTAAGTCTAACCGCAGCTACATCGACAGCGGCCTGGGCTGTGTCTTTCTGGCCGCCCGCTCGTAGCTGCTCATAATAGTTTCTCTTAACCTGCGCTATCAGTTGCTGAGATGTCCGCAGCAGGCTCAAATAGTTGATCGAGAACTGGTCTTTAGCAATGTCACTGCCGTAGCGAAGTCGCCCGAACACATCCAGCGGCAAAGCAAATTGCAGCTTCGCCGTCGTCTGCGATGCCGGCATAATTGTAATAGGTTGATTGCCCGTCAACGGATTTGCCGCAAGCGAGACTGCCGGGCCTTGCTGCAATTGAATAATCTGTGCGCTGAATGACGGGTTAAACCGCGCCCCGGCTTCCTCGACCAATCCTTTAGCTTTGTTGACCGAGTCTGTGGCTATGCGCAGATCCGGGTTGTTCTTAAAGGCAATCTCCAGCGCCTGATCGATGTCAAGGGGCTGTGAAGCAGCGGTGTTATCTGCAATGGCGCTGTTCGCTGCCACCACGGCGGCCAAAAGAACGATTATGCGAATGATTAGTTTCAATGTCGGTTCCTCCGATGTTCTGCCTTGTCTTTGTCTGAATCAGGCTCAGCTTTGTTCCTCGGCCATGATCTTATCAAGGCCGCTTTGCAGAGAAGAGAACATTTTGCGCAGCTCATCAATTTTGCACACCACGATGCCACGCCCATTGGGGAGACCAACTACTAGCACTTTGTCTCCAGGATGTATATCATACTTTCTTCTGGCATCCGCAGGCACCACTATCTGCCCACGCTCCCCAACCGTAGCGGAGCCGAAAAATAGTTCATCAAGAGAATGTTCAGATGCCATAATATTTGCCTCCGCACATATAGATGTGCATAATCATATAAATCATACGAATGTATAATATCGGTAAGACGAGCGCTTGTCAATAGGGCGAATCTGCGTTTTTCGACGTCCGCGGTCTGCGGTTCGAAGTCCGACCCGACTCCGACCCCACCACCCCTGTCATTCCGAGCGAAGCCGAGGAATCTGCTTTTTCGACGTCCGAAGTCTGCCGTTTGTAATCCCACCCGACTCCGACCCCACCACCCCTGTCATTCCGAGCGAAGCCGAGGAATCTGCTTTTTTCGACGTCCGAAGTCTGCCGTTTGTAATCCCACCCGACTCCGACACACATTCTCTGCGGTTACTATTTCAAGCCTTTTCCGGGCTTTCGCGATTGTCTCTTCTGGCCTGCTTGCACTAATTGCACTCATATCAGCCGGATTTGTTCCCCTAAACATCGTTCTGGGTTATAATATACTTCTATACCAAAAATTTCTTAGTGGGAGTGTGAGATGGCGCAAGACAACAATTCATCTATGGACGGGCTTTCCGCTGAGACGTTGTTTGGCCCGGGCAAGGGCCTCACCTATGACGATTTTATAGTGCTGCCCGGTTACATAGACTTCCAGGCAAGTGAGGTCGACCTGGAGACCCAGGTCACTCGCAATGTTCGCATAAAACGGCCGCTGGTCAGTTCCCCTATGGACACGGTAACAGAGTGGGATATGGCGTCCACGCTGGCTTTGCTCGGCGGCATCGGAATAATTCACTACAACAACTCCATCGAGACACAGGTGGAGCACGTGCGCAAGGTTAAAAGATTCGAAAACGGCTTTATACTCGACCCGGTGGTCCTCAGTCCGAGGCATACGATTATCGACGTAGACCACATTAAAATAGAGCACGGATTTTCCGGTATTCCTATCACTGAAGATGGCACTTTAGGCTCTAAACTCGTCGGTATAGTCACAAACCGCGACATCGACTTCGAAAAAGACCGCACCAAACCGCTCAGCCACGTTATGACTACCGATTTGATAACTGCGTCGGAGGGTGTCACGCTACGCGAGGCCAACAAAATACTCAAGCAGTCCAAAAAAGGCAAGCTGCCGGTAGTCGATGAGGATTTTCGCCTGGTTGCGCTGCTTTCGCGCAGGGACCTGCTGAAAAACAAAGATTTTCCATACTCCTCAAAAAGCGCGGGCAAACAGTTGCTTGTCGGAGCCGCAGTTTCGACTCGAACGGAGGATCGTGAACGTGTCGAGGCGCTGGCCGACGCGGGAGCGGATATTATTCTTATAGACTCCGCACAGGGCTATTCGGTCTTCCAGGTCGAGATGCTGCGCTTTATAAAAGAGCGCTTTCCCAGCGTCGACGTTATTGCCGGCAATGTGGTCACAGTCGACCAGGCCAAAGCTCTCATCGACGCAGGCGCTGATTCGTTAAGAATCGGTATGGGGCCGGGTTCGATCTGTATCACCCAGACGATGATGGCGGTGGGTCGCCCACAGGCGTCGGCGGTATATCACTGTGCGAAATATGCCAGAGAGCACGGCGTGCCGGTAATCGCAGACGGTGGAATCCAGGGCACTGGCCACATCGCCAAGGCGCTGGCAATAGGCGCAAGCGCAGTTATGGTCGGCTACCTGCTGGCAGGAACTGCAGAGTCTCCTGGAGACTATTTCTATGAAAATGGCATGCGCGTAAAGCGATATCGCGGCATGGCCAGCGTGGAGGCTATGGACGCCGGCGGAGGCAAGCGATATCTCAGCGAGGATAACAAAGTAATAGTCCCGCAGGGGGTTTCGGGCACGGTTCTCGACCGCGGTTCTCTTATAGACTATGTGCCTTACCTAATGAAGGGTGTCCAGCAGAGCTTTCAGGATATGGGCCACCGCACGAGGGAGTCTTTGATTGAGGCGTTGTATTCGGGCAAGATGCGGTTCGAGCATCGCACAGCAGCAGCCCAGGCCGAAGGCACTGTCCACAGCCTGCACTCCTACAGCCCGCCAAAATTTGGCAGAATCAAGATAGATAGTTTTTAATGATGGAGGATTGACCGTTGCTGGCTGCCTGCCCCGTCATTTCGAACGCCGGCCGCCCCGTCATTTCGAACGCCGGCCGCCCCGTCATTTCGAACGCCGGCCGCCCCGTCATTTCGAACGGAGTGAGAAATCTGCTTTTTCGGTCTGCCGGCTATCTGTTGTGGTTGACTTAATAAAACAGGTGGCAATCTCGGATTGCCACCTCAAAACCCTCAAATCATCTCATAAGCTCTATTTATTCCACCTGCCGAGCCTCGACTTCAACGCCTGTTGCTCTTCGAGCATCTCCTCCGGCAGTTCGTAGCCGAACTGGTCGAAGAACTTCTGCATACCATCCAGCTCAGCCACCCAATCGTCTGCGCGGACTTCCAGCAGCTTATCGACAGCCTCATCGGAAATATCCAGGCCATCAAGGTTCAAAGCTCCTTCTTCCGGCACAAAGCCGATCGGCGTCTCCACTGCCCCCGCGCCTCCGTTGCAGCGCTTCAGCACCCATTCCAGCACTCGCAGGTTCTCCCCATAGCCCGGCCAGAGAAACTCGCCGTCTTCGTCCTGTCTGAACCAATTGACGTGGAATATCTTCGGCGGGCTGGCGATCTTCTTGCCCATATCCAGCCAATGCCTGAAATACCGGGCCATGTTATATCCGCAGAACGGCCGCATCGCCATCGGGTCGCGCCGAACCACTCCAACCGCTCCGGTTGCGGCAGCGGTGGTCTCACTTGCCATGGTCGCTCCAACATAAGAGCCGTGCTGCCAGTCGAAAGATTCATATACCAGCGGCGCCAGTTTTGCTCTGCGCCCTCCGAACAGAATTGCCGACAACGGCACACCCCGGGGGTCTTCCCAATGCGGAGAGATCACAGGACACTGCGACGCCGGTGCGGTAAACCGGGCGTTCGGATTTGCTGCCTTCTCCCCGTCTTTAGGCGTCCACGGCCTCCCGCGCCAGTCAATTCCGTGATCAGGCGGCGGAACTCCGTTTCCTTCCCACCAGACGGTATTATCAGGCTTCAGCAGCACGTTGGTAAATATCGTATTTTTCGATACAGTGAGCATCGCGTTGGGGTTGCTCTTGCACGAGGTGCCAGGAGCGACCCCGAAGAACCCTGCTTCAGGGTTCACAGCCCACAGTCTGCCATCCTCGCCGATGCGTATCCACGCGATATCATCGCCGACCGTCCATACCTTATAGCCGGGAAAAGAATCCGGGGGTATGAGCATAGCCAGGTTGGTCTTGCCGCACGCGCTTGGGAACGCCGCTGCGATATACGTCACTTCACCATCAGGGCTTTCCAACCCCAAGATCAACATGTGCTCGGCCATCCAGCCTTCGGTCAATCCCATATAGCTGGCAATTCGCAGGCTGAGGCACTTCTTACCCAGCAGCACGTTGCCACCATAACCGGAACCGTAGCTCCAGATAGTATTATCTTCAGGGAACTGCAAAATAAACCGGCGCTCGATGTCGAGTTCGCCCTTGCTGTGAAGGCATTTGGTGAACTCTACATTCTCCCCCAGCTCGTCGATAGCGACCTGACCGATTCGGGTCATTATCCGCATGTTCAAAACAACGTAGATTGAGTCGGTAAGCTCGATTCCCAGTTTTCGGAATGGCGACCCGGGGACTCCCATTATAAAGGGGATGACATACATCGTTCGCCCGCGCATACACCCGTCAAACATCGCCCCGACTTTAGCATAAGCCTCAGCAGGCGCCATCCAGTTATTGGTAGGCCCGGCATCCTCTTCTTTACGCGTACAGATGAAAGTGAGATGCTCGGTCCGGGCAACGTCATTTTCGGCGGTGCGATGCAGCACGCATCCGGGGAGCTTCTCCTGGTCGAGCAGATGCAACTCGCCTGTAGAAAGAGCCTGATCGGTGAGTCGCTGCTTTTCAGCCTCGCTGCCGTCAATCCAGACGACTTTGTCCGGCTTACACAGCCCAGCCATCTCGTCAATCCATTTCAATGCTTCTTTATGTCGCGTCATGATATGCGCTCCTATATTGAGTCTTGGCGCGAACAAAAAAGGCCAAATGCTACCTGCTCTCGTTGACAGATAACACTCGGCCTTTGTGGTGGGGGGGTAGATAATGAAACAAAACCGGCCGGAGACGATCCTCTCCGTGCCTTACACACTTTTCCCGCACCTTATTGCTATCCTTGAGAGCCCGTAATCCCCGCGCCAAGCAGCCCGCAGGCCGCCATATAGTGATCTTGGACCAATTGTATTGTAACCTTAAATCAACCAGCAGTCAACAATAATATGGCAATGCAAGCTTTCCAATCGTATCGGTTCTAGCTGGTTTGTTGTCGGATACATACGAGAGTGGCAGACGGAAAAACGATCATGTGACCGGGCGTACCCCCAGTGATCTGGAGAAAATCCGCCAAACAGAGAGAAAATATCCGAAATGTGGGTTCTTGGGGCAAAGCCCGACCACAGGATCGGGTTCGGATAACACGGAAAAAAGCGGCTCCCACGCTCGCAAATACACGAAAACCCCGCCGGGTAGCCTGGCAGGGTCCATTTCGCAAAGAGAGCTTTACAGTTTTAATGCTTGGTAGCCCCGAAGGGATTCGTTGGCCTGACCAAACGTTCAGATTGAGCTGGCGGAACAGGGTATTTGAGCGTGAATTGGTGGAAGTCTGAGGTGATCTGCTGGCTTATACAAGCTGGTGTCCCCTTGCTACCCAATAATGCCAATCTTCCACAACAGTCTTTGTCTCCTCGTCAACGCCAATTGGTTCAAGCTGCGAAAGCGGAACCCCCATTCTCCGGCCTTGCCAGTCAATAATAACAAACATATCGTGCATACAGTCATCTTCGGGAGCCATCCCAACTACATTTACCTGCTCGTCGATTTCGAGGGGAGATATAGTGCGTTTGGCGATGCACCTGGCCCTGAATGGGAAACTAATATGGTCTTCAAGGTAAACGTGCCAGCCCATGGCCTGTTCTTCGGGGCCATAAGCATCCACGATTATCTCGTTTTCGATCCGTGCCTCGCGAGCATTATCTTTTTCCATTATGGCTGCCTCAGAAGATATCAAGGTTATGGCTGTATATACCCAATCGTCCGGTATCCTCTAAGTCGCTTCTCATGCATTCTGGCCAGCATTGGCACATTCACGTCAGCGTAGTCATAGACGCGGACCTCGTTCTTGCCGGAATGAAGCCTGTGCAGTCGTCCTGCGTATTGGGCAAGGGTGCCTTTCCAGGAGATCGGCATTGTGAGGAAGAGAGTGTCGAGTCGTGCGTCGTCAAACCCTTCACCAAGATAACGGCCTGTTGCGACTATCACCCGTTCCTCTGTATCCGGTATCGCAGCCAGCTCCTCAGCTACCGCCTTTCTCTGACGCAGACCTATGCCACCTTTGAGCACGATTACATTCTTAATGGCTTTGTTGAGTTCAGCAGCAAGGAGCTCTAAGTGCTCCTTTCGCTCGGTGATAACGACCGGCGAACGCCGCTGCTCAACGGCAGTGATGACATCGTCAAGAATCATGTCATTACGGCGTGTGTCCACAACGATGGCGGAATAGATGTCCTGGATTGGCGGCTTCTCCCGAACAGACAACTCCAGCGGCAATCTAAAGTCGGTTCTACAAACGATCAGTTTGTGCTCGAATGGGCGCAGCGCCGCTTGATTCCTGGCATTGTCTCGATAGCGAATCGGACCACACTGCATAAAGATAATGGGATGATGCCCGTCCTTTCGAGCAGGTGTCGCCGACAGCCCAAGCACATACTTCGCCTTACATGCGCGCGTTACTTGTTCGAAGCTGCTCGCGGATATATGATGACACTCATCGACAACCAGATGCCCATAGTTGGCGACAATATCATCCACCACGCCCTTTCTGCACAGGCTCTGGAGAAGCGCAACATCTATGATTCCGGTGGGTTTATGCTTACCGCCGCCAATTCTGCCGATCTGCTTGGGATCAATATCAAGGAATGTCGAGAGCCGGGCCACCCACTGGTCCAGCAGTTGCTGCCGGTGGACAAGAACCAGGGTGTTGACTCCTCGCTGCGCGACCATATTGGTGGCGACGACAGTCTTTCCGAACGCCGTGCTGGCGGCAAGAACTCCGGTATCCTGTGACAGCAATGCTGATGCCGCGTTTGCCTGATCGGAAGTCAATTCGCCTTGGAACTCAAAGTGAAGAGGCGTGCCAGGATATCGCTCATCCTGCAATTTAACTCCAACGCCCTGGCAGCGCAGCAACTCGACGATTTCATCCAGACATCCACGCGGCAGTGCGATGTGCTTGGGAAAGTCTTCGGTGCACGAGATGATCCTTGGCTTGCCAAACGTCGGCAGTCGCATCGCCTGCGCCTTGTAGAACTCCGGATTCTGAAATGCAGCCAGCCGGATCAAGCGGTTTCTGAGTTCAGCTGGAAGTTCAACTTTCTCCACATAGATCTGATTACCCAGCACAAGATTCACACTTTCCGGGAGCGGACCTTGTATGGGAACATCGCTCAACTTGCGGGACGGGGAAGCAGCCCAGGGTTCATCATCATATTCATCAGTCACGACCATCCGCACACCGGTTATCTGGCCGTTCTTTTGAGCCTGCTCAACGATACCTCTGAGACAAGACAGGCCTATCGGTTGCAGCGATGACAGAAACGCCCATTGATCGGGGTAAGGAACGAAGTGCTTGTCGAGAAACAGAGTATTGCCCTGCTTGCGAACTGCACACTGGAACGGCAGCGCGATGAGGTTACCAAAGCCACCTTTGGGCAGGGTATCCTGGTTAGGGAAGAACCGGTCATATGAGTCAAACCCGATCTCTGGTCTGCGCCTCATAGCGTCAGTTATTAAGAACGCTCCGAGTTGACGAGCGAGGCTCGCGGGGACCGGTTCAGCAAAGAATATCCAGACGTGACCTCCATTGCCCGAGCGTGAACGCTCAAGCCCAGCGGGGATATCGTGAATGGCACACGTATCCATAAATGCCAGTGCATCTTCCCGCCATGTCGCCTTATCAAAATCTGCTACAAGGAACCAGCATGTTTCATCACTGAGCATAGGATAGATGCCGATGACGAAACTGTGTGAACTGTCAGAGCCGTTCCGCTCGTGACCTGCAACGTGATTGCGAACAACTGCATCGGTGAGAGGAAGAAACTCACGATTTGGACAGTCCGCGCATTTCACACGGCGCTTATCGCACAGTCCATTTACCCACTCGTTGCGGCAAGCCGGTTGGTAACCGGACTTGCCGGTCTTTGGGCTTTCCCAGCGACGGGCATATACATCATCGCGTCCATGAAAGAGCCTGCGAATGAGAACGATCTTCTCCTCGGCAGACGAACTGTTTGTGATTGGTGCATCTGGAAATGATGACTTCGAACAGACTCGCTCTTTCTCCAGTGCGACTTGATCCTGGAGTTTGCTCAGCTCCCGGGTTAGCTGGGCACGCTCTGCATCGAGCATACCCAGTCGCTGCTCAATCTCTATTATTCTGCTTTCGATGTCAAATATCCGGCTGTTCATGCTTGGCCAAATCCGCGTTAGTGAACCTTTTCACTGTGCCACGGTCCCGGGGCGATCCAGTTTGAGGCAAGAGTTTCACCGGAACATAATGCGGCTACTACTGGGGCAAGAAAGTCTCTCACTGCCGAAGTGATCTCACCAAATTCGACCGGCAGATCATCGACCCGAAGTCGTTTTCGAAAAGCCACCCATTGCACCTGTTTCTCGGCGGTGAAATTCTCGGAAAATGCCGCAATTTCCGCAGGCAGATCCGTATTTCGGTGGCTGAATGTCTGCCTGATAGCTTCAGAAAGCACTGTGCCATCAAAATCGAACTGGCGAGATAGCAGCCAGATATCGTGAAAATCCTTCATCCGGCTGTTCAGCTCGCGAAGCTTTACCATCGCCTCGAATTTCTCCGCGATAGCACTCTCGCGACTATAGCACAGCAATCGCGGCGAGGGAGAATCCAGAATGGTTGGTAGTTCAGAAATCCCCGGCTTCGGATACACAACATCTCCGAATCCGATATCGATTTGCATGTTGACTCTAGCCGAATCCAGCAGTCCTTGAAAGAGCACTCGTATTCCTTTATAGTCTGCGTCTTCCGTGATCCGCTCAGTTTGGATTGTCTGGGAATCGAAGATGAGCCCATCCGGTTCGATGTCTATCTGCAGCACATCTTGGAACTGAGCAACGATATCTGACTCACTGTTGCTTGTTCTGCCCAGCATGTCAATATCCATTGTTGGGCGGGTTTCGGGAGAGTTCCAGACGCGCAGCAGCAGAGCACCCTTTAGGACAAATCTGTCCGCATGCGTTGATTGCGATAAGCGATACAGAAAGCGCTCCATCGCGTAGTATTGCAGCAGTTCAGCGAATGGTCGCTTATCAGCCTTGGCTTTATTGAGAAGTCGCTGCCGGATCGAAGCAGGAAGATTCTTGATGGGTCTGGTATTCACAGCATTGCCTCGATGTAAGGCTTCATAACGTTTTCGACCCTGCATATTCTGGCATACTTTAGCAGCTCGCCGATATCAAATGGCTTCCTTGCCTTATAAAGTCTAAGTGCCTCTAGAACGACATCCATTCCGAGCTTGTTTCTGAACCTGAAACAATCCGCCAGCGTTTTCTCCGGACTGTATACCCTCACCCCAACGTCATCCACTGTATGCTCCTGAATTCCCTGAGTGAGGGTATCGCCAGAGAAGCGATGAACAGTGATAGGCGGATAGCCCAGCCGCGGCGTCTCAGCACCTTTTTCGAGTGCTATGGAAACCGTGTGAGGAATCTGCGTTGTAATGTCATGGAAAGCCAGAGCCGATACAAGACAGATAACCGCCCTGGGAATGCGCGCCGCTACAGTCACAATATCAATATTAGACACCGGCTGCTGATCTGCCAGCCGATATACGCCGCGCGATATCTGAACTAGTTCCCCAGCGTCACGAAGTTCATAAAGGGTACGCGGGTGGATGCCTGCCTGAATGGCTTCAGCAGTCCGAATAACCCCACTTTTCTCTCTTACCAGACGTTTCGCACCTTCTCTTGCGGAAGCGGTTGGGCCACGTTTTCTCATGGATAGAATTACCTATACTCGTTGTTAGCTATAGGTATTATTGTCCATGTGGTCAGAAAAATCAAGTAGATTTTTCCTTGTTGCCAGTACACTTGGAACAGATTTCCTAGCAGTTACGAATACTGGACAACCTGAGGTGCGGATGTCGGTGCAGCCGACTTGCTGAACGCGGCTGCACCGACGGAGGTAGCTACACTACACCTTTGACTTTGCTCATAAGGGAATCCAGGAATTGGCCCCAATACATCCTTAGATCGGCATAATGCTCGTGCGGATTCTCGTGCATTGACTCTGATTTTCCATAGCAATGACTAGGAGCGTAAGGGCCTCAATGGTCCGCCTAGCCGCCCAAACAGCCTCATCACCTTTGACCTCGCCTGGAGTCCGGCTAGCTATGGAGGAGATAGCCGGTGGCCTGCTCGAAGAAATGCGCTGTTTCGTGGAGTTGACAGTTGTCAGTGTAGGGCAGTGGGAATAACCGCTGATCTGCGCTAGGCAATGCCCTGCAGACCTTCGCGGAACCCCCTCGCTCGACCAATACTCGCGGTAGCTCTTAGAGTATTCGTGATCCACTTTCCGAGATTGGCCAATCCGCTGCAGCACCTCTTCCAACGAAATGCCTTGGTCCGCTAGATACAGATATCCGAGAACTCGGTAGACGATCTTGTCTGCCGAACAGATGTGATACCTTTCCTTGGAGTTCACCAGGTATGTCAGCGACTCCGCTTCTCCCGGATCCAGGGCATCAAAATAGTCGGATCGAAAGCGAGTCTTGAAAGCGTTGATTAACGACACGCCCACATCGAAACGGATCACCTTGGCGGATGCGATATCCGCCAAAAGATCAATGGAGTGCTCGTCTCCGTTGCTGTCACGGAAGAAGAGCGCCTCCTCGTCTATTACGGTGCCGGCAAGGTGAATATCGCAGAGATCGACAGTCTTGTCCCATAGACCCAGTTCGTGGAGCATGATCATCACGTTGGCATCAAGCAGTAACAGCCGGAGCTTCTTCACTCTCCTTGGCCTCCAATGCCACATAGTCCATTGCTGCTCTTTTGCTTATCTCCATGTACTCTGCATAGCGACCTGTTGAAATGTGTCCGCTTCTGATAGCCTCGGCAGCAAGAGCTTTGTAGCGATCCGGCCATCTGGGAGGCTTGGTGTCTTCGCGTTGCTCTAGCAGACCACTTAGCCTGGCCGCTTCCTGCTGGACAGCCCGAGTCTTTTCGACATCGTCGGCACCTTTGCGGCAGGTATTATGCCAGCGCCATATAACCGCATCAACCGAGACATCAAACTGGCGCGCCACATCGAAGTAGACATCAATTGGCACATCATCAAAACACGAATAGCGCTTCATCGCCGCGGTGAATGTCTCCGCGGGCAGAAGCAGGCAGCTGGCGAATACGCCGGCGAGCTTCTCCTCTTTTTCACTTGCCTGAGAACTGGATTCGTCCGTGGACTTGCGAAAAAGCTCCCAAGTAAGCAGATGGAACAGCTCGTGGGCTAGATCATAGTTGCGCCGCCATCGCTTGTTTTCCGCATTGAGCAGGATGGCCAGTCCTAGGTCTTGGCTTCTTGTGGATGCCGCAGTGCCGGAAGGCTGGAAGCTCTTATGGAATATCTTCGCTCCGCATATCTCCTCTAGGACACGCAGCAATTCGACACCCGGCCTATCACCAAGTCCGAACAGGTTCCGGACTTGCTTTGCCAGATCCTCCGCGTCTCCGTAGCTGTAGGTTTCCGAGTCTCCCTTGGCAGCCGGCAGATACGGCTCAATAATCTCGTCGTTCCAGGTCTCGAGATTGCGGTAGCGAGTGCAGTACTCCAGGAACTGAGCTTCTATCCCCTCTGCATTATCCTGCGGGCGTTCACGCCACAGAACAATCTCCCTGGGTAGGCATTCCTCGCTCAAGAGGAACTCAATGGATCTGTGGTACGTCCTGGCCAACAATTGCAGCTGGCTTAGCTTGGGTTCACGGTTGCCGTTTTCGAAATCTGAAATAGACGACTCGACTATGCCTGTGGCATCTTTGACCTGGGCAAGCTTGAGTCCAGCGCGTTCGCGTGCGTATTTCAGCCTCTCTGAGAGAGCCATCTGCCACGCCTCCTCCCATTACACTTTCTATCTATGCTAATAGTATATACCACAAGCTGCCTATGCGCAACCATGAATTTCGCAAGCTGCGAACAGAATGGGGCCGGCAGCACAGCCGAACACCGCTGATTGTCAATGAGGGATGGCAATGCAAGCTTTCCAATCGTATCGGTTCTAGCTGGTTTGTTGTCGGATACATACGAGAGTGGCAGACGGAAAAACGATCATGTGACCGGGCGTACCCCCAGTGATCTGGAGAAAATCCGCCAAACAGAGAGAAAATATCCGAAATGTGGGTTCTTGGGGCAAAGCCCGACCACAGGATCGGGTTCGGATAACACGGAAAAAAGCGGCTCCCACGCTCGCAAATACACGAAAACCCCGCCGGGTAGCCTGGCAGGGTCCATTTCGCAAAGAGAGCTTTACAGTTTTAATGCTTGGTAGCCCTTCGTGGACTCATATCGAACTTTATTAGCTCAGGCGGCATAGCAAATTGCCTACGCCAATGGAACCTTAATCAGGCTGCCCGTTCGCCTGCCGCCTCAACCACATGCGCCAAGGATGGCTTGTATCGTGGACAACCGAATGGCTGTTTGTTTCGGGTATATCTCCGAACCTCGCCGCGTATTCCGAGCGTCTGTGAGCTTCAGCTTGTAAATGCCTGGTTGCCCCGGCACAGTTGGTGGGCACTTCTCCTTCGGATAGAACAACCGGAATGGCCCTCTCCACTCTAGCTTCGGCATGCCCTTGCCAACCGAACGACTAGGTACCACGCACTCCTTGTCACTGCTCTGTTCGACTGACTGCCCATTCCAATCAGTCAGAGTACATCCGCAAAAGCCAACAAGCAAGTGCCACATATCGCCCGTCAAGGTATGCCGCAAGCCCGCGCGCCTGGGGTGAGAGGCATACCACTGGCAAACATCTGTAACGAGTTCGGGAATGGTCAGGATGTGGATTCGGTACGAACTCAGAAGCTTACTGTGGCGCATGACGACTTCTGAGTCTATGGCATGGAGCACAAACAGGCGGTCGAAGTCGTCACAGCCGAAGAAATCGCAAGCGGCCCCATAGTGCTCCTCGCGTAACATGCTGAACTTACAGGCGGTCTTCTTGGGGATGGAATTACCTACCATCTTGGCAATGTCGCTGTCCAGCAATTTGCCGAACTCCTTGCCAGTCGGTTCCCAGTCGTGTTCATCTTTCGTTTCTACAATCAACCTTGGCCCCACGCTGACACCATTGGGTAGTTCGATCTTATGCATGTCTCCACGAATTGCGAGAATGTCTATATCGGATTGATTGTATGGAACTGGTACAGGCAACGACTCATAGACCAAGCACCCGTGCTTCGCCTGTAGCCAAAACCTAGTTAGCTCAGATATAGCATTTGATCGTTCAGCCATAATGTAACTTATTCCACATATACACACTTGCGGGGTTGCTTGCCGCAGATTCACAGCACACAACCCCGCAGAGATACCAACGAGTCAGCCAAGGCCGATTATGAGCTTCGCCGCTTCCTTGTTCGGCTCAAAATCCCGACCAGGCCGCATGCTAACACTGCGAATGCGGATGGTTCGGGAACGGGGTTCCACATTGCCGCCATAGGTGCCCCGTCTACGAGAAGTAGATCGCCAGCAATCTGTCCATTGTCGTTGATTGCTATTGGGCGACTGAGATAACCATTTGAGTAGTCGGCGAGGTAAGTGATGCTACCAGTCGAGTTCCAAACAACTCCTCCGTGCCCGTCTATTTCGCCCACAATCTGCCCAAAGTTGTTTATGTCATAGGCTATACCAATGCCAAGGTCAACAACGCTTCCATCTGGCTTCCACATTACAGCATGGTTGCCAGATTGCCCCACTGCGTATCCGTGGTCATTCAACGCAGAAACAGAGCACAGGTCGGTAGAACTGAGCGCAGACAACTTTGTGGAAGATTGCCCATTCCAGATATATGCTTCACTAACCTGCTGCCAGACTTCCCCATTCTGCTCCTCATTCGCCCAGTTCCAGGCAACAACACCTGAACTGCTAATGGCAGAAGCCCAACTTCGTCCTTCATCGGGTGCGGAAATGACGTTCGAGTGGCCCGCGCTATCCCACATAATCGCCAATTGGGTCAGTTTCCCTGTAGAAGCATCAGCCACTTCCGTAGTGCCAACAACCTGCCCCGCATCATTGATGCCGGTAGTGAACAAATCAACTGCACCAGACAGCCGATCAAGCTCACGCGTTGTGCCATCCTGGTTTCTAACCAAGCCATAGAGAGATGTTCCCGAAGCACCGCTTCCAGAAGCGGCTATCTGACCATAGTTGTTGATGCCTCCAGAATAGTCTATAACACCACGTAATGTTATCTCGCTGGCACCAGTGTTCTTAGCCCAAACAGCAACTCCCCGTGAGTCAGAAGCCCCATTTCGCAACCAACTACATACGACTGCTCCTGAGTTGTTAATGCCTATCGCCATGCTGCCTGGCCCTTCACCCGTTGGCCTACCTATCTGATATAACTCGTAACCAGTGGCGTTTACTGTTGATGTGACTATAGAGCAAAGCACAACAGCGAATGTAAGTGCTAAACAGACTTTCTTCATTATTGTTCTCCTCCTTCATAATGGTAAATGCCGAACGACTACTCGAATACGGAACAAATATTCCGAACGAAAGTGATCTGGTTGCTCAGGTAGTAGCTCGAATTGAACATTGACTCATCATGGATAAGTACTGCATGCCCTCCACTTGTGAGGCTCTTTTCCACTATCCATCTGTAGTCAACTCCACCATCTCCGACCGCAACAGCAGCCCAACTGTAAAAACGACCTGTGCTTGCACAATAGAGCCATTGTACATTTCGAGTCAGGCAAGTACTGCTACTAACCCAGCAGTGGCGGCTTGTGTCGATGCCGTCCAGCCAAGAGTTTGGCGGATTAGTAGTGCGCGCAGCATCAAAGTTTGGTGCTGTACCTATTCCGACATTCTGAGCCACATTATTGAGCCGCCCATTTTCGGTATACATCTGATAACCGTTATCGCCTACAAGTATGATGCGTCTATGCCAACGGTTCAGCCATGATGAAATGGACTGAAGATCAGACGTTGTTGCGGCTTCATGAGGCAAGACGACTATCATAACGTCGTAACTATCATCTGGGTAATGGGAATATAGCTTCTGGTAGTTGATATTGGTAGTCGCTGCATTTGAGAGAAAAGTATCGACTTCGCCTCTGTAATCATAATAAGGAAGACCATCTATGCACCATTCATAGCAGAATCCAACCTTGACCTTTTTGCATTCTATAGCACTGCTATCAGCACCGTCGCTCACATTGATCGCGTTATCAACAGCCCAAACTCTGATGCCGTAAGTAAGCCCTGACGTGGTAGTGAGCTGTGGGAAATTCGTAAGCTGACATGTCGCCTCTCTTGAGGTAGTATACAACTGGTTTGTAAGTGCATACATGTTGCCGCCGCTGTCCTTATACCAGAATTGGTAAGCGTAGCAATAGATGCCGCTCGGATCAGTTGGTTCGCTCCATGTTGCATGTATCAGCTTGCTTGTTGGTATAACGTGATCCATAGTTACGGTTGGAGCACTGGGGGCGGTCGTATCAACAATGACCTGTGGCAGAGTCGTCAAGGCAGACTCGTTACCAGCATTATCGACCGCAGTAAGAGCCAAATCATACGTTCCTTCTGGTGCAGTTAAGCCACAGGGACTAGGATTCAGGTCAATACCGGTGTACTGATACTCCCCGCTTACCTTCTGCCACAGCTTCACCTTGTTCAGCCCGCTACCGCCTGTGTCTGATGCAGTGTAAGTAATCGTGAAAGAACCAGTGGAGTATGTTGGACTGACAGACGTATTGCTGATAGTAGGAACCACATTGTCAAAGAGCACGGAGTTGTCGGTATGGGTTGCTTCATAATTCCAGACTCCAGAGTTGTCTTGAACAACCCCAGCGGGAACAGTAGCAACTACCGTGCCAGCAGTCGGCAAGCTGATAGCCACATTGTAGGTGGTGCCGCTTCCGGTTACTGTCTTCGTAGCTCCCGTGACTCCACTGAGCGTAACATCATCAGCCGTGAAGCCGGTGACCGATTCGCTGAAAGTGACGGTGAAGTTCACAGGGCTGGTGTTGGTGGGGTCACTCTGCCCCGTTGCCTGCTCGATTGTGCAGGTCAAAGGCTGAGGGCGCAAGACTCTCTGCAAATCTCCGTTTGTATCGACTTCGCATGAGCTTATGCCAGAGATGGTTACATAGTCATCAACGGCATAGGAAAACGGGGGATAGGCAACTTTGGTCTGAACATTGGAACCGTCGTTGATTAGGAACCATTGGGCAGGGCTTGCCGTGTCTAGTTCTGTGACCTTACCCCAAGTTCTCACAAGCAGCCCTATGTTGTTGAGACCAGCAGCACCGGCAATACCTCTCTGACCGACTACCGGAGGGCCGGGGTCGTATGCAAAGTCCCCGCCTCCAAGCCACTTGTTGTTCATTCCAAGCGGGGTTAGCTCACCGGTTCCGGTCTGGGTGATTGTCGTTGCGGCTATGTATCGCTCACCATCAGAGTTGGTTGCAAGCGTTCCTTCGACGCTTACGACTTCACCCTTTACATGGCCGTGAGCGGTCTTCTCCACTCTGATACCGCATGCGCGGGTGTCATCTTCGATATAGAGGTAGTCAGTCCAATTGCGGGTGATGATCTTGCCGGTTATGTCTCCGGTAGCAAACGTATGGCCGTCAGCCCACGACTTCACCCATGCAACTGAACCTTGTGGGGCTGTCAGAATGCTTCCTTGGAAGCTCTCCTGCACGTTGTAATTCGGCCCTGAGTCAACATCTAAAACCCTGTCCGTTCCGTCTGTCGTGTCGATTGTACCACTGACAGAGCAAACGCGGGATGTTTGGCTGACTGTGCCGGTGTAGTTGGTTGCCAGAGTATCTGTACTGCCGTCTTCTCCGAGAACGAATGAACCAGTGCCCCCGGATGAAACTGGATGACAGCGGATTATGACGGCGGTTCCAACGTCATTGGCCTTAGCGTCGGCAATGGTTGCACAGACCTGTACTTCCGTGGAAGAATCTGTGGTGACTTCGCCCGGTTGAGAAGGAGTTTCAGAACGCAATGGCGAAAAATCAACTGTTAGGTTGACTTTGTAGTCCCAGGGGGTAGGCTCAAGCAGCCCCTTGATTAGCGGGCCGTGGTAGAGAAGTGTTCCTGCGCTGTCTGTGTATCCCCAGACGGTTACGTTGGTCAAGGCACGGTCGCCTGATTCGGTTGTTGTAAGGTCTCCCTCAACATCCACTGTTTGTCCAACTCTGAGTTCCGGGCTTGGTTGAGTGAACGCAACCAGCTTATCCCGCCATGAGAAGCATTCTGCAATAACGATGTAAGGCGGTGATTGCTGTGCTCGAATCTTGCTGATCTCGACAGCATCCAGGTATACATGAGTTCCGTCTGCAAACCCTTCGGCCCACTTGACGGTTCCCTCCCGCGATTGCCAGTCAAAGCTTGCGGCTACAGTCGTGGAAAGCGCGAGCACAACAAGCAACGCTATTCCCAAGGCCGCCGTCAGCCTTCCTCCTACCCTCATTTTGTTATTCCCCTCTTTGTGACCTCCAGCGCAGGGCGGCAGGAAACGGCAGGCCGTAATGCTGTATCCCCGTAGACTGAGTATTTTATGTCTACTTGTTCTTCATGAGCTTTGGAATGTCCTTCCTGCTGAGCCGGAACTGTGTATAGAGTAGATCGGGAGGTTCACGGGTCGGGGTTACTCCGGCTTATAAGCTCGGTATGGGGTTCTCGAACTCGTAAATCGAGCGTGGAAACTGTACGAAAAGCGGAAATTGCAGAAAGAGAGAATGGGCGGTAAGTTCGCTCAAACCGCCCAAAATGAAATTTGGTAGGCCAATGATCGGGAATACGAACTGGTCCACATCGGGTGCAAAACCCCGGTCCCATGATTTTCATGTATATCAACCTGCCGCTGAACTCAAAACAGGGGTCTAAATGGCAGCGTGCTCCAAAAAATGGACATTTCCGTATTCACAACTCTTGCTCAGGTAGGGCAAGGAGCGTGAATACGAACTCGTCCACATCGGGGTCGAAACCCGGTCCCATCGTTTTCATGTATATCAACCTGCCGCTGAACTCAAAACAGGGGTCTAAACGGCAGCGTGCTCCAAGAAATGGACATTTTCGTAATCACAACTCTTGCCCAGGTAGGCCGCTTTGCATCTCTACGAAACTGACGCGGGCTTTCGCTAGTTCTCAAGACTACGCCATACAAAGGTCTGCCGGTCTGCCCCGGTCTCGTGGGAAGAATGGCAGTGTGGCTCCGGCCAGATTACCACGCCGCCCAACAACCTGATTCTACGGAATGAGACTCTCGCCGCAGCCAAAGGTCTCAATGCCGTCTAGTCCGCAAGGCAGAGCGCGAAGAATGGCATCCTCGTGATGCAGCAGAGCCGACTATGCCAAGGAGCAACCTGCCCAAACCTGTCACGAAGGATGGTTCTGGTGACACCATCAGCTCTCATTTGCTGGAGATCGCTTCCCACGAAGACAACATCGTGCGCGCCTTACCTGCCCATCGAGTATCGGGGTAATCCTCTATCACACGCTGCATGTAGAGGTTTGCATTGCTGTCTAGGCCGATATTGTGATGACACATAGCGAGTTGATAGGTGGACGCGGCGAGAATGTCAGCCTGCACACCGTCGGGCTTTGACAACACATCGTGATACACCGCAGCCGCCTCGTGGTATCTTAGCCCCTGAAAGTATATATTCCCTACGCCGTTTGCTAGACTGGCTTTCTCCTCGGGTTTTGCACTATCCATTATCACCCTGAGATTCTCTACGGCTTTGTCTGTCTGCCCCAGCGTCATGTACGCTCCTACCAACATATCGCGCACGTTGCGTACCAGGGCATCCTTGGGGTGCTCGGCAACAGCCTTCTCTAATACTTTGGCAGCTTCGCCAGGCTTCTGAGCACATCCGAGATACACCCTCCCGTACGCTATCGCCAAGTCCATTGGCCTGTCCGGGTGCTTTGCGTAGAATTCCCTAATGGCCGAAAGGGCCTCTTCACCGCGACCCGATGGATACAGACACTCCGCCTTGTAGACGAACGCATCCCATACCTGCCACCGCGCATCCGGATAGCTGGTGATCACAAAATCGTATGACTCGATTGCCTTGCCATAGTCCCCGATTCCCTGATAGAGCTTCCCAACTGTCGTCGGCAAATACGGGCCGTCTTGGGGGTGTTTGTCGACAAGCTCTTGTATGAGCGGAGCGGCGTCGGCCGGGCTTAGGCTCGCCATGTAACATTGCCCCAGGCGCTTTCGCGCATCCGTAGCGGATTCGGGATCAACGGCCTGTTTGAGCTCTTCTATTGCTTCTGGATACTTGCCTTGTCCTTGGCAGATAGCCCCAGCACATCTATGCCAGTCAACAGCGTCTTCTGGATGCTGTGCGGAGAGCTCCTTGAGAAGCTCACTGGCGTCGTTCCAATGATGTGCGCTGATGTGAGACCAGACGAGCGATGTCCGAACAGTCTTCACGTCTGGGCGAGGTAACGTGCTGTCCGCAGGCATAGCCTTGAGGAAAGCCTCGATAGCCTTGTCATACTGGCCCACCCGCTGATAGCGCTTTGCGAGAGAAAAGTACGACCACGGTGCGCACACCGGAGACTCAGCAGCTACTGCGGCGATCTCATTCTCGACCTTCGACCAATCCTTGTGTCTGATATGGCACTTGATCAGCCAGCGGCGTACGCGCTTGCCCTGATCACCAGTGATCTCATACTTGGAAAGAAGTGCCTCGTAGTACTCGGCGGCCTTGCCAAAATCCTCCTTGAGACGATAGCAGTCCCCAATCATCTCCACGGCCTGGGATGCTAGCGAGGAATCAGCGGATGCTACACTGCCGAGCAGCTTGATCGCTTCATCATACCGCTTTGCCGCAATCAGATCGCTAGCTTGCTTCATATCAGCAAGTGGATCAGCGAAAGATGCACTCGATACCACCGTCCCAATGAGAATCATCGCCAATATCAGCATGACCTTGTTCGATATCTGGATAGCCATAGTTGTCAGCCTCCTATTGTGTAGCACTCATTTGCGCACGACCATAACGTGCAGCTCACAGCCGCCAATGACAGAGTTCCTGTAAGTCCTAACAGGTTGCGATGAGATCCTTGCATCTGATCGACATCGCATTGGTAACGCGAAAGCAAGCAGATTCTGTGATTCATCCACTTCTCAGGTGCCATCGGCATTCCATGTACTGAATGCATGGCATGCCATATCAGTTCTTGCAGATCATATCTGCTTCTGCGTTCGTGAACTGCTGTGTTCTGCCTCCTTTATTGGCTGCGGGAGGTCCCACATTCTCGGGTCTGGCGGGCCCTCCATCAGACTACGGAATAGCCAAAACTCGGTCTCATAGATCTCGGACTGAATCGCATTGGGGACGGTACTGGTGGTTCCCATTGAGCTATCCGAGAATAGATGCGAGCTCCCCATGGCAGCGATCAAGCCCTTACCTGCCCTAGCGACCGTCAAGAACGACCTGTCCAACGCCATGGTCAGAACCGGCTCTCCTCCTGTTATCGGGCGCGGGAGTACGGCGGCCGCGATCTTTCTTCCTTTTCGATCAAACACCCATGATTGTGGGAACGACTCTTCATCAATCCTAATGCCGTACTCCCCCAGCAACTGATTGGCTGTTGAATCTCTGTTAGAGGCACCATCCAGCACCAGGACTCGCCCGCCTGCCTCGATATATCGCCTTATGCGCGCTGATTCTGACCGAGAGAACTCCTTAGCGGGATTCACAAGCACGAGCACCTTTGCGGTAGACAGTGCGCTGTCCAGTGATGGCACATATGTGGGCATATATCCCAGCCGTTGTGTCCACACGTAGAATGTATGGTAGTTATTCTGAGGAGCCTGAGAAACACCCAGCGATTCACTCGGCAGAGTGAAGTTGCAGTGCTCTCTTTCGAAAGCAACTCGCGGAAGCTGCAGGCGAGGAGCGGGCAATGGGTATGCAGCGTGATTCACGACGGAAAACACTCGAGTCCCCACCGGCACACCAACCAGCACGCCGACTATCACGAATGCCAGAACCCCAGTTCGGTTGGCGCCACGCCGCCAACCAATGCTGGAGTAGAGAGCATAGAGAGCACAGACAGCCGCAACGCCAAGAAGCCAGCGGACGAACCCCCACCTGTTACTGCGATTCAGCCAGTTGATTGTCCCGAGGCAGAGCTCTGATTTGCCAGGCATGTAGAACCAGAAGTTCGAGAAGACTGTGCTATCGGTCCATGCGGCCACGCGCCCGCGCCCGAATTTCGTCACCACTGCTTGAGGAAGAAGACCGAACTGCTGGTCGAGAGTGATCTTGTTCTCTGGGAAGAAGTTCTGTTGGGAGTAATCGGCACGCCGACTTAGTAGGCTGTAGCCTATGACAGGGCAGTCTGCCCAAATGGGCGCATCCATGCTGCAAGAGGTGCCAAAGAGAAACACGGGAGGCATATACTGCACGGTGGGATGGGGCAGCATAACGGATGGACGATAGACAGTAAGACCACCGCTCGTCAGGTCATAGGTCGCGACATACTTGAAGGACATGCCGAAGCGCTGTGCGAGAGGATTCATGTGCGCGCTTATGCCGAACACGTTCGTATGGTCTCCGACGAGCCAGAGCCCCCCGCCATCGCGCACGAAATCAACGATGGCGTCCATCTCCTCTTGCTGAAGCGGTCTCGTCAGGGTCTTCAGTACAAGGACATCGTAGCTCTCAAGCAACTCAGCCGTTATCTTCTCGCTTCCTCGGTCCACGTGGTAGAAATGATTGAGATAATCAGCCAGGCAATAGTAGTTGTATCCCGATGCTTCGTTGTACCACTTTGTGTCGTATTTGCGAGTCGTCCATTCCCAGTTGCTGTGAGATTCATCTATTAGGATACGACCGCGCTTGCTTGCCCCGGGATCCTGAAAGGAGAACAGACCAACGATGCAGACTGCTGCTGCACAACTGATCAGTGACGCTCTGACGCTGGCCATCCGCAGGTCAAGCTGCGGCCATATCACATGGTCAGTGACGAGGATGTCTGGCGTAACCAACCGCCAGATGAGAACAGCCATAGGGATGAACGTCAGCACGGTAACCCATGAAGACCAGAAGAGGACCGTCTGGCCGATCTCCTCATAGGCCAGAATTAGCATCTGGTACCGAACAAGCGGATAGAGGATCAGTATGGCGAGGCATGCCAGCCAGCGCAATCGACTTACTCGCAGAATCGATAGCAGAACAATCCCAGCAATCATAAAGACCGCGACTGCGTAGAGCCCCAAGGCTTCGCACGTCACATTGATCGGTATTAGTGCCTCGAATGTCTTCCGGTGAAGTATGCTCGAGCTTACGCTTGCATCCACGCCGATGCTCCTGAACATCAGCTGTTCTATCCTTGCAGCCCAAGGCATGTCGTGGTAATGAGCGAAGATCTGGAAGAGCAGCGGCTGCGATGCCGACTCAAGAAGCATCATCAACCCGCTTGCGCCCAATGCAAGGGCAATTCGGCGTACTAGCAAACTGCGCCGACCAATCATGATGACAATCAAGAAGCCGGCGAGAAACACCGGTCCGACGTTGTATGGCCAAGGAATCAGGAGGATCGAGAGTGCGATGGGAAGCAGAAAACCGACATACTTGCTTGGAAGGGGAGCGATATCGGTCTGCCGGAAGGCTATCGCAAACAGGACGACGGCGAATATGAAGAACGCGGACGCTGACCAGTGTGGAGGTGAGTACACCGGCACAATACCTAGCCATCCGCCGACAAGAGATAGAAGTGCCACCCATATCCAAATCATGGACCCAGTCTCCCCTCTCACGAGTATGTGACCGTCCGCATCACTCCGCCTGAGCTTGGGCAATGACATCATTGGCCACCTTTCCGCGAGGGGAAGGACTGGGCGTCGCTCCCGATGCCTGACTCCACCGGCTGCGAACGTGAGTCAGATGCTGCCGCTCCGTTCCGCTTGAGCCGGGAGAACAGCCTATGCAGGAAGCCGATGTTTTCCGGGTAATACTGGTCGGTCCCCTCGACGTTTCTGTCGAGCAGGAATTGAGTGTCGGCAATAGCCACCACGCTTCCCTTGCCAAGGCGCTTTTGAACGATTGCGGGATAACCCCACGGGCTGCACAATACTTTGGCGGAGCCATGGTCAACCTTTATCGACCACCCCTTATACAACCGCACCTCTCCATCAGGCTGTTTCACGAGCACGCGCCCCAGTGGTCTTTGCACAACATGCAGACCAAACTCCCTCCAGAGTTCCTTGGAGCCCGACAGGTCTTCCCATCCAGCCGAAAGGATCAGGTGCCCTCCACGCGCGACGAACTGCCGAATCGAAGTCACTTCCGAACGTGTAAAGGGCTTGCTGGGGCCAATAAGTATCAACAGCGATCCTCGATTCAGTGCACGGGTGTCCCACTCCTTCATCAGCAGAGGTGAGTAACCGTTGCGCATAAGGTTCAGCTCAAGGCCGCCAGTTCCATCGTCATTCCAGTTATTGAAGCTGAACCGCTCCAGGTGGGAACCGTCAATCCACGCGATGTCCTTATGTGCGGCGCTGGGTACAGCCAGAACTCTGCCAGGAACCGCCCCCAGTGTCCATCCCAGCAGAAAGACCGCTGCGGCCACAGCCTGCCAGGAGTGAATTCCTGATCGCTTGGCCAGCAGAATCATGCCTGCCAGAATCAGCAGTGCCGCCGCACACCGCCTTGCAGGGTCAGCCGCAGTCATGTTTGAGGTGCAGATCCAAGCGAAGACATTCTCAGCAAACTGGTGGCTGCTTACCAAAGCATCATTCTGCAACGAAGACGTGTCGCCAAACACCAGGACTTTGCCTCTGCCATATCGAGACTCAGCAACGAGCGGAAGGTCGCCTAGATTCTCTCCCGGATCAAACATCAGATTGCCCAAATGACCATTTCCTGCATTTGCCGTGTCTCCAGGATCAGAGAAGCCGTACGTTCCAACGACCACAGGGCGAGCTGGTGGGGCGATAGTCAGAGAAGCCCCAATCCAAATCTGTAACTCATCCATTGCGTCGTCCATGCCCATCGTGGTAGGGTGGCGCGGAAACGAGAATGCCCACAACCAGCCGTCACGGAACGGCTTCGCAGAATCGAAATTCAGCTCGATGTTGACAGGGTCCAGCAAGTCGTTGATCGGCTCTCGGATATTGTGCGTGCACGTGTGGTCGCCGAGCACCAACAAGCCACCGCCTCTCCGAACAAAATTCCAGATTGCATTCTTGGCGGGAATGGCGAACTTGTCCATGGGGTTAATAACGACAAGCGCACTGGC
Organism: uncultured bacterium; assembly: GCA_964494345.1. GTDB lineage: Bacteria > Armatimonadota > UBA5829 > UBA5829 > UBA5829 > DTKD01. The sequence goes on from CAZBSI010000007.1 coordinate 132,316, forward strand.
CGACCTCAGGCTCTCCCGAGAAACAGAACCTCGGGCTACCTGGTAGCCTCTATCTTCGAGGAAGCTGGGAAGGCGGCCGAACATTCCGGAGTTCCTATGGCCAAACGCCCCAAACACCGGCACCCGGAAGTCCAGATGCCCATCATCGCATATCAGTATGCGCCCGTGGGCAGCAGGACGCGGCGGGACAAATGCAGCAAACCCCGCTCCGACCAAGAGCGCACCAACCCCCGCGATCACAACCCACCTACGCAGTGGGATCTTCTCCTCTGATCCTGATTGCAGATGCCTGGGAGCAAGAGCGAATGTCGCCAATAGCCCGAGCACGAAGACGATCCCCTGTAGATCATTCGGATAGAAATACCGAAGAAAGCTAAACGGATACCACGGTACTACCCCTCCCGGAGATCTCTGCTGCACAAAACTCACGGAAAGCGCGGCAGATACGACATCATGAATTGCGACGAAAGCAACCTGCACCACCAGTAGTGCCACTGACAACTTCAGCAATGTCACCAGCCGGCGCTTAGGCATTCGACGCACACAGCTCGCACCATATAGAAAGAGAAGGACGGTGACTGGCAAGCCCAGTGCTGTCGGCCCCAAAGTCGCGTTTGCTCCTAGATGATGCGCAAACCACATAACCCCGCGCGCCGCGCTATCCAGGATATACCATCCTGTTGCTGTCTCGCGCCAGAACCAGAGGAACATGCCATAGGAGAATGCTGTCGTCTGATATATCGCGAGGTCGGGATGTCGCTCACCGTCGGCGGACTGTGACAGCCTCATTCCGCCGATCAGCAGCGAGATGAAAAGGACACTAGCCCAACCGCTTGTGCAGAAGAAGCCAACAGCAGCAACGGCTGAAAGCAGCCAGCCATGCCAATGTCGTCGATGATCAAGGGTTACGCCTTGAGATAAACATGGCCAGAGGAAAATGGCGAGGAATATGATGCCGAGAAGAGTATTCAGCGGTCGTGCATGGTAGCCCATAACTTCCGCGCAAAATGCCAACGCGAGTAGGAAAGTGACCGCACTAGTAATCCTTGCCATACGTATCCCTGAACTCCTGTCCGCCGTGGGGCAGCTCCTGAGTCAGCTCGTTCGCTGCCGTATCAGCCAGTTCGCCAAGCTCTTCCACTGAACGCAATGATCCGTCTTTGCCGACGAGTCTCGACATATAGGCTTGGAAGCGTCTTACTTCTCCAAACGCCAGCCAGCTTCGGCTTCCTTGTCCGTTATCAGCACATAGGTCGTGCTGGGGTCATTGCCATGCAGCCGGAGCGTGAACCCGCCATTTTCGTCCTTCTCGACGGAAGTTAGGCATATATTGGCGTAGTGAGGACTTGCTTTCGTGTCCACGATCTTCTCTTGGCCGACGATTCCACCTACATCTATGTACTGGACACCGGCCACCTTGGTGCTGTTGAGGTAATCATTCAGCCGCTTCGTCTTTTCCTGCTGGTCGACTGGTTTGGATACTTCGGCAAGACACAGGGTCGTTGTCTCTACCCAGGTTAGGTAGGAATCGCCATCTGGGGTAATGAACAGCCCAAATCTTCCCAGAATGTGCCCGGACCAGATGCACCAGTTGTACGAAACATCCTTGTCTTTGGACACGAGTTCGTAGGCATGCCACAAACCTTGTGTGTTGAAAGTCGAAGTAGCTGCCGGCCTGACCATCCTGCCTTTGTATGTAACTCTATCGAGTCCGGCTGCAACTACTCTGTGTGTTCCATCGGGAAGCGCAACTGAGACCTGATTCCGGTTCTCTTCAAACGAAACAGCACGTCTGATCGATTCCTCTACGTCGGTTGCCGAATAGGCCGCCTGGTGCTTATCGCCATCGCTCCCCAACACAGGGAGACTTCCACAGCTAAACAACACTAGTCCTGCAAGAGCGTAGCCCCAAACGCTTCGTTTCATCTTTGTTCCTCCTCCGAGTTGAAGTACCCGGCCCACTGATGTAAAGAACCTATTTCGCCTGTTTGCTGTACTTCGTGACATCAATGCCTGTCTCGCCAAACTGCAAATGGTACACGCTGCCATCACTGCCTACAACGACGGGGCTGGCTCTACTAGAGAACTTATTGGAAGCGAAGCGCCACTGTTCTCTGAAGTTGCCTTGGATGTCGAATCGCCAGAGAACCTCTTCCGCATTCGTTTCTATCTTGCTCGTGATGCGTGCCGGACTTGACAGACGCGCCAACGATTCTACGGAAAAGCCTCCAAAGGGGTCCGCAAGCAGCCGGCCGATGCTGCTAACTCCAGCCAGCCGCGTTCCACTATCAGCGTCAAACTTAGGACGTAACTCCCGCACAGCCCTGCCAGCCGAGTCAGCGACTGTGACTGGTGACGCGACGGCATCCTGCAGCCTTCTTTTGGGCTCTCTTGTGTATATCAGACCGTCAGCGCCCACAAACTGCCCTGGTAACGCTTTTAGCGCATTTCCATCTCGGTCCATCAACACCACGAACTGATGCAACTTGCCTTCGCCTTCAGCACTACCAGACACTTTGATGCTCAGTCCGGAAGCCGTCCATTCGATCCCCATCAACACGAGCACCGAGTCCAGCCCCAGCTCCTTCAACTTGCTCCGTGGCAGGGCATCATCCTTTGTCCATAGCAGCGTCCCTTGGCTGTCCACACAAGACAGCTTGTCCAGTCTCGACCCCCATATCAGGTACACTCTGCCGTCAGGAGCAACAGCGTAGTAGCCGAGGTTGTCAAATGCCTTCGTCCCCCAGACCAGAGTCCCCGGTGAGCGGAACTGCTTGATCGTGTCCGTGGTAGCATCTATGAAGTAGAAGCGATCTGCTACGACGCGCATATTTGATATGGAAGCAGGTTCCGCATACTCCCCTTCATCGCTGTCATTTGCCCGACTTCCGCCCCATTCGACTCCCACCTTGTCCGAGGTTGTGCCGTAGTCTACGTGCAGAACCACTTGGCCTGAGTAGCCTGGTGGGATTGTCGGCGTATATCCGGGCACAGCTACTGCTCGGCTCACGAGGACGAGCGTAAAGACGGCTAGTCCCACTGCTGCCAACCAAATCACCTTGTGTTTCATCTGAACTCTCTTTCTCAAGTCCGTACCTCAGTAAGCGGTTAGATGCCTCGGTACATAGTTGTTACTGTGTTCATGGTCCAAGCTTCGACCAGGCAAGATCTTTACAACGCTTTGAGTGTTTCCTTCGGCAGCTATCATCCAGATCGTGTCGTCACAGCGGCAGTATATGCTTCGCACATGGCGTTCTACATTCGGCTGGCTGATATCGATTACCATAATGTCGCCACAAACAACGTCATCCAAGTCTGTGACTTCATCCGATACATACGAGAGACTTGAGGTATAAGTATGATGTACGGCGCGACGCCAACCGCCATCAGTGCTGATCCAGTTATACCCAGCCCAGCGTGCAGCGTTGCTAACCAAGCCGGAGCAGTCAATGCCGTATCCATCATATCCGCCATCTGCATCATAGTGGAAGGTGTCGCAAGCTCTGCCTCCGAACCATTGGCCCCCGTACTCATAAGGCTCATCCAGATACGCAAAAATCCATCTCAGATACTCTTTTCTCAGAACCGAATCAGAATCAGTACCGACAATCCCAAAGTCCTGATCCCACCTCACTGAGATGCGAGTTGCGCGTTCATTGTCCGGTGAGGCCTTGGTCTGCCCCTTGTAGGAAACCGATACTTGGTATCTCTTTATGCCCCAGAGCAGGTTTACCCCCGCATTTGCTGTGCCCCAGCCACTCCACGAAGGCGTGTCCTCCAGATACTTGTACTTCCGACCATACGTCTTACTGAATTCGTAGCAGTTGTGCAAACGCTCTTTCCACGTGAACGTGGGCGTTCCCCAGGCCGAGGTATTCCACTGATAGATGGTACCGTATCCAAGGTCGGACATCCAATGGTAAGTCGGCCAAGTGCGCGGGCACGCCGCGCCCTCTTCACCCTCTCTGTGCCAACCCCCTGGCCAATTGGATTCCCCCTGGGGTGCGGTGCCCAAATCTGCGTACGCCCTCGTCTCGCCGTTCACCGTGGCCACTATCACTGCTTTCACCACAACGTGTGACGTGTTGTAGGGCCATCCGTGGTTTGTCCCAAGCGTCCTGAACGCCACGTGCACTCCCCGAATGATTGGATAGAGCGTGCTGCTGTTCGTCGTCGCGCTCTGTCTGGAAGCAGCTTGGGCACTCCCATATCCCATAGCGGCAAGCCACACAATGCAAGCAGAAGAAGCCAACCAACAGTGCCGATAACGCTTGGCCCTATATGCGGCTTCCTTCTCAAGGGTACCCAACACTACGGTCCTCCACTCTGAAATGTCAGGCCAGACTTCGTTCCAACCTGTAACGCGCCCGAGCTTGTTCATTTTCATGTCCAAGCGACGACTATGTCAGCATGGCCTTCAGTGATTTCAATGCGCCGACGACTGAACGTGATAACAGGCCGCCGTGTGCAGTGTGGCTAGTAGCAGGCGGCTTCGGTTGCAATCAACAACGACGGATATGATTGGTTCGCCTGGCCTCTTCTCCCACACGACATTGCCGGTCGAATCGAGAACCTGCACAGCCTCCGAAGCCGTCTTCGTCTTCGGGCGTCTGACAACAAGGAGGCGGGGGGAGAGCAGCCACGCATCGTATACACTAGAAACATCAGATACCGGCCACGAGACTTCCCTGGCCAAATCCCCCGTCGGACTAAACTCCAGAACAGTCACAGCCGAACTGGTGACTACGGTCCCATATATCCGTCCCTCACTCTGGCAGTCGCATAGACTCAACGACACCACAGTTCCGCCTGCGGCCCCCGTACGGATAGGGGACTCCCGTTCAGTAATGATATTCGAGCCGATCTCTCTCCCCCATACCACGTCTGCTTGTTCCTGTTCCCCGGGATTGTCAAGACTCATTCTGATATTCATGAGCTTGAGTTGATCGTTGTAAGTGGAGCGAGCAGCGCCTCCCGCATTATATGAGTAGTACTCCATATCTTTGTCGGAGTCGGTCGTTGGCGTTGCCTTCTTAGCTGAGCTGAACAACAGCCAGGCGCCGCTATCGCTAATGACCACAGGGGACTTTGCGGGTGGATACCAGTTCAGGTTCTTCATCCTCCATAGGGCTTTGCCGTTCAGACTAATCGCTGCTATGTTGCCATGCTCCGAGTCACCAATCAGAACACATCCAACTGCCCAAATCGGTTGCACGAAAGAGATACTTTCACGAACGATGTCAGCTTTGACGGTGTCCAGTCCCCAAGTGTTGGCACCGGAGGTGATATCATCCCTCACAACGTCCTTCTTGCTCTCAATCCAACGGATCACAGATCTTGCGTTCGGCGATAGCCACACCCAGTCAGAATCCTCCAACGGCCCCATTTCACGTACCGCTTGGCCAGTCTTGTCCAACAGCAGCAATCGCATCGTGCTACCGCTGCAGTCTGCCAAGACAGTCTTCGCCAGAGCATATCTGCCATCGAGGGTGGAATCCAACAAGGATACTCGATGTCCTTCCGGCGGAATATACTTCCACTGAACCGAGCCGTCAGGGCCGACATAATACAGAGCATTAGTGTCCGGCACGACTTGTCTGTCCACTTCCTGGAATTTAGTACAGACGAACACTCCGCCGTCCGTAATCTGCCGGACTCTGACTATATCTGCCTTACTGCTGTACTCCCAGGAACTGACAATGGTCTGAGCATGTACACCTCCGACAACCACAGCAGCGACAAAGGCAGATGACAACAGCCAAGCACGACCGCGCATGGAGTGGGCAATCAATCTGAATACTGGCCTTAGGGTGCTGGGATCGTGTTCTCTGTCCATAGTGTAGCCTCCTGCACGAGCGTCCTACCACTTGGGGTGCAATAGAGTGTTGGTGGTAGTGCTTGATCGGGGACCATCCCGATCTGGTGTATTGTCTTTGTTGCCTACCGTCATTATGTAATGGAGATGGGAGCCCGTGCTGTGACCCGTACTGCCTCCATTCCCGATAGAGTCGTGATATGCCACTTCCCCCGATACTCTGTCCGTATTCTGATCCATGTGCCAGTGATCCGTCTCCAATGATGCCGCCCTATACTTGGGAGTTAGGGTATCGGTGACGGCAACACGAAATGATCCGTAATTGACCGCATTACACAGACAATCACCAAAACCGCAACTGTCAACGCTGGGTCGGAATTGATGGGGACCTGCAGTGCCGTGCTCGGCAGCAAGCAAGGGAGCCGATCCGTCACAACCTTGCCCCGGTACATCGACATCAACTGCCGGATGTGGACCGCCATGAAGGTGTAACCACAGGGTAATGGCACCGTCATTGGGCCAAGTGGGCTTCGCACAGATGACAGTCGGCTGATTCGCGGAAGTATGCATCAACTGGTCATCTACCCACAACTCAACCTTGAGATCGTATCGCCCTCTGGGTTGCTGATCGGTATTCCATTCTGCCGTGTAAACCACTTCATCGCCATCAGGTGTGCGGGCAGTCAAATCTCCGCCCACGTTCCACGTGGATCCGCCGCTCACGCGCCGGTAGTACCTGACTGTGAATGAGCTTGAGCTACTGCTCCATCCGTTCTTCCTGACCTTCGCCCTCACGATAATGTGGCATCCGTGATGGCTAGCACAATACGTCCCTACGGCGAATTTCCAGCCGTTCTGCGGAGATTCCAATGTTACGGTTGGTTTGGAAAGTTTCCCCTCAGCGACTGCAGATTGCCTGGTCTGTCCGGAGCATATCCACGGCATATACACTACAAGAGTGCTGCACGCAAGGAGGCACTTACAGAACCTACTGACCGTCATCGCGGTCTTGCCACCACGCTTATGGGTACCAGACATTATCATCCTCCGCCCTAAAAAATATCAGGCCGGGCTCGGTTCCAACATGGAACGTGCCCGATGCCTGCCCATTTGCATTGGTGGGGTTCTGAGGCTGATCGATGGATCCGTACAGCCCCCAGTTTTCCCGGGGCACCAGATTGTTCTCCCAATCATATATCGAGTCTATGCTGAAGATGATATGATGCCCTTGCAGGGGCGTCGAGGTGCCGCGCTGCACAATGGAAAACAGGATATCGGCAGTAGATTCACCATCTGGAAGCAGATTGTCGGGATTCAGGGCGAACTGCGTGAACGCCCAGTCAGTCTGATTCACGGTGATCGTATCTTCGTATGAACTCCCTACGTAACCATACTCAGCCTTGACAGTGACCGCCTCAACCAAGTCGCTGGAAGTGAGAGTAACCGAAGCGTGCCCGCTGGCATCGACCTGGGCGGTCTGTGCTGAGAGGCTGGCCGGTATGTTATGTCCTGTCGATCCGACTATCTCAAAAAACACATATGGGTAGAACACGGGCAGAATAACGGTTGCGGTGATGGTACACTGGTGAGCGGAGTCTGCCACGCCTCCGGTCATGATGGTAGGCTTTGAAGATGCAAGTGAGATCTTCTGCAGGAGGAACACGACCTCATTCGAATAGCCAGCCAAGACCTGGACATGTTTTGTTTGGTCAAAGTAGCCGGTTGCCGAGGCCGTCACGTCGTAATAACCTGCGTGTATTCCATTAATAGACCAATAATAACGCCCTGGGTTCGACCACGCATCCCATACGCCAGTGCGTCCTCCTGCGGTAACAACGGCTCCGGTAATATCACACTCGTCCACCGGGAGGGTAGGGTCAATGACAAACCCGTAGAGGTTGCCCATCTGGCCTCCGCCGCCACCGCCGCCACCACAACCCGTGCCGCATGTTGAGCTGCAGGTTGATCCTCCGCCACAAGTCGATCCACAAGTAGAGGCGCAGGTTGAAAGACAGGTCGCGGTTTGACACGTCTCGCCAGTACAGGTACCGCTGCACGTATTTACGCACGTCGTGCCACAGGTACTCTCACAGGTTTGGCCGCAGGTGTCGCCACATGTTGTTCCACAGGTTTCACCGCAGGTGTCAGAGCACGTTGTTCCACAAGTTTCGCTGCACGTGTCACCGCACGTTTCGAAGCACGTCGATCCACAGGTTGAGCCACAGGTTTGCCCGCATGTGTCGCTACAGGTTGATCCACATGTCTCGCTGCAGGTTTCGCCACACGTTGTGTCACAAGTCGCGGTGCATGTTGAGTCAGTACAAGTCTGGCCGTTGCAAGTGGAACCGCAGGTAGAGCCGCTGCATGTGGACTCACAGGTCAGACCGCTGCAGGTTGTATCGCAGGTTGTACTGCTACACGTCGAGCTACCACAGGTTGTGCCACACGTCGTGCTGCACGTTGTCGCACAAGTAGGACTGTCACAGGTGGCACTGCAAGTAGAGCTGTCACAGGTGGCGCCCATGCAGGTATCGGTACAGGTCGAGTAGCAGGTCCCCTCGCAAGTTGATCCACAGGTTACATCACACGTTGATCCACAGGTTGTCTCGCAAGTTGACCCGCACGTGGTATCGCAGGTCGAGCTACAGGTCGTATTGCATGTGGAGCTACAAGTTGTACCGCAAGTCGAGCTACAGGTCTGGTTGCAGGTAGAGCCGCATGTTTCAGTACATGTGGAGCTGCAGGTTTGGCCACACGTCGAACTACAGGTTGAGCTGCAGGTTGAACTCCAGGTGTCACCACAACTCGAGCTCTCACAGGTCTGGCTGCAGGTCGAGTTACACGTTGAACTGCACGTCGAGTTGCAGGTAGAATTGCATGTTGAGCGGCACGTTGAGCCACACGTCTGATTGCAGGTTGCAGCACAAGTTGTACTATAGGTGGGAAGACAACCTGATGCGCAGGTTGAAAAGCACGTTACCCCGCACGTGCTGCTGCAGGTCATACTGAATGTTGGGGGCACATTACAGGTCCAGCCACTGCAAGTCGTGCCGCAAGTATAACCGTTGCCGTTGCACGACCATTTACACGTGCTGGCACACGTTGCTTCACCGTGACAAGTTGTCCTGCACGTTGAACCACTGCAGGTTCCTGTACAGGTTGGGCCGCCGCCGCAGGTTGATGCGCAAGTTGCAGCGCAGGTGGTGCTACATGTCGTACCACAAGTCGAACTGCACGTTGGGCTACATGTTGCTCCGCTACAGGTTGCTTGGCCGCAGGTGCTGCCCTCGCAAGTCGAGGTACAAGTTGCGCTGCATGTTGGGCTACAGGTGTCATCAAAGCAAGTTGGCCCACAAGTCCCGCCACAGGTTGAGCCGTCACAGGTATCACCGCTGCACGTTGAGCTGCACGTCGACAAGTATGTTGCAGGACAGTTGTAGATTTGCCTCGCCGGCCAAGCGGCGCTGCCTTTGGCGGAGATCATCGGCGTCCCTTCGAGCTTGCTAATCGACGATGCGAGCGACGCTGCGTACATCGGCGTGTCATAGCCCTCTGAAGTTCCTGCCGCTTTGTAATGAGCACCGGCTTTGCCCGATGCCACTGGAGTTGTGTCAGAAACCATCGGGTGTGCGGATGTCCCGACCCGGCGTGCATATCGATACACGGGTGTCCTTGGGACAACCGGTCTATCTGCTCTAATCCTGGAAGCCGGACTAGCGTGTCCAGACCTGCCACCACCGGAATGGTTGGGGTGCACTGCGGGAACGTACACGGCACGCGCAGGGCCGTGAACTCTAGCTGCGGTTCTACCGGGATTGGTAGACTCTAGTTTGTGAATATCTTGCGTCAGCAGGATTTCATAGAGCGGCGATTCGAGGTGTTCCAGATGCGCGGGTGCCAGAGGGGTAGTCCACAGTCCCTCAGCCTGCACAGGAACGGTGTTCAGCAACACCGCCACCGACACAAACACTGCCAGCCTTGCCTTACCTATGCCAACTCTCAATGGCCTCTCCCATTTCCCCATCTGGACGCAGCAAGAAATAAGCAGAGCTAAACGAGAAGGCAAAGCGTTTGAGGATGAGGTGGACTGTGGTAGCTCTCCGACATCTGAATAACGCTGCTTTCTGAGATTGCACTGCAAATCCGAAAAACACCGCATCCGTACTCGTCAGTACTACAGGCGCCAGAATGCTTAGACGGAGTCTAGCACACGAGTATGATAATGTCAATAGGTCTGTTGAGAAAACAGTACCATAATTCCTCGGCTTGCCAATAAGTTGTTGCAGGTTGCCTATCCGTAAATCTGCTGGCGAGCCGACAAGGTCATTTGTATCCGCTCAGTTCACTTTTCTGCCTTTGGGCGGCATCTGGGCAAAGGTGCCAATCGAGCGGGCAATGCCGTAGTCAGCCATCAGAGAGATGTCGTCAAAGTCGGCCATATCTACATCGGTGATCCCAAGGCCCTTGTATGATATGGCTACCCCACCATCCGTCAGAGGACTATCCGACCCACAAGTTCTCGCGGTGACGATGTCGCCATCGAACCAGGCAACCCCGGGAGTTAATCGGGACTGCCGTGAGACATCACCTATTCGCTTAAGCAGCCATCCGCCGTTGTAATCCTTGTAGGCCACATTCTGGACAATGAAGACGTTGGCCAGGCCCATAGCCTGCTCCTTGAAGCCTCTACAGAAGAAGAAGATTCTCCCCTCCGGACCGGCATCCGAGCTAGCATCGAAGATCAGGCTGGGGCGACCACTGCCGCACCAGCCGGACTTCTCACCACCCAGCCATTCCCTCGATACCTCCTTGAAGCCACCAGCCTGGTCATCCCAGGCAAACCGGTGCAGTTGCCAGCGATAGCTCGTGTTTCCCTTGGTCTGAGCCGCGCCCAGAAGCAGTTGATGATGGATTGTATCTACCACCGCGCCCGGTGGGATAGTGCTCTTGATACCAAGGTCGTAAACAGGTCCCAGGATGCCTCGCTTAACAGGGCGGTATCTGATGCTCTTGTCCGTTCCGGCGTAGAACAGCGCGTAGACCGTGTTCCTCCAAGCAAAAGCGCGCACGTAGAAGCCAGCACTCTGTGGGACGGCAATGGGCTTGCTCAGGTTGTCTGGATGTCCAAAGCGATACATAACGCCTTTGACAGTGGAGTAGAAGACATATAAGGTCTTGCCATCGCTTGCCGCTGACGGATCGTTGGTCACGGCTGTGTCGATCACTGTCGCTGCCCCGAATGAATGGTTTCCCTGGTAGCGAGACATCATCAGCGGTCCGGGTCTAGGGCGGGAATCGTTGGAACTGATTGGCGGTCGCTTAACCACGAGATAGTAGAGTTCTCCGTTGTGCGCGATCAGTTCTGGGGCGAAATCTGTATAGTCATCGAATGCGCCGCCAACATCTGTCGGCCTTCCGCTGGGGTTGTATAAAGGACCTGTGTCCACTCCTGCGCCCCAGCTGATGTTGGCTTTGACCGGTTTGCCATCAAGGGTGCCGTTCCAATTCCAGTCAATCCAGGTTTCACTTGGGCCGAGTGGCCTCATGCGAAACTCGTAGGGTTTGCTGGAGAGAGACTTCAGCTTCTCATAGGGAAGCGAGATTCTTTCAGGCAAACGTTGCTCGTTCAACACCAGCGCAGCCAACTCTCCGGTGCTGAAGTGGATATTCGCCAATTGGCCGTTGAACTGGCAGCAGTAGGCGTAGTTCATGAGGCTAGTATAAGTTGGAGAACTGGCTCCCCATTTCCCGGAGTGGGTGAGACCTAGTTGGTGACCAAGCTCGTGAATCCATGAGTCCAGGCCCGTGGAGCCGACGTCATCAAGTAGACTCGACTGGCCGCCTCCGGACGTGCCGGTTATCTCCATCCAGTGCCAGCTACCAATGCGGTCTCTGGGGAACAATTCATCGGCAAGCTGTTCCCAACCCTGACCTATCGTCTGCTTGGCTTGGACCAAAGGCACGACGGTGAAATGGATAGCAAAGCCAAGGGTGCCGTCAGGATTCTTGTAGGGCAGCTTCGCAAAGAAAGGCACGACAGTATCTTGCATGTGTTGCTCGATCTCGCCCCGCGATGAACCATTCTGCAGCACGTTCATCACGAATACATCCTTGTGCAGAGGCGAAGCGCCCATGGCGGCAAGATCCTGGCCACCAAAGCCGTGCACTTCCCAACCATCCAGCAAGCCATCGTAGTCGGTATCACGGTCAAGAGGGTCAGTGCGAAGCTCGGTCTCTTCGACGTTGCTTAGTCCGTCGTCGTCCCAGTCTAGGTCATTCTGGCAATAGGCGAGATAGACGTTGCAGTCGGCCTCACGGCTACCGTAGTAGTCCGAACCACTGTGTTGAACCACCACATCCGCCCTACCGTCGCCATTGATGTCCGCAAGGAAGGCTTGGACCGGCTTGGAGAAGCTCTTCCAGCCATCAAGGGAGATGCTTTGTTTGAAGTCAGGGCCGAGGAAGGCACAGCCGTTTACCAGCAAATCAGCCCTGCCGTCAGCATTCACGTCCCCCATTGCCAATGCTGACTGGCCGCTAGGACAGCGCAGGGAAGTCAGCTTCTGCGCTGTCTTCCCCAGCCGATATAACACTACATCTGCTTTGGTCTGTAGCGCCAATTCTGCCCTACCGTCACCGTCAATGTCTCCGGCTACTGCTGCGACGGCCCCGCCGGAAAGTTTGAACTGGCAGATCGATTTGCCTGTCTGCGAATCCACCAGACATACGCCACCGTTTGGACTGACGACAGCCAGATCATCCCTGTCCGTGGAAATCAGCCTTCCAGCTAACAGCCAGCGCTTTCCCTTAACACCGGCTAGGCTGCCCAGACTTGTCGCGGTGTAGTCACCATTCTCATCGGCGCGCGCTCTGGTCAATGCTCCATCTATTCCCAAGATGAAAACAGTGGCAGGCTTGCCAAAATGCTGGATCTTGCACATGCTGAGGATTGGCTGAGGTAGGTACTGCAGGAATCTCTGGCCCCGTAGAGGCTTGAGGCCATGACCGTTGAACGAGACATCGATCAGCTTCTCATTTGGTGAAGCATAGAGGAAATCCGCATAACCATCGCCATTGACATCGGCCAAGAGCGGCAGGCGCGGTGGAGCAACCCAACTGCCAAAGAGCCAGGTATAGGATTTGCAGAAACCAAAACGCTCTGCAGAAGTTGAAGCCGCACCGGCAGGCATGACAAAACAACACGTCATCGCCATGCACAGTGTTGTGATCGCTAGACTAATCCAGTAACTACGCAATCTGGTCTTGTGCTCCTCTGCTGCTGCAGGGACCGATGTCAGCCAATCCAATGGCTCGGATTCAGGCTGACTGGATACGCCTGATCAGTTGAACATACGGTATAAGGTTGCCCCCAAAGACTGAAAGAGAGTCAAACGCTTTCCTGCTCAAGCGCACGAGGTCAGTCTCGCTTGGGCACCTATTGCCAGCTATGAAGAGCAAGGATATAGCCAATCTCTGCGACGCTCATAGGTCATATAGCTCGCGAGCCTAGAGATGCGACTTGCCGATTCAGACGGAATGCCAGCGTCATACAGAAGTTGCTGCTGGGAGCGTACAAGCTCTTCGGTAATGTTCAAATATCACCGTCAACGGGAAAACCCAGCAGAACGGCGCCTGGATATGCGACCCATGGCCGCTGATCGGCAATCAGGAGCAGTCGGATGAGGCTTCAAGCAGTTCAAAGCCTCCACGCAAGTCCGCGCCTCCGCCAGAATTGTAGCGCAGGAAGTGCACAGCCGAATGTGGCTGAGCTCTTCTTCGCTCAGCACGACACCGTCGCGCGCGAAGTCCCAGATGGCTTCCGATACCCGTATACAATCTGATCCCATATTCCGTTCTCCACTAGATGCTGCCCGGGCAGCCCGCTGAACAGCTCTTGATCCACAATTGCTCTCTTCGTATCTCGACCTTCTTCCCCACTACTTCCGCAGTTCCTCCAATAGGCATTCTCCGGACCCCTCCCATTACTGGTAGAGACCGCTGCTTAGCCGGGACTCCAGCCAGCGGTTGACGAATCAGCACCCCATCCACAAGCTGTTGGGAGCAGTCGAGCATATCCGCGTGGATCACCAGCGCCTTGCCCTACCTCCATGCCAGGTCTTGTTGCTGCTTTTAGGATGCGGACGTTCACGTTCTGTGTAGCCGCGTCCCGAATATGGCTTCCCTATGAAAGCCGCGCAATCTGAACGCTTCGCCTTGAATGTCCGCCGCATCCTCGGCGTTTCTGAGTATGTGATAAGCAGCCGTGGAGCTCCCGGTGTCGCAGGATCAGACCGTCGGAAACGCACCCGTGGCTCCGGCGCGAGCTGTCGACATCGCCTCCATATTCGAATACTCCAGCAGTGGCCAACCTGTTCGCATTGTTCCCAGTATTGGAGCGCTGAAGTAAGCGATTCATGGACATGCCCGGGGTAAATTGACTCCCGACCTAATAGTTGAGGACCAGAGGCACAGGCAAGCAGGACCAGCATAGCCGAACAGTCATCGCTCAGCAGATGGGGCACAAGTCTATGAGCTCGCTCAAGCGCTGGGTCCGCCTCGGTCGCCTTTTCGAAACGAGCAGCGCGGACGCGTTCGGCCTCTAGAATGCCACTCCGCGGCCTGCGGTCTATTCGGAGATCAGGAATTCCGCTTCGGCTGCAGCAATCAAAGTCGAAAGAGGCATGTTGAGACCTTCCGCTATAGCCAGCAAGTTCTTCAGGGTAACGTTGCGTTCGCCGCGCTCGACCGAGCCAATGTAGGTCCGATGCAAACCGATGGCGTCGGCGAAGGATTCCTGACTCTAACCGAGTTTGCTTCGGCGAGCCTGGATGATCTTGCCCAACGTGCGCTGCATCTGCTTAGCGTCCATACGGCAAGTCTACCCACATGGCAACTATACGTCTACACTCTATAAGTAGCATGCAAGCATGCTACTTAGGCCAACTAGTCCTGCCAGAGGTCAGACCGCGCAGGTCGACATGCTCGCCGGCGATGTAGCACCACGCTCGCGTGCTCTCGCCCCCGTTGATGAAGATCGGCACGAGAACGCGTCGATACAGGCTGGGCTTCCCTGGCCGGAAGCCCTCCAGTTGGTCTATGGGCGGCAGGCACAGTCTCGGATTATCGAACACCATTAGCTCCCCTCGGATCATCTGCCAGTCGCCCGTATCCGGGATTGCATCGACAGTTGCTTCCGCAGCCAAATGCCATTGCATGGCCACATCTTTCAGTGGATCGGAGGTCCCTACGGCGATGACGTCGCCATCGGGAACCTGCAATACCGGGATGCCGGACGGTTGTTCGTAGAGCCGTCCCCAGACCTCGGCCTCTTCTATCTGGAGCGCGTCCCGGCAGAACCGGTCGTGGTTCCAGTAGCCGCGCTTCAGCGTGCCGTAGACGAAGAGGTTGAGTGTGTTTTGCATCGGCTCTGGCGGGATTGTCTTCCTCATTTCGCTCTCCTTTGGCCCTAGTCATCCCAGCCGGCGAACCGTCGGAATCTAGTGGCCGGTGTCGGACTCGCCAATCGGAATCTCTCGCTGGTATAGAGCGGGAGATCATTGCAGTGAAAGGTCACCAGGCTCATCGGGGATGCCGGCAGAACGCGCCACCCATTCTCTTTGGCAAGCACCACGTCGAAGTAGGCAGGATCGGAAGCGTAGACCACTGTCCGATGCTCCTCGCTGTATCGCAGTTCCAGGGGCTTGTTGCCCTTGATGATCAGTACCGTCGCTGGGTCCTGCAGCGATGCCAGAACGGCGCTTACCTGCCCCCGGCAGAGAGCCAATCGTGCACGTATCGCCGCTACATCAAGGCGACCATCGTCGAGCGTCGCGTCGGCGATCCGAAAGATGAGTTCGCTGTCTACCTCTGCCTGTCTGGCCAGTCCGAGTAGATCGAAAAGCTCATCGGCATTGAGGATGGTGCCGTTGTGAGTTCCTATGACATTGCCAGCCGGTATCGGGTGGTTGTTCTCATTGTTGCTTGCGTCACCGACGGTTTGCCAACGGGTGTGCCCCATCATCAGCGTCGTATGAGCGTCAATGCCACTTAGCACTTCCCTGAAGCCTTTGTCCTTGATGAAGCCCGAGGCCGTGATCGGCCTTTTGGACAGGACGTGCTCGCCATTGGACTTGAGCAACGCCACGCCCGTTGCGTGGGGTCCGCGCTTCTCACTGAGAAGCAGCAGGTAAGTGAACAGCCAGCCGAATAGCTTATCTCGATGCTCCTGATCGCCCCTTCCGCGTTTCGAGATTCCGAAGATCACTCCAAGTTGCGCGCACATCAGGCATCACCTCCCCTAGCGCAGCAGTCTGCGACACAGCACATCTCGGCAGCGGGCTTTGCGGATTTCGACTTCGGCCTGCCGTTCTTCCATGCGGCGTCTCCCGGCATTGCATTCAAAAGGTGCTTCCTAGCGGTCTTGAACTCGTCGCCGATCAAGCCCAGGTGGATCAGGAAGACCCGGAAGTCGTACTTCGCGGTCTCGGGGCTGAACTCGCGCTTCCTGCTTGACGCTCCCCTGCTGTTCGCCGCCTTTGCGCAGATAGCGAGAACGAACTGGATTGCGGCTTTCACCTTGCCAGCATGCAGTGTGCCTTCGAACAGACGGAACTCGACAGTCCCTCTGTAGAATACGCTGTTGAGGTTCATCGTCTGGTATCTCGAACTGCAGTAGCGTGTGGGATGGTGGTTGACGTGGCCATACCAGGCTTTGTTGACTTGATCGCGAGTCCTTGCCCGCATCTTCCCGAGCCGCGCAATGAACTCATCGCTTAGCGGCTTGGTGTACTGGCGCATCCGCTGTTCGCTGACGCCGAGCGCGGCGATTATGAGCGGCTCGTACTTGTAGAAGGTCTTTGCGAGATTCGTGAGTGCCTTCCCGCCGAACTCCTCGGTTCCGACGTGGATGTGCAGTCCACACTTCTCATCGACCTGCGCGCCACACCTCCGGACGGCCCTCACTACTTCCTGCAGGTCGGCGATGTCGTCATAGCTCAGGACCGGACTGACTATCTCTGCGCGAAAGTGGGCAGCGACATTGCCAAGCGAGGAATCTGCCACCACCTTCCACACGCGGTTCTTCTCATCTTTCACTTCCCAAGGATCATAAGAAGATGACCCTGCCACATGGCTTACCTCGCCCCCGACCACGCTCTGGATAGCTCTCGCGACCGTTCCCCGTTCGCGCTTCACGGTTTCAAGTTCAACTCCGAATCTGAGTTCCTGCAGTTCCAATCGATGCTACCTCCGCTTGTTGCTGAACAGAACAGATGTTCTGCTCGCAACCAATTGGTGCCTCAAACCAGCCTGGAAGTCAAGAGATACATCGCGGAAACGAACAGAAACCGTGTTCTTACGTGGTATCAGGGCACTGGGCTTAGTCGCGGTCGGCCGCGCCCGCAGTCAAGAGCAGCTCATTGACGTGTCTGATGTGCGCTTCCTCTTGGATGATATGAGCCATGGCACGGGCAAAGGCGTCGGCCAGATCAGTCGACAGACCAACTGCATCCTCAATGCGCCGCAGTCGCTCATCGAGGTTCGTGAGCAGATCGAGCACGTGGTTTCGGATGACGCCATCTCTCTTTTCCAAGGGCGACGGGATGAACTCAGTCATCCCGCCGCTACGTCTCGTTATCATTCCCGCGATCTCCTTAGCTCAATGTCGCGCCCAGGGAGTGGATGCGCGGATAGATCAGGTTGTTGCCGGTCATTACGGCCTTGTAGCGCACGCGATTACCGGCAGGACTGGCGAAGGTGCAGAGGAGGACGTATTCCGTCCAGGTCTGGTCGACCTCGCGAGTGGTGTCGAGCGTCATCGGCTCCCAGGTCGCGCCGCCGTCGTTGGAGGCAAACCAGTTGAGCGAGCAGCCGCTCGGGATGTTCAT
>CAZBSI010000008.1:0-14200 GCA_964494345.1 uncultured bacterium
CGAAAGCGCGAAAGAAGCGAAAGCCAGAAAACAAAACAGGGTCGCGGCTGAGGTCAGACTTCCGACGTCTGACTTCGAACATCGAAAAAGCAGATTTCTCACTGCGTTCGAAATGACAGGCAAGGGGTAATGACAGCGAGAGGTAATGACAGGAAAGGCATAAACGCGAAAGCGCGAAAGAAGCGAAAGCCAGAAATGAAAACAGGGTCGCGGCTGAGGTCGGACTTCCGACGTCTGACTTAGAACATCGAAAAAGCAGATTTCTCACTGCGTTCGAAATGACAGGCAAGGGGTAATGACAGCGAGAGGTAATGACAGGAAAGGCATAAACGCGAAAGCGCGAAAGAGGCGAAAGCCAGAAATGAAATTAGGGTCGCGGCTGAGGTCAGACTTCCGACGTCTGACTTCGAACATCGAAAAAGCAGATTTCTCACTGCGTTCGAAATGACAGGCAAGGGGTAATGACAGCGAGAGGTAATGACAGGAAAGGCATAAACGCGAAAGCGCGAAAGAGGCGAAAGCCAGAAATGAAAACAGGGTCGCGGCTGAGGTCGGACTTCCGACGTCTGACTTAGAACATCGAAAAAGCAGATTTCTCACTGCGTTCGAAATGACAGGGATTATAAGTTCCCTACTCGTTATACCTGTCGCCCGATAGACATATCATACACTCAAACGGCTCGTCGTTATGAGGAATATCAATTGGCTCACCTCGACAGTTACCTCGTCGGGTAAAGTACAAACAATTGACAATAAATATTTTTTCGCACGCAAAAAATATAAAGGAATTCCGCGACCGGTTGTATAATATACTCCGCGAAGCTGATTAGTCAAGACATTGGGAAATGGAGGTGTTCATTATTACGATTGTAACGGATATTCAAATATGTAGACTTATCAGCTAAATCATCAATTGCTTGGTTTGCTAGAGAAAGGGGAAGTTCGAATGGTAGGGAAGAATACTCTGATCTGTATCTTTGTAGTCCTTGTCTTGTTGACTGTTCCTTTCAGCGCTCAGGCGGCTTGGACGAAGCTGTGCATTGACCCGGGCCACGGCGGCTCGGACCCAGGTGCGACTGGCTACGGACTAACCGAAGCCAACACTAACCTGGACATCAGCCTGCGCGCGAGAAACCTGTTCCAGCAAGATGGTGCAACAGTCGTCATGACCCGAACGACGGATACCTATGTATCGCTGCAGGGTCGATGCGACATCGCAAACAACAACGGTTGCAACAGATTTTTGTGCTCCCACTGCAACGCGTTCAACGGAGCCGCCTACGGTACCGAGACATTTGCTTACGCAGAAGGTACCTCCGCAGCGGACTATCGCAACAAAGTGAACGCGGAAATGGTCTCGCACATGGGCACCTACAACCGTGGCAACAAGACCGCCAACTACTACGTGCTAGTCCACACTAATATGCCCGCGATCCTGTGCGAGGTCGGATTCATCGACAACGCCGGTGATAACGCGAAGCTGGCCAATGCGAATTATCGGCAGGAGGCAGCCAGGGCATATCTGCATGGCACGCAATCTCACTATGGCATAGCGCCGCACGACCCGGTCTCGGATATAATCGTCGATAATACCAGCGCCAACTTCTCGGTGGTTGGTGGGTCGTGGGCAACAGGCACTGCCTCTACCGACAAATATGGCAGCAACTATCGCTACCACAGCACCGCAGCGGTCAGCGAGCCTGCGAAATGGGCTCCTACTCTGCAGAGCCGAAACTACGATGTCTACGCCTGGTGGCCTGCGGGATCCAACCGGTCGGCTACCGCGCCTTACATCATCAACCACAACGGCGGCTCGACAACCGTGCGCGTTAACCAGCAAGCCAACGGCGGCAAATGGAACCTGCTGGGTACGTTTGCTATGTCGGCGGGCAAAGATGTTCAGCTTTCCTGCTGGACTACGGCCGGTTATGTTGTAATGGCAGACGCTGTCAAGTTCGTGCCTAAATAACGGGGCGAATTTCCGCAACCACGGAGGGAGCAAAATCACTTGCTCCCTCTGTGCCACCAACAAACGACGCCACGAGATCGATTAAGAGCTTTCGAAAGAGGGTGTTGTCTATGTACCGAACTTTGCTTGTCGTATTTATTTTGATTATGGTCGTTTGTGTTGGCGTAGCTGCGGCGGAATTGGATTCGACTGAACCGCCAGTGGCGATAGATGAAGGCGGCAAGGTTGACAACCCGCCTGGCCAGCTTAGACTGAAGTATAAATACCTGGATGGGCAAAATCAACGTTATCAGGTTCAGATTATGAACCGGGGCTCATACCGATTATTGAACTCGGAACACGAGCAGCAGCTCAACACCGTTACCGAGATGTTCTTCAAGCAGAGCGTTAAGGCTGAAGAGGACGGTCTTTACAAGGTTCTGTGGTCGCTTCAGTCAGGAATTGTGAGAATACCGGAGTTCGGCGACAGCGTGATTACCTTGCCGGATGTGGTCTATACTACCGACGACCGAGGTGTTATCAAAAAGGTTGCGGGGCTGGAGAAACTGGCTTTGCTGCCGGGCAAGCCGCAGCAGAAGTCGTTGGCGTCCATATTTGGCCAGATGAGCTTTCACGGTTTCCCTGACAAAGACGTAAAAGTCGGGGACGAATGGGAGCAGGACTACAGCGTCGCAATAAACGAAAAAGATAAAATCGAGGCCAAGACGCGCTCCAGGCTGGTGGGTTATGAGCGCTACGATGGCTACGACTGCGCCTTGATAGAGACAAAATACAGCTATCCGCTGAAATATGAGATCACCGATAAGATTAACGGTAAATTGACTCTGGAAGGCACCGAATCGGCGGTTATTAATGCCAGATTTGCTTACACTGAAGGCAAATTGATCCGGTCTGAGGCGGACATAAAAAGCGATGCGAAGGTAACACGAGCCAATGGTTCCTCGGATGCATTTGTAAAACTCGAACTCAACGTCGTTGGCCTGTTGCTGCCTTCGAAAACCGAAACTAAAGGGGGTGGATAGGATGAGGACAACGTTGGGAATTGCTGCAGCGCTTTTGCTGGTTTCTATTATTCCATCAGCCGCCGGTGTGACGGTCGGTGAGCCTGTGCAACTACGGACACCCGAAGGCAGATACACCATGCCATCGTTTTCCGCAGACAGCCGATATATCGCCTTTTCCAGCGAAAGATACGACGGTTTATATACGACGGATTGGCAGGGGCATTTTTCTACTATAGCAAAAGCTCCGCTTGCCGGATGGCGATATAGCTGGGGGCCGGATGGGCAGAGTCTGGCCTATAGGATGCGCTATGAGGAAACGACCTCTATGGCAGGTATGTCGGCGAGTCCGGATGGGCGCTCGCAGACTCAGATTACCGACTGGCAAAGCGATCTCTTCCCGCCACAGTGCGGCAAGGATGGCATTGAGTTTAAGGCCGGCGACGATCTGTTAAAGGTCGATGAGTCGGGAAACGTAAAAAGCGTGAAGTCATTATCGAAAGGGCAGGGTATTGTCTCCCGAGTCGCTGCGCTGTCTGCTGCATTTTTTGTCAATGGATTTGCCGCGGTGACTACGACCGCCTTTGCCGCATTGGTGCCGGCTTCTGAGGGGACATCGAAAGGGAAAAGTGTTTTTACAAACACAGGTAACGAACTGTGGACCGTTGACGAAAACGGGGATATGAAAAAGCTGCTTGACGTCAACGGCGAGCCGGGATTCTTTAACCCGCAGACCTCGCCGACCGGTGATGTGGTCGCGGCCTCAGGTCTGAGCGGTCAACTCTACATCGCGGACATAAACACCGGGAATTTTATCAAGCTTGGCAATGGCCAGAACCCGACGTGGTCGCCGGATGGAAGGCATCTTATATATGAAGTGGCAACGGAGGATGGGCACAATCTTACGGGTTCAGAGCTTTGGCTATCCTCTCGCGATGGCAGAGATCGCCAGCAACTGGACCTCAATGAGGGAATAAAACGATATCCGTCGTGGTCGCCGGACGGCCGCACGCTGGTATATGAGGTCGATGGCAAAATCTACTACGTGCCGATTGAAAGAAAATGATCGATTGAGTTCTGTGATGTGGTTTGGAGGTGGCAATTCGGAGATTGCCACCTATCTAACGCTGCGCTCGAAATGACAGGTTTGGAGGATTGTCATTCCGCGCGGAGTCGCGGAATCCACGGGTTGCACAAGCGAGGCGTGATCCTGCGACTTTGCGCAGGATGACAGGATTGGTAGCTAACAGGATGAAATGATTGGCGACTAACAGGATGACAGGATTTGATAGAACGGGGTGGCAGTTTAGCAGATTGTCATCCCGAATTTATGATCATCACGATGTATTTAATTCGCCAGCAAGAAGGACTTTGCTTGACTCTATATAAGTAATAAGTAATCCATGATCGAAAAAGGCCGAACTTAGTGTTTAGGCTCAAAATATGTTGCACTTATGGAGACAGACAATGGCCAGACCGAAAATGTGGCGATGTCCAAATTGCAGTGCACCAAACATAAAAGATTTAGATACGTGTTATTATTGCAAAACCCCTCGATCTGGTATGGTCAGTGAACCGGAAATCAGCCAACCCACAGAGCAGACTGCTACGCCCTGTGCTCAGCCTCCTCAGGCGGGGCAACCACATTTTGCAGACCCCAACGATTCTGCCGTTGGAGGCGAAATAGGGCAGATGAACTGCCCACATTGCGGCGCCGCGATATTTAGCGATGCCGATCAATGCCATCATTGTGGTGGGTGGATAGATCAACCGAACGACGAATGGCAGCCCGTGGCAGAAAGGATACCGTGGATACCAATAGTATCCGTCCTGGTTGCTATATTAATTATCGCTGCTTTGAATATCAAGATGCAGGAAGCAAGAGAGCGACATCGTGAGATGATAGAAATCGCGAACGAAGCCGCAGACTCCATAAGGGCAATATCTTCTGCAACTTCAATGGGGATGAATATGCTCAACAGATATGATTATATTTACGAGGTTAAGGCTGCCAAGACGAAAGTAGACCGATATACCTCACGTTATGAAAAAGAGGGTTACGGTTACAAGTTATTAGAAGCACTAGACCCATATCTCTTGGCTGCGCAAATCTGGGAGGAACTGCACGGTGAAAAAGAACGCTGGGAGGAAATATTGGGTGCTGGCACGCAATTTGAAATAGAAGATTATTGGAGTTTTTTCACAGTGGGAGGGGAATCGCTTCGTAGATGCAGGGACGATTATCCATCAGTTGGGCGACCTATTGAAGACGGTGGGGCAGCAATGGGAAGTTATGGTCTCCACCCACAAAAAACAATCGAACTCTTATGGAACATCGGCAGGGAGCGAACCGATGCGCTGAAGCTTCCCAGATAGGACACCCATCGTCTCTCCAAACTAGTGATAACCGTTCCCAACGAGGCTCGGCAGCCTCGTTCTATCGACGCCCGGCCTCCCTGTGTCGCATAATAGCCAGTTTTGCAGGTTCGAACCACGCCACGCTCGCAACCCCGGCGATTACGCAGATGCCGCAGTCGATGGCGTTTAGTCTGGCGAAGTTGAACAAATCTCTCAGCGGCGGAACATAGAGCGCTACGGCTAAAAATACCAAAGCCCCGCCGATGACCCACCACAGGGCCTGGTTTTTTGATCGCAATGTGCCGACGATGCTGCGTGACCAGGAGGCGTTTGCCAGAATCAGGGTCAGGTTTGCAATTATCAGCGTGGTAAACGACATTGTTCGGCTGATTTGAGTGATTAAACCCATGTTTCGGCCGACCATAAACACACCCAGCGACACGAGCAATATGCTTAACCCCTGAAGCGCGCTCCATATCACTGTCCTGCGGTCGAATATCGATTCTTCGGGGTCTCTCGGCGGGCGAAGCATAATATCAGGCTCACCCTCCTCGGCCTCAAAGACGGTGGAGCACGCGGGGTCGATTATGAGTTCCATAAAGACAATGTGTATCGGCAGCAGTATCAGCGGCCAGCCCAACGCTACGGGTATCAGAGATAACCCGGCAATGGGAATATGCACGGCGAAGATATACGCCATTGCCTTTCTCAGATTGTCGAATATCCTTCGGCCCAGTCTGATTGCGGCTACTATGGACGAAAAGTCATCGTTGAGCAATACCAATTCGGAGGCTTCGCGGGCTACGTCGGTTCCGCGTTCCCCCATTGCGACGCCGATATCCGCGGCCTTCAGCGCGGGTGCATCGTTGACTCCGTCGCCGGTCATTTCCACAACTTCGCCGTTCATTTTCAGAGCTTTAACGAGCCTGAGCTTCTGTTCCGGCACCACTCGGGCGAAGACGTCGACGCTGCCGATACGATCTCGGAGCTCAGAGTCAGTCATCTCATCCAGTTGTTCGCCGGTGATAATCTGCGACGGGTGCCGCAACCCGATTTGACCGGCGATGTTTTGGGCTGTGGCAGGATAGTCGCCCGTGATCATAACGACCCTGATTCCAGCCTCGTAACACTCCGCAACCGCACCCGGAACCGACGGCCGAACGGGGTCGACCAAGCCGACTAATCCCAAAAACTCGAAATCGAAATCGTGCTGTTTGCCAGGCAGGCTCTTGTCTACGGTAAAACTGGAACCCGCGACCGCGAGCACCCGCAGCCCCATTTCGGCCATCGCAGTGATGTGCCCGGCTAACTCCGATTTTTGATCCTCGCTGAAATGACAGAGGTCGACGATGGCCTCCGGCGCTCCCTTTGCCGCTATGACATAATCCTCCCCGCTTCTCGAAGTCCAGACGAGGGACATGGCGAGCAGTTCCTTTGAGAGCGGATACTGTTGTGCGAGCGTCCAATCGCGATGCAAATGCTCGGTCTGCGCAAGATACTCCTGGCCCAGCCTGTGAAACGCCTTTTCCATCGGGTCGAAGGGGTCGCGCTGGCTTGCCAGAATGCTAAATTCGAGCAGTTCGTGAAAATCCTCCGGCAAAGGTTCTGAGCGGTCGTGATCCAGGATCAGGTGCTGGCCATGAGCATACAGCTGGCCCACCGACATCTGGTTCATTGTGAGGGTGCCCGTTTTATCCACGCACAGCACGGTTGCCGAGCCGAGTATTTCGATCGCCGGCATGTGTCTGGTCAGCACCTGGTGTCTGGAGATTCTCCAGGCTCCAATTGCCAGGAATATAGTCAGGACGACGGGAAATTCCTCGGGCAGCATCGCCATTGCCAGCGCGACACCGGCCAATACCCCGTGCATCCAATCGCCTCGTGTGAGGCCATAGGCGATCACCACGACTACGCTCAACAGCGCCCCGAATATCGCGAGGTTGCGCACCAGCCTGCCCATCTCATTCTGCAAGGCGGTCTTCTCGGTTTCGATGCTTTGCAGGGATCGGCCGATTTTGCCCATCTCCGTATGCGTGCCTGTCTTGCGAATCTCTATCAGCGCCTGCCCCTGCACGACCAGGCTGCCGGAGAACACAAACGGCCCATCGTCGCCGCCGGGGCGTGCGTCAGTTGATACGCCGTTCCATTCGGATTTCCTCACCGGCGCCGATTCACCAGTCAGAAGCGATTCGTCAACGGAGAGATTGGTGGATGATATCACCGCTCCATCCGCTGGCACACGGTCACCTTCGGAGATAATAACCGCATCCCCGCGCACAACCTCTCGTCCGGCGACTCGTTTTTCCTCTCCATCGCGAATGACTCGCGCTCGCGGGCTTGAGAGGTTTCTCAGCGCCTGTAAAGCGTTTTCGGTTTTTCGTTCCTGGTGAAGCGTGATACCGATCACCACAAAGACGAACCCAAGCAAAAACAGAGCCTCTCGAACGTCGCCCAGCAGGAGATAGATCGCCCCACCGGCCACCAGCAGCAAAAACATCGGCTCGCGCATAACCTCAACCGCAACAGCGAAAATGCTGCGCGGTTTGGCAGACTCCAGCTCATTTGGACCGTCTTTCGCGAATCTCCGGTCCGCTTCGGCCTGCGACAAACCAGAAACGCCTTTTATATCAAAACCGCTCACGCCGCGCCATCTCTCCGCATAATAGAATATGCTTCCGAAGTATATTTGCTCGGAAGCATATTTCCCGTTTCAAACCATATATCGATTGTGCTCCGAAAGTTGCGTTTACAGCACGTATTTCCGAGCGTCTTTTACTGTAGTTATCGTGACCAATGGGCCTGCTTTTTTTATTTGAGCGGCCCCAAGGTTATTGCCGTCGCCGTCGAATGCGGTGCATTTATCCGCGCTTGACTTGAGCGTGATCTCGTCGTTGCCAAGGATGTCAATGATCTCGGCTTTGTTGCCGTCTTTTCTGAGCGCTACCGCGCCTTTGGTTATGAACGAGCCAAGGGCAGTCACTTTACCGCGTGCGTCGAGATATTCATATTCCGGGGATTTTACGTAGTCCACCCGGTGACCGTTGACCAGTGCGGAAAACTCGATGAAATCGCCTTTCTTATCTCGCGCGTACCAGCCCCATGTTGGCAGTTCTTTGTCCTCGACTTTCCAGACGCTGTCCGAGCCGTTGACGAATATCTCCAACCCGCTGCGATAGACTAAATGCAGCCGGGAGAGGTTGATGATATCCCTTGAAATAGCTATGGATGCGGAGACCATATTACCGTTTTCGTCGGCGTATTCGATCTTTTCTACCGGCTCCATAGCGTATCTCTTCTGAAGCTGCTGGAGCATATAATACGACCTGCAGGCCTTTTCGATGCCGTGCGTCTCCTCGACCAGATATCCGATGTGGCCGTAAGCTATGGTGGCTGCGATGAAATGATCGACGCTGGCCTCGATGACCTCCGGCTTCTCCCAACCCGGCACTCTAAAGAACTGACCCATCCACGGCATGCCTATATCGCACTCCAGAGGGTGGATTTTCAGCAGGTCAAAGGCCACGTTCAAAGGCTCTTTGGATAGATTAGAGTCGTCGTACATCAGGCCGTAGTTGCCCGATGCAAGGCCAGCATACAGGCATTGATAGGCGCCTTCAGACCAGATCGGCCCGTATACGCTCTGGTCGTTGAGCAGCAATTCTCCGTATGCGTAAAACGTTGCCGCGAAGGTGCCTGCTCCCGGCACGCGGGCGTCGTAGTCGCAGTAGGTCCACGGCGGCACAGCGGTATGGACGTCGGTGTAGGCCGCGTTTGAGCCGTATTTTTTCTTGATTTGCTTAGCGTATTTCGCGTCCATTTCCACGGCGCGCGAAGGTTTCAGGGCGTAGTTGCGAGGCCACGCCGGCCGCCAATCGCCTTCCGGGGTGAGCTGCGGCATATCCTCGGTCCAGTTCTCGTTGACGGGAGCCATGTCGCAGTAATTAGTATATAATCCGGATAACCAGCCCAGAGACTTCTGATGGGCAACGTAATTCTTCAGCGCCTCGTCCCCACCCTTTCCCGGGGCTGCTTTCAGGCGCATGGTGAAGCTCTCGCCGCCGTCACGCCAACTGATCTCGTGATTGCACTGGGTCATCTTCTCGATGCCGTAAGACCGGAGTTTTTTGCCGCGTTCCATTTCTTTGGCATATTCCGCCGGCCCCCAACTCTCCTGCCACAGCCTTTCACCAGCGATTTTGCCGCGAGGGCTGGGCGGGTTGGCGATGGTGGGCAGCACTTCTTCATATCGTGGCGAGATGGTCAAAAACACGCGCTCGTAGAGATCGTTTCTTTTGCCGTCGGTCTTGGCTTTATAGCGCACTCCACCGTTGATTTTGGCAGAGTTTTCGGCGGTCCACTGTTCGACATACATCTCAGATGCATTTGACCTATACCAGTCCACCCAAACCGTCTGGAATATAGGCTTATCCGGTTCGCCGGCGCACAAGAACCTCGGTCGCTGCATCCAGTGGAAGCTGAGATATGGGATGGGGAATATTCGAGGGTTGGGGACCCCGTCGATTCCACCCAGAGTCAGACCCGTGGCCCGGCCGCCGCGACAGATGAAGTCGATAACCAATGACTTCTGCCAGAGTCTCATTATGTATTCAGCCCTCACCGGGCGTTTATTCTTTTCGAATTCGAAGGTCAGGTGCAGCGCGTCGCCTTCGATTCTGGATTCGATTAATTTACCGGCAAGCACCTCGTCTTCGATTTGAATGCCGCCTGCGCTCATCGGTCTGCCGAATTGCTTTCCATCTACCCAGGCAATGATTTCACCCAGTTTACCAGTTGCCGGTTCGTAGACATATTTGATCTCGCCGTCGCTGCCTTTGTATAAGAATTCGTAAGAACCTTCGGCAGTGCGGTTAAGGCTTGTTTTGAAATCTTTAACATAGTTGGACGGCAGAATAGTTTCTTCACGAGTAGGGAAAGGCAGCTTGCCGGGGCCGGTGCCGTTTAAGCCCTGCTCCTGACCAGGCAGCAATGTGAGGTTCCTGGCGGGGCGGGGTTCAAACACCAGCGGCTGGAGGTTTTCCTTATAACAATAAAGAGCGCCGAAGTAGATCGATCTCGGCTCGGGGTTGTTGATGCCCTCGATTTTTATGCCGCTGACTTTACGGCCTTTCATCAGTTTGGAGAACTTGGCGTGGGTAAGCCACCATTCCTTCCAGCGCATCTTCATCGCTGCAACAGCCTCTTCTTTGCCCTCCGCGTCGACCAGGATTACCGAGACAGTAACAAAGGGAGACCCAGGCTCCGGCGCCCACTCCCACACATTGCCGTCCAGCCACATATTGATGCAGTCGAACTCTTCGACTGCAATCGGCTGCGGCGCGCGCAGGATCACGGTCCCATTATCGGTTTTGCCGGTGTAGGTGAGCTTGCCCGTGAACTCGCCCCACATCTTCTGCTCCCGGCTCAAAGCAAACTCAGCATCGGCATCGTTGTAGCACTCGACAGTCCAGCCGCTGATATCCTGAAAATCGACCAGCGGCACACGAACATCCTCGCGCCCAACCATCTCATACGGCCGCTCACCAGCCTTTTCCGAGGCAGGCGGCGTGGTTACAGCTTTCTTAATCACGGGATCACCCTCCACAACTCCAGCGATCACGATCACGGCAAACAGCGTGACCATAAGCATAAATAACCTGCTTGGCATTGTCTACCCTCAATAAAATAATGTCAGTCCTGAATGCTATAGAACGCCACAAGCGCAGCGTCCCTGACCCGCTTAATAGGTACTTGATGCTTCTTCGCGGCGGCTTTGCACTCCTCGTACTCCGGCTGGATATTAAGCACCTGATTTTGCCGGCGGGCGATCTTCAGGCTAATGGAGCCATACTCCGTCTCGACTGTTTTGATCTCTCGATGCAGGCAAATGCGCTTGCGCTCGTCGATGCGGACCCCAATGGAGGTTGTCTCTTCGAAAATCACAGTGCTGACTGCGTCGATTAGAGTGGCTTCGCAGATGACTGAAAGCAGAGTGCCCGGGCGGCACTTTTTCATAATGACAGGTGTCAGATATACATCCAGCGCCCCCGCCTCAAAGAGCCTTTCCATCACCACTTCATATACCTGCGGGCTGAGATCGTCGATGTTGGTCTCGATAATCACCACATCGACAGCTTCTGAAGAGGTGTCTGCGTCGGATTCCCCGACCACGACCCGCAGCACATTCGGTATGCCGAAGTCGTGTTTTCCGGAGCCATAACCCGTGGCATTGATGCTCATAGCGGGCATTGGGCCGAACCCTTCAGCAAGGGTGGCGACAATCGCGGCGCCCGTGGGAGTTACTATCTCCCCTTCTATGCCAAGCTCCCGCCAGGGCGCGCCTTTGGATGTGAGAATCTCCATAGTTGCAGGGGCGGGCAGAGGAAATTTGCCGTGAGCTATTTCAACCATACCGGAGAAAGTCGGGATCGGGCTGCAATATATTTTGTCGATTCCGAGCAGTTCCAGGCAGATGCAGGCTCCTACGATATCGACAATAGCATCGACCGCACCGACTTCGTGGAAGTGGATTTTATCTATAGTCGTGCCGTGAATCCTGGCCTCAGCCTCGCCGAGAGTGGCGAATATGGCTATAGAATCCCGCTTTACCCGCTCAGATAACGCACTTTCGGAGATAATATGCTTGATATCGGTAAAAGATCGGCCGTGGGAGTGACCGTGAGAATGGCCGTGATGGTCGGCGTGGTGATGATGGTGGTGGGTATGTACTGTAACGTCGCAAGACGCGATCCCGCGCTTCGTAACCTGCTCTCGTGTCAGCTCAAATTCATGGATATGCAGTTTCTCAAGCTCGGATTTCAGCGCGTCAAAGTCGGCTCCTGCGTCGATAAGCGCGCCCAGGGTCATATCTCCGCTTATCCCCGCAAAACAGTCAAAATAGGCTATTCTCATCGAGTATCTCCTCTGTTGCTCTATTCAATTCTGTGGGTTGTTGATGAGGTGGGCCAGGTAACCTGCACCGAAGCCGTTGTCTATATTGACCACGCTCACCCCGGCAGCGCACGAGTTTAGCATAGCGAGCAACGCCGCCAGCCCGCCGAAACTCGCTCCGTAGCCTACGCTGGTAGGCACCGCGATAACAGGCCGATCGACTAACCCGCCGACCACACTGGCCAACGCGCCTTCCATTCCAGCCAACACAACCAGCACATTTGCTCCCAATATGCGATCTTTTTGATCGAGCAACCGGTGCAGACCAGCTACTCCGACGTCGTAGGCCCTTTCGACCCGACTTCCGAGGGCGGTCGCAGTTACGACAGCCTCCTCGGCAATCGGAATATCCGCCGTGCCCCCGCACAGCACCATTACATATTTGCTGTCTGTCGCCAACTCTTCTGCGCTTCGTTCCGGCGTGCCGACCACGATTATTCGAGCGTCGTCATAATAGATCGAGTTGGGCACTTCTGATTGCACAGCACAGTAGACCTGCGAGTCGGCTCGCGTGGCAAGAATGCAGCTATTTTGAGCAGATAGCCTTTTGAGGATTTCTATAATCTGAGGCGTGGTTTTGCCCTGGCAAAAGACAACCTCCGCCACTCCGTTGCGAAGCCTGCGATGATTATCGAGCTTGGCAAACCCGACATCTTCATACGGCAGCGAGCGCAACCGCGTCATTGCGTCGTCGACGTTGACTGTGCCGGACTTAATATCTTCGAGCAGTTGCCTGAGAAGTTTCAGATCCATTAGACAAGCACACCAGCATGCTGGGCCCTTTCGCCGCTATCTATTACCGATGCCCCATTCCTTGAAGTTGTTATTGTTGCCGACCAGCGGTTCGTTCATACTTCCGGTGCGATATCCCGCCAAATCCATAGTCACATAACCGTATCCAAGCGCTCGGAACCTGTGCAGAACCAGTTTGCGAGGTTCAGTGGCCAGCATAGCACGCATATCCTCGGGCATCAACTCTATTCGAGCGATATCGCCGTGGTGGCGCACCCGGCACTCTCGGAAGCCCAATTCATGTAAAATGCTCTCAGCAGCCTCGACCTGGCCCAGCACATCCAGCGTCAATGGCGTGCCATAAGGAACTCTTGACGCAAGGCACGCATAAGACGGCTTGTCCCAAGTCGACAGACCCAACTCCTGCGACATCTCTCGCACCTGCTCCTTGGTGATACCAAGCTCCTTGAGCGGGCTTCTAATGCCTAGTTCTTTTACTGCTTTGGCGCCGGGTCTGAAATCGAATCCATCGTCTATGTTGGTGCCGTCGAGCACACATTCCAGCCCACGATCCCTGGCTACTTCCAGCAACCTCGAAAAGACGGCTTTTTTACAGAAGTAACACCGATCCGGTTCGTTTTCGGCGAGGTTATTTACTTCGAGCACGTCCATTTTCAGCCGCACCAGGTTCAAACCCAGCTCGGTTGCGATCATCACCGCATCGTCTATTTCTGATTTAGGTATCAAAAACGAATCGATCAAAACGCAAACAGCGCGCTCACCAAGAGCATCAGTCGCGGCCTTGGCGACCAGAGTGCTGTCTACCCCGCCAGAATATCCGACCACCACCCCGTCCATCTCAGATATCATCGCGACCAGGCTCTTATATTGATCCATACACCTACTACCCCTTAGCCCTAAAACAAAAGGCCACATCACCCGTGGCCTGGCGAACTGATCCGGCATTATGCTGTGCCGGTTTCCGCCGGCCAATAATTACTCGTTCATCAAATAGACTATAATCCTTGAGGCTCGTATTGTCAAACGCTGGGGCCCGGAAGGGAAAACGCGAAAGCGCGAAATTGGCGAAAACCAGAAATGAAATAGGCGGTGGCTCAGGTCGGACGTCGGATATCGGATACCGGATACCGGATACCGGAAAAAGCAGATTTCTCACTTCGTTCGAAATGAC
>CAZBSI010000008.1:14300-133678 GCA_964494345.1 uncultured bacterium
GATACCGGATACCGGATACCGGAAAAAGCAGATTTCTCACTTCGTTCGAAATGACAGGGGAACCAAACGCGAAAAGGGCGAAATTGGCGAAAACCAGAAATGAAATAGGCGGTGGCTCAGGTCGGACGTCGGATATCGGATACCGGATACCGGATACCGGAAAAAGCAGATTTCTCACTTCGTTCGAAATGACGGAGGAACCAAACGCGAAAAGGGCGAAATTGGCGAAAACCAGAAATGAAATAGGTGGTGGCTTAGGTCGGACGTCGGATATCGGATACCGGATACCGGATACCGGAAAAAGCAGATTTCTCACTTCGTTCGAAATGACAGGGGAACCAAACGCGAAAAGGGCGAAATTGGCGAAAACCAGAAATGAAATAGGCGGTGGCTTAGGTCGGACGTCGGATATCGGATATCGGATACCGGAAAAAGCAGATTTCTCACTTCGTTCGAAATGACGGAGGGGGGTGGTCGAAATGACGGAGGGGGTGGTCGAAATGACGGAGGGGGTGGTCGAAATAACGGAGGGGGGTTCGAAATGACGCAAGAAGGGGTGGTCGAAATGACGGGAGGGAGTGGTCGATATGACGGGGGGTATCTCCTCTTTTTCGCTTAAATTGGTAATGATAGCAGGATTGACGGGTAGACGTGGCAAAAGAGCAATTGTTGGCTGTGTGCCAAAATACTTTGCATTGGTAGGAATGCAGCTATGTCATTCGACAAACGATTTGAACTGGCTCAGCATAAACTGAACCAGTCGAGAGACTCAAGACAGGCGATTCTGGAGCGTTTCCGAATCGAGACAGATTTTGCCGCAGGGCTTGCTAAAGTGCTCGGCAAAGATGACTGGAAAGAGCTTGTATTAAAAGCTATTGAGTATGTCAACAAGCAGATGACCACCGCCAGTTTCGACTGCGCAAAGGCTGTCGGCGAGGCTGAGGCTATGCTGGCGCCGATTGGGGAGGTTGCAAAAACCTACACAATCCACGTCTGCGGACACGCTCACATAGACATGAACTGGATGTGGAACTGGCCTGAGACCGTGAACGTCACCCACGACACATTCACAACAATGAACCAGCTTATGGACGACTTCCCGGAATATACGTTCTCGCAAAGCCAGGCTTCGACATACTTCGCGATGGAGCAGTATTGCCCGGAAATCTTCGAGATGATTAAAAAGCGCGTCAAAGAGGGCCGGTGGGAAATCACTGCCAGCACGTGGGTCGAAGGTGAGAAGAACTTCGTCTCCGGGGAATCACTGTGCAGGCACTTCCTTTATACGCGACAGTATATGAAGGACAGATTCGGCCTTGATCCGGAAGATATCAAGATCGACTGGTCGCCTGATACTTTCGGCCACGCGCACACTGTGCCCTCGATTCTCAGCCGCGCTGGGGTGAATCGATACTACCTGCATAGAACCGCACCGCATAAGTGGCTCTTCAAATGGCGCTCGCCGGATGGCTCGGAGATTTATGTCTTTAAGGATCGCGACAAATACGTCTACAACGGCCCGATCGACCCGGCTGATATGGCGGCGATGCTGATAAGCTATACCAGCGAAAACGGCCTCAAGGATTATCTATACGTCTACGGAGTCGGCGACCACGGCGGTGGCCCCACCAGACGCGACCTGCGCAAATTCAGAGAGATATGCTCCTGGCCGATATTCCCGACCGTGAAGCATAGCTCCACCAGGGCATACTTCGACGCAGTCGAGAAAGCTAACGCCGATTTGCCGGTGGTCGACGAGGACCTCAACTTCACATTTGAGGGCTGCTATACATCACAGAGCAACATCAAGCGGGCGACGCGCGTCAGTGAGATCATTCTGCCGGAAGCCGAGACTCTGGCGCTTATCGCGGCGAGCGCAGCGGAGATGGATTACCCGTTCGATACGCTGTTCACTGCGTGGCGACACACTCTGTTTAACCATTTCCACGACATTCTGCCTGGCTCCGGGGTTCATTCCACCTACGAATATTCCCAGGGCCTGTTCCAGGAGATACAGGCGGCGGCGAATACGATCAGCACCCGTGCGCTGCGCAAGCTCGGTTCCAAGATCGACACTTCGTTTGCCGCGCCGACTGATGAGTCGACGTTCGGCGCTGCTCTCGGCGACGGGCTTGGAGCGGGAGCGGGTGACCCGGCTGTGCCTGGCCGCGTGACGGGCTGGAATGCGGGAGCGCTATCCGCTGAGCCTGTGCTTGTATACAACCAGAAGCCGTGGGATCGAAGCGAGACCGTGTATGCGAAGGTTTGGAACAAGCCTATCGCCGATGATCGCGTCATCGTCAAAGACGCTGATGGAAACGCGATCCGTGGACAGGTAGTCGGAAGAGGCCACTACTGGGCGCATGAATTCACCACTATCGCGTTTAATGCCGAAGTCCCGGCTCTGGGTTACAAGGTCTACGCTATCGACAGCGACCTCGACACCCCGGCGGGCGGCGCGGCCAAAATCGACCGCAAATTCCCGGATGGCACGGAGTGTATGATCGTAGAGATCAACGACTCCGGCGTGATGGAAAATGAGTATCTTCGAGTCGAACTGGACTTCCCGTCCGGCGCGATAAAGCACCTTATCGACAAAGAGACTGGTTACGATTACGTCCCTGAGGGCAAGCTGATGGGCGTAATTGAGGCGTATACCGAGGTTCATCGCGGAATGAGCGCGTGGGCTATCGGCCAGATCGCTAAGGTCGAGCCTTTGATTGAGGGTGGTAAGTTGTATCCCACCCAGCGAGGCCCGAACCGTGTGGCATTCCGAAGCGAGCACAAATATAACGAGTCCTCAATTGCCGTGGAAATCGGACTCAATGCCGGTTCCAGGCAGGTCGACTTCAAGCTCAATATGAGATGGGTCGAGATCGGGACACCGGAGCGCGGAGTTCCGATGCTTCGGGCGGCGTTCCCTGTCAATGTCGAAAATGGCACGCCGAGATACGAGATTCCGTTCGGCTCACAGACTCGACAGCAGAGCAAGCAGGAGATCCCGGCGCTCAAGTGGGCTGATGTCTCCGATGAGAAGCGGGGTCTGACGCTGGTCAACGATTGCAAGTATGGTCACAGTTGTGTCGATGACACCCTGCGATTGACATTAATTCGATCCAGCTACGACCCGGATCCGCTTCCGGAAGTTGCAGACCACGAGATCAAGTTCGCCATAACGCCGCATAGCGGTAGCTGCGACATCAGCGCGGCGACCAGGCTCGGCGAGCAGTTCAACTCACCGATGGCCATAGCCAGCATCGGCGTCCAAAAGGGCGATCAGCCCGCTGCGAAGAGCTTCGTGGAGGTTCTGACCCCTGGCGTCTTCTGTTCTACCGTGAAGAAGGCTGAGGATGGCAGCGGCATAGTGCTTCGACTCTTCGATATGGAGGGCAAGGGCGCCAATGCCGAGGTTCGGATTACCGATTTGGTCAAACCGAACTCAAACGCAGTCGAGGTTGACATCCTCGAACGCCCGGTCGCCAGGAATACGGCCAAAATGAGCGAAGAGATGGTCTCGGTCACCGTTCCGGCTTATGGTCAGGCGACGGTTAAGGTAGGCTGATAGTATATTAGCACGGGGCCGGTGTGAGCGCCGGCCCTGTTTACAGAGTGACGTGAAAAGGGCGGCAATATGAGCGACATCAGATTATTCCGAGTGAACGGTGACACGGTAACACAGCTTGACGGTAAGTCCATAGCTCTGGAAAAGTCGCTGCAGACGCTGATTGAACGTCATTTGGAAGATTTTCTGGGAGTGCGCTTCCTTGCCACAGAGTACCACACCAACAACGGCAGGATGGACACCATCGGCCTGGACGAGAACAACTGCCCGGTCATTATCGAATATAAACGCGCCAGCAACGAGAATGTCATCACTCAGGGTTTGTTCTATCTCGATTGGCTGATGGATCATAAAGCTGATTTCAAGCTACTTGTTCTGGAAAAGCTGGGTAAAGAGGAAGCCGATTCGATCGAGTGGTCAATGCCGCGCCTTCTATGTATTGCTGGGGATTTTAACAAATACGACGAACATGCGATAAACCAAATGGGCCGAAATATCGAGTTAATTCGATACCAGCATTACGGCGATTTGTTGCTTTTTGAAACTGTTGCCAGTGCCAGCACAAAGGTCGCTGTAAAGACAGATTCAGTCGAGTTTACTCCGACGACACCCTCCGATAAAAAATCCATCGAAAAGACCGTTATCGAGCAACTGGAACAAGCAGATCAAGCAATAAAAGATTTGTATCAGAGCGTAGAGGATTATTTGAGCGCACTTGGTGATGACGTTCAGATCAGCGTTATGAAACTTTACGTCGCCTTTAGAAATACAAAAAACTTCGCTTGTGTGCAAGCCAGGCGAAGTGTTCTCACGGTCTATCTCAGACTTGATCCTGATTCGGTTAAGCTGGAGGATAGTTTTACACGTGATGTAAGAAACATAGGACATTGGGGCACGGGAGATTTGCAAGTCACCATCAAAATCCAGAGAGGATTTCATAAAAGCGCAGCCGCTTTTTGATAAAGCCTACGAAATAAGCTAAGTAGGGTGATTTTGCGATTTCGCGCAGGATGATGGCGTATTAAAACCGTTAACCGATAACAGTCAACCGGAAAAGCAGATTTCTCGCATTCGCTCGAAATGACGGGGAATGTTGCCGAAATGACGGGGAAGGTTGTCGAAATGACGAGCATGCTGTCGAAATGATAGGATGTGGGTGGCGATTCGGAGATCGCTGCCCATCTTTTTTACCGACTCGGAGGTCGCCGCCCATCTTTTTTAACCGAGTCGGAGATCGCTGCCCGCTAATAAAAAAATCGCTTACTTCCGATATATCGCCTTCACCGGGCATTTTTTCAGGCATTCACCGCATTTGATGCATGTTGTCGGGTCGATGTTGTGTATTTGTTTTGGGGCGCCGGTTATGGCGTCGACTGGGCAGACTTTTTTACACAGCGTGCAGCCGACGCATTTGTCCGGGTTGATTATGTAATTCAATAATGCCGAGCAGACGCCTGCCGGGCAGTGCTTCGCCTCGATGTGTGCTATGTATTCCTCACGGAAGTTTTGCAGCGTGCTGAGAATCGAGTTCGGCGCGGTTTGGCCGAGGCCGCAAAGAGAGGCGCGCTTGACGTGGCTCGAAAGTTTCTCCAGCTTTGCAAGGTCATCAATTGTGCCGTTGCCCTCTGTGATTCGGGTTAGAATCTCCAGAAGTCGCTTGGTGCCCTCGCGGCACGGGGTGCATTTTCCGCAACTCTCGCCCTGGGTGAAGGTGAGGAAGAACTTGGCCACGTCGACCATGCACGTGTCCTCGTCCATCACGATCATCCCGCCGCTCCCCATCATCGAGCCTGCCTGCATAAGCGACTCGTAATCTATGGGGGTGTCGAGATACTGCTCCGGAATGCAACCGCCGGATGGCCCGCCGGTCTGCACGGCTTTGAACTTCTTATCGTGTCTTATCCCGCCGCCGATATCGTAGATGATCTCGCGCAAAGTGGTGCCCATCGGGACTTCCACGAGGCCGGTGTTTTTGATCTTACCAGCCAAAGCGAAAACCTTGGTGCCCTTGCTTTTCTCGGTGCCAAGATTCGAGAACCATTCCCAGCCGTTGAGAATAATCGCCGGGATGTTGGCCCAGGTCTCCACGTTGTTGATAAGCGTCGGGCAATCGTAGAAGCCGGATTGCGCGGGATACGGAGGTCGCGGGCGCGGCATTCCTCTTCTGCCTTCCATAGAGGCGATAAGAGCGGTCTCCTCGCCGCAGACAAACGCTCCGGCGCCGAGTTTGAGCTCAATATCAAATGAGAAACCGGTGCCGAAGATGTTTTCACCAAGCAGCCCGCGCTCCCTGGCGCCGTCGATTGCCTGCTGCAAACGCTCTATTGCAAGAGGATATTCCGCTCGCACATAGACGTAGCCCTTGTCAGCGCCGATGGCGTAGCCGCCGATGGTCATAGCCTCGATTATGCAGAACGGGTCGCCTTCGATTGCGCTGCGATCCATAAACGCGCCTGGGTCGCCCTCGTCAGCGTTGCAGATGACATATCTCTGCTGAGGCGGCTCAGTCGGGCATTCTCTGGCGGGGTAACTGCACACAGCGGCAGTCTGACGCCATTTTAGCCCGGTCGGATATCCCCCACCACCTCGACCGCGCAACCCGGATTTCTCGATTTCCTCGACAACCTGTTCCGGGCTCATGGTCTCGATTACCTTTGCCAGCGCCTCATATCCACGCATTTCAAGATAATCGTCGAAAGATTCAGGGTCGATTATGCCGCAGTTTCTAAGCGTGATTCGGAGTTGCTTGCCGAAGAAATCCGCATTGCCGAGCATTCTGATATTCGAGGTATCCACAGGGCCTTCGACGCGCAATTCCTCGACAGGTTTGCCCGCGACGACGTGCTCGTCGACGACTTTCTCAAGCTTTGCTTCGTCGAGTTTGCCGTAGAAAACGCCGTCGGGTTCGATCACCACCATAGGGCAGTTCTTACACAGACCATACGATACCGCCTCTTCGACCTCTACCTGATCCTCAAGCCCACGGCTTTCGAGGATCTTTTTCAGCATAGGCTCCAGGCGCTTGCCGCCCGGATCGGTGCACGCGGTCCCGGAACAAACGACGATTTTTCGCTTAATTTCTTCGGCCATATTGTCTCCGATTATTTGTGAAGAGTGTGCAATGTCGGGATTAAGTTACGGGTTCGGTCATCGGAAAAGCAGATTTCTCGCTTCGCTCGAAATGACGAGGGAAGCGCTCGGCATGACGAAGGAAATACTCGGCATGACGACGGAGGCGTCGGACATGACAACCGATAACCGACAACCGACAACCGCCAACCAACAAGCGTCAAGTGTCAACCGCCCTACATATACTCCTTCACTGGATTTCCGTCTATCAGATGCTCCTTAACGATCCTTTCTACTTTTTCCGGAGTCAGCAAAATATATAGAACAGGGGGTTCGGCGCCGCGGGTTACCTCTGCCATTGGTTCGAGGTCGCAGCGACCGACACAGCCTGTTGGGATAACATGGACATGCTTGAGGCCGTTGTCTTTGACAGCCTTATCAAACGCCTCGCGGATCTTGTCGGCCCCAGCCGATATGCCGCAGGTCGCCAAACCGACTCGCACACGATAGCGGTCATCGCCGCCTGTTTTTTTCTTTTTCTTCAGTTTAGCGAGCATCGCCGTCGGTTTAGTCAAATTACCAGCCTCCGTTCTGGAGCCCGAGCAGCATGCATCTGTCAGGCTCCAACTGGTGATATTATACCCTTGCTGGGCTGTTTGTGGGAAGTCTCCGGCCCAATTTGCCTGGCGATTATGTTACTTGATCTTCTTCAGAATCGGACTGAGAGCTTTATCCATAGATTCATCGGTCTCTCCGGCGTCGACATCTTTGAACAGGTGCCAGTG
This sequence comes from uncultured bacterium, assembly GCA_964494345.1. GTDB lineage: Bacteria > Armatimonadota > UBA5829 > UBA5829 > UBA5829 > DTKD01. The sequence goes on from CAZBSI010000008.1 coordinate 21,717, forward strand.
TTCGACGTGGGTAGCGGTGTCGCCTGGGTCGAGCTTTGTCATAGGCCCAAGAGACTCGACTTCCATGAAATCTCCATCGGTATATGTCTCAAAATTGCACCCAAAATCCGGATAAGTCGAGCACGGATCGTATGCGAACGTCTTTATGAACAGCGTTTTGTCGCGAAGATATCCTGCCCAGCCCTGCTTGTTTGCGACGCCGAGTTTTTGCGGGTTACCGGTTATTTTGGAGTCGGTGCGCAGGCGAATGAACCGCTTGCCGAACGTGAACCGGGAATCGCTGAGGTCGGTGAAGTTCCAGACGGCTATTGAGCGTGCTGGAAGCAGAACTTCGCCGTGTGGTACGAACGGCTCCTGCGGGATAATGGTCGTGCCGCCGCCCTTGACGATGGTAAGTCCCCAGGGAGCGAGTTCGATAGGCCAAAGGCCCTTATTTTTCAGGGTGTGGGTGATGGTGAGTCTGGTACCCTCGCGAGCCAGGGAAATCATCATCGCCTTTTGGATGTTCGTCGCCTCTTCCAGCGGAGGAGCCACACGCACTGTGCTGTTGCCTATCACCTCAGCTGTCACCGGGCCGTTATCCGGTATATAGCTGCGTGGCATTACTTCCGGCGCATGCCACAATCTGTGACCGCCGAATGCATTCCATTCATTGGGCTTGGTTTTGGCAACTTCAGCCGAATCAATCTCTGCCAGATTATTTTCGCCGCCGCAGAAGCCATAAGAGATGATCCTCGGCCCGACATCCAAAGTGACCAGCACATCGACTGTGCCGTTTGTGAGCTTGTAGCAACTGCCGTATTTCGGGTAGTCGATCTTCTCTATGTTCACAGAATTGGTTGCGGCTATCGCTGTCCCGCTTAAGGCAGCCATGCCCATCAACGCCGTAAGAGCGCTGTCGTACATATTATCTTGTCCTCCAAATAGTTTTGAGAATGGGCACACAGCGTGCTGCGGCCTGAGTTTCGTTATGCTTACTTCTTTGAGCCACTAAGCAGATGGCGCTTGTATATCTCGGCATTAACCTTTCTGGCCGCGCTGACCAGTTCAGGATAGGGTTGGTCTACGACGGTTACGAATCCGATATTGTAGTTTTCTCCGTCCAAAGTCCTGCCCGTGATCGCCTGATCGACGTACTGGAACCACGCAACCCCTGCCATACACGGGCAGTCCACAGCAGAACGGACGTAGTTGATAAAGCTCTCCGCGCGGCCTTTCTGGCTGCCTGCGTCGACCAATCCCGTATGGAACATACCTCTATCCAGCGCGCCGAAGTGGAACTCGCCGATGATAACCGGCTTATCAAGGGAACCATCAAGCGGCCATTTGCCGCATTCCAGCGCCCTTGAATATATGTTGTAGCTGACCACATCGGACACGTCGGCGCAGGCTCTTACTATAGGCTCGTGCGCCATACCGGAGAACCGCACTCCGAGATACAGGTGATTTTTATCGTATTTTCTGATCGCGTTTTTAATAGTCTCGAAGTATTTATGCGCAAAGTCGTAGCTGAATTGCCTGAGGTCTGCGCGACTGGCTTCGGTGGATTTGCCCGGAGCACGCAATTCATCCCAGCTCTTAGCGTCAGTTCCCCAGGCTTTGTTAATCGCCTCTAAAGTAGAGTATTTCTTCTTAAGTTGGTCGACAAAGACAATCCTGCACGGCTGATCCGGCGGAGAGGCCAGCGTCCCCCAGTCGATGTTATCCCACGAAAGCTCGTTGTCTACGAAATATCCGAGCAATTTACGATTGGATGCGTATTTGCGGGCCATTGGCGCGATTATTTTGTCTACCGATTCGGCAAACTTGGGGTCAAATACATCGGCCATCGGCCCCCAGTAGCCGGTGACGCCTTCGACTGACCTGCCTTCGGAGTATATATGAACGCAAGCCGTGAATGGCATAGGGCTGTTGTCCATTACATCGCCGTGCGACCAGTTGGCTATGGTGTTAAAGCCCCAGGAATTGAAGCGGGCGTAGGTTTGTTCCCGCCATTTGTTAAACCAGTCGGTGCCGTGTTTTCGGACGAGGTTGAGTTCATAAAAGCTAATTGCGTGTCCTGAGCCACCAATGGCTTCGGCCATGCTATGGGTGCTGCCGATGTTGTGATAGAATCGCCCGAAGACGGGATCGTCTTTTTCCGGTAGCCAATCGAACCATTTTTCCCGCTTGGTGGTGAATGTTGCTTCTGTCGTGCGAACGCAGTCGATTCCCATCGAGAAAAAGAGTCTGCCTTCTGGAGTGACGAACCACCAGCGGCCATCGACTTTTTGCGTGCGGAACCAACCGGTGGCTTCGAGCTTCGGGCCATCAGCGAACCCGCCGTAAGAGTCGCGATCCGCCGGAGCCGGGTGGGCTTTAATGTCCTGCAATTCTTCCTGCATTCTTGTAGAGAATTGCTTTTCATTGGTTAGTTTGCCGGGCCATTTGGCGTGCTTGTATTGGCCGAAGCGGTCGACAAACGGCATCTTGACCCCAGTGCCGGAGCTGTCGCCATCGTCTAGAAGCCGGGCGTTGGAAAATATCAGCTTGTGTTTAACCGACGGACGGGTCAAAAATATCTGAAACGCAGTGACCTTTTTGAGATCGATTGGCTTAGAGAGTTCTCCGACGTTTGGAATGCCGCGCATGCCCCAGAGGGTCGGTATGTTCTTGGCGAAGAACAGCTTTAGAGTGGTCCAGGTTTTGGGGACGGCGATCGCTTTTCCATAAGTGCAGAAAACCGCGCCATCCGCGCCGGGGTTGTCCACCCGGACTTTTACCTCCAGGTCAGCGTCTTCCGGGTTGTAAATATCGATAGCAAGGCCCGAAGCCTCACTCCAATCCCAGAATCCCTGGGTGGGTCGTATGAATATATTAGGCCAGTCGGCTATGCCGAAGTCTACCTCCATAGCCTTACCACGATCGGTAGACACTATGGCGGTTTTGGCATCGTTATGATTTACCACAGGTGGTATTGTGTCGAGTTTGTATAACAGCTTTTCCGCTCCTGACGCAGTCGAAGCAGCCAACAGCAAACAACAAGCAAAAATATAGAAATAAGTCGGCATTATCTCCCTCCACTACGGGGTTAGTATATGTCTGCTGGTTGCTGGCGTCAAGGGCATTTGACAATGGTTGTCATTCCGCGCGCAGTCACGGAATCCATAACAATAAGCGAATCGTGATCCTGCGACTTCGCGCAGGATGACTAAAATTGGAAGCGCAGGATGACTATTTAGCGCGTTTGTGTATATGCGCATTGGCAACTGCAATTTTCGATTTTTCTTGCCGATAATGATAGGTGACAATTCTCGAAGGGAATCGGGATAACCTATGAGCCACCCCATTGAAACCGCGGATCTGCGCAAGGAATACAAACTGGGCAGGAGCAAAGGCGTTCGTGTCGCAGTTGATTCTCTGAGTATTAGAGTGCCGGAGGGGACAGTTTTCGGTTTTCTTGGTCCAAACGGCGCTGGTAAGACCACTACTATAAAAATGCTGCTGGATTTCGTGCATCCTACTGCGGGAAGTGCGACAATTTTTGGCAATCCGACTACGGATGCAGCAACCCGGCGACAAATCGGATATCTGCCTGAACAACCTTATTTCCACAAATTTTTGCGCCCTGTGGAGGTGGTGTCGATGCATGCATCGCTTGCGGGGGTTCGTAAAGAAGAAGTGCGAAAACAGGCTCTTGCGGCGCTGGAACGCACCGGTATTGCCGAGTATGCCGATACCCCAATAGGCAAACTATCGAAAGGCTTGACACAACGGGTGGGAATCGCGCAGGCGATAGTCGGAAATCCGAAATTGCTGATCCTCGATGAACCGACCTCAGGCCTTGACCCCATAGGCAGGCGACACGCACGAGACCTTATTCTGCAGCTTAGAGATGAGGGCAAAACGGTGTTTTTAAGCTCGCATTTGCTTAGCGAGGTCGAGAATACCTGCGATACTGTGGCTGTGCTTAAAAAGGGAAAGCTGGTGGCTTGCGGGAGCCCGGACGATGTACGCAGCGGGGATAAGCGGGTGGCGATACTGGTCGATTCGGTGAGTGAGGATACGCGAGCATCGCTGGGGTTTGCCAATGTGAGCGTGGAGACCGATGTGAACGGCGTTCGTCTGGGAGTTGCACCAGGGATGCTCTATTACGTGATGAGAATGCTGGAGAAATCCGGGACCAAAATTACGCGAATTGAGACGGAACGGGAGTCGCTGGAGGAAGCGTTTTTAAGATTGGCCGCGTAGAAGGGAAAAACGCGAAAGCCCGAAAAAAGCGAAATTTAGAAAATTATGGGAATTGTCCACGATGATAATGTAGTGTCCAATCTCCGTCTCGGACAGCGGTGTTCGGTGATGGATTGGCTGGCTGGGACAGAGACCAGCCACTACGATAATAATGGTTGTTCGTTGATGGATTGTATGGCTGGGATAGAGACCAGCCACTACGGTTATGCAATGGTTGATAATCAACTAACGGAGCTGGAAATATAATATGCCGGGAATTTGGATTATTGCGAAGATGTCGCTTTTGGAAAACAGCCGCAAGCAGGTGTTTCATGTGCTTTGCCTGCTGATGCTGGCTGTGATTGCAGGCTCGACGATGCTTTCTATATTCACGGAGGGCGTGCAGATAAAGATACTGAAAGACTTATGCATGACCTGCATTCTGTTCGGCGGGGCCGCACTTGCGATTGCACTCGGCTCGACTGGAGTGCCCAACGATATCGAATCTCGCACCATCCATCCTCTGATAGCCCGGCCGCTGACCAGAGTGCAATACCTGGCGGGGAAATTTCTTGGCACGTTTATCACAGTATCCCTGGGCGTGATAGCGATGGCGTTCGCGTTTGGAATTCTGATACTTATGTATCAACACAGCCTCGATTCGGCGCTTGGGTTGGCGGTGTTGTTTACTCTGATAGAGGTGGCAATTATCGCAGCGGTCGCGACTGCTATTTCCACGTTCGCCACTCCCGCAATCACGACCGTGTTGACCTTTATGATCTACCTTGCGGGCACGATAAAGATTGGATACATCGGCGGCTTGATAGATAAGTCTCAGACGGGCCTGGGCAAGGGGCTGTATAAACTGATCTACCATGCTCTGCCTAATTTGGAGTGTTTCAACCTCAAATCTGCACTGGTTCATAACGATATCATCCCCGGCGGATATCTCACCCAGGTAGCCATTTATGGGGTATGCTACATCGTCTTTACGCTTGCGGTAGGCGCGATGTATTTCGCCAACAGGGAGGTTTGACGATGCGCCGGATGATCGTGATTATAACTACGTGGCTCGCTTTTATTAAAACCGCCTGGGCGCACGGGGCGGAGGAACTCGGACACCATTGGGAGATCGGTGCGTATCGCAACGAGATGTATGTGCAGTTGTTTTTGATGACGTTTATCGTGGCGGCGGCTTATGCAGTGACGCTGATTAAACGCATCTCGCAGGAAAGGAAAACCCGGCAGTGAAGAACAAGTTATGGATTATTGCAGGTATGGTTCTTCTATTTGCAGGGATGTGTGTGATGGAAAACAGCGCCGTGCGAGCGCGGCCCACCGAACCGCCTGATAAAGCTTCCGCTATTTACCAATTAGCCGGAGAATTTCGGACGATGTTTGCCAATCTGCTTTGGATAAAGGCGGATAGGTATCATCACGAATACATACAACGCGACCCCAATTGGAGCAACAATAAGGACCTTATCGGTCTGTTAAAGATGATAACCGCGCTGGACCCACGGTTTGTGGAGGCGTATTCAGTCGGCACGTATATCCTGATGAACGGATATCATAATAACATCCGGGCTATGAACTATTTGATGGAGGGTCTGGAGGCGAACCCGCAGTCCAGGGAATTGAATCAGCTTGCTGCCGTTATGTATGCCTATAAGCTCAATAATCCGAAGCGCGCGCTGCCTTACGCGAAGAGGGCCGTGTGGTTTGCAGAAGACGACTTCAATATGCGCGTCACGAAGAAGAATCTGCGATCGATTCAGCGAATGGTCAAGGAGCTTGAGGAGCAGCCAGCAGACCCTCCCACGCAATCGCAACAGCCCCAACAACACCGATAAGATCGCGGTGCGCGGAATGCAGTATTTCGACATCCTCCGCCAGCACCTTCATAGCCCGCTGCTTCACCGTTTTTGTGACGGGTTCAAACAGCATCTCTCCCGCATTTGCTACCCCGCCGCCTATTATTACCGCCTGTGGATTGAGTATATTTACCACATTAGCTATCCCGATGCCGAGGTGATACATAGCGTCGTGCCAGACTTTGGCCGCGTATGAGTCACCGTTTTTGGCTGCTTTTGCGACTACTTCGGCAGTCAGTGGGTCTTTTAAGTTGTTTAAGCTGGAATCTGGGTGAAGTGGCAAGCCTTCTTTGGCGATTCTGGCTATTGCTGTGCCGGATGAGAGGGTTTCGAGGCAGCCGCGATCCCCGCATTTGCACGGCGGCCCGTCCGGGATAATCTTGGTATGGCCGATCTCTCCGGCGTTTTCACCACGTCCGCGATATGGCTGGCCGCCGATGATTATCCCGCCTCCGATCCCTGTCGAGACGGTTAGATATACGAAATCGTCGAATCTCTTTCCCGCTCCGTATCGCGCCTCGCCAAGAGCGGCAGCGGTGGCGTCGTTGTCGAGAAATGCGGGTGCGCCGAACTCCTTTTGGAATAGCTTAGTCAGGCAGATGCCCTCCCAGCCGGGAAGATTCGCCACCTTATGCAGCACCCCCGACCTGCGATCCAACGGCCCGCCGCATCCTATGCCAATCGCTTTTATCTGTCCGCCGGATTCATCTATGACCTGACGAGATGCGGCAAGAATTGTATTTAAGTTGGCGTCCGGGCCGAGAGCATTCGGGGTAGGCACTCGTTTGTGAGCAATCAGAGTTCCGGCCCGATCAGCTATTGCCACAATCGACTTAGTGCCGCCGATATCTATGCCCAATACGTTCTCGCGCTGGCTATTCACTGGTCAGCCTGGCCACTTCGTCGAATTGTCCGCGAAGGGAGTGATAAAGAGACTGATACATGCTGTAGTACCCATCGTAAGTCTTTTTGGCGGACAAGTCAGCCTTAGTCTCCCCGCTGATTTTAATCACCGAACGACACGCTTCGGCGACGGTTGGATATAGCCCTGTTCCCACTCCAGCCAGCAGCGCCGCTCCCAGAGCAGGGCCTTCGTCGATGTTGATAGTGACGTGATCTTTGCCGGTGATATCCGCCTGAATCTGTCGCCAGACCTGACTGCGCGCACCTCCGCCTGATGCACGAACCTGAGCAATCGGAACACCCATCTCGTCGAGAATGCCAAACGAGTCGCGCAAACCGTAGGCGACGCCTTCGAGGACAGCTCGCATAAAATGTGACCGACCACTGCGCAAAGTAATACCGAAGAATACACCTCGTGCGTGCGGATCTGGGTATGGGGCGCGTTCGCCGGTGAGATAAGGCAGGAATATCAGGCCCTCGCTGCCGGCCGGGACCGTGGCAGCCTCACGGCAGATTAGATCATACGGATCATTTCCCAGTGCCTTGGCAATGGCGGTCTCGGTGTCGGCGAAGGTGTCCCTGAACCATCGCAGGCTGCCTCCAGCCGACAACATCACTCCCATAACGTGCCATTTGCCGGGGACTGCGTGGCAAAAAGTGTGCAAGCGCAGCTTGGGGTCGACTGCGGGTTTATCTGCGAATGCAAATACAACGCCGGATGTGCCGACGGTGGAGGATATTATCCCCTCTTCAACAACGCCGTTGCCCACCGCTCCTGACGCCTGGTCGCCTCCGCCGCCGACTACCGGGGTTCCCTCGGCCAGTCCGGTTAGTTTGGCAGCCGCAGCGGTGATTTTTCCGCTGATTTCGACGCTTTCATAGGACTTGGGCATCCACTGCGCGGGAATGTCGATGGCGTCGAGCATCTCATAAGCCCATTCACGCTTGGTAACGTTGAAAAGCGCGGTGCCGCTGGCATCGGAAACCTCAGTTGCGTATTCGCCTGTTAAGCAAAACCGAATGTAGTCCTTGGGCAGCAGGACCTTTTTTACGCAGTCGTAGATTTGAGGTTCGTGGTTGCGAAGCCAGATTATCTTGCCTGCTGTGAAGCCTGTCAGGACGGGATTTGAGATAAGCTCGACGGTCTTTTCGCGGCCGACAGTGTCCATTATCCAGTCGCATTCGGCCTGTGTGCGCTGGTCGCACCAGATAATCGCCGGTCGCAGCACCTGATTCTGTTCGTCGAGAAACACCGAACCGTGCATTTGACCGGACAGCCCTATGCCCTTTATCTGAGCGGCGTCGATCCTAGATTTTGAAAGCACCTCCCTAACCGAGTCGATTGTGCCCTGCCACCAGTCCTGCGGGTTTTGCTCCGCCCAGAGTGGTTTTGGCGTGGACAGGTCGTAGGTCTTGGTGGACGATGCCACTACCTCTCCCGTGCTTGCGTTTATAAGAAGAGTTTTAGTGCCGCTGGTGCCAATATCTATTCCTAACAGGTAATTCATTCCGACCACCTCATTGCCGCAAAGATGTTACGGGTTCGATTAAGGCGAAATAGTTCTCGTCCGGGACATAATATGGAATCGAGTTGCCGGAGCCAAGCCCATAGCCGCCCCGGTCTGCTGTTCGATCCAGCATAGCCTGTGCGCGTGCGGTTATTTGCTCAGGCTCTGACCGGCAGATGAAGTCTAAATCTATGCCGCCCACAATCGCAATTCGACTTCCCCAGCGCTCGTAAGCTTCCTCAACAGGGCATATTTTGTCCTCATAGGAGTGCTTGGCGTCGTATTTCATATCGTCGATTATGTCGTCCATTACCTCTTCGAGATTGCCGCAAGAGTGAAGGATAACGGGCTTGCCCGCATCATGAATAACCTGGACAATCCGACGATGCCAGGGGAAGACATATCGTCGCATATCCGTCGGGCTGAGCATAGTCTGCCCGCTGAAACCCCAGTCGTCGTTTGAGATCAAGGCCCCGACCGCAGGATGCTTCGCCGCCACTCGGTAGTATTCGACTAACCTCGAACCGACATCGGCGAATATCTTTTCGACCAGCTCGGCATCATCAGCCATCATCAAACACAGACCCTCAAAACCGACAAGCTGCATTACGTTTTCGAGCACCCCGCCCGGCCCGCAAGCCACTATTTTCATCCCCGCAGGCAGTTCGTCGCCGATTATATCCAGCCGAGAATAACTGAAAGACGCAGGATCCGGCCATTCGTAGGCATCATAGGTCGCCTGATCCGTGATAATTGCAGAGCTGTCGAGGGAGCGGCTGGCCATTTGCGCAATCTCGCCGGTCGGAAAAGTGAGGTCGGAGGCATAAAGCGTAACATAATCGTAACCTGCGCGCATAAACGCCCTGACGAGCATACGCGAATGATTATGGCCCTCAAGCGGCTCATCGGCGCTTGCACCTGCTATTTTGCGGTATAGAGCCTCGTTAAGAAAGAACTCGAAGAGGGTAGGACGGGAGGGCTTTTCCCGTCGCAACACGGCGAGCAGATTGTCGAAGTCAGGATCATTGCAGATATGCATTTTGCTGCGCTCCCTTTTGGAAATACGAGTATGTTATACATCAAAGCGAGGCTGATCCGCAATGGGAGGAAGAGAAACGCGAAAGTGCGAAAGAAGCGAAAGCCAGAAATAACGATATGGTATCGTAATATGGACAGCCTAAGGAGGTTTGACCGGACTTCGAACCTCGGATATCGGACCTCGGGAAAAAGCAGATTTCGCACTGCGCTCGAAATGACACGAAGGGAATAACGCGAAAGAAGCGAAAGCCAGAAATAACGATATGGTATCGTAATACGGACAGCCTGAGGAGGTTTGACCGGACTTCGAACCTCGGATATCGGACCTCGGAAAAAGCAGATTTCAGCACTTTGGAGCACGTCAGTGAGATTGTCCCCTCTGTCTTGCTCAAGGCTTAATCCGAGGACTCTAGACGCGCGGCTGGACGAAGACTTGAATGTGTGTTCCGATAGAGGTAATATATTTATCTGTATTGCGTCGCAAACTCAAGTTATGCCGTGCCGTGACCAAATCTATTCACACCCATAAGGAGATTTCCCGAAATGGACATTCCACGGATCTTCAACATCACCGAAAGTGCTCACCGCATCCATAACCCGTTCACACCCGAAAAGCTCGCCACTCTCGGCGCGGCTCTGCGTCTGGAAAGGGGAACCCGAGTGCTCGACCTCGGCAGCGGTTCGGGTGAGATGCTTTGCACCTGGGGACGTGATTACGGAATCAGCGGCGTCGGCATCGACATGAGCCAGTTGTTCTCCGAACAAGCGAAACTCCGCGCTGAAGAACTCGGCGTCGCCGACCGAGTCGAATTCATCCACGGCGACGCTGCCGGCTACGTCGCCGACGAAAAAGTCGGTGTGGCGACCTGTGTCGGCGCCACGTGGATCGGTGGAGGAGTCGCCGGCACTATTGAGCTTCTGGCGCGGAGCCTGCGTAACGGAGGGATCATCCTCATCGGCGAGCCCTACTGGCGGCAGTTACCGCCGACGGAAGATGTTGCTAAGGGGTGCGGCGCCGGCTCAATCTCCGACTTTCTCATGCTTCCAGAACTTCTTACGTCTTTCGGTCGCCTTGGCTACGACGTCGTTGAAATGGTTCTGGCTGACCAAGACGGCTGGGATAGATATGAGGCGGCCAAATGGCTCACCATGCGCCGATGGCTTGAAGCTAACCCCGAGGACGAGCTCGCGAAAGACGTTCGAGCCAAACTATCCTCAGAACCCGAACGCCACGCCACTTACACGCGTGAATACTTAGGCTGGGGTGTGTTCGCGCTGATGTCGCGGTGACGAGTTGTGGCATCCGGCGGATTGCCGACGGCTGTGCCGCCACTATCAAGCGGAAGCTGCCTGATCTATCAATGGAGGGGAAAACGGACGGAGAAGGGGAAACGCTACGCGTGTCCATCGGTTCGTAGTTTGTAGCCGACGCCGGGGACTGTTACGATGTATTTTTGCCTGGTCGGGTCGTCTTCGATCTTTTTTCTAAGCCTGCCTATGTGAACATCGACAGTGCGGGAATAAACCTGGTCGCCGCGCACATCCCAGACGCTGTTGAGGAGCTGGTCTCGCGTCAGCACCCTGCCAGCGTTTTCGACGAGCACGCGCAGCAACCTGAACTCCATCGGAGAAAGCGGCACCGTTTTGCCGCTGCGGCGCAACTCACAGCCTGCTAAATCCACAGTAAGATCCCGCACAGCGAGCAGCTCAGATTCCTCTGCACGACGGCGATATACGGTCTCCCGGCGGATCGCAGCATCCACGTGAGCGATGAGCACAGAAACAGATAACGGCTTTATCAGAACCATATCCGCACCAACCGCCAGGGTGAGCACTATGTCGGAATCGTGCTCTATGCCGTTGACTATTATCACCGGGCGCGTGAGAAAAGCCCTCAGTTCGGTGCAAAGGGGTATCGCTTGAGATCGAAGAGAGTCGCAGTCAATGACAATAACAACGGGGTTTGTGGAGCGAGCAAGCGCGATAGCTTCCGTACCGATACGTGCGAGAGAAGTACTGAATCCCCGCCCAGTCAAAGTCCGATCGAGATGTTCCCCGACTTCGTTGTCCGCTGCGACTACAAGCACGTTCCCGTTCGGCACATTCGCTCTCCGCTTGATCCGTGTCAGACAAATTCAGTATAACTCAATAATTTTGAAAATCAAGCTCACGTGCATCCATGCGTCATAATAGCGTATAATGTGTGAGTTAAAAAGCGGAGGTAGTTATGATGATTAACTCGTTTAAGTCGCGCTGGCATCTTATACTGGTTGCGGCTGCCCTGGTTGTGGCTTTTGCGGCAGCGAATGTTTATGCGGAGCCGTTGTTTGCCGGTGACGAAGCGGTTCCCGCCGACGCGATTGTGCTGTTTGATGGCAAAGACCTGTCCAAGTTCGTCACCTGTGGCACAAATGACCCGGCAAAATGGAAGGTGCAGGATGGTTATTGCACACCCGAAGGGCCGGATATCTGCACCAGGCAATTGTTCAAAGATTGTCAGCTTCACGTCGAGTTCTGGGTTCCGTCCTTACCGGACCAAAAGGGACAGGCGCGCGGCAACAGCGGCATTTTCTTTATGGGGTTCGTCTATGAAATACAGATATTGGACTCCTATGGACTGAATCCGATTAACAACGACTGCGGCTCGATTTATTCTCACACCCCTCCTATGGTAAACGCCTGCCGCCCGCCGGAGACATGGCAGAGCTATGATATTATTTTCAAGGCTCCCAGGTTTGACTCAGCAGGCAAAAAGATAGCCAACGCGCGCGTGACCGTGCTGCAAAACGGCGTGCTGGTTCAGGATAATAAAGATATCAAGTCCCCCACCCCGGATCATTCCGCGCCGGAGCCCAAAGAGGCAGGGCCGATCCGACTGCAGAACCACGGCAATGCAGTACGATTCCGCAACATTTGGGTGCGACCTCTGTAATGTATTCATATATCCATCCCTTCGAGATGACTGCGAAGGGATGGATATTTCATGCTGTCTATACTATTGCGGCGGGGGCACCGGCTGATATGCGACGCTTGAGCCTTGATAGACCGGCACATAATATGAGCCATTGCAGTTCTCGTAAGTGGCGCCGCCGACGACTACTGTGCTGCATCCGGGAGGCAGTGCATAGACGACGGTCGGTGCGGGGGTAGTATATACGGTCGTGCCGCCGCCCGATGATGAGCCTATTGCTGCTCCTGTTGCGGCCGCCGCACCCAGCGCAAGGCCCGTTCCACTTCCCCAACCATAACCCCATCCGCCGTTGTTGGAGTTTACGTTGATATCGCCGGTATTGATGTTGTTGTTGCCTGTCCACGGTCGATTAGGCCTGTTGTCAGGCTGCGCGCCAGTGCCGCGCCTTGTTTGTGGCGTCGGCGTGCCAGCGGGCAAAGAAGGGCGCGATACGGCCCCTCCGCGGCCATCGCCCGGCCTTGAAAATCCACCGGATGGGCGAGTAAAGCCCCCTCCCTTGAAGCCGCCGCCCCCGATTCGAGCTAGAGCCGGCGTGGCGAATACCAAAATAAGCCCCATCACAAGGAATACTGCGATTATGCTCGCAGTAAGGGTATTTGATCTCATCGTGTAGCTCATAGGTCACCTCGGCTTACTCATTTATTCGGCGTCGGCGTGATGCCAGGCGCCAGGTTAGGAATCTTCGCAAAGTCTATCTCTTTTGCACCTGCCGGAGGCACGAAGGAAAATGTGCTCTGGTCGATAACCGGGCTGGTATCCCAGTCGCTCATCGTCGCCATAAATCTCGGCCAGTTTTTTTGGCTTTTGTCAATGATCATCAGTTGCACGGGCAACGGAACGTTGCCCTGCTCGATCCATACCTGCCAATCGATACCGGGCTGACGGAACGCGAGCTGGTTGGTGGTGATACCATCGACCAGGCTGCTGCCGACGAATATCGCCGATTGCACATTTGCAAGCAGCTTCCTGCCTGCGTTCTTTACAAGCAGATCGGCTAAGGGGATTGAGATTCCCCGCTTTAATGCCGCCTGCACTACCTCATCTATGTTGCCCGGTGCGGCGTGTGTGGCATAGAAATTCTGCAGCGGGGAGTAGATAGTTATTGTTTTACCGTTGTAAAACACTTCTGTAGTGCGAGCAGCGCTGGTCATATTGATACGCAACTTGTCCGGCCGCTGCACAATCAGATCGAACGAGTTGCTTGAAGCCAGAGCCTCGTCAGAGGGCAGCATGAGATCCCTCATTGTCTGAACGTGCACAGAAAAACTCTGCAAACCGTTAAGGTGTTCCCCCATCCGCCCCAAGGCCTCAATCGCCTTTGGGTCGACCGCGGGGATTGTTGTCGCCTCAGCAGCATTAATGGTCTGGCCTGCACCAATGCTGAGGATGACAATTATAATCGAAACAAACCACAAAAGCCTCGCCATCTGATACCTCCTGATATACCAATCACGAAGCAGTATCGTACATTATCATCTTTGTACCCACAGAATTGAAGGAATTGAACGGATAAAAAGGAGATGCGAGAGAGCGGTTGAGGTTGGTGCAGGGCGATGGAGGAGGGGTACATCGCCCTGCGATTCGACCAACCGATTAGTCGGTCGTAGTTATTGTCTGAGATTCCGCAGGCTCGCCATCTGCCGAAGTGGCGCCGTCTGGGCGATAGCTCTTGCCCGGCTTGCCTGATGGTGACGATTTTTGCGGTTGGACCCCGTAGTAGCCGCCACCTGTATAGAAATAGGCAACTACACGCTCGGAGGGTCGATTTTGAATTGTCAGGGTTATTCTATACCAGGTGTTCGGAGAAAATTGGCTGGACGGCTCGAACCACCAGCTTCCGCCGGAGGGGTCTGAATCTGCCTCGCTGTATTTGGTGCGAACCCTGCCCCACCTGTCCCCCGACTCGCCCTTATCCAATACCATTGTGAACTCGCGAGGCGGAGGGAATCTGGAATCCGGCCAATAGATGTGAATCCAGGCATCTACCGGCACATAGTGGTCTCCATCTTCCGGGATTGTAGCAACGCCTAATAATGAGCCATACCAGGGAGACTCACCCGTCTGTGACTTGGAACCACCTCCGCCGCAGCCAGCGATCAGCCCAATGAAAAGAAGCAATAGTGCTATTATCGAAAACCGTTTCATTATTGTCACCTCCGCATACTATGCCAGCGTTCTCTTGTCCCCCGCCCGCTTCGTGACTCTTATCTTATCGAAGTATTCGAGCAAAGGCACTGTGTATTTTCGACTGGATGAAATAAGGTCTCGAAACTCTGCAACAGTGATCTGTTCGTGCTGAGTCAGATAATCTCTTAAGACGTTCTCTGCGCTCAGCATTACCTGTTTGTGGAAGAGCAAATCCACTTCGACCTTGATAAGTTCCCCGGTCTGAAGCAAGAGCGCGGTTATGTCCTTTGCGATTGAGCCATATTCGGCCTCCAATTCGCTTATAAGTGGCGGATTGGCGCCTGCGTCGAGGTATTTCTTTTCGATAGTTTCGACCAGTCGGCGTTCCTTGTCGCCGAGTGTCGGCACGTGACCGGGCAGGGTTATATCAGCGTCAGCCACTTGCAAATCCCCGGCGGATTCCATCAATCCGAGCAGGGCGGCGTAGCCTTTGGAGTCGATGGCCCTACCGAGACTGCGGCGCAGCTCTTCTTTAGGCATTCCGAACTTCATTGGGTTGGTTTCGAGGTAAGTCGTAACAATCGACTTAGCGCGGGATGTTGTGCTCTCGGCGCTCACTTTATGCAAAAATCGATTAGCCGAGCGTATAACCCGTTGTTCTTCAATCAACTGATCCAGCACAGCTTTGACCTGATCTAACGGCAATTCGATGATTCGCGCGATTTCCTCGGCGACAAGCCCGGTTTCGTGGATGGCGAGGGTGTCCTCTATTATGTCCACCGGATCGCCTTTGAGCTTGCGTTGTAGACGATCGATTACATCTTTGTCGCCAGTGCGGTGTTTTGTGGCTACCGGGTCGAGGACGCTGCCTCCCCCGAGGATTATCACAGGTGAATATAATCGGAGCACGAACCTGTCGCCTCTTGCCGCGGCGACCGGAGATTCGAGTCGAAGCTGAGCAAAACCACGCTGACCGGGTTCTATGGATTGGCCGCCTAACACAATGGCTCTCCCTAACACCTCTGCTGTTCCTGTGTGGAGCCGGATTCTGCTGCGGGTGGTGAGGGGTTTGGAGACCTCGGAGGGCACGGTTATGGAGACGTCGAGAGTGGTCGACGGCTGCAGATAGCCCGGCGACAACAGCACGTCTCCGCGCTCAATATCAGACAACTCGATTCCGACCAGGTTTACCGCCACGCGGCTGCCCGCTTGCGCCTCATCCTGCTTTTTGCCGTGAACCTGGATGCCACGAACACGGGTATTGATGCCTTGCGGCAGAATGCGAGCTGGGTCCCCGATTTTGAGAGTTCCTGAAATCAACGTACCAGTGACCACTGTGCCGAAGCCGGTCATAGTGAAGACACGGTCGATGGGCATTCGAAACGGCCCTTGCAGCGGCCTCTGATCGACTTGTTGGATTAAAGAATCGATCTCTGAGATTAATTCATCTACTCCGGCGCCAGTCACACCGGAGACGCGGATTATTTTGGAGTTGCGTAGGAACGTATCGGAGAGATATTCCCGGAGGTCGTCTTCTACCATATCCAGCCACTCTTCGTCGACCATATCGACTTTGGTGAGCGCGACCACACCCTGCCTGCTTTCGAGCAGATTAAGGATTTCTACGTGCTCCCTGGTCTGCGGCATCACGCCCTCGTCCGCCGCCACCACTAAAAGCGCAATATCCACCCCACCCGCTCCTGCGAGCATATTTTTCAGAAAGCGCTCGTGACCCGGCACATCGACAATACCAATCACCCTGCCGCTGGGGAGTTTCATAGAAGCGAAACCCAGGTCAATAGTCAAACCGCGCTCCTGTTCCTCCTTGAGACGGTCGGTGACGATGCCGGTCATCGCTTCAATCAGCGTAGTTTTGCCGTGGTCGACGTGTCCTGCGGTTCCAACAATGACGTGTTTGGCGTCCGAAGCCATATAGTATCCTCCAGAAGTCCCAGATACCAGTTATAACTAACCGGCGCTCAGTCCTTCTGGAAAGACGCTTAGACGTCGTTTTAAGCGGCGGGTCTGAGTTGGTAGGGCAGAACTCTAAGCTGGTCTCGATATTTGGCCACGGTGCGCCTGGCGATTTCGACGCCCTGTTGGGATAGCCTGTTTGCGATCTCGCTGTCGGAGAGCGGCTCGGCGGAGCGTGCTATGATATCCTGAATCATCGTGCGGATGGGCATTGCAGAGTCGAAAAATACGTCGAACGAGACAGCTTCTCCGCTGGGCAGTTTGCAGAATTTGCCAGCGACGGCGCGACAGATGGTGGATTCGTGGACTTCCAGGGCCTTTGCGATATCCTTTTGGCGCAGAGGTCTGAGCTTTGACGGCCCGGAAATCAGAAACGCCTGCTGATACTCGGCGATGTATGAAGCGACACGGGCCAGGGTCTTTTTGCGCAGGGCAATTGCGTCGAGTATCACTCTGACGCGGTCGACGTGTTCGCGAATGTGGCGGCAGTCTTCGCTGTTCAGGTACGTATCACCCTGCTTGATTGAATCGTACAAATCTTCATAAGTCTCGTCGATGCCCAGCAGATTGCCGTAGGAATCCAATACATCGACCTTGATTGAGTCCCCTGCCTGGCGCATAATGACGTCCGGGACAATCGCGGCCGATTGGTCCCCTGAGAACTCGGCGAATGGCTGAGTATAGGCAGATGCGGGGTATGGCGTCAGGCGATCTTTAATGAAACGGGCAGCTTCTTCGATAACGCCGATTGGCATTTCTGTTGCTTTAGCAATAGATTTTAATCTGAGTTTGGCGAAATCGTCCCAATGGTCGGTTATGATTCGTTCGACGTTAGAGATAATGGGCAATTCTTCTGAATCAGCCGTAAGGGCGACCTGTCGAAGCTGGATCAGCAAACACTCGCGCAGGTCTCGCGCGCCTATTCCGGCTGGGTCGAAGCTCTGCAAAACTTGCAGAACTTCCTCTATTTCAGGAACCGCCACTGCGAACTCTTCGGCGGTCTCGAAGAGGGATTCCCTGAAATAGCCGTCATCGTCGAGGCTGTCGATCAGATATTCACAGATGCGAAGTCTGCGACCGGACAGGTTTAGCCCTGCCTGTTGTTTGAGATATGCGCTGAGGTCGATAGTGGATGCGACTGTGCGAAACGGGTCGAACGCGGCTTCGTTGCTGGCCGCTGAGTAGACTTGCTGCAGGTAATCCCGCTCGTCGATTGCCTCTGAAACAGGGAGCGATTTCATAGACGCGCCGCAGACAGGACAGGCTTTGTGGTCGGTAACAAAGCCGCAAATCGAACACCGCGAACCTTCTTTAACGGAAAGAGCCGGGTTTTCGACTGCCTCGGTCTCGATGAACTGCTGGAGTTCGATGAGACTCATATTCAATATGGCGTTGGCCTGAATCTGAACCGGAATCGCCCGAAGGCTCTGTCTTTGAGATAGCGCAGCGCTTTGCATGAAGCCACCTTTCACTTCAGCACAGTATTAGCATGAAGTATCGGCAGAGGCTGGCTTCCACATTAGCGGTTTTTTGTGAGAAAGAAAAAATATTTCAGATGAGTTTGAATCAGCTCGGTTTTTCGAGCCTGAATTCTTTGATTTTATTGCGCAGGGTCTTGCGGTCTATGCCGAGCACTTCGGCGGCGGCGGATTGGTTCCACTTGCGATGCTGCAGAACCCTTTCCACGTGCATTTTCTCCATATCACGCAATGATGCAGCGATGGGATAAGCCGCAGGCGCGGATTTTGCCTGTCCGAATTGCGACACAGGCCGCAGCATAAGGTGTTCCGGCCGGATAGTCTCACCGTTGCAGAGAATCACAGCGCGCTCAATGGCGTTTTCCAGTTCTCTGATGTTACCCGGCCAGGTATGCTGGCATATTTCGGCCAAAGCCTCATCTGAGAACTGCCGGACGCGCTTGCCGGTATCGTCTGAATATAGCGAGAGAAAGTGCTCGGCGAAGCGCTTTATGTCGTCTCCACGTTCACGAATCGGGGGTAACTGGATTGGAATTACGTTAAGGCGATAATACAGGTCCTCGCGGAACTCCTTCTTTTCTATGGCTTCTTCGAGGTTGCGGTTTGTGGCTGCTATGACTCTGACGTTGACCGTGAGAGTCTCGCTGCCTCCGATTCTCTCGAACTGCTTTTCCTGCAACACGCGAAGGAGTTTGGTCTGCACGCTGGGGGAAATCTCCCCGATTTCGTCGAGGAGAATGGTGCCGCGGTGGGCGACTTCGAATCTGCCTGTGTGCCTGGCGATCGCGTTTGTGAACGCGCCTTTCTCGTGACCGAAAAGCTCGGTTTCCAGTAAATTTTCCGGCAGAGCGGCGCAGTTTACTTTAACAAACGGCCCGTCGGCGCGATCGCTTTGATAGTGAATAGTGCGGGCGAGATATTCCTTGCCTGTGCCGGTTTCCCCTAAGATCAGCACCGTGGCGTTGCTGGCAGCGACCTGTGCCGCCATTACGTAGGCGCGCTGGACATCGGGATTGTCGCCGATTATGTTGTCGAAGCCGTATTTCTTGCGCAACTCCCCACGCAAAAAGCGGTTCTCGTCGATTATTCTCCTCTGATCGAATGCCCTTTCGGCCAGTAGTTGGAGTTCGTCGAGTTCGAAGGGCTTGGTGATAAAGTCGTATGCTCCCAGTCGCATAGCCTCTATCGCGGTTTGGGTGCTGCCATAAGCGGTGACCATTATCACGGGCAGGTCGGGTTTGTCTTCTTTGATGCCGTTAAGAACGTCCAGCCCGCTCATTTTCGGCAGGCTCATGTCGAGTATTACAAGGTCGAATTCGTCCTGTCTTGCTGCTGAAAGCCCCGCAGCGCCGTCCGGGGCAGTATCCGTTTGGCATCCGGCCTCTGCGAACATGCGAGAAATCATATCCCGCATACCCGGCTCGTCGTCGATAATGAGGACTTTCTTATACTCCGACACCTGGCTGCTCCTGACAATGGATTCGTGCTTATTGTATGACATCTGACTGATCTGAGCAAGGGGATATCGCAGGCAAACGCAGCGTGACGCTGGTTCCTTTGCCCTCCTCAGAGTCGATTATTACCCTGCCCTTATGGCGAATGGCGATGGCGTCGACCACGCTCATACCAAGACCGGTGCCTTCCGCCCCGCGAGTGGTGAAGAATGGATCGAATATGCGATTTAAAGTCTCACTAGTCATCCCTGAACCGGAATCTGTAACCTCAAGCTCGACTACGCCCTTGTCGCTGCGAGTGCTAATAGTGATCGTGCCTGCGCTATCCATAGCCTGAACCGCATTTAAAAGTATATTCGCCAACGCCTCGCGCAGTTCGACAGCGTTGCCCATTACCGTGCAATTATCTGCGAGCTGAGTATCAACCTTGATCTCATTGTCCGGCCCCTGGCCTTGTTGACGCCAGGCCGGAATGGCTGCCCGTACCACTTCATTTACTATCGTATTAAGGTCGATTTGAGAATAGCTGCCGGGATCGGCGGGCTTACCGATTTCGCGAAGCCTTCTAACCGTCTCCGCGCCGTCGCGGGCGGCTAATTCGAGGGCATCGATACTTTGCAGCGCAGGATGGTCCTCGCCGAGCTTGCGTTTGGCCAGTTGGGCGTTGCCGAGGATGATTCCGAGCACGTTGTTAATATCATGCGCCACCCCAGCCGCCATTTCTCCGAGCGCACGCAGCCTTTCTGAGGCTATAAGCTGCTCTTGAGCGTTTTCGAGCTGCCTGTTGAGATCGGCCAGCTCTAAATTGCGCTCCATTATTTCCTTTTCCAACTCGCGGCGGGCCGTGATGTCGCTGAGAATCTCGACACGTGAAGAGACCTGTCCGTCAGCGGTGTATAGCGGAGTGGAATAACGGTGGAATACTCCCCCACCCGCAAGGGCGCCTTCGATGACCTCGTCGATCACTTCATCATCTGAGTTCGGATGGCGCTTGATGCAATCGGGCAACGGCATACCGAGCAAATCACCTACAAATACGCCTAATACCTCAGCGGCACGGATGTTGGCTACGGTCACCCGACCCTGGGTGTCCAAAAGCAGCACCCCACGCTCCGGGGAATGGATGGATCGAAACTCGGCCATTGATAATGCAGCGCCTCCTGATACTTGAGAATTATATAGCCCAGCAGGGGGAGTGTAAAGGGTGGGAAGGGATAAACGCGACAGCGCGAAAGGAGCAAAAGCCAGAAATAACGATATGGTATTGTAATATGGAGAGCCCAGGGGTGTGATCAGGACCTCGAACCTCGGATATCGGACATCGGAAAAAGCAGATTTCTCACTTCGTTCGAAATGACAAGGTTTGAAGTTCGATATGACAAGGTTTGGAGGTTCGAAATGACCAGGTTTGAAGGTTCGAAATGACAAGGTTTGGAGGTTAGAAATGACCAGGCTTGGGGGGTCGAAATTACGCGGTTTGGGATTCGGGGGATGGTGTTAGGCTCCTATTCTCTGTGTCCGATTACTTTTGCCGGAGCGCCGACTGCTATTGTGTATTCTGGAATATCCTTAGTGACGACACTGTTGGCGCCGATTACTGCGCCTTTGCCGATTGTTACGCCGGGAGACACAACAACGTTAATGCCGATCCAGCAATCCTCGCCGATGCTGATATCCCCGCCATAGGTTCCCTGCTGCGTGATAGTAATATCCCGACGCTTGTAGGCATGGGTGGTAGGGACAATGTAGGCGTTGGGCGCAATCCACGTGTCGCTGCCGATGGTGACTTTATGTAAACTGCTGCCGCCGATTCTGCACGGGCTTATAAGATTCACCCTGTCGCCGATAGTCAGCGTCCCCTCTATCCGGCCATCATATATGCCACAGTCGTCGCCTATAACAATCGGCCCTGTCCACGTGCTGAAACGCACACGAGAGAAATCAATTCTCGGTCGGCAGCCGACGCTCAGGTGCGGATTGCGAAGCTGAACCAGCCATATCCTAAACCGGGCATACGCTCGTCGAATCACTCTACAGAGCAGGCACCGCTTTGGCCCAATGGCACCTCGGTCGATTGGTCTCTGATTATCGTTAGATTGGTCGGTCATAATTCTGCTTGGATTATACGCAAAGGGCAGGAGAATATGTTCCCCTGCCCTTTTATTATGGTCAGTTTCAGAGTCGGCCTCAGACAGAAACCTTCTCTTTGGCTTTGCCAGCAGTAGCAGTCGTGTCGTCCTGAACGTCCAGCCCGCCGCGCTTGCTCCACATAGTCGCGCCAATCAGAGCGATCACAGTAACCGCTACGATAGCGCCACGCGTGGCAGCCGGCATCGGGTGGATGGCGATAGGAGCCACCAGGACCGCAACCAGGTTCATAACCTTGATAAGCGGGTTAAGAGCCGGGCCGGCAGTGTCCTTGAACGGGTCACCGACGGTGTCGCCGACTACTGTAGCCTTGTGCTCCTCGGTTCCCTTGCCGCCGAACATACCGTCTTCGATCTTCTTCTTCGCGTTGTCCCAAAGACCACCCGCGTTAGAAAGGAAGACAGCCATCAACTGGCCGGAGAGAATGGAGCCCGCAAGGAATCCGCCGAGAGCAGCAGCGCCCTCGAGAACAAAGCCTTCGTCATTCCCGTGTGCGCCAAAGCCAAGGCCGAACGCGACCAGAATCGGTGCAGCAACAGCCAACACCGCCGGGCTAAGCAGTTCCTTCTGAGCGGCAGCAGTCGAGATATTGACGCACTTCTGATAGTCGGGCTTGCCCTTGTCAGAACCGGAGCGCGGGTCATAGTCCATAATGCCCACGATCTCGCGGAACTGTCGTCGCACTTCCTCAACAAGCTGGAAAGCAGCGCGGTTGACCGCGTTGATCGCAAAGGAGCTGAACAGGAACGGCACAGCGCCACCGATCAACATGCCGATGAACACGACAGTCCAGTCGAGTCGAATACCGGCTTCCAGAAGCTGGGCGTCTGCCATATATGATCTGAACAGCGCAACAGCAGCGATAACCGCAGTGGCTATGGCCAGACCCTTGGTGAGAGCCTTGGTGGTGTTTCCAACCGCGTCGAGCTTTGCCACGATCTTCTGAGCGTCGCTATCCTCTCCCTCATCTTTGAGGGCGCCGGACATCTCGAAGATACCGTTGGCGTTGTCTGCAATCGGGCCATAGGTGTCCATAGCAAGCATGAAACCAGTGGTAGCCAGCAGGCCCAAACCAGACAGAGCGATACCATAAGCCGCCATCTCCGCGTCGCCCTTGAAAAGGATCATAGAGCCGAGAATAGCGCCGGAAATCGCAACCACAGACCACACACTGGACTCGAGGCCAGCGCCGAAGCCGGACAGAATAACGGTCGCCGGGCCTGTTTTACTGGCTTTTGCAGCCTCGGTAACAGGCTTCTTGTCGATAGCAGTGAAGTGCTCGGTGAGTCTTTCGATAACCAGAGCGAGAATAATACCCATCAGGTTGGCAGTGGCGAATCTCCACCACTCGAACTTGCTGCCAATAGCGAGCTTTGTGGCTGTGTTGGCTTCGAAAATCCAATAAGACAGGATGTAGAAACCGATTGTCGAAACCGCTGCGGATATCCAGTACCCGTAGTTGATCGGCTTCATCGGGTTCATATTCATGTCGTCGCTTCCCTTAACGGAGTAGATACCGATAATGGATGCGATAACGCCGACAGCTCTGATAAGCAGCGGATAGACGACCAGAGTAAGGCCGATAGCTCCCAGGTTGAAATGGGTTGTAACAGCAGCGCCGAGAATGATAGCCGCGACCAGAGTAACTTCGTAGCTCTCGAAGACGTCCGCCGCCATACCGGCGCAGTCTCCGACGTTGTCACCGACGTTGTCAGCGATAGTGGCAGCGTTTCGGGGATCGTCCTCCGGAATGCTCTGCTCAATCTTACCAACAAGGTCAGCGCCTACGTCAGCAGCCTTGGTGAAGATACCACCGCCGATCCTCATAAACAGAGCGGCCAAACACCCACCAAAACCGAAGCCGATAAGAACCTTCATCGACTCATTGCCAAACAGCCAAAACACCAGGCACGCGCCCAAAAGACCCAGGCCAACAGTCGCCATACCGGAGACGCCGCCGGCTCTGAACGCCACATAAAGAGCATGCTTGAAGCTTCTCAAGGCAGCATTCGCCACGCGAACGTTTGCCCGCACAGCCATCATCATTCCGACCAAGCCTGCCAGATAAGACGCCGCTACGCCCAATACAAATGCGACACTAACGCCCACGTATACTGGAATCTTGTGGAAAATCCGATCGGCTCCCAATATCACTCCGTCGCGCTCGACTGGGTAGAAGCCATCCACGTTCTTATACATAAAGATCAGGCCAATGGCTATGATGATCACAAACCAGATCATCGTGGAGACCTGCTTTTTCAGATAGGCGGTTGCGCCTTCCTGAATAGCGGTGGCCACGGCGACCATTCCCTTAGTGCCGGGATCTTCTTTATTGATCGCCACGAACCACTTCAACCCAAACGCCAGGCCAATCAGCGCACATATAAATACGGCAATCACCGACGGCCACATAATAGGCAGTTTCTCGAAACGCTCAAGCGTAATCGCTTCGCTTGCAGATGCGACAGTCGGCAGCAGGCCGAGCAAGCCTGTCATCGCAAGTGCGAGCAGATAGCCGGCGCGCTTGCCGCTTCTCATTCGCTCACAGTGCATCCTGTCAATTTCCCCTTTCAAATACTTATAAGGCAAACAAAATGCCGCATCTCAGTCCGCTCATATCCTGTCTTCTTCTTAAAGACAGCGCTCGCAAACGCGAACTGTGCAGACCTGAATAGCGGCGGTCGCAACGGCTACGCACAGGTAGCCCTGATCCCCCCCATGGGAACCGAGAAGATTATATGGCAAAGCCTCTAGCGTGTCAAGGACGCAAATATTGCGCACAACGCGATCAAATTGGCATATTAACAGCGGAATTCGTTTGTTTTCATTAGTTGTCGTATTTCATGAAGGAGAACCAACGACGATCTTTAACCAGCAAGTGGATATAATTATGCTCAATATTACGAATAACGAGGGTGAGATATGAGTTTGTCTCTGATTAAAGCGCTTACGCGCGTTTTGCTGGCCTGCTTTTCGATTTTGTTCCTTACCAATACTACTTTCGCCGCAATCGGAATATATAACTTTTCCGCGTCAAAAACCTCATCATCCACGCTCGAAATCACCTATCGTTTGAATTGTCCAGGTACGGTAGCCATAGAAATACTCAATTCGTCCGATAACGTCATAGGCGCACTGGGGCCATTTGAAGAGGCCGGGGGTGTTCAAACACATGAATGGCAGCCTGCAGAATCGGGTGGTTCCTATAAAGCCCGCATATCAGCCACCTGTACTCAGGACGGCCAACCAGGCGAATTGGTACGACTTTCTGGTGGCACCGTATCAAAATCAATCAGGGGCGTGGCAGTTGATCGCAATCCGGATAGTCCCGCTTATGGCACTATCTACGTAGCAAATGTAAAAGCAAATCGCATTTTGGCTTATTACGCCGACGGCACCGCTAAGAATTGGGCGGCAGAAAACGCTATCGGGAATTCGCTGCCAACGACGTTCAGCGGAAGCAACTCCGCTCCCTGGGGGTTGGGAGTAGACCAGTTGGGCAACATCTATGTGGCAAATAAAACCCTCATCAATGACAGGACAGGCGTCAAAGTCTTCGATCATAACGGCTATGAGCTGCATCATATTTTTACCAGCGAAAAACAACTCATATACTGGCTGGAAGGGATTTCCACAAGCAACGGCCTGGAAGTCTGTGAGACTATCGATAAATACGTCCGCATCAGCAGTGTCGCAAACCCGGAGTGGGCCACCATAATCGGCCCGTTTGCAAGTCTTGATTGCCACCAAATATGCTTTGAGGCTAGCGGTAATGCCTGCTACGTCGCGTGTGTAGGGGATACATCGGCTGGTCCGAATGTGATGCGTTATATTCGGATACCCGGCGGCAGTTGGCTGCAGGATACCAGTTTCGACACCGGTCTGAGTCAGATTACCGGGTCAGGCGGTCTTCCGGCATCTCGATATGTAACGGGTGTCAGTTGTTATTCGCAGGAAGCCAGCCAGTCAGGCACGGCTTCAGGCGTGCTTTGGATAGCGTTAAGCAGCAAAAACGCCTTGTTTGGAGGTAACATTGTCCGACTTAACCTGGACAGCACTTCCTCCGGCCCGGCTTTTTTAAAAGGCCCCAACCCTGGAAATAGAATAATCGCAGCAGATGCGGTCGGAAATATTGCTCTTGACGTGGGTACGACAAGTGTCGATGATCTTTGGACTACATGGGGACTATATGCTGTGGCAGGGGAGACTAATACAGACGTTAGAACCACTAACTCAGTCGTTATAGGTCAGTCGGAACCGGTGCAAATAGTGTCCAAAATATGCGACTGCCATGCCACATCAGATAATACGCTTGTACAATTCGACTCTGCGAAACCAGTTACGGCAGTATTCGACGGTTGCTTTTACATTCAGGAGCCCGATCACACGTGCGGCATAAAGGTTGAGTGTGAATCCTCAGTTGAGGTTGGCTCTTTGGCAAAGGTCAAAGGGACTATGAGCACCAATTTGGGGGAACGTGTTCTGGTCGATGCTATACTGCTGCAATAAGCCTAGGTCTTCGGCCACAAGCGAACCATACCTTTAAACACAAAGGCGCCGGTCAAAAACAGCAGTCCGACAAACATGAATATTCCTCGATAGCCGAAAAATGACGCTATCTGGCTTGCTATTAACGACGCCGCCAGCGCTCCAAAAGTGCCGGCAGACTGCTGGATTCCATAGGCTCGCCCTCTGAAATCCTCGGCTACTTTTGTGCAGGTGATGGCGCCGATGGCGGGGCTCATGGTGGCCAGGCATACCCCAGATACGAAATATAGCACGGCAAACGTCCATACATTTGCAGATGCAAACAACGCAATCGCCCCTATTGA
The DNA here is from genome assembly GCA_964494345.1 of uncultured bacterium. Taxonomy (GTDB): domain Bacteria; phylum Armatimonadota; class UBA5829; order UBA5829; family UBA5829; genus DTKD01. Next base: position 48,233 of record CAZBSI010000008.1, read on the forward strand.
TCCACCGATCAAGCCGATTAATATGTTTCGATGATATCCCCATTTCTGCCCTAAACACGACCATCTATACGCAGTCAGCACGAATGCTATGCCGGGTAAAGAATATGTCACGGCCGGCAACCACCAGGGCGCATGGCCTTTGAGAGTCTCCAGATGCAGGATCAAAAACGGGTTGATTGAGCTTCCGAACATCCAGGTCAACATCATCGCGAACATCAGCGACGACAGCACGGGGGATCGAAACGCGATTCCGAAGTCTTGTATGAGGCTTGTCTTCTCGACTGGGGCGGGCTTATTCGGCTCTTTTACCAGCAGCCACACGACTATGGTGGATATCAAAACTGCCGTGCCGGACACCGCCATCGAACATCGATATCCCGCCAGTCTGGCCAAAAAAGCCCCGAACGCCGGCCCGACAATTAAGCCCACGTTCGAGGTGCTCTCCAATATCGCCACATATCTAGGCGCTTCCTGCTCAGGTGTGTTTGTGGCGACCAGCGCAAATGAGCCGGGTATAAAACCAGTCAACGCGCCGTTGAGAAACCTGCACACCACCAACTGCCAGGGCGCGTGGCAAAGGCTCATTCCGTAATATACTCCGGCCAGACAAAACCCGGCGCGGATTATCATAGTCTTTCGGCCGAAGTTGTCGCCGAGCTTGCCCCAAAACGGCTGCATCACTATAGCCGCAAGCGACTGTGCCGCGAATATCAACCCCACCCACAACTTAAAATGTTTCTCCGAAGCGCCAAGCTCCTGAAGAAACTTCGGTAAAAACGGGATGATCTGCTGCCAACTCAGCGAGGCCAGCAGCACCGTGACGGACAATATAAGAATGTTGCGCCTGTAATAAGGCATAACAGGGTAAATCTCCGGTTACATTCTACCAGAAAGCGCCCCGGTATGCGCCTTCTGCCCGGTTCGGAATCATCGAAACCGCAGGGCCATAATCAAAGCAAACACTATCATCTGCGCGGCAAATATCGAAGCTCCGCTGAGTACGCGGGAAACGCCGATGGTGCGGATAGAAAGCCGACACGACCGCAGACCGTCGATCAACCCCGACGCCGCGTCAACTGCCCATTGTGCGTATAAAATCGCAACGATTGCCAGAATACATGCGAGAGGACACAGCCAGGCGGTAGAAAGAGCGAACGCCCATTTTGTAAAAAGTATTCGCAGCAGCCCGGCTACCACAGGCAGCGCCACAAACAATATCTTCAGCCCCTTATGTTTCAGCAGGCGTTTGGTGTTATGAGCGGACAGAATCAGCGTTGTCATCTCAGCTTACCTTCTCCTCGCCTGTCCCCGCTGCAACGTGACTCCCGCCCCGCGCCAGCACATCCAGCGCATCCTCCAGCGTCGGCCTTTTAAGATACACACAGCTCAACTCGTTACCGAACTCCGAGAGCAGCTCCCCGATCACCCTCTCGCCGTGCGCCACCCGAAACGAGAGAAATCCCTCTTCTTCTCTAATCACCACGGATAAGTGCTCCTGAATGCGGCCGCGTGTGAGGGGGTTCATATCTCCCAACACGATCATATCCTCGCCCGCCAGTCTCCGAAAATCCTCAGGTCTGCCTATAAACGCTATTCGGCCACGTGCGATGACAGCAAGCCGACCGCATATCTCCGCCACCTTGCCCGAACCAGTCAGGATCACAAATGATCTGCCCATCGCGCGTTTAATGTCGAGGATATAATCCCACACTGTCTCAAAAGTGGCGGGGTCCAGCGAGTCCAGCAGCGAGTCAATAACCAGCACCGGCGATTCGACCATTAACCCACGCGCGATTTCCATTCTGCACAGCTCGCCTGAGCTTAACATACCGGCCGGAGTCGAGCGGCTTGCCGACAACCCCAGCCGCTGGAGCATCGCTGGAATCTCTTTGCTGCGACGTTTATAAGGTATCCCACAGACCGAGGCGAACATATCCAGATTCTCATAGACTGTATAATCAGCAGCATAAGCAGGCTTGCTTAACGCCACCGCCACCGGTTTCGTGCCATCGGGGTCTCCGATCGTCACACTGCCGGAGGTCGGCTCCTCAAGCCCGGCAAGCACCCGGGCCAGCATAGTCTTCCCCGATCCCGACTTACCGAGGATTCCTATTATCTCTCCCGCACCTATCTCAAGGCTGACGTCCCACAAAGCCCAGGTGCCGGTAGCGTGTCTGGATACATTTTCAAGAGTAAGCACAGCCATAACACAGAGTATATCGCCCCTCCCGCCGATCGTCAAACCACAAAAGCTAAACTAAGCTGGTCGTGGCGCGTGTTGTGATTGGTCTTTTCCTGTAGGTTTGGCATTCCTGCCAGGTTTGTTATTCCGCGCGAAGCCGCGGAATCTTTCTAACGCATAGAAGAAGTTGGTTGATCCTGCGACTTATATTCCAGTCTTCTACTTCTAAAACACAATAGCTTGCACTTTTTCGCTCAGGATGAGATATAATCAGGCTATGAGGCTGCTTGTATTGTGTGCTCTAATAATGGTGTGCGCTTGCTGCGCTTCGGCTGATCGTCCAGCTGTGGTGGTTATATCCGCTGCAAACGAGGTCACGGTCAAAATCACGGATACTGCGGACTATGATACTGCCGCGGATATCTCGTATGAAATCACCCATTGGCCGGATGGCGCGGCACTGATTGCGGGCACGGTTTCTGCGTCTGATATTCAGACGGACGCCTGGGGGCTGCACAGCTTTTCCATCGACAACCTCAGCCCAAAGCTATGGTGGCCAAACGATCCGCAGCTTTATGAATTGTCCGTGGTTTCAGCAAACCGCAACCTTGGCAAGGTTCGATTCGGGTTTAGGACATTCGAGGCCATAGGAGATAAGCTCTATCTCAACGGCCGAGAGACGTTCCTGCGCGGGGTCCCTATTAATCCACCCGGCAGAGACCTTCCGCAGCAACTTCTCGACGACCGCGACTTCATTCGCGGATACATCAATCTGCTCAAAACAGCACACGTCAACATGATTCGCACGGAGCCGGATAGCTGGATCAGAGAATGTGACGAACTCGGAATGATGCTGTTCGCCGGGCATTATGGCGGGGGAGGCAGCGGCCCCATCGCGCCTGCATTTGAGAAAAAACAGGCTTTCTATAGAGACCTCATACTTCGCCTTGCCAGCCATCCGTCCGTGGTCATCTACGTATTATCAAACGAAGTCGACTATAATTCCCGAGAGAGCACCTATAAGCAATACCTGACCCAGGTTTACAACGACCTGCAGTTATTCGACACCACGAGGCCTGTAATAGGCAATGCGGGATTTGGTCATGGCGTGCCGGGGGAGATATTCGATGTCCACCGTTATGCGGGCTGGTATTACGGTAACATCTGCGATTGGCCGCTTGATGCTACCAGTTATATGAAGTTCGCCAAAAAAGCCGACCAGCCCCTCACTGTCACAGAATGTGTAGCCGCATACACTTCAGATGATTGTGACTATGAAACTATGGGTAAACAGCTCAGTATGATGACCAAATGGGTTGGCACGGCAGAAGATCACCGTACAGCGGCGACGGCGTATCAGTCGGAACTCGTCAAACATATCACGGAATCCCTGCGGCGATATCGTACAAGCGAGAGCAACGTGGCGGGGGTATTCCCTTTTACTTATTTCCTGGGCTGGGCGCATGCGGCCAGCGCTGCGGATATTATCGTCAAGCCCGCATTTGAGACCCTTAAAACCGCGTTCCAGCCTGTTTTGCTCAGCCCGGAGTGCTGGCACGCGAATCTCTGCTCTGGGGATGACTTGAAGTTTAGGCTGTGTCTGGCCAACGACGACGATCAGGGCCGAGTCGTGGATTCATCAATCACGGAAATCGAAGTCGTATCGACAGATGGCAAAATAGTGGCTTCCGGCACCGTCGATTTCCCAGCGGTGCCGTATTACGCCAATAATTGGGCCGATGTCTCCATTCCCCTATCGGCGGATTTACAACGTGGTGTTTACGACGTCAAGTGCAGGCTTCGGGATAAATCCAGGCAGACGTTGTCGACCAACGATTTCCAGATATTCGTGACGCCCAGGTCATGGATTGCCGCAAAACAGCCGGCCGTACAGGTCACTTTATTCGACCCAGCCGGCGAGACCGCTGCCGCGCTTGATTATATAGGGATAAAATACTCCACTATATCCAGTCTTAAAACCCTGCCGAAAACCGGCCTTCTGGTAATCGGGGAGGAGGCTCTGGCTCCTGGCGTCTACCCGGATAAAAAGGCAGTGCCTGCGTTTCTGGACAGGGGAGGCAAAATACTCTGTCTGCGACAAGATCGAGAGAAATGGGAGACAAATTGGCTGCCGGCGAATTTATCCACCAAACAACGGCCGCCGTATCGCCAGTTGACCTATATCCAGCCGCGGGATAACGATGTTCTATTTGAAGGAATCACCGAGCGAGACCTGCGTTGGTGGAACGACCTTGGCCGGATGGAAGATGGAACTCCGGATATAGGCCCGGTTCTTACCGCGCTGCGGCCGGAGACGGTCAGCGACCTGAAATGGACCAGAATATGGGCGTCCTGCGACCCGCTTCTCAGCGCCGGCGCCATAGTCGAGGTTCTCCACGGAGATGGCAGCGTCGTGCTTAGTCAATTCCGAATAGCTCCTCGCATCGACTCCGACCCGTGTGCTGCGAAGCTGCTGGGAAACCTGGTTACCTATTCCTCCGGCAAGAGCGTCGGACTTTTGGATCTTACCAAGCCGATCGACTGGGACCTTCGCGCATTTCGCACCGGTGCGTTCGTCTCGTCTTTGCAGGGCCTTCTGCCGCACTCCAAAACATATAATCATAGAGGCACAAGCAAGGGCAGGCTTGGCGACGATCACAGAATCGATGGATTCACCCTGCTGGGTGATTATGATTTTTCCAGCAATGGATGGCTGGTTCCTATTCCAGACCCCGAACCTGAGGGCTGGGGATTTATTTATGGAACGCTGAGCCGCAAGGCGAGCAGGTTTGTGGTATCCCTCACCAACACAAGCGAAAAAGACGCTAAAATCGCCCTCAAGCTAGATGGCAAGTTGGTTGGCTCAACTGTCAGTGTCCCTGCCGGGGCTGCTAAAAATGTCGAATGGAAAATAAATCGCACCCCCGGCCCTGTCACGGTTACGTTGAGAGGTGACCAAAGGCTTGTGATTACGCGGAGCTGGTTCGATTAGCCCGATTGGTCGCGAGCAGCCGGAAATGACATGATAATAAGGATCCTCATCATAATTCTGTTTCTCGTGCCATATTGCGCGATACCGTCAGTTGCGGCGCCTGTTGAACAATCCGCCACAACACCAACAACCGATGACCTCGGCTGTATACATCTTGATGCGAAGCCGTATTTAGGGCGGACAATAGAGGAAATTACAGCCCGTTGGCAGCAAACAAAGCCGGCGGCTGGTGATAATCCATACGCAGCCGAGCCTTCCTGGCAGGCTCCTTATGCTGCGGGCGCTCTTACACCGCAGTATCAAATTGACGCAATCAATCAGGTGAACTTTATGCGCTACCTGGCGGGCTTGCCGGACGATGTAAGCATTAACTCCGACTGGCTTGAGGAAGTCCAGCACGGCGCGGTGCTGCTCAAAAAACTGAATTGCCTCACACATAACCCGGCTAGGCCTGCGGATATGCAGGACGAGTTCTTCAAGAAAGGACTTCGGTCGTGTTCGTCGAATAATATCACTTTCGGCTACTCCAAAATCGGCAGCAAAACCTTTTTTCAAAGCGCCGCTGATTCGGTGACGGCGTATATGCACGACCTTGATACAAGCGAAAAGGCTGTCGGGCACCGTCGGTGGATTCTAAATCCCCCCATGAAACAAACAGCGTTCGGGTGGTGTGAGTCGTTTTCGACTATGTATGCATTCGACACAAGCCGCAAGCCGAGCTTTGAATACGCATCCGTATCCTGGCCTCCGCCGGGTCAATTTCCTCTGCAGCTTTGTCCGAATCGGCTGCCGTGGTCGGTGAGCTTGAACCACAAGCTCTTCGATTATACCGGCCAGGAAACCGTGACTATGGTTCGTCAAAAAGACAATAAGACCTGGGTCTTCAGCGCCTCATCAGCGCCGCCGGATGGCCTGTTTATGGTCGATCGCAAGGGTTATGGCATACCTTATTGCATTATTTTCCGCCCGGAAAACTCGCTTGTTTATGCTCCAGGCGACACGTTCAAGATCACCATCGACGGCCTTAAAAGGGCCGGGAAACCTGCGAGCATTTCCTATATGACGACTCTGTTCGACATGCCTGAAATGCAGCCGCCCAAAAAGACTTAGGGGCTGATTTTCAATATTTTATCGTCCCCTTTGTGCACGCTTCCGCGGCGGTCCTGGTCGCTGGTGGTTATATACAACGCGCCATCCGGCCCCTGCACTACTGCGCGCAGTCGGCCGTATTTTCCTTTATGTGTTCCGGTCTCGAACCATCTCTGGATTTTGATTATCTTTTTTGGCCCGGACAATACTATCCGCTGCAGATGCTCTCCGGCAAGCGAGGCGAAGAAGAAATTGCCATTGAGTTTGGGCATCAGGCTGCCCGTATAGAATGTGCACAACCCCGGCGGCACCGACGAGCCAGGATAAAACAGTACTGGCGGCGTTACTCCGCGAACATCCGTAACTCCCAACGATCGCGGCCAGCCGCAATTGTCGCCCTTCGCTACGATGAAGACCGAGTCCATTGCATGCAAGCCAAACTCCCCGGTAGGGCCGTGCATGGTCGCCCAAAGGTCGTTGTTTTCCGGGTTCCAGGCAAGACCCTGCACGTTTCGCAATCCATAGGCGTAAACCATTGAGTTACCGAATGGGTTATCAGGCGGTATGTTACCCTCCGGCGTCATTCGCAGTATTTTCCCGTTAAGTGAAGACTTATCCTGAGCAGATTCGGGCACTCGCGCATCACCTGTGCCCACATACAGCATCCCATCCGGCCCAAAGCGCAGCGCCCCTCCGTTGTGAAACAGCGCACCATTGATCCCTTCCACAACCACTACTTCATCTTTTAGCCCGTCCCCCGTATCAGTGAAGCGACTGACTCGATTGAATGTCCTGTTGTCATTCTTATATGTGTACATTAGATAGACCCATCGCGGGTCGGGATACATCGGATGAAGCGCTATCCCCAACAGCCCGCCCTCCCCTTCTGCCGAGACCGGAATTATAGCGTAGGGTTTAGCCCGCAGCTTGCCGCCTTCCAATATACGCACTCTGCCCGGCCGCTCTGTGACGTATGCCCGATCCTTAGACACAAAAGCAATGTCCCACGGCACGATCAGCCCCGTGGCGATTGCCTCTACGCGATAAGCTGGGTCAGTTATCACCTCAGTGGCTGGCATCGGCGGTTTTTTGCCCACCAACGGTTTGCCTGGCGGAGGCAAGGGTACGCCGGCCTTCTCCGTCCTGACGGGTGGTTTCGTCTTCTCCGGCTGAGAAGAAGCGTTTTGACCGGAGCATCCTATCACAGTGAATACAAACACTATTAAAATAAACAATCGCAGTTCTCGCATATTTCACCTCGACCTGGCATAAAATTATTGTCTTTATACCCATCAAGCTTTCAGCGTTCTAATGTGGAATCATTTTATTAAGAAGGAGCGCGAATGGTCGATACCAACCCAGAGAACAAGAAGCAAATGAGCGAATCATATTCCGAAGTATGTCCGGCCTTTTTGTTAGCTGCCGTGCCATATCTGATAGATATTATCCCAAGCGGTTGCATCTATCACGGCTGGCGGATAGCATTGGTGGCTGAACACGTTACACACGCCATCTGTGCGGACGAAGCGGCTGAGGTTTTTTATGCCGGTCTTCTGCAGGAAGTCGGCACTGTGGGGGCATCGAAACACATAACGGCGTACGCAACTCTTCAAGAGCAAATGGAGGATCACGTAATCCTGACACATCCCCGGCGTGGCGCTGCTTTGTTGGATTGGCTGCCTGGTATGGAAGCGTCGGCGCGGCTCGTACGCTATCACCACGAGTGGTGGGATGGCAGCGGATATCAGGACGGCCGCGGCGGCATGGACATACCTCTAGCCAGCCAGTTGCTGCAATTGGTCGAAACGATGGATACTGTGGGGTGCTTTACTTCCTGGCCGGCGATGTCCGCCGGGCTTCATAGACTCGCCCGGTTTACTAACTATGCCTGGAGCAAGGATACGTGGGTCAACACGATCCAATCACTGGAAGACAGCGATTTCTACTCCCAGATTATGAATCCCGACTCGCTCAGGGATATGATCGCCGATCGCTTAAATAAGCATCCTTTACCTTCCGAATTGGATAATGAAATCGGAGTTGAGCGTACATTCCACATATTCGCCGCGTTGGTCGATGCCAAAGACCCGACCACCGCCGGCCACTCGCATCGTACAGCACTCTATGCCAAAACGCTTGCCGAGCACATGGGTCTGCCAGCCAATGAGGTTCGTCGCGCGCATCGAGCAGGTCTGGTTCACGACTGCGGCAGGCTGGGTGTGCCTACCTCATTGCTCAAGCGGCAGGGTAAATTAAGCGATGATGAGATGGAAATCGTTCGTCAGCACGCACAAATGACCAAACGGGCGCTGAGTTGTATGGCCGAGTGTCCTGAAATGGCCGAAATAGGAGAGGTCGCTGGCTGCGATCACGAACGATACGACGGCACGGGTTATCCCGATCGATTAGTAGGGGACAACATCCCATTGATTTCCCGAATATTGAGTGTTGCCGACTCGTTTGACGCTATGACTGCGCCCACGAGCTACAAAAACCGACTCTCTCCCAGGTTCGCGGTTATACGCATCCAGCAGGCATCAGGCACCCAGTTCGACCCGTTAATCGTCGAGGCTATGACAAGCGCGGTCGAAACCAGAGTGCTGCAAGTCAGCCAATCCGCCGCTGCCTAAGACTTTCTTACAAATCCAACTCCCAAATCTTGCCGTTTCGAACTCCCCCCAAACCTTGTCATTTCGAACGAAGTGAGAAATCTGCTTTTTCCGGGTTCGTTATCCGAGGTTCGAAGTCCTGATCAAAGGCTCTCCATATTACCGGCTTTCGCTTCTTTCGCGCTTTCGCGTTTATCCCTTCCTGATCAATTCTCGATTTTTGAAAACAGCCTGCTGAGTGTAACCCAGTGACTTCAGTTGCCGGATTCCGATATCGAAGTAACGAGTCAAATTGGCTGGGCTATGAGCATCTGCCGTGACCAGCATCGGAATATCTCGCGCATAACATTGGGTCAGAATATCCATAGCGGGATAGGCCTCTCCGGCATATCGAATGCCCGAAGTATTCAACTCCACCGCCATTTTCGCAGCCGCTACGGCATCCAATGCCTCAGCAATATCCTCAGATATGTCCACAGTCGCCCGGTGTCCGAACTTTTTATAAAGATCCGTATGCCCGACGATATCGAACAACCCGCTGCGTGCCATATCCGCCGTTAAATGCCAATATTTACGGATAATCTCGTTGCGTGCGTCCTGTGACAGGTTATCCCAGTGACTCGCCGACTCATCGACCGGGAAATCCCCCACAAAATGAATCGATCCTATCACGTAGTCAAACGGATATTTTGCGAGAGTCACGCCGAGTTTTTCCGCACTCTCCGGGATATAATCCGCCTCCAGTCCAAATCGAATCTTAAGGCTCTGCCCAGCCATCTCCTGCGCTGCTCGCAACGCGTCCATATACTCCGGCAGCCCATCGACAGGCATGCTCCACTCTATGATGCGGCCAGGGTGCAGAATATAGTGATCAGAAATGCCGAGTTCGTCGAGCCCAACAGCGATTCCCTCCCGGACGTGGTCTTCAACTGAGCAATCGCCGTCAGAAAATCGGGTGTGGCAATGATATGAGGTAAGCATGTAGATATGGTAGCACTCAGGCTGAGGTTAATACAACATGGCGCGCCTGGAGGGACTCGAACCCCCGACCCTCTGATCCGAAGTCAGATGCTCTAATCCACTGAGCTACAGGCGCGCGGTGCAGTAGTAGTATATCACTGCCGCCGTTTTCGGTCAATGAAAAACATGTTCAATCCGTCCGTCTGCGCGTCAGACTCCATTTCAGCAGTGGCGGGGTGACCACGGTGGTGAATACCACTACTATGACCAAAGCCGAGAATACCTCCGGGTTTATCACAGGCTTTCCGTCCAGCATAAGTCTTGCGCCTATCGACGCAAAAATCAGCCCGACTTCACCTCTCGGGATCATTCCAATACCCACTGAAAGCCTGTCAAGCCCCTTCTGTAGTACCCCCAATGCGCAAACCTGCTTTCCAAGCAACGCCGCTGCCACAAGCGCGGCAGACAGCAACAGCGCCTGCGGGTGAATCAGCTTCGTCAACTCGACCGACGCGCCCATTCGGAAAAAGAAAATAGGCACCAGAAAACCCGCAATCGGCGCGATCAAATCCTCCACAGAGCGTTCTCCACGCCTGCTGAAACTTCTCCAGTGCGCTTCGTCAAGAACCAGTCCTGCAGCAAACGCCCCCACAATCGGGGCCAGGCCGATCAATACAGCGATATATGAAAACCCGAAACAAATCGCCAGCGCAGTCACAAGCAGCAGGTCCTCGGCTTTGAACTTCGCTACGAAATCGAACAGCTTTGGCGCCACTTTTCTGCCGATAAGAGGGGCCGCCACCAGAAACGCCACCGCTTTGAGCACTATATAAACGAAGTCCATTACCTCGACTGGCTTGCCGGTATTTGCAGCAGTGATCGCACCCTGCATGATCGCCAGCAAAACCAGCCCCATAACATCGTCCAACACCGCCGCGCCCAGTATTATGCGAGATTCAGCAGTGTCGGATTTTCTCAGGTCTCGTAGCACACGGGCGGTAATCCCGACGCTCGTCGCGCACAATGCCACGCCTACATATAGATGCACATAAAACCCCTGCGCAGGCATTAGCAGCGTCGAGGCAATAAAGCCCAGCACTATAGGCGCGACAACGCCAAGAGTCGCCACGAGAAGAGCCGAAGCGCCAACCTTTGTGGTCTTCTCTAAATCCGATTCAAGACCCACCTGAAAAAGCAGCAGGATGACCCCCAGCTCCGCCAGTATCTCTATGGGCAGATTCTCACTGACAAAATCCAGACCTCCGTAGCCGAACAGGGTCAGGTTGCCGACAACAATACCCAGCACCAACTCGCCCAGCACAGACGGCTGGCCCATCCGCACAAATAACTCCCCGCCGAGCTTAGCCGCCACCAGAGCAACCAGCAACCCAAGCAGCACTCGGCTGATCTCTTCAGAGCCTTCACCAGAGCCGCAGCCCTGCAATATTAACACCAGCGACAAAGCGACAATTGATGCAAAAATAACCTTTGATTTTGTTCTTATCGGGGTAACCTCCGAATTAGTTGAGCGAAGAAGCTGCGCATAAGAAAAGTGAGTTTTTTCATATACTCATTTTGCTTGACTTCACAGGGCTGTGCCTGTAAAGTAATTATATCTGTGTATTATACTCTCCTTCGGTTGAAAAGATTCGAAAGAGAGGGTCACAGTCCAGGAACAGGGAGGTTCCTAACCGCTGGTGCATAACCTTGCTGTTTATGCTCTACATTTGAGAGTAAATCCTCCCGATACTATTATCTGTCAGCGTCTGTACTCCTGTGGAGGAATTGAATGTTTAAGAAGCTCGGAAGAGATGCTGTAGAGCGATGGCATAAAAATCCCATCATCACGCTGGACAGCGTTCCTTTCCCCTGCAACACAGTGTTTAATGCGGCATGCGCAAAGCTGGGCGATGAATATCTCTTATTGCTTAGAGTTGAAGACTTGTCTGGGCGCAGCGTATTCGCTTTGGCTCGCAGTTCCGACGGCTATAGATTTACCGTCGATCCGGAACCGGCGATGGAACCGTCTAAGGAAGAGCCTTTCCGTTCTTATGAGCGCCGGGGCATAGAAGACCCTCGCATCACGTATCTCGAAGGCGAATACTATATTATGTATACCGCATATTCCAGATACGGCGCGAGGCTGGCACTTGCAAAGACCAGTGACTTCGAGACCTATACTCGACTTGGCCTTATATCACAGCCGGAAAATAAGGACGGCTGCCTGTTCCCTCGTAAAATCAATGGACGCTATGTCCGACTCGACCGTCCGTATGGCGGAGGGATCGGCAATATGTGGCTATCATACTCTGATGATTTGCTCCATTGGGGAGACTCAGAGGTAGTTATGACGACTCGCGGCGGCTATTGGGATCAGGACCGTATTGGCGCCTGCACACCGCCGATTGAGACCGAGCAGGGCTGGCTGCATATATATCACGGGGTCAAGAACACCTCTGGAGGGCCGCTGTATCGAATGGGGACAGTTGTGCTGGACCTGGACAATCCTGCCAAGGTTATCTGCCGCAGCGCTGTGCCGATTTTAACTCCTAGAGAATACTACGAACGCGTAGGAGATATCGGAAACGTGGTCTTCTCATGCGGAGCGATTCTCGAAGAAGGCGGCAGACTAAGAGTCTATTACGGAGCGGCAGATACTTGCATCTGCCTCGGCTTTGCCGACGTCGATGATCTTATAGATCGCTGTCAATTAGGATATAACGACGGCGAGGATATGGAATAAACTGCTTTTACAAGACGTTGCGACAAGGGCCGGGATCAATCCCCGGCCTATTGTTTTGTGTGCCCGTAACGTCGGCTTAAATAAACAGCAGCAGAGAACTTTTACTCAGCGCCCTGACAGGGGATTGCTCAGCGGGCTGCGGGTATGATATAATCTTGGAGGACATTGAGGTCCCAGCATGCCCCCTTAGCTCAGGGGATAGAGCAACTGCCTTCTAAGCAGTGGGCCGCGTGTTCGATTCACGCAGGGGGCGCCATATATATCGCGGCGGGAGTAGCTCAGTTGGTTAGAGCGCCAGGTTGTGGCCCTGGAGGCCGTGGGTTCAAATCCCATTTCTCGCCCCAAATAGAGCCGGTCATCGTAACGATGGCCGGCTCTTCGTTTTTTTGGGGGATGGGTATGAATCTACTACCTATCTCAATGGAGGGGATGTTATGCCGAGTGCTATTATCATATATGGCTCCACTACGGGCAGCACGGAGTTGATGGCCGGTTACATAGGCGAGGGCATTGAAGATGCTGGTATCGATGTGAGCATCAAAAATGTGCTTGACGCAACTGTTGACGATTTGAACGCACACGACCTTATCTTTCTGGGTTGTTCGACCTGGGGAGACGGCGACATGCAGGACGATTTTCTGACATTCTACGACGCGATGGAAGGCGTTGATCTATCCGGCAAAAAAGGCGCCGCTTTCGGGCCGGGAGATTCGAGTTATGATATGTTCTGCGAATCTGTAAATATGCTGGAACATCGAATGAAAAAATGTGGCGTCACAATAATTGCTTCCGGGCTGAAAATCGATGGCGATGTGGTGGATGCGGAAGACGATATCATCGACTGGGCAAGGCAGGCAGTTACCGCGTTAACATAAGCGCAACCAACGCAGTAATCACATATAGCACCATATTTAACAGCATCGGCTTGTCTCTAAGCAGCACCAATTCAGGGCTGTCGGTGATGGAGTCTGCGTGGATTAAAAACAGATACCTGAACAGGCCATAGACCACGAACGGCACAGTGACCATCATAGCCGGGTTCGGCTTGCCAGTGACGACCGAGACCGCGGTGAATGTGTAGAGGCAATATGCCATCAAGCTCGAAGACGCGGTTACGCCAAGCATCTGATCGAGCATCGGGATGGTATACTCCGCGAGAGTCTTGCGATGATTTGCGCCGTTCAAATCTAACGACACAAGCTCACCTCTTCGCTTTGCCAACCCCAAAAACAGCGCCAGCAGGGTCGCACAAAGCAGAAGCCACGAGGAGATCGGCACATCGATCACCTTCGCACCAGCAACAGCCCTTATAACAAACCCGCCGGTAAGAGCGAGGACATCTATTATCACAAGGCGCTTGAGTCCTGCAGAATACGACACCGTGAGAACGATGTAACCGAGCGTCAATATGCCGAATGGCGCGTTGAGCAAAAATGCTGTCCATACGCCCCCCGTCATCAGTAACCCCGCTGCTACTATCGCCACCGGTACGGGCAGAGCTCCGCTGGCTATGGGCCGTTTTCGCTTGCGGGGGTGCAGTCGGTCCTGTTCCCTGTCGACCACGTCGTTGATGAGGTAAATAGAGCCGCTGACCCCACAAAATATAACAAACGAGGCGATGACCCTCAGCAGATCCGTCAATGAATGGCCGTGCTGAATGCTAAAAATGTAGCCGACAAACAACAGACCATTTTTGGTCCATTGCGTAGGTCGGAGTGATTTTATCAGCGCGATCAACACCGCGTGTGGCGTACCCCCATTATTATTCGGTGACAGAAATCACAGTGGATACCGTCACCGGGTCTTTTAACCCATTTGCGTCGCTGACAGTGAGCGTAACCGTATAATCTCCGCCGGTCTTATATGTATGCTTGGCGATTTTGTCGGTGGAATCGGCCATAATGCCGTCGCGGCTGTCAAAGTCCCACGCGTAGTTGAGGTTGCTTACCCCACCCTCAGCGTTAGCCACAAAATACTCCGTATACATAATCGAAGTAGTCCGTGCGTCCAGCGGATCAACTTTGATCGGCGCAGTATCGGTGACAAGTTTCATCGAACCAAGAAAGACCGTACCCGGGGTGTCCGTGAAGATCATCAACTGCTTCATACGAAACTCTTTGATTCCCGGAATCGAGCTAAACTTCGCAAGCGGAACCGCGACCCTCATCCAGTTATCATCGGCGTCCAGAGCGACGGTGCGCTCCACAGCCTCAACCGTCTGACCGGTGTCTGAGACAAACGCGAAGCGAACTTTACTGGCTTTCGGTTTTCGATATGGCTCGACGTCGGACATAGCATATTCGAAGCCCGGCGCCGGATTGACGACCTGGGATTCGTTGAAAAACAGCACAAACTGGATGTAACGGGTCTTATCTATGCCGTCGGAGAACAGAGTCACCGGCTGGCCGAACTCGATCCGGCCACCTGAGTAGAGGCCCTGGGTGGTGATCTTTATTGACCACCCGCCGTCGAAAATCATCTCCTTGGTCTTATCGGCAGCCCCGCTGCCCCAGCCGCCGAGCGCCATTCCGTTCTCAGAGGGATCTTCTCCCTTGAAAATGAAAACATCTCGCGCCGCCTGGGCGTATGCAGCCGTAGAGGCGATCAAATAGACCGCGACCGTGATGAGTATTAGCCTAAAATGCAAACATCGCATACGTATGGACCTCCACTGTAATTCTACAGACAGCCTCAACCGCTGTCAAACGGAGCCGTTTTATTATTCGTAAAAAGCAGATTTCTCACTGCGTTCGAAATGACGGGTGGGGATTTCTCCTTTGTTCGTCATTCCGCGCGTAGTCGCGGAATCCACAGAATACAATTTCAAGTTACGTGATCCTGCGACTTCGCGCAGGATGACAATGAACGATAACCGATAACCGTCAATCGGCGGCTCCCCCAGAAAAAGCAGATTTCTCACTGCCTTCGAAATGACGGGTGATAGACAGCTCTCGATAAAGCAGATTTCTCACTGCCTTCGAAATGACGATGATAGATTACTCCCGGAAAAGTAGATTTCTCACTGCGTTCGAAATGACGGGTTTGGCTGCTCCGATGCGATTAGACGATTTATCGAGATCGCCTGGCCTGTGTCTGGGTCTATTTCGAGAACCGCAGCGTGCAAACGCACGGCGCCTTCAGCTAATTCAAACTTATTCGGTATTCGTGTTATGAAACGTTCGATCACAAGGTCGCAGTTCATTCCGATTACGGAATCCTCGACGCCCGTCATCCCCACATCGGTAATATATGCCGTGCCGCCATCAAGCACCCTTTCATCAGACGTTTGCACATGGGTGTGTGTTCCAATCACCGCGCTCACCCGGCCAGCCAGATATCGCCCCATCGCTATTTTCTCCGAAGTTGCCTCGGCGTGAATATCCACAATTACTATTTTCGCATAATCGCCGATCTCCGCAATCGCCTCATCGGCGGCTCGAAATGGGCAGTCGATCGGGTCCATGAACGTGCGGCCGAGAAGGTTAATTACCGCCACGCTGTGACCCACGGAGGTTCTGTAAACACCCCAACCCCTGCCAGGCGACCTCGGCGGATAGTTGGCCGGTCTGACAATTCGAATCTCGTCATCCAGATATGGCGCCACAGCGCGTTTGGCGAATGTGTGATTGCCAAGAGTAAGCACATCCGCGCCCGCCGAAAACAACGCCTTCGCGCTCGGTTCGGTAAGCCCCAAACCACCGGCGGCGTTCTCGGCATTTACTATCACCAAATGACACTCGTGTTCTTTACGCAGGCCATCAAGCAAACTGGCAGCGGCCCTGCGGCCCGGCCCACCCATAATATCGCCAACAAAGAGGATTTTAATTAGATCACCCAACTCATCAACCGAAATAAATCGCACATATAACTTCGAGAGCGCGGGAGGTAACCCTGCTCCGCGCCCTCGAATGTGTTAACTCACAGACCAATAGCCGTCTACTTCGCGAACTCTATCGCACGAGTCTCCCGTATGACCATCACTTTGATCTGCCCCGGATACTCCATTTCCTCTTCAATCCGCTTGGCAGTATCGTGAGCCAGCTTGATTGCGGCGTCGTCATCGACCTCTGTCGGCTTGACCATAACCCGAATCTCGCGCCCTGCCTGAACCGCATAGGTCTTTTCGACTCCTGCGAACGAATCCGCAATCGTCTCCAGCTTTTGCAGTCTCTTTACGTAGGTTTCCAGAGTCTCGCGCCTGGCCCCCGGCCTTGCGGCAGATATGGCATCTGAGGCGAGAACCAACACCGCCTCCACCGATTTCGGCTCGACGTCGTTATGGTGCGCCCCAACAGCGTGACAGACTTCAGGATGCTCCCGATATCTCTTCAGCAGATCCATCCCGATCAGAGCATGCGGCCCCTCTACCTCGAAGTCCACCGCCTTGCCGATGTCGTGCAACAGACCCGCGCGCTTGGCCAACGGCACATTTACATCCAACTCGGCAGCAATCGCCCCGGCCAGATGCGCCACTTCGACGCTGTGCTGCAGCACGTTTTGGCCATAACTTGTCCTGTATCTCAGCCGACCCAGCAACTTAATAAGCTCCGGATCAAGCCCCGTAACGCCGGTTTCGAAGACCGCGCGCTCGGCGGCCTCTTTCATCTTGGCCTCAGATTCAATCTGAGCCTTGTTGACCATTTCCTCGATGCGCCCCGGGTGGATTCGTCCGTCCAGAATCAGACCCGACAGCGCGACTCTCGCGACCTCTCTGCGCACAGGATCGAAGCCGGAGATAACAACCGCCTCCGGGGTGTCGTCGATAATCAAATCGACCCCGGTCAGAGTCTCGAACGCACGGATATTGCGGCCTTCTCTGCCGATAATCCGGCCTTTCATGTCGTCTCCAGGCAACGGCACCACAGATACCGTGGTCTCGGTGGCCTGGTCTACCGCGCATCGCTGGATTGCCAATGTGATAATGTCGCGGGCTTTGCGATCCGCCTGTTCTTTTGCCTGATCCTCCGCCTGCCTTATAATGTGCGCAACCTTGCGCTCCATTTCCCGGTCGATTTGCCTCAGCAGTATATCCCTGGCTTCCTCGGCGCTCAATCGCGAGATCCGCTCCAACTCGGCCCGCTGCTGATTCAGCATACTGTCGGCTTCGTGCAATTTTTTCTGCGCGTCGGCCTCTTTTTCAGTAACTCCTCGTTCTTTTCTGTCCAGATTTTCAAGTCTTCTGTCTAGTAACTCTTCTTTTTGCGTCAGCTTTCGCTCTAACCTCTGGATCTCAGCCTTGTTTTCTCTGTTTTCCTGCTCTATTTCGGCACGAATCCTGAAAGCCTCTTCCTTGGCTTCCAACAGCACCTCTTTGCGCTTGGCTTCGATCTCTTTTCGGAATTCTTCTTCACGTTCCGCAATCGCCGTTTTGGCGGTTTTTATATTCAGCAGATTTGGTGAAATGAACCAGAAATAAATTGCGCCGGCTGCCGCTGCTGCGGCTATAAAACCGACGATTATCGGTACTACAATGTTCAATCTGCCTCACCTCCTGTTCAAATTAGGATGTGAGGTAGAGCGAATATACGTCAACTGACTCTTCGACTAACCATCCCATCTCTGTGCCGAAGTGTATTCTCCGGCGCTATAGACTACCGAAATTGCTCCCGGTACCTCCTCTCATAATTGCGACCGCTATATCAGCCGCAAAACGCAGATCATCGTTTTAATCCTCGTTTTGAGGACATATCTCGTCAAGAACCCTCGCGATTGTGTTCCAGTTAAAGCCTCTTCGCATTAAAAACGAAGCGGTTTTATCTCTAAATTTCGGATCGCGAACATCTGATTTTGTCGCTCTGTTTCGCGCCAGATCGAGCGCCAACTCCTCTTCGGTCTGCTCATTGAGGCCATCTAATGCTTGCTCGATGGCATCAGCGCTGACGCCCTTGCTTTGAAGCTCCCAGGCCAACCTCCGGCGGCCCATAGGCTTCGCAGCCGTGCGCGATTTTACCCAGTTTCGGCTGAATGTCTGATCATTTAACAGACCCATATTAGTCAGCCGAACTACAACTTCATCTACGACATCTTCGGCGAAATCATTCCCACTCAGCCGCCTGCGAATCTCCGCCTCTGAGCGATCCCTGTAGCCGATCAGCCTCAGCGCGCTTTCCATCGCCTTTCTGGCAGTCTCCTTGCCGACCACCTGCGCCAACTGATCGGCTTCAAACCTCTGGCCGACCCTGAGATTCAGTGTCGCGACCACGTCCTGATGCGCGCCGACCGCAAATTGTCCATCTACAAAAATGGATCTTCTATCGGCTCGCCTGGATTGAACTTCAATCGCCGTTATCTCGCCCATCGAATCTACTCGCTGGGTTCGACTTCAACCTCAGCAGCCGCAACGCCGCCTCTTATCCTGGTCTCCAGGTCCTCCAGCATCTCCGGGTTGCTCTCCAGAAACGCCTTGGCGTTCTCGCGGCCCTGACCGAGCCTGGTATCGTCGTAAGTGAACCACGTCCCCGACTTTGTGACCAAACCCATATCCGTCGCCACATCCAGCAAGCCGCCGCTTTTTGAGATACCCTGGTCGAACATAATATCGAACTCGGCATTTTTGAAAGGCGGCCCAACCTTATTTTTGGCAACTTTTACTCTTACTCTAGTGCCGACAGCCTCTCCGCTGACCTTCAGCGTCTCGATTCGCCGCACCTCCAGCCGCACACTCGCCCAGAACTTCAGCGCGCGTCCGCCCGGCGTAGTCTCCGGATTGCCGAACATCACGCCGATCTTTTCGCGGATCTGGTTAATAAAAATAGCCGCTGTATTGGATTTATTAAGCGAGCCACCGATCTTCCGAAGCGCCTGCGACATCAGCCGCGCCTGCAGACCCATATGCGAGTCGCCCATATCCCCTTCGATCTCCGCCTTCGGCACCAGCGCCGCAACGGAGTCCAGCACTACCACATCCACTGCCCCGCTTCTGACCAGCGCATCGACGATCTCCAGCGCCTCCTCACCTGTATCAGGCTGGGAGACCAGCAAAGAGTCGATATCGACGCCCAGCTTAGACGCATAAGCAGCATCCACAGAGTGCTCCGCGTCGACAAACGCCGCCACGCCGCCGAGCTTCTGCGCCTCAGCGACAACATGATAGGCCAACGTCGTCTTACCGGAGGATTCCTGACCGTAGACCTCAGTGATCCGGCCTCTCGGAATACCTCCGACCCCAAGAGCCATATCCAACGAGATCGCACCAGTAGGTATTACCGACGCGTCGAACTGCGGCCTCTCCCCCAACCGCATAATCGAACCGCGTCCAAATTGCTTTTCAATCTGCGCCAGCGCCATATCCAGCGCTTTGTCTTTATCCATTAGGTTCTCCCTGCGCCGACTCTAAAAATCAGACGATTAAAATATACTAATTCAGGGGCGTTACACCCCGCAGAACAAATTTCTAACCCAGTTTATGCACGCTCAGAGGCGTGTAGATCGGTCCGCCGGATTGCAGCACGCTCTCCATCAGGACCACGCTGTCGGCTCGCTGCGAACCCAGCCCCTGCGCGTCTATCTCCTGCAGACCTTCGAGCAAGCCTTCGACAGGCTTCGACTCCTTCACTCTCCCGATGGTAATATGCGACCGGAACGGCTTTTGTTCCTTTTCAAATCCCGTCCTCACCAGACCCTGCTCGACTCCGCTGGCGAGCGCTTCGAGCTGTTCACGGCCGTCCTCAACGCCGACCCATATCACTCTCGGCCGCCTCGGAGTGGGAAAGACCCCCACCCCCGCTACAGAGAGGTCAAACGCCTCATATCCAGCGGCTAGTTCATCTAAAGCGGACTGCACAACCGACAGCTTTTTAGGCGTAACATCTCCCAAAAACTTGAGCGTGACGTGGAAATTGCCGGGTTGGACCCACCTGACCTGGGAGGTGAGTTTCTTGACGCGCTCCTGAACCTCGGAGATCCGTCCTCGAATCTCCTCGTCCAAACAGATCGCTACAAATGTGCGGATAACCTTCTGGTCTGCCATTATATAGTGGTCCAAAGCTCAGGCGACCAACAAAAGCGCTTCACAGCATATGCGTCCTAAGCATATCCAACGCCGCCTGCGACGCCCTGAGCTTAATATCTAACCGATTCCCCGAAAATCGGTGTTTGAAGGCGATAGTCTCGCCGGCCGAACTCAAAGCCATATAAACCAATCCAACGGGCTTTTCGGCCGTACCCCCGGTCGGACCCGCGATCCCCGTCACCGAAACCGCGATGTCCGCTCCTGATACTCTTCTGGCGCCCTCGGCCATAGCGCGAGCGACCTGCTCACTGACCGCGCCATACTCAATAAGTAATTGTTCGTCGACACCCAGAATATCCTTCTTTGCCTGGTTGCTGTATGTCACAAACCCGGAAAGCAGGGTCGCCGAACTTCCTGAAACATCGGTAATTCTGTTTGCTATCAGCCCGCCAGTGCAGCTTTCTGCGAGAGTCAGGGTAAGTTTACGCTCAGTCAGCATCCTAACGACGACTCGTTCCAGGGTCTCATCATCTCGCCCGAATATATTTCGACCCAAAATCGCCGACAGCTTCGCGTCCATTTCCTCAATCATCGCATCAGCCGCTTCGGTGGTGTCTGCTTTTGCCGTAATCCTCAGATGCACTTCGCCGGCGCTTGCAAGAGGGGCTACGGTGGGGTTTGAGCCCTCGAGCAGATCGTTGACCATCTCCGCCACGCTGGATTCGCCAAGACTCGCGATTCTGAGAACTCTGGATCGGATTACGCTGGTCACTTCACCGACCCGCCCGTGCAGATATCCGACTACTTGAGAGTCCACCATTTCGATAAACTCCCTCGGCGGCCCCGGCAGCACTATCACAACCTTGCCTTCCGATTCGAATGCCGCGCCTGGGGCGGTGCCGAGCGGATTAAGAAGCGTCCTGCCGTGCTTCGGCACCATAGCCTGCTTGAGGTTGGATTCGGGCATTTCGATGCCTCGCGCCGCAAAAAACGCCTGCATTCGCTGGGCGGACTCCTCATGCAGCACCATTTCGTCTCCGAGAACCGCCGCTACGGTTTCTTTGGTGAGGTCATCCATCGTCGGCCCCAGGCCTCCGATGGTGAATACTATATCAGCCCGTGTAAGAGCAAGTTTCAGCGCCTCGGCCAGCCGCGCCTCGTTGTCACCAACAGTAACTCGATAGTGCAGGTCGATTCCGAACTGCGGCAATAATCTAGACAAATATGCCGCATCTGTGTCAACGATCTGACCCAGCAACAACTCCGTTCCGACCGAAATAATCTCTGCGCGCACTGTTGTTCCCCCTGGATAAGCACTTATATTATAACTGAAGCCGACCGGGGCGGGCAAGGAAAAATCGATGATGATGCTAATCGTGAAGAAGTGGTGCGTTAGTAAGTTACGTCATCCTGCATTACCAAAACACGTCATTCTCTGCTACCAAATTATGTCATCCTGCGCGAAGTCGCAGGATCACCCTCCCCATGTGCTTACCCGTGGATTCCGCGACTCCGCGCGGAATGACTGAAGAGGGGCGGAATCACTGAAGGGGGGCGGGCCGTCTGAATTTGGTCCTTTAAACAGCAAGGTTTGACACGATATTTGATTGGTGATACATTGTATGTACGGAACAATCAGATGGTGGAGAATCCCTATGATTAAAAAGCTCACAAGACACGGCAACAGTATGGCTCTGGTTATCGAGCGCAGTGTGCTGGATCTGTTAAAGATAGATAACGATACTCCGGTCGAGGTTTCGACAGACGGAAACGTGCTCATTATCGCTCCTGTTCGGGACGAGTCTCGTGCCGCTAAGTTCAGAGAATCACTCGACAAGACAAACCGCAAGTATGGACGTGCCCTGAAGAAACTGGCCGACTAAATGGACCATATCGAGTTCCTTGGCCTCGCTGATGTTCTTGAGATACACCGCGACCAGATCGAGCACTATGGCGGCTCTCCCGGCATTCGAGATATGGACCTGCTTCAGTCGGCAGTCGCGATGCCTGCTGCCGGATTCGGTGATCAATATCTGCACCAGAACATCTTTGAGATGGCGGGGGCGTACCTATTCCACATCACTCAGAATCACCCATTTGTCGATGGCAACAAGCGAACTGGAGCAGTAGCCGCCATTGTCTTTCTCGCGATGAATGATATCGAGGTCATCGCTGATGAGGATGAGCTTGAGGTATTCGTCCGCAGGGTGGCTACTGGCCAATGCGACAAAGCTGCTGCTGCGGAATTCTTCAGAAACAATTCCGCTAAGTAAACCAGCCGCCAAGGTGCAATGCGAACTCATTTTAGAGTTTTGTTGTTTCTGGGAACCCTCGGGAAACACCAATATACGCGAAAACCCTGTCGAGACGACAGGGTCGATTCGCTTAGAGTGTTTTCAATTATGATGTTTGGTAGACCACTTTGCATCTCCTCGAACTTGTTTACGTTTTTCTCTAGTTCTCAAGATGCATAGTCCACGCTCAAAAAAAGGCGATTTATTCGGAATTTTTGTAAACCGGCTCACCAATTTCTATTTCCTCGAAACCCGACGGAGATGCGCAATTGCCAATGGCATGATAATGATATTCTTCATAACCACATCCTTCCTGAGCTTACGGACTCAAGTACGTGCTCCAGGGGTTTCCGTGAACACGCAGATTGTGATAAGGTGGCATCTTGCACCGCCAATTATAACACGGATTCTCTGCCTGAGCGGGCGGCACATTCGATGGCCCATATTGCTGGTCGATTCCTTCGGGATAGAGCGCCGTGTGTCTTGGTCTTTCATTCCAAGCATCACAAGTTATCTGCCGTGGGTTGCAGGTAGGGTGTATTACAGATAGAATAAGGCTGTAGTATTATGGAGGATGAAGTATGTCGATCAGGATTATCGCCGTGGCTGCGCTGCTGGCAGCCGGTTTCGCCTCTGCTGCGTCGGCAATGACGCTTGCCAGCGAGGGTAAAGCTCAGTGCAGCATTGTGATCTCAAAAGATGCGACTGCACCGCAGCTTACTGCTGCTAAGGAGTTGCAGACCTACCTTAATCAGGTCACAGGTGCAAAGTTTGCCATTCGACGCGAATCTCAGGTGAAGTCGGACGCCCCGCAGATACTCGTAGGGCCATCGCCCAGACTTAAGAAGCTGGCCTCAGGGGTCGATTGGACGGCGCTCGGCCACGATGGGATAGTGATCCGCACGGTTGAAAACAAGCTGCTGCTTGCAGGAGGCGAGCCGAGAGGGACGCTTTATGCCGTATACACTTTTTTGGAAGATACGGTTGGCTGCCGGTGGTGGTCGGGCACAGAGAGCGATATCCCGACAATCAAAAACCTGACGATTCCCGCGCTGGATACGGTCTATACGCCTGAGCTGCGGTATCGCGAGGCATATTATCGCGACTTAAACGAAAATCCGCTTTTTGCGGCCAGGCTGAAACTGAACGGACATTTTTATAAGATTCCGCCGGCGTATGGGGATCATTATAAAATCCTGGGCTGGTGCCACACTGCTTATGCCCTGCTGCCACCGGATAAATATTTTACAGATCATCCCGAGTGGTACAGCGAGATCGACGGTAAGCGACAATATGGACACGGCCAGTTGTGCTGGACCAACGACGAGATGAGAAAAGAGCTTACGAAAGTGGCTCTGAGCTGGATAGAAAAGGACCCGACAGCTGGAATTATTTCGATCAGCCAAAACGACTGGCACGGAGCGTGTCAGTGCGCGAAGTGCAAGGCGGTGGAGGCCGAGGAAGAATCGCAGGCTGGGCCGCTTATCAGATGCCTGAATTTAATCGCTGAGGATATCGAGAAGCAGTACCCGGATATGCTCATCGAAACGCTGGCATATCAATATACCCGAAAGCCGCCGGCCAAAGTTAAGCCGAGAAAAAACGTCGTTATCCGGCTGTGTACCATAGAATGCGACTTTTCCAAGCCGCTGGACAGTAATGGAAATCCCACATTCAGAGACGACATCCGCAAATGGAGCGCGATTGCGCCGAATTTGTATATATGGGACTACGTCACGGACTTCGCGTCGTATATCCAGCCTCATCCGAATATGCGCGTGCTGGCCCCGAACCTTAGATTCTTCGTGGAAAACAACACGATCGGGGTCTTTGAACAGGGCGATGCCGGGTGCTCGATTGGAGATTTTGTTCGGCTGCGCGCGTGGGTGCTGGCGCATCTGGAGTGGGATCCGTCGCGGGATGCCAATGAGCTTATCGAAGAATTTGTGAACGGATATTATGGCCCTGCTGCGCCTTATATATTGAAATATCTGAATCTAGTTCACGATTCGATCGACCAGAATCCGATGCCGTTGAGCTGTTATAACGGCAACCTGTCATTTATGAGCCTGGCCGTGATGACGGAGTCGACGAGGTTGTTTAACCAGGCGCTGAGGGCGTGCGCGGATGACCCGGTCGCACTGAAGCGGGTGCAGAGGGATAAGCTGTCGTTGGATCACGTCTGGCTGAAGAAATATGATGAGCTTAAAGCGCAAGCGAAGGCTGAAAACGTACGATTCGCCGGGCCTGCTGATCTAAACACCGGTTTGGCTCAGTTCATTGAGGCGGCGTACTCCTGGAACGTTGGCAACTACAGCGAAAGCTGGCCGTTTGAGCTTTACGAAGCATCGCTGGAAGCTCGATTTGCCGGGCCGCCGCCGAGTCCGACAGAATTGGCGGCGCTGCCCAAATCCGACGTGGTGGAGATAAAGGCCGATAAAATGAGACTGTTCGAGGCCCCTAAGTGGGCGAGAATCGTGGATGATCCGAAGGCGTCGTCGGGTAAGGCGGCGTTTATGGAGGCTAATCATACGCAGTGGGCCATTCAGCACGAGCTTACAAAAAACCAGGCGAAGTCGCTGAGTGGGTCGTGGAGATGGTATTTGATCGCTCGAGCTGAGGGGGCGAAATCCGGCGCTGCGTTCGAATATGGCGTATACGATGGCCCCAGCCACCGGTTTGTAACAAGGTCGACGGCTAAACTGGAGAACTCGGCGGACGGGGAATATCACACCTATTACATGGGCAAGATAAAGTCAACCGCCGGGCTTTACGCGTGGGTTGCGCCGTTGGGTAATAGCGGTGCTGTGAAGGGGATATATGTGGATAGGATCGTGATGGTGAAGGTGAAGGACTGATCTGAGAGAAGGATAATTGAAGGGTCGAAGCGGGTGTATGAGGTGGCGATTCGGACGGAGGTCGCCACCTATCTATAGCTTGTCATTCCACGCATAGTCGCGGAATCTGTTGATTGTGGGGTGATCCTGCGACTTCGCGCAGGATGACTCATTTTGAGAGAGCTGGATGACTTCATTTGGAGCGACTGGCTGCGATTATTTGCCCTTGCTGAATGTTCGAACGTAGAGCGTCAGCGGCCAGCGGTGATTGGGTAGTACGGTTTCCTCCATTACTGGGTCGTGGCCGATTCCGGTCAGCATTTTCCGATATAGCTCGCCGTCTGACATTGCGGCGATTTGGGGAGAGGAGAGATCGGCGGGTTTTGGCACGTAGCTCTCCCCCGCGTGACCGTTGCCGTCCCCTTTATCACCGTGGCATGTCAGGCAGTAGTAGCCGTAGTATATCCTGCCGTTGGCCAGGTTTTCTTTGCCTGGTGGAATCGGGCTATTTATCGGCACACTGTCCTCAAGCATTAGAGTCTGTATTCGGCCTGTAGTGGGAGTGGAGCCAGGCTGCATCGTGGGCATTTGGCGGCTGTATGGTCTGACGCTGGGCTGGTTTTCCATTCGTGGGCCGCACGAGGCCAGCGCCAGCGTCATCGCAACTAACAGCAGTTCTAAAGCCCGTCGCGAATGAACTTTCACGGTTGGTTCACCTGAGTCTTAATGGATCGCGGGCCAAGCGGGAGTTGGACCTGCTTCGGTACAGGGCTGCCTGGTGTTGGGTTTGTGGCGCTGAACGCCGACTGCGCGGGCACGTGGGGCACCGTGCCAAACTCCCAGTCGCGTACCCGCCATCCGATAAGCCAATAGCACATCAGCACCCAGAATATCGTGAATAATATCACGAGAATCGGGGCTAGATACCCTCCTACCAACCCAACATTTGCTCTGTCTACAGGTTCTATCAATAGCTTACCCCCGTCAGCCAAACCGCCAGCACATACGCAACCATCGTGATTCCAGAGAATATCAGAAACACGGTAAGCACCGGCGGGATGCCTGTAAAGTTTTCCTTAATATCCCCCGGCACATCGATTTCGGGGAGTTGCGTCTCGGATTCCCGGCTGCGCACTGCAAGCAAGCCGATCGCCCACCAGCCCGCGAAAGCTGCCCCGATGAGAAACGATAAAATTGCCAGGATGTTAGTTAATCCTTCCGATACAAGTTCCATATCAAGCGCCCCGTGTTGCAAGCACCACCGCCGCACCGAACAGACCAAGCGCGATAGTGACTATGAATATCAAACCCCACCGATCCGCCCGTGTTCCGTGTCCCGACTCAGAATCGACCGAATCGCGTTCATCCGCCAATGGAATATACCGCCCCCTGTCGAGATTTGAAAACTGTCGAGCACGCACAGCCCAGGCCAGCACAATAGAAAAAGCCGTCACCCCGAAGAGTGCATACCCAAGCCACACCCGCAAAAATACAGCGGTATCGAAATCCATTATTTTCGCTTCCCTTCAAACGCGGCCGGAATCCCGACCGACGGATAGATATCGTCACGATGATCGATAAAGCTGTACTCAATAAAGTTGCCGACGTCCCAAATTTTCGCGGACTCCAGGTCTTTTTTGAAATAAGGCATAGCCGTGCCCGTTATGCCGTTCATGATCTGATAGTACAAAATGCCGCCGATAAACTTGCCATCGACGAGGTGTCGCTTCAGGATGGTGAAGTTCAGCGGGGTCGGCTTAAGATATTGCGCGGCAGGCCCGAACCCGTCCCCCACTGCGCCGTGGCAGCCGATGCAGTAGTCCTGATAGATTTTCTCCCCTCTCTGAACCGAGGCGTGGGTTACGGGAGATTCGGTGGGCATAGCCCGCCACGACGGCGGCACGCGGGAGTGCAGCCACTCAACGTTTTTATCCGGCCCTTGTTTGAACGCGGCCATCGCCAGCTTCTTCCAATGCTTCTGCCTGGCTACCCGCAAATCCGCATCCTTCGCCCCCAAACCCTGGACATAATCCGTAAGATATACGATATTTTGCTGGTTGAGATACTCAAAACGCGGCATCAGCGAGCGGGGGCGAGTCAGCCTGGGGTTGATAAAATGGGCCAGGTGCCAATCATCCGGATGCTCCCCGCCTTCCTGAGAGAGATCCGGCCCAGTGCGCTCGGAGCCGAGCAGATGCGGGCGCTGCTGGTGATAATCGCCATATTCTGCTATGCAACCTGCGCCGATACCCCAGTCCTGTGGACGAATAAATTGTGTGTGACAATAGGTGCAGCCATTTGCCATATACAGAGCGCGGCCCTTGTCCTCGTGTGATGTGGGAGCGCGCCATATCTCCGAGGGTTTATCCTTGATAGTGATCATCGGCCAGAACACAGTTGAAAACGTGGCCGCGAATACCACAAACAGGCTGCCGACGACGACGATTGTGCCGTTTGCTCTCACTGTTGTTCCTCAGCCTGCAGGGGCTTGCCGTGCCTGATGGACATAATGACGTTATATAGGCCCACCATCGCAGCGACGATTATTGGCAGGCCAAACGCCAGTCTCAGAGCCATGTAGGGTTTCATCAGCGGGACCACTCTATAGACGGTCTCGCCGTTGTTCCAATTCGAGCCTTGTATCAGGCCCGCTATGGTCAGAACCGTGAAAAACCCCGACAAGCCTATCAGCACCAGCCAATATTGCAAATTCACCAACCGCTCGCTGTAGAGTCTGCGCCCAGTGACGCTCGGCAGAACGTAGTACATACCTCCTAACGCGATAAAGCCCGTGAAACCCAAAACGGCCAAATGTGCATGGCCGACCGTCCAGTTATTAAGATGCGTGATGCGCTGTATCCATGCCAGACTCTGCAGCGGCCCCTGGATGCAGGTCAGCGCATACCAGATTGAGCCGACCATCATCAACTTGCCGGCCGGGTTTACCAAAAAGCGATCGAACCTTCCCCTGGCCGTATACCACCAGTTTACGAGCACCACCGCGACGGGGATTATCATCGCGAAGCTGTCAATTATAGAGACCGTCTTAAGCCACGTTGGGACAGGGGCCTGGATGAGATGATGGCCGCCGATGTGTGCGTAAAATGCCAGCAGAGTCCAAAACCCGATAATTCCGAGCAGTTGGCTGTAAAGAGGGGCGCGGGCGATGCGCGGAACCATATAATACCCTATCCCGACTGCCAATGGGGTCACGAGCAGGCCGAACACGTTGTGACCATACAGCCACAAAAATATCGCGTCGACTACGCCGGACTCTGAGCCCGTGCTGGGGTGCCACATGACGTTGCCGACGAAATACACGAACGACGTCCATAATACCGCGCCGGTGATATACCACGCCGCCACATACAGCAGCGGCTCCTCGCGCCGGGCTATCGTGGCGACGCACTCGATGGATAATAAAAGAAAAGAGAGCACCACCAATACATCGGCGGGGAATATGTATTCCGCGTACTCCCGCGCCTGAGTCATACCTGCAAGCAAAGCGACATCGCCGAGCAGGATCGCTGCGTTAAAAAACAATGCCGCCAGGTTGCCCATAGGCTCGCTATACAGCTTAGTGCCGAGCACTTTTGGGAGTATGTACAGCCCTGCCCCCATCAGCATCGACACAACGAAGCCGAAAAAGACCGTGTTGACGTGCACCGCCCTTATGCGGCCGAACTCCAAAATGGGAATGTTTGCGAAGAAGTCCGGAGCGACAAGGTGGGTGGCGCTGCCAAGCCCGGCGATTGTGCCCACCACCATCCACACGGCGCCGCTTATCAGCCACGTCTTTGCTGCGCTGTTCTCTTTTTCCCAATATCTCAGGCTATCGTTACTTCGCAACTCATAACCTCGCTAATAATGACAGGTGTAACAGCTATCCGATGCGTTGTTCTTCCAATGACACCTGATGCACCAGTTCATATCAATTTTCTGTGTCTGGCCGACCCGATCCATCCTGGCGACATCCCCGTGGCAGACCCCGCAGTCTATGTGCCGGGAGAGATGCGCCTGGTGGCTGAAGTGTGTAAAATCCGGCACGTAGTAGACGCGCTTCCATTCTATGGGCTTGCGCTGGCGATAGTGGCGTACGACCTTGGCTATGGGCCAGAACTTCGACGCTATGACTTTGTGACACAAATAGCATTTCTCCACAGGCGGTATGCCCGCATGATCGGACACGGTGGCATAGGGGTGGCAGAAGAAGCAGCTCAATTGTTTGCCTGTGACGTGAACGTGGTGGCTGAAGGGGATCGGCTGCGGGGGAGGCGGGGGATAGTAGAATTTGCCGAATATCACCACCAAAAACCCCGCAATCAAAATCAGCGCAAACGCCGCCCCTATTATCTTTGCGGATAACCAACGCGGCCACCTCATGACAATCGCTCCAGTGTCAGCGCTTCATCAGCCGCCGAACTCGACGAATATCTTCCCATAAACCAGCCGACCGAAAGCAGGGTCAAGCCTGTAAATCCAAGCACACTCAGCGCGCCTGCCGGAGCTATGAACAGCGTTTGTGGCTCGACGGACGGCGCCACGAGGATATATCGCTCGATGCCTACGCCGATGAGAATAATCACAGCCACCACGCTCAGCAACTTTGATCGCAGCTTAATCATACGACTCTGCAGCAGTAGAAATGGTATGGCATAGCCCAGCATAAAAGATGTCCAGCTTATGGGTGGCCAGTCTCCCTTGACATAACGCAGAATGATAAACGGCACTTCGTTGGGCAGATTCTCATACCAGATCGTGACGTATTGTGCGAAGAACAAGCCCATATTAAACAAAGAAAACCCCAGCATCAGATTGCCGAGGTCGTAAAATATCTGAGGTTTGAGGCGATCGATCAACCCCAGGGGTCTTCTGAACGCCGCAGCAAAGAGCGCCAATGCCGCTACACCGGCATAGGCGTTGGTGCAGAAATAGTAAGCGGAAAACATGGTGCTGACCCATTTCGGAGACAGCGACATTATAAAATCCCACGCAATGAACGTGGCTGTAACGCAATACATAAACACCGCCACCACCGCGGCCACGTTGATATGATGTGCCTTGCGATCGGTGATCTGTTGAATATCGGCTGCCAGGCTCCACCGCACGAGTAGAAAACACGGGATATAAAAAAGCAGAGCGACTACGACCTGGCGAATGATAAACGCAAGCGGGTTCAACCATATTTGCAGACCGCGCACAGGCTCCTTTGCCCAGGGAGCATAAGCGGGGAGGCCAACCAGCAGGGCTATGAGCAGCGCAAGCAGCCACACCACACAATATATGGCCCCATGCCCAATCCGATTTATGACAGATGTCCAGGTCGCCTGTGCTGTTCGAAATACCGCCGCCCATAGCAGCATTCCGGCCAAAACACCCCAGAACAACACGAAGTCGACCACCAACCACAGCCAGCCCTGCCGCGCATTCGTGAAGAACGCGACCACCATACCCGCTGCGCCTATGGCTATGGCCATTATGCAGGCTGCGATGAACCACGCGGGCATTCTCCACCGATCCGAGACCTGGCTAGTCTGTCCTCCGACGTCCTCAGGGTTCATAGACCTCCACCGCTCCCGTATTTTTTAAAAGCTCGATCATCGACTCTCGTTCGGAGGTGGTGCAGGTGATCTCGACTCCAAAACAATCCCCGCTGAATCGGATGTCGTAGTCCGGCCCGATGCTGCCGGCTCCGAGCTTTGCGTAAAGAATCCCCGCCAAAAATCCCAGCACTGCGCCTATAAGAAGTGTGCCCTCGTAAGTCGGAACCACGTACGGCACCCTGCTGACCGGAGGTTTGCCGCCGACTATGAGGTTGTAAATCATAGATGTAAATACACACATCAAAAAGAACGTCGCCAAACCGAGAGCAGCCCCGAACGTGGCCCATCCTCGCACAAAGCTGGATTTGGAAGGCATCAGGTCCTCGACTTCTTTGAGGTCTACCGGCGCGTAGGCAGTGTAGCCGGTTGTGCGAGTGTCTTTTAATATTTGCAGCGCGTTTTTCGTGGCCTGCCAATCGTCGAATACTCCTCTCACACGTGCCATCAGGACCTCCCCTCTTCCTGCTGCTCTAGCGCATCGTGTTTCATCTCGCTGATCCCAGCCGAGGGAAACAGCTTGCAGAAGGACATAAAGGCAAAGGTGAAGAACGCCAGCGAAAACAGCGTAACCATTACCTCGACCAGCCTCGGAACGTAGAAACCCCACGCGCTGGGAAGGTAGTCGTGAATGAGTGAGCCTGCGATTATGACGAGTCTTTCAAACCACATCGCGACGTTGACGATGATCGACGCGATAAGCAGCCAGGTCCAGTTGGTGCGCAGTCGTTTGAAGAAGAACGTGGCCGGCACGATACAGTTGCCGGCCACCATAAACCAGAACCAGGGAGTATACGCCGAGTTGAACGCCCTGAATGCGGCGAACTGCCTCTCGAAAATGTCGGCGCTATACCAGCTCATAAACGCCTCCACAGAGTAGGTGTATGCCAGGATGCTGCCGGTGAGGATCATTAAAATCGCCATCTGCTCAAAAAAGTAGAGCGCGAAGACCCTCTCCAGCCTCAACGGCTTTCTCAATGCAATGAGAAGCGTGATCGCCGTGGCCAGGCCCGAATGAACGGCGCCCGCCACGAAATATGGCGCGAAGATGGTGGTGTGCCAGCCTCGCACCAACGACATAGCGAAGTCCCAGCTCACCACGCTATGAACCATTATGACCAGCGGCGTCACTAGGGCGGCTAATACCAGATAGGTGCGGGCGAAGTGTCGCCATTGCTCGTATTTCCCGGTCCAACCCAGAGAGGTTATCTCATAAAAACGCTTTCGCCAGCCATCGGGCGTCCGAACCCTTGCAGCAGCGATGTCCGGCAGCAGGCCTAAATAGAAAAACAGCGTGCTCACCACGAAATAGGTTAGAACGGCCAGCAAATCCCAGACCAGCGGGGACTTGAAGTTCGGCCACACGTGACGCCAGTTTGGATATGGCAGGAGCCAGAAAAACACCCACACCCGGCCGAGGTGGATCAGAGGAAACAGGCCGGCGGTAAAAATCGCGAAAATGGTCATCGCCTCGGCGGCGCGATTGATACGGTTGCGCCATCGTGCTCTAAACAGGTATAAAATTGCCGAAATCAGCGTGCCCGCGGTGGCGATTCCGATCCACCAGACGAAATTGGTGATGTATGTTGCCCAGCCGACCGGGACCGAAAGGCCCGTGACGCCCATGCCGATTACATATTGAAACAGATAAGCGATCAGCCCCAGAAGCATCAGAAGAGCGCATAGAGCAAGCACCAGACCGTAGCCGATGGACGGCCGATCCAGCGACTGCAGCACCTCGTCGTCTATTCGTTTCAGCTCGACATTTCCCATTTTATTAACTCGTCACCCGTTTCAGGTAGATAATCGCGGGTTTGGTGTTGAGCTCGGCCAGGACTTGATATGCTCGCGGCTCGTCTGCGAACATCCGCGAGACCTTCGAATCCTTGTCCATAAGGTCTCCGAAAGTAAACACTCCGGTCGGACATGTTTGTACGCAGGCGGGGACTATCTCCCCGTCCTCAATTTTGCGACCCTCCCGCTGCGCCACAATCTCGACCTCACGGATTCGTTGAATGCAAAACGTGCACTTTTCCATCACCCCACGGCATCGCACGGTGACATCCGGGTTTAGCTGCCAATTCAGCGGCTGTGGCCACTGGTAGTCGTACCAATTGAACCTGCGCACTTTATATGGACAGTTGTTTGAACAATAGCGCGTGCCGACACAGCGGTTGTATATCTGCATATTTAGCCCTTCGTCGCTGTGGGATGCGGCAAAAACAGGGCAGACCGGCTCGCAGGGGGCGGCATCGCAGTGCTGGCAGAGCATTGGTTGAAATAGAATCGGTGCGGCAGGTTCCTGCCAGTCGATGTAGCGGTCGATGCGTATCCAGGACATCTCCCGGCGTCTGGATATCTCTTCGGCTCCTACAATTCCGATATTATTCTCCGCATAACACGCAGCGACACAGGCGTGACAGCCGATGCACTTGTCCAAATCGACGACCATCGCCCAACGGTGTTGTTCATATTTTTGACCGGGGTAGAAATCCCAGTGCGTGTAGCCGGACGGCAGCGGCATAATTATCTCACGGTCACGTTTGAACGGCTTTTTGATAGGCTGGGTCTGGACGATATTCCTGCCGGATTGATCTGTCGATCCTAATATCCGATTGACGTGCTGCTTTTGGCCGGTCTTATTAACTTGCACACCCGGGCTGGGCGTAGTGAGCAGCGGCAGGACGTTTGCCCCTACCCCGCTGGCGAAGCGGCCGTATTTCGTGTGGCCCTCGCCGATTGGCACCGCGACGGTATTACGTGCGACTCCCTCCCATACAAAGGCCGAGGTGACGATCTTCGCTTTATCCGTCTTGATCTCGATTTGATCGTTGGTCTTAATGTTCAATTTGGCAGCAGTGTCGGGGTGTATCTCCGCCCAGGTGCCCCAGACTGTTTTGGTGACGGGTTCCGGGAGTTCCTGAAGCCATCGCCGATTAGCGCCGCGGCCGTCGTAATAATAAGTCTGTGGAAACGCGTAGAGACGTATCGATGAAGGCTGCTGCGGTTGCGGCGGTGATGCAACTGCGGCCTTTGGCGCAGACACGGCGGCGGATGCTCCCTGAGTGTAGCCTTTTTGCAGCAAAGCTTCCCATTCCGGGGCCGGGGTGTCCGGCGTCTCCCCAGCTTTCACGGGAAACCCCCACCGGTTTCTAAGATATTCGTAAAAAGTCTGTGCGCCTAAATTGAAACCGGCTGCTTTTGCGAGTCCTATGAGAGTATCCCCGGCTTGGCGGGTGTCGAATATCTGGCCCATCGTTGGCTGCATCAGGTTAATGACATCGGGGTAAGGTTGGTAGTCTCCCCAGGATTCAAGGGGCGTGTTTGACGGCAGAATCCAGTCAGCCAACGCAGCAGTTTCGTCCATATAACTTGACAGGCTAACCTTAACCGGCACACGTTTTATGGCCTCTGCAAATCGTGCGGATTCAGGCAGAGAATAGACCGGATTTGTGCCCAGCACGAACAAAGCATCGACCAAACCAGCCTCCATATCTCGAATCAGGGCGGCGATTTCTGAGATTCCAGATATTTCCGTCACCGCGTGAGGTCGAGTGCGGTCAATCGCTTTAGACTTATCCCCACCGAGAACCCGAACAGCCTCGTCCGAAGCGGAATACCACCCCGGCAGAATAAGCGGGTTTCGAGCCGATTTCAGGGCGGCAGATACCCTGGCGATATCGTTTGGGTCGATGTGATATTTGGCGGATACGGCTTTTGCGTTGCCGGAAGCTATGCCATGCGCGACCTCGGTCTCGGCGCCGGGGGGAATTGTTATGCGTAGGTCTGCGTTGGTGGCGGTGGCGGATACCCTTGGGCCGATATAGACGAACTCCGACCGGGCGCCGTCGCGTAGTCGCCGCATTTCAGCAAACCCACGAGCATATTCCACCGGCGATATCCAGTTTTCCAGAAAATCCGCGCCGAATGAGACCAAAAAATCGCATGTAGCAATATCGAAACCAGGCACGACTCCGAAGGCTGATTTGACCGGAGAATAGTCGATCGGCTCCCAGATTATCAAGCGATTCGAACCAAAAGCAACCAGCCAGGACCCCATCAACGCCTTCAGGGTACCAGTCTGCAGGTCGCTCAAAATTACAATGCGTTTTTTGCCGGTAAGGGCGTTTGCGATCTTCTTGTAGGCGTCGTCCCACCCGACGTCCTGAAATTGTCCGGATGTATCACGCTGTTGGGCGGTTGGGACACGATCCGGATCATAAAGACCCATTAGAGCAGCCTGCCCACGAGGGCAAAGTTTGCCGAGGTTGACGGGATGTGTGGGATTGCCTTCACACTTCACGACATGTGATTCTCGGTTTCGGATGAGCATAGCGCAGCCTGCAGGACATTCGCGGCAGCTCGTCGCATACCACGCCGCCACCCCCGGCACTATATCCTCCGGTTGGATAACATACGGAATAATGCGGTCGAAACCGCCGGCCGCAAGCCCAAATCCGCCTATCGCCAGGCCGGCATTTTTCAGGAAATCCCTACGCGATAGAGGCAAAGTGCGCTCCTTCCACCCATATAACCCTGCGTGCAAACCTCACGGAGGTGATTTTATCCAGAAAAACATCAACTTACTCACTTTATATGCGCCCGGTATGGGTAGAGAGGAGATTGATTGGGAGGTGAGAGGTTTGCTTACTGCATTTTTGCTCGGTTTCGGGGCGGGGATAGCGGCGACGCCACATTGCCTGGGAATGTGCGGCGCGTTTCCGCTTCATCTATCCAAATCCACCGCCACAGGCCCACCTGCGCTCCGGCAGTTGGTTTTTGTGTTGGGAAAGACGGTGACTTATGTTTTCCTGGGCACGGTGGCGGCGGCGTTGGGGGTTGTAGTGTTTAAAGATACGTCGCTGTCTCAAGGGGCGCCGTTTATGAGGTTTGCAGCCGGAGGGGTGACTATTATTATCGGCCTAGTGATGGCGGGGGCGCGAATACCATTTAAGCGCAAAGCCTCAAAAAAACAGGCAAAGGCCGCTGATGCTTCCAGTGGGTTGTTGGGAGGCATATTCGGCGCTTTACTGACCAGACCAGGCCCGGCATCTGCCCTGGTGCTGGGGTTGGCGGTGGGTTTTTTACCGTGCCCGCTGCCTATGGGGATGATGGCAGCCGCGGCGGTATCGAGAAACATACTCTACGCAATGGCGTTGATGGCCGGAGTTGGACTGGGGACAGCGCCCGGGTTAATCGCGATTGGGTTGTTCGGGATGAGCATAGACAAGCGATTCAGAAACGTCGGCATGCGTGCCGCCGGGGTGTTGGTAATATGCGCAGGGCTGATAACCATATTTAGAGCATCCGGGATAGCCCTGCCGTCGAAAGCCGGAGTTACCAAACCGCCGGCGTGCTGCGGTGGTGAGCGTGTGCCGAAATGAGCGACAAGTCTAAAACACGTAACTCGTGCGATTTCTGTGGGCTGGAATTTGACGGAACCGGTTATTCCCCGGATGGCAAGGCCAGATACTGTTGCGTCGGGTGCTATCTGGTGACTCGAATCACCCAGGCGTCGGGGGAAGAAGGCATCGCTGCGTGGATCATTATACGTTTAGGAATCGGCGCATTTCTGGCGATGAACGTGATGATGATAAGTCTGGTGCTGTATGTCTCCGGGCCGGAGGATCTCAGCCGAGCGGTGGTCAGAGGATTGCAATGGGGGATGCTGATACTGTCGACGCCCGCCGTCGTGATCCTCATCGGGCCGTTTCTGGCGTGCGGGATTAAGGACATTTTGCGGCTCCGGTTGGGTACAGATGTGCTGATATCGACCGGCTCGTTGACCGCCTACGGGGTCAGCGCGGCGCACGTCATCGTGAACCGTGGTGAAGTATACTTCGACACCGCCACTATGCTGCTTCTGATCGTAACGCTTGGACGATTGCTGGAAGCTGCGGCGAAATGTCGAACTTCGTCAGCTATACAGGAGATGATGGCGCTTATCCCAGATAAAGTGCGGGTTGTGAGGGATGGACAGGAGATAGAGGTCGATAGAGATGAGGTTGTCACCGGGGATATGGTGGCAGTAAAACCGGGAGAACGCATCTCTGCAGATGGCACAATTATCTCCGGCAGCGCTTACGTGGAAGAGGCTGCTTTCACGGGGGAATCACATCCGAGGTCGTGCAGTGCGGGGGATTACGTCTACGGAGGGAGCATCAATACCGACGGAAATTTGACGATACTGGTGGAGGCCATCGGGGAGTCCTCTCTTGCGGCGAGAATCAGGCAGATGGTGCTAAAAGCGCACAACCAGCGTGTGCCTATCGAGAGGCTGGCTGAACGAATAGCGTCTGTGTTCGTGCCGGGGGTCTGGCTGGCGGCGACAGGCGCAGCAGTTTATTGGACAGCCGTGCGCCATGATCCCGCGCAGGCGGCGATGTGTGCGCTGGCGGTACTGGTGGTAGCCTGCCCATGTGCGTTAGGGCTTGCGACACCTATGGCGACCAATCTTGCAATAGGCAGGGCCGCCAAAGCCGGGGTGTTGCTAAAAAGCGGAGAGGCGTTAGAAAGGCTGCCAGGCATAAAGCGAGTTCTGTTTGATAAGACCGGAACTCTGACGATGAATCGCCTTCGAGTCGCCGATGTGATGACGGACGATTCGACAAGCCGCGAAGAGCTGTTAAAATGGGCGGCTGGCCTAGGTGAGAAGAGCGGGCATTTGATAGGTGCGGCGCTCGCTAATGAAGCGAAATCGGTGGGATTAGAACCGGCTGAGGTCGATGACATAGAGACAATTCCGGGCTTCGGCATAGAAGGGCACATGAAAACAGGTGAGGAAAGTCGGCGAGTGGTGATCGGGTCGCTGGCCTATATATCGAAGGGTCATACCGTGCCGGAAGCTCTCGTGTCGGCTGCCCGTGATGCGGCGTTGACCTCGACGTGCGTGGCGTGGGGTTCGGCGCTGCGAGGAGTTGTGTTGTTGATCGACGAACTGCGCCCGGAGGCTGAGCGCACGGTGGAGACGCTTCGTGAAGGGGGCATATTGTCCGGTATAATTTCGGGAGATCGCGAAGCTCCGGTGCGTCGAGTGGCAGATGAATTGGGAATTGATCAAATATTCGCGGGTTGTACACCTGAGGATAAGGCGGCTGTGGCGGCAAAAGCGAAAGGCACAGGGTTGGCGATTGTGGGAGATGGAATCAACGACGCGCCCGCACTGGCGCAAGCGGATGTGGGGATAGCGATCGGCAGCGGCACGGATTTCACGCAACAATCGAGCGACCTAACCCTGCTCGGCGATGACCTGTCCAGAATCCCCGATATGCTGACCCTGGCGCGAGGCGCTTACAGGATTATCAAATGCAATCTGCTATGGGCGTTCGGGTATAACGCTGTGGCGATCGGACTGGCGAGCATGGGCTATGTGCATCCGATCATCGCCGCGCTCGCTATGCTGGGCAGTTCGCTATGCGTGATCGGCAATTCGCTGAGGATCAGCAGATTGCTTGATTGACGCGGGTTTTAAATAATTAGAGACGACCTTGCTTGCAAACGCCGCCGCCAATATTATGATCAATGGCATAACCGGATAGCTGAACCGCACAGTGGAGTAGATTATAGAGTAGATTGCGGTGTGGTATACGACGACCGCAAGGGTTACGGCTTTATAAGCTGGGTCGATTGATTTGTCTCTCCAACCGAGTATAGCCATAATAAATAAAATCGCGTTGATAGCCGCCACAACTATGCTGGCGGTGGATGCCGGATGGTCATGCCAGAGGTTAAACCAGAACCGCACAAACTTCCTGGGCATAAGCATCACATATCGACCGGGGTTCGCCTTGATCTCCTTAATAGCTTCTTTTCGCAGAGCATAATCCCGATCGACTTCGTTCATTTTAGCCAATCGCTGCTGCAGGGAGGTGATTTTTTGAAAGGTTTCCTCGCTTACGTCGGGGATCAAGGGGTGATCGTAGAGATTGCGCTCTTTGGTATCGACAGGATACCCCGGCCCACCGAGACAAACCCCGTCTGCAGGGCCGGTGCCGCCCCAAAACGGCATCCCGAAGTTGGTTGTCACCGGCACAAACTTGTGCAGCATTATATAGTTACGTATAGTCCACGGGCTGATAGCGACGTACGAGCACGCCACGAATACCACGGCCTTCGGCA
The DNA here is from genome assembly GCA_964494345.1 of uncultured bacterium. Lineage (GTDB taxonomy): Bacteria > Armatimonadota > UBA5829 > UBA5829 > UBA5829 > DTKD01. The sequence goes on from CAZBSI010000008.1 coordinate 87,608, forward strand.
GCCACCCTTTCACCCAACCCCTGCTTAACAGAAGCGCCAGCGCGAACACAAACGGGAAAGCCAGCAACGCCGGTCTTGATAGTATGGCAAACCCCATTAGAAGCCCGGCAAGGGCGTAATGTTGCCACTCTCTTCGCATAGCGACGACCAGCACGAACGCCAGCGCGGTCATAACAAACGTGTTTAGAGTCTCGGTCATCGCGGTGCCGGCGCTGAATATAAACGGCGGGTATATCGCATAAGCAAACGACGCCAGCAGCCCCGTTCGCACACCGTTTCCGGTAAATCTGCACGCGATAAAGAACACCAGCAGGCACGACAGAGTGTCGATAATCGCCTGCGCTATTCCGATCTCTATAAGCCTGGCGTCGAATAAATAGATCATAATCGCCAGGAAATAGGGGTATATGACGTAGCCGTGAGCGCTGGGCTGCGGCTCGCCCCTGTAGTCGTTTGCGCAAAACCCCTTGCCGTCGGCTATGTTGCAGGCGAGCTGATAGAACGCCGCTGCATCGCTTCTGATCTCGTTATCTCCGTGATAAAAGACGAGCGCAAGCCTAAGCAGCAAACACAGCGCCAAAATGGCAATGAGCCATACTTTTGCGGACCTGCCCACTCGCGATTATATCTCTATCTCGGCTCCATTAGCCGCGATGGAAGCGTCCGATGCAGCCAACAACCGCACCATATTAAGTCCACTTTCGCCACTGCTGCGAGGGGTAGCTCCGGTCTCTATGCACTCCAGGAAATGCTTGCACATAGCGCTCAGCGGCTCGGCTTCCTGAAGACGTGGCAGATGAATGTCGCCGTATTTGTATGAGCACAAAAACTCGCCGAATGTATCATAGTGCGGCGGGTTATCGACGCCTTTGTCGTATATCTGAATCTTAGAGAGCGGGTCGAGGTCATCGTATACGAGCATCTGCTTTGTGCCGACGACGCTGACTTTGCGAATCTTGAGCGGATCGACCCAGCTCACGTGGATCGCCGCGCTGGAACTGTTTCCGGATTTGAGAGTTACAAACGCCGCATCCTCGACCTTGGGGTGCAGCAGCTTCATACCGACCGTGCGTATTGAGGTGGGTTTGAATCCGGTGGCGTATAAAATAATTGAAATGTCGTGAGGCGCGAGGTCCCAGACCACGTTGATATCCCGCTGGAATATGCCCAGGTTAAGGCGGGAACAGTGCACGTAGAGTATATCGCCGAGCAAGCCTTCTTCGATGATTTCTTTCATCTTGTTGACGCTGGCGGTGTATTCGAATGTGTGGTCTACCATCAACACTCTGTTGTTTGCCTTAGCCAGTTCTACAAGCTCCTCCGCCTCCTCCACCTTAGCAGTCAAAGGTTTTTCGACGAGGACATGCTTGCCGGCCTGCAGAGCCTTTTTGGCTAGAGGGTAGTGCGCGCTTACGTGGGTGCAGATGGCTATCGCGTCTATCGACGGATCGTTGACAAGAGAATCGTAGTCGGTTGTGACGTCGATCCGGGGATAAAGGCCCTTGATATGACCGAGCCGCTTTTCGTTTAAGTCACAGCAAACCGCCATATCGCAGTTGGGAATCTGGTTGAAGTTTCTAATAATGTTAGGACCCCAATACCCGGCCCCAACGACGCCGATTTTTGTGCTCATACTGATCCTCTTTTCACTATTTTGTGTCTGTCAACTTAACAAGCGCCGCGACCAACTATGGTCTTGGTGATTGTGCGACACATAATGCGGACATCCAGTATCAGGGATTGATGCTCCAGATACCAGATGTCCATTTCTATCGCCTTTTGGAACGGCACCCGACTTCTGCCGTGGATTTGCCACCATCCGGTAATGCCCGGCAATCCTTCGAGGCGCCTGAGATGCCAATCCTGATAGAGTTCAACTTCATAAGGCAGGTGCGGCCTTGGCCCCACCATGCTCATCTCACCCTTAAACACGTTCAGCAACTGCGGCAGTTCGTCGAGGCTGGTGCGCCGTAGAAACTTGCCGATCATCGTGATTCTATCGTCTCCGGTCAGTTTGTATATCTTCTCGCCGGGATAGCGTTTCTTAATCTCCGCCTCGTTGCCCTCTATGAATAGCTTGATATACTCCCTGTGCTCGGAGTCGTCGTTGTCGACGCGCATGCTGCGGAACTTATAGAACATGAACTGCTTGCCGTCCCTGCCCACGCGCATCTGCCTGAACAACACCGGCCCTGGGCTCGACAGCTTAATCAGCACACTGATGACGGCAGCCAACGGCGCGGCCACCAGCAGCGCCAAAGATGCCGCCACCAAATCCAGCAACCGCTTGGACTTGTAAGTCTTAATCGGACACGCTTCACATACCTGGCCCACACTATTTTCCTGGGCTGTCGGCATTGCTTACTCCCTCATCTATGCACCAGTCAATTCGACAAGGCGCTTCTGTTATTTTAATACTTCTTTTATTATACTCGCCGCCTCAGCTACCTGTTCGGCCGTCAATTCCGGATACATCGGGATCGACATAACCTGCTTTGCATAAGCCTCCGAGATCGGATGGTCGCCTTCCTTGCCTCCCAAAAACGCATAAGCCGGCTGCAGATGGAGCGGAACCGGATAGTGTATCCCACAGCCACAGCCCTTCTCCTTAAGCTGGGCCATCACTTCGTCCCGGTTGTCCAACCGCACAACATAGACGTAGTATGAGTGCTTCATATTCGGCTTCTCAATCGGCAGGCTCAGAGCCTTGACGTCACCCAGCAACTGAGCATACTGCTGCGCATGCGCTCTGCGAGCGTCCACCCATTTGTCGAGATACTTTAGTTTTACGCGCAAAACGGCCGCCTGGATTCCATCAAGTCGGGAGTTGTAACCGATTATGGCGTGCTCATACCATGTCGTGCGGCCATTGTCGCGCAGCAGCTTGAGGTTCTCACAGACCTCGTCGCTGTTGGTAAGCACCATTCCGGCGTCTCCGTATGCTCCAAGAGTCTTGCTGGGATAGAAGCTGAATCCGGCTGCGTCGCCGATCGAGCCGACTGACTTACCCTTATATTGTGTTCCGTGTGCCTGCGCACAATCCTCCACCACCTTGAGGCCGTTTGCGCGGGCTATACTCATTATAGCATCCATATCCGCAGGATGCCCGTAGAGATGCACCGGCAAAATCGCCCTGGTCTTCTCCGTGATGGCCATCTTTATCTTCGCGGGGTCGATGCAGTAGGTCTCCGGGTCCACGTCCACAAACACCGGAATTGCGTTTGCGTGGCTGACAGCAGCAGCGGTTGCGATGAATGTGTTGGCTGGGACTATGACCTCGTCGCCGTCCTTTACCCCGACAGCTTTAAGCGCCAAAAACAGAGCCTCAGTGCCGTTTGCCACACCAACTCCGTGTTTCGCGCCGCAGAATGCCGCAAACTCCGCTTCGAATGTCTTCATCTCATCGCTGAGGATAAATGCGGTGTTGTCGCAGACGTTTTTAATTGCCGCCTCGACTTCTGCGGCAATGGATCTGTGTTGGATCTTAAGATCGATAAGCGGAACCATTTGTCTACCCTTCCTCTCCGTGCAGGAGTATGTGAGCGTAAGGACGATCAGTGATGCCAGTTTCACACTTGAGATCATGTATGCTGCAAATCACCCGGCCCGGGTTGCCGACGACGACTGAGCCTGCGGGAATATCCTTTGTGACCACCGCGCCAGAGCCGATGACTGAATGTGCGCCGATTCGAACAAACGGCAGGATGGTGACATTGACGCCGATTTGGACGCCCTTTTCGATGTGCGGGCCTTTCATACACTCGGCGGAGAACTCACAACCCGGGTGGATGTCGTTGGCTATAGTTACACCCGGCGCCATAAACGCGTCGTCCTCTATAACGGTAAACTGCGCGACGTAGCAGTTGCAGTGGATCTTTATATTGTTGCCGATCTTGCAGCCGTAGTCTATGGTGGTGCAGTTCCAGACGTTGAAATTATCGCCGATCTGGTTTTCTTCGCGGATGGTGACGTTATGTCCGGTGGCGAATTTGTTGCCAATCGTGGAACCGCCGTAGATCACGCTGCCGAACCTGATGCACGCGTTGTCGCCGATACGAAGTGTGTGGTCGGCGATCTTTCTGCCGGTGCGATAACCCAATTTAACACCATCGTCGATCAATGCGTCTTTGCCGAGTATGACGTCTTTGAAGTCCATAGTATCCTCTATTATCCAGGCGTTATGAGCGATGTGCAAAACTCGATAATGCTGTTTGCGACATCGCCCGCGTTGTAGCGAGTCTTTGCAACTTCTCTGGCCGCAGTCCCCATTTTGGCGGCCGTGTCGAAATTATCCATCAGTTCGATGATTCTCTGCGCAAGCAACTGTGAATCGTCGGCGTCCACCAAAAACCCTGTGACACCGTCCTCTATCATCTCCGGAACACCGCCAACCGGAGAGGCCACAGGCACGCGTCCTGCCGCCATAGCCTGGCAAATGACACCAGGCGAGGTCTCCTGATATGACGGCAACGACAGCGCCACGCTTTGTTCAAGCAACTCCACAAGCTTATTGCGGCTGACGACTCCGAGAAATTTGACGGATTCGCCGATGTTTTTGCTTTTAACGAAACCGTCTATTTCCTTTTTGTAAGCCTTGTCGCTTATGCCGCCGCACACATACAAGGCGGCGTCAGGGTGCTTATTCAGTATTATCGGCATAGCCGCGACAAGAGCTTGCAGATTTTTTCGTTGACCGACGGCACCGGCAAATAATATCCCCTTGCACGGTTGCATGTCCGGCACCGACCAGAATATATCTTCAATAGGCACATTAACGACCGCGCTCGGAGATTTTATCCATCGATCATAATAATCCAGGCCGTGTTGTGCGACGGATAGCACTCCGTTGGCATTCATAATCGACTTGTGCTGCAAGCGCGCTTGAAGCATAGATGCCAGTTTGTCTCGTCCACGCTTCAGTTTGATCTCATCGTCAATGATGCCGTGTATGGTATGCACCACTTTGCATCCCGCCATTGTTGCAGCATCGGTCGTAATAGAAGAATGGCTGTTTGTCACATCAGGTTTCAACTCGCGTATAATGGGCGCGATCCTGGCCGGCTGCGCCAGCAGGTTAGGCACGAGTGACCTTTTTCTACATTCTACGTGATGGATCGTGACCCCAGGTCTCTGCACAACTCTATTCGAATTTGAGCCTCTGGTGGATGATACTATATGAAAGTCTATATCATCCCGCTTGGCGAATGCTTCTCCGAGTAGATACATAACATGAAGCACTCCACCACCTATTTTGGTTGTATCCGCCGGGTATTCACCTGCCAAACAGAATCTGAGTTTGCTCATGCATTCCTCTGGTCAAGTTGGTAATACACCGACAGATCTTTCGCGCATCGTTGCCAACTGTACTTCTCTGCATTCTTTCTCGCGGCGACGCTTAGTGCGTGCGCTCTTTTCGGGTCGCGGATCAGAGACACTACCTCACGTGCAAGGGCATCGACATCACCTGCATCAACGATAACCCCTTCTTTGCCGTTTTCCATCATATCGGGTATGCCTCCCGCCGCAGTGGTCACTATAGGAAACCCCGCCGCCGAAGCCTCCAACAGAGCTGTGGGCAACCCATCATTTCGAGATGTATTCAGGAATATATCCGTCCGATCATATATCGCCGGAACTTCGCTGTTGGGCAATCGGCCTGTATAATTCACATCTGACAACCCTAGCTGTTGTATTAAGCTGTCCATCTGCGGCTTTAATGGCCCATCCCCGATAAACGTGATAGTGGCCTCCGGCACCTCTTTTTTGACTTTCGCGAACACTTTTATTGCAGTCAGCGGATCATACACACCCGAAAACGTCCGAATCCACACGATGTCAGACTTTATATTTGTTCTTTCGCGATATTGGAACCTGTCAATATCTACCAGGTTCCACAGCACCTCGGAATCGATGTCATACTCTGCAAATGCTTTTTTCAACCTCGGCGACACCACCACCAACTGGTCAGCCATACGCATATAGCGCTTAGCCAGTCTGTTGTGTCTCTTCAACCATACGTGGCCTCTGCCGCCGTGAAAGCTTATGACCAAACGCTTTTTGAAGAACCATTTATTTAGCGGCGCGACCACCATTACGGGCAGAAAACCCCACCACGAGCAGGCCTGGATGTGCACTATGTCGCACTTTGGCGCGACCCGCATAAACCGAATCGCCGTAAAAATAGCCTGCAGAATTATTCGCAGTGGCAGGAGCATCTTGTGGCCGATGGAGTGGATGTAAGTATCGACCCGCATCACCTCCGCGCCCTCACGCTCCAGGCTATCGACCATCAGATGCGTCTGAATAGTCACCCCACCCTTTTTCGGCAAATACGGCGCAACCATACAGACCCTCAAACCTGCAAATTGCGATGCGCCCGCCTGCCGTTTTTCTTCTGCCAACTGAGCCATCGGTTCCTAATCCAGTTATTCGCATTCGGACATAGCAGCAGGCTGGATGCCGCACTTCGAAATGAAATAGCGTCTTTTGCCACCACTTGTCGTCGGAATCTGGTCTACGATGGCTAATTTGACGCTTACATCTTCACCCACATAGCCCTGAATTTTTGATGTAACCTTTTCCTGAACTTCTTCGAAGCCTTTTCCAGTGACCAGATTCACTACGATAGAATCCGGCTGCTCCTGGACGACCTGAAATCCCGTCACAGCAGGATAAACACCTCTGAACAGAGTCGAGAAAAATTGCACATAGATCAGTTTGTTAGAGGGGGTCACGCCGATATCAGATAGTCTGCCGGATACTTTTTCAAGCATCGGCAATCCCCGTCCACACGAGCACATCCTGTCGGATTTAAGCGCCACATCCTGAATATTGTAGCGAATAAATGGCATTGAATAGTGGTTCAAGTTTGTGAGCACAACCTGACCTTCGACGCCCGGCGCGCATACATTTCCGTCCGGCCCAACTGTTTCCAAAACTACGTTCTCTGCGTTAATGTGATAACCCGGATCATGCCCGCACTGGCCGGCTATCTCCATTCCCTCCCCGCCGTATCCATCGAACACTTTACAGCCGTAATAAGATTCCATCAGCTCTCTTTGGAAATCAAACAATGTCTCTCCGGTGGTACACACCGAGTTCAGCTTCAACTTGACGCCTCTTCTATCCATTGTCTCGGCCAAAAAGTAAAGCGACGAGGCATAACCCTGCAGCACTTTCGGTTTGAAAGCGGCAATTTTTGCCACATATTCGGCAGCATTCTTATCGTAAAGCTCAAGAGCAGGCAGGCCGAGCATACCAGAAAAACGCGATTCAAAGAAACCGATCAGCTTGTTACGCTTGAAAGCCTTTGGCGGAAACGCTGTGAGATTGACAATCCGGTCGCCCATTTCATAGCCAGCCCATTTCCAGAACCTATACAAACCCGCCCATTTGATAGCTTTCTCGTCATCGGATAATACATAACGGAAAGGTTCACCAGTCGAGCCGCTGCTTGTCATCACGACTAGCTTGGATGCGTCAAAAACCGTCGATATCATTTTGTCCGGATAGTTGGCTCTGATTATATCCTTTGTGAGAATGGGCAGCTTCGGCAAATCATCAACACAAGTAATGTCATCAGGCACCAGCCCACACTTATCCATAACCTCTCTGTAGAAAGGCACAGTGCGATAAGCATGTTCTATCAGCTTCGCCAGCTTGGCGTCTTGTATTGATCGAATCTCGTCAGGGCTTAGCCATTGTGTACGCAGCAACTCCTTGAGGTATCTTCCTACATACATACCCCTGAGTCGCTCCGCCATAGGCAACCCTATTCTCTTGACAAAAAACGACATTGGTGACTCCTGCTTATCCGTGAAACTCCTTAATCGCCTCTGCGACTTCTGTTACCGCCTCCCTGGTCATCTCGGGATACATGGGCAAGGATATGATTTCTTTTGCAGCCTTTTCTGTTACGGGGAAATCGCCCTCTTTGTAGCCCAGATTGGAGTATGCCGGCTGCATATGAAGCGGCAGCGGGTAATGGACTCCCGTGGCGATTCCCTTTTCCTTAAGATGCTTCTGCAGGGCATCTCTGTTCGGGTGTCTTATTACAAACAGATGATAGACGTGCGTACAGTCTGTAGCGACAGCCGGCAAACCGACCCCTGCACCCGCAAGGTCTTCGGCGTATTCGGCGGCGTGCTTTCGGCGCAGGGCGTTCCAATCGTTGAGATGGGGCAGTTTCACGTTGAGAATCGCGGCCTGAAGGTTATCCAGACGCTCGTTGTAGCCGACCATCTCGTGCTCATATTTGCCCAAACGACCGTGATTGCGCAGCTTGTTGAGCTTTGTCGCCAGTTCGTCGTCGTTGGTGGTGATAGCGCCAGCGTCACCCATCGCGCCCATATTCTTGCCCGGGAAGAAGCTGAAGCAGCCTATGTCCCCCATTGTGCCGACACGTCTTCCTTTATACTCGGCTCCGTGTGACTGAGCGCAGTCCTCGATGACCTTGAGGCCATGCTTCTTTGCGATCGCCAGCAGCGGATCCATATCAGTGGGATGTCCGTATAGATGAACCGGGATAACCGCCTTTGTGTTGGGAGTGATGGCGGCTTCAAGCTTGGATACATCCATAGTATACGTCGCAGCGTCGATGTCCACAAACACAGGTTTTGCGCCGCGCACGGATATGGCCTCGGTGGTGGCGATAAATGTATGCGGAATAGTAATAACTTCATCGCCAGGCCCGATCCCAATCGCCCACAGCGCCAAATTGAGCGCAGATGTGCCCGAAGAACAGCCGATTGCATGCTTGCAACCGCAGAACTCGGCGAAATTGGCTTCCAGTTCCTTAATCGCCGGCCCCATAATGAACGCGCTGTTGTCGATCACATTAGTTATCGCTTCGAAAATCTCCCCGCGAAGCGAGTCGTGCTGTGCTTTCAGATCTACAAACGGTACCATAGATGTACTCCCAGTTCACATTAGCGTTGTTTAATATTACAGCGATATCGTTTTCTATTATTGGCCGGACATCGGCTTTGGCTTACGGCCCACAAAATATACTCCGCCGGCCGCTAAGTAACTATACGGCCGTTTCACTATCAAAGTGTCCAGGTATTTCCACGGAAAAGCCAACAATCTGCCGATTCGGAACCATATTTTGCGCATAAATGGCCCTTTTGCCAACCCCTGGCAAAAGCCTACGAAAGTCCAACATAACCCCGAAGCAGGGCCGATATGCACCCCACATTCGATCTCTTCAAAGCCCTCGAACAACTTTCGCAGCCCATCCTGCGTAAATCTCCAATAATCCTGCGGGTCTGCATGGTATCCCTGCATAAACGGCGCATCGATATGCACCAGGCCGCCGGGTTTGGTTACCCTCGCGATCTCACGCGCCGCAGCCCACGGATCCGGCAGATGCTCCAGCGTCCCCGTGCAAAAGACACAGTCAAATGTATCATCGGCGATTGCCAATCTCGCCGCATCTGAGACAATGTCCGTGCCATCCGCCCAGAAAGCATCCACCGCAACGATGTCCGGCGTGATTTTCCTTCCTCCAGCGCCGACATCGCAAGTCATAGCCCCTTCGTCCAATCGAGCAAGCGTCGCGTCAATGCGCTGATTCGCCACGATAAAAGGCTCAAGCACCCGCTTCCATTTGCCATACTTGCTGTCAAAAAATGGCATGACTCACACGTCGTAAGGTCTTTCACACAGATCGTAAGGGCAATCCAGATCCGCTACGTTCTTTATAATCTTGGCAGGAGAACCAGCCACAACGACCTTATCCGGCACGTTTTTGACTACCACCGAACCCGCGCCGACCAGTGCCATTTCACCGATAGTGACATCCGGTAAGATAGTTGCGTTAGCCCCGATTTTCGCCCCACTCTTCACCGTGGCGCCCTTCAGGCACTCCTTAACGTGTTTGCAGAGCGGGTGCAGGGCGTTGGTGAAAACCACGTTCGGTCCGACCCAGCAGCCCTTCTCCAATACCGTGAACTCCGGCACAAAAGCCTGAGAATGGATCCTCACCCCATCCTGAATCTCAAGATGATGCTCGATAACGGTGTGGCTGCCGATGCTGACGTCGTTTCCGATCTGGTTGTCCTCACGTATAAGCGCGCTGTGGCCGGAGTTGAAATTGTCCCCGATCACGTTGCCGGCATAAATGACCGTATGCGACCTGATCACGGCGTTTTTGCCGATGCGGGTTTCAAGCTCGCCGGCAGCCTTGCCCTTCGGAGGAAGTCCTATTATACAAAACTCCCCAACCTCAGCCCCTTCTTCTATGATCACATTAGGATATATCTTCGCTGTCTCTGCAATATTGCTCATAGCTTGACCTCCACCGGGCAACCTCCGGACTGCATCGACTCCTGCGCAGCCTCAAGCACTCTTACTACCTGCTTTGCGTGGACCCCGTCAGTGAGTGGCTGTTCGCCGCTGATGATACAATCGACAAAGTGCTGGCACTCCATCTTCAGAGGCTCTGTTGCGGCGATTTTCGGAATCAGAACGTCACCCGCTCGCATTAAAAGCTGGAATTCTCCGAAACTGGTGAACGACTCCGCGCTGCCGTTAGCGACCTTGGTGACTCCCTTATCGAATATCTGTATCTTGGCGTCAGCGTTGGTGTCGTCGTATACAACCATCTTCTGGCTGCCGACCAGTGTGAGCTTGCGCACCTTGCCGGGGTCCAGCCAACTGACGTGAACATGCGCAGTGATATTATTCGGGAAGTCCAACAGCATAAAGACGACATCCTCAATGCCGGGCTGGATATGCGTTACGCCCTTGGCGCTGACCGATACTGGCGCTGCTCCGAATAGATTTAGAAATATAGCGATATCGTGCGGAGCCAGGTTCCACATGGCGTTGACATCTTTGCGAATGCGTCCCAGATTCACACGAGTGGAATATGCGTAGTAGACGTCCCCTATATCACCCGAATCGACGAGTTCCTTGAGTTTCAGCACCGGCGGGCTGTAAAGAAACGTGTGGCCGACCATCAATTTCAGGTTCTTGCTCTCTGCGAGGTCGATAAGCTCGTCGCATTCCTCGCCGGTCATCGCCAACGGTTTTTCGACCATCGCATGCTTACCGGCTTGCAGAACCTGCTTTGCAATATCGAAATGGGTGCCGGCCGGAGTAGCGACGACTACCGCGTCCAGATCGGCGGCAGCCAGCATCTCGTTAATATCTGTGGTAGTTTTGGTCTTAGGATAACTCGATGCAATCTTGCCCAACGACTTCTGATCCGCGTCGCAAACCCACGCCAGCGACGCATTTTCAGCGCTGTTAAGGTTTCTGGCCAGGTTAGGCCCCCAATATCCAACACCAACAAGTCCCAAATTGATCATAATGTTATCTCCAGATGCGAGAATTATGCTACGTCCTTTGTGAGTGATTCTTGATTTTCAGGAGCATCAACACCCTGCAGCCGCTCAACTACTGCTATGTATTTTTTCTTCTCGGCCGCCCAATTCCAGTGCTCCGACAGGCGTCGGCCGTTTTCTATCATACTGACCCGCAGGTTCGGGTTATTGTATAGCTGGGCGACAGCTTCGGCGAATGAGTCGACGGATCCGGATTCGCAGTATCTGACAATATCCTCGCTGAAATACCGTTCGATTGTTTCCGTTCGAGTCGTTATGGTCGGCAGGCCCATACTCACGAACTCCGCGACCTTAGTAGAGAAATACAGCCTCATAAAATCACCGCTTATATGCGGTGATATACCGACGTCACACTCAGAGACAATCTCAGGTATCTTAGACAACGGCACAGGCCGCCTGAACTCGACAATATCACCCAGCTCGAGTTTTTCGACCATTGCACGCAGAGACGGCAGATCATCTCCCTCTCCCACCAGCAATAAACGCAGATCAGGGATCTCATCGCGCAATTGGGCTACTGCCTCGATAGCAACGCCGAGGCCGTATCTCGCTGAAATGGTGCCTGTATAAAGCAGCGTAAACTTTTTGCGCTCGATATTTTCGGAGCGCTCGCGATTAATCTGGAAAATAGCTTCATCCGGCAAGTTGAGCACCACAGAAATCGGCGTGCGTGGCGCAACGGGCTGAAGCCTTTCCTTCATTATGTCGCTTACCGTCAAAGCCTGGTGGCAGTATCGCAGGCTGATTTTTTCCTGCCAGTTGAGAAATCTTATAGGAAAACTGTGTCCTCCGATGCCGTATTTAGAAGTAAAAATCTCCGCCATCGGATCATGCACGTCTAAGATAACCTTCGCGCCGAAGAGTTTCGGCAGCATCGTCGAGAACACCAGGAAATCCGGCATGTTGTTGATGTGTATTACATTATATCGCCGAAGTCGTCTGCATAAAATCGCCGAGACCGCAAGGAAAAACATCACATACTCGAGCATATATCGCACAGCCGTCGCTCGTTTGCGGCTCAATCGGACGCCTGTGATGTTGACGCCATTGACAGTCTCTTTTTGCGGACGATCCTGCTCGGCGAGCGATATCACGTCGACTTCGCAGCCGACCTGTGCCAATGCCTCAGCCTCACGTCTTACCCGTGGGTCGCGTAAGTAATACGACTGCGTTACCAAGCATATTCGCTTCGCACGTATTGCCAACTGCCTAGCCACCTTCTTTAACCAGCGCCATCTTATGGCTTGCATAACTGGCTATTTCATCGACGATTTTGAGATATGCCTTGCCATCCCCCAGCAGTTCGGGATGCTCCTGCGGAGGCTCGAAGTTGCGCACTGCGTCCGCTATCTTTTTGCTGTCAGGTCCGGCGACGGTTTTCCAACCGGATTCCACCAGGCACGGGAACCACACCAGGTTTATGGCGACTATTGTGGGCTTGCCAAGGATATATGACTCGCGGCGCACCCCACCCGAATCCGTCACCACCTTATTCGCTCCGGCCAGCAATGTAACAAAATCCAAATATCCGCGCGGCTCGGTAAACTCGATTGTCTGAGAGTTGCCGAACTCTTTTAAGAGATCGAACTCCTCCAGCCTCTTGCGCGTTCTGGGATGCACGGGGAAGACGACCTTTTTACCGCTATCTGCCAGCCCGCGCAATATAGCGGACAGGTTTTGCTTGTTATCGACATTCTCCGCCCTGTGCAGAGTGCAGAGAGTATAGTCCCCGCGGGCCACGGTTATATTGAAACGCTCCACCGTATCGAGGAGCACATCCTTCATGATGTCCCCAGTGAGGACGATTCTCGACCCTGTATGATTTTCCTTCATCAACTCTTCGTATGCATCTTCGCAGTTCGCAAGGAGCAGCTCGGATATGGTGTCGGTGGCTCGCCGGTTGATCTCCTCCGGATTGTAACGAGCCATTGTTCTGACCCCCGCCTCGACATGTGCTACCGGAATACCGAGTTTCACCGACGCAAGGGCGGCGGCAAGAGTCGAAGTGACATCGCCGTATACCAGCGTGACATCAGGCTTTTCGCCGATAAGAATTCTCTCAACCGCCTCAATGATCTCTCCTGTCTGTCTGCCCGGCAGCCCAGTGGAGACCTGCAGGTGATGATCCGGTTCCGGGATATCGAGTTCCTGGAAGAAAACACGCGACATTTCATAGTCGTAGTGCTGCCCTGTGTGCACGAGCACCTCTTCGATTCCACGCCGTTTCATCTCTTTATTTATCAGCGCCTCTTTGACAAAATTGGGCCTGGTGCCCACCACGGACAGGACTTTCACCGGTCTCTTCCCTCTTTCTTAGCAACCTGGTCGCTGAATATTTTGCCTAACTGCAGAACCACGTCGTCGGAGAACGATGTTTTAACGATTTCGAAGTTTCGTTTCCCTAATCGCATTCGCATTTCGGGATCCTCAACCAGACGCTCAATTGCGCTGGCAAGCGCGTCGACATCGTTTTCATCGATCAATATTTCCTCAACAAGCTCCGGTATGCCCGCGTGTCTGGTGCTGATCACCGGTTTGCTATGTGACATCGCCTCCATAAGTACGGCTGGGATGCCTTCCATGTCGCCGTCCGGGGCAGTCCGACTTGGCAGCACCAGAAAGTCGCATGCTTCATAGAGAATGTTGAGCATATCCTTGCCAACCATCCCTAAAAACACGGTCTGCTCCTCAAGCCCCATATCCCGCGCCATCGCTCGCACATCCAAGTGGCCTCCGCCGACAAACCAGACGACAATGTCCTTTCGATTCAGCTTCTTCAGTGCAGTGAGCAGGATTTCATGGCCTTTTTTATATCGGAACTCACCCACCATCAATATGCGGGCTGCCGGAGGATCTTTTGATTCGGACATGTCGCCGTGAGCACGAATCAGCTCGATTTTGTCCTCCGGCAAGGAGAAATTGTTCATCACGCAAGCCTTATTGAACTCGGATTGCACCACCACTTTTTCACATTTCGCCAATGCGATTTTCAACATCAACGGCCTGGGGTTCCGGTGAATCTCATAGGCGTGCATGGTAACGGTCATCGGCAATTTCAGCCATTCAGAACAATAATATCCCGTGTAGAGCTTGCTGTCGCCGAAGTGACAATGAATATTAGTGGCGCCCCACCTGCGCATTTGTCCGACAAATTGCATCCCCAATGCAAACTCACGCATTGTGCCGGTTTTCAGCGCCGTTGACAACATAGATGCATAGAGAACGGGCTTAGACAGTATTCGACAGATATGAGCGACAAGCATCGAGCAAAGCGACGGCTTAAAGACCGGCCACTGAGCTTTTGGCATATACGGCCCTATGCGATATGCCAGCGTAAATAGAGCTATGTCGAAGCCGTTGCGGCATAGTATATCGATTTCGCGATAGGTAAACGCCGGCACTCCGGACTTCACCATGCTTATGATGTAAGCAACTTTTTTCGTCACTGTCGCTCTCCAGAAGCCCCTATGAGCAAGTGTCGCAGGATCATCCCCTGATTTCTGGGGTAAGATCGGCCGTCGGATAAAAATCCATAATCACCAACCGAATAGCCAAAACTGCCGTCTGGCTTTTGAACGTCTAAAAGTCGTCGATATCCCCGGGCTGCGATTTTTGCATATTCACCCAGCCCGGCGTCTTGAGCGCATTTTAACGCTGCACTGACTGCTGCGGTAAAATAGTGCATCGTGGGTCGATTTATCTCGCAATCGTGTCGAGCATCACCCCGTTCGGTGAGTCCCTTTGATAGAAACTCGGCCAACCCCCGCATCACCTGCAGCGTTTGATCACTTTTTGAGATCAAATAATACTCATACATATCCATAAACTGAAAAGCGTTGTATTGGAAGCACAGGTAGTGTAACTTCCCTGGCCCATAATCGCTTTCAAGAACGTAAGGCAGTTCACCTTCGCTGGTTTGGCATCGCGCCAGAAACCGCACCATAGCCGGGCAGTGTTCGAGATATTTCTCCTGCCCGCTGGCCTTAGCCAAAAGTGCGCTCATCCACACAGCCAGGGTGGAGTTATTCGGAACCAATCCCCGGCCCACGTTTGAAAAATAGTTGACGGCCTTCGAGTCAGAATCATAGTCCTGAAACCCGATCTTATCGACCATAAAATCGTACCATTTCGCGGCAGCATTGAGCATGCGTTGATCCTGTGACTGCTCAAACGCCATCAGCAGGCATATTGCAGCAAAGCAGCCTTCGACCGTCGCCACTCGATTTTTCCACTCTGCCTGTGGATAGTGCCACCAACCCTCTTCAGTTTGCCTGCTCGCGACAACTTCCGCGCACTGCAGTGCGGCATTGATGCAGGCCGTGTCGCCGGTGAGTTTTGATAGCTCTATATTATTCCATATCCAATAGGCCTGCGCCTGCAGGTAGTAGAGTTGATCTCGCCACGGCAGCGCTCGCAGGTAGTATTTGACGAAACGAGTGACGCGCAGATTCAAGCTGACACCAGGGTCCGGGCCTGCGATTGCGCCGTCATCTCGAATATGATGGCTCACAAGATGATTGTATAAGCGCAAAGCCGCGTTGGTGCACCCCGTTTGATCTATTGCCAGCGTCTGTTGTATCACCAAATTTACTTTACCTGTCTTTTAGCGCCTCTTCATAAACTTTAACAGCCTGAGCGGCGACGGATTCTTTTGAGAAACGCCGGACAGCTTCTTCGCGGGCGGCCGTGCCCATCTTCGCTCTAAGCTGATCGTCGCCGAGGAGCCTGTCTATGCATTCGACGAAGCGGTCATTGTCCCGCCAATCTGCTATATAACCCGTCTCACCATCCCTGACCAGATATTCTATTCCACCCGCCGTGGAAGCCACTACCGGTTTGCCAGCGCCGAGCGCCTCGCTTATAACCAGTGGCGCTGTCTCCTGTTTGGACGGCAAAAGCAGCATCGTCGCACGGGAGAGTTCTTCCATCATAGTCTCTACCGTCGTCTGGCCCAAGAAGTCTACATTATGTTCTATGCCGTGTTCTTTGACGAACGCGAGGCATTGTTCATAATATTTTTGATCCGCTATCTTTCCGGCCACCCGCAGTTTCAAATTAGGCCGGGTTTCGATCAGCCGACGAGCTATTTCCAACAGCCCCAGCACGTTCTTTCGATCATAGACCAGCCCGCCATAAAGCAGTCTATCCGGCTCCTCATTATTCGGGACGCCGAAGAAACGCTCGTCGATGCAGTTGTCTATTACGTGAAACTTCGCTGCGGTTAGTACATTATATTCTTTTACAACGTAATGGCTGGTGGCGATGATATGCTTTACCTGAGACATTACTTCACGGTCATATCGCACATATAAAGCGTATCGCAGTCTATCCAGTGGCCGCGACCATACCTGGGCCTCTTTGTGTATGACGCCGTGTACGGTAAACACAGTCGGCAACCCGGCACGCAGACTCGCTGCAGCATATATCACCAAATTTGCGTTTACAATATCGGGATTTATCTCGCGCACCTGGGCAGCCAGCCGCCTGATATTGCGGCTCATGTTCGGAATAATGCGAACCTTTGGCTCAGAGAGAAAACGCACCCTAAGCCCGGCATCGACACGATCCATATCCCCAGGAGCCTGCCCGCTGACAGTCAGCACCCGCACGTCTATATCATCCCTAAGCTGCATGCCCCGGGCGAGATAGTATCCGGCGGTGTGAACACCTCCGGGAAACGTATTTGTCTCAAACGGATACTGCTGTGCAAGGAGTAATCGAATCATCTCTCTCTCATCACGTCGCGATACATCGCGATAGTTTTGTCTATGACTACACTGCGGCGGAATCGACTTTGGGCGGATTGCCTGCCCGCTGCACCCATTTTGCGTCGAAGTTCGCCATCTTCCATCAGCTTGCCAAGAGCAGATGCCAGCGCGGCAGCATCGTCAATAGGAGTGACAAACCCCGTCACCCCATCCTCCACCATCTCCGGAACCCCACCGGCACACGTAGCCACAACCGGCTTACCCGCAGCCATCGCCTCCGATATTATGACCGGCGCCGTCTCCTGTCTGGATTGAAGCACCACTATAGATGCACGTCCAAGCTCATCAGCCATCGCGTCCGCAGATAGCCCTCCCAGAAACTCAACATTGTCCTGCAAGCCGTGACTGGCGACGTAGTCCAGACATATCCTGTAGTACGCCTCATCTACAGCCCTGCCTGCGATTTTCAACCTTGCTTCCGGGTGCTGCTTGACTAAAATATCAAGCGCCTCCAACAGGCCCAGGACATTTTTGAGCCTGGTTATCGAGCCGCCGAAGAGTATTCTTCCCGGCTCTTCGTCGCTTGTTGATATTTCGAAAAAGCGATCGTCTATCGGGTTATCGATAAATCTAATGTCCGATGCTTTTAGCCAGGGGCCATAACTTTCAGCAGCGTATTTATTTATACAAATCACATGTCGGGCTTTTCTCAGGGCCTGGCGCTCGTATCGACAGGCGAACCTCGCCCTGATTGCAGCCCAGCCGCGCTGTTGAGCCGCCTCGCGATAGTGAATGCCGTGCACTGTAAGCACCGACCTCCACTTCGGGATCAACGCTGCTTTGGCAAAGATCAATATCTTGTGAATGTGCACCACGTCCGGGCTGATTTTATCAAGCGCTGCCCGAACAGGTTTTATATCGAATGCGAAGCCCGTTAAGTTCCCCAGCTTGCCCAAAATCGGCAGTCTGAGCACGTCGACCCCGGACGGGGTTTTGCACCGAGCTTCTTCTCTGACATCCGGGTCCGTGGTAATCACAAAGACCTCAACGCCGCTATCAGCCAGGCCATCAGCCAGCGCCGAAACCACGCTTTCGACCCCGTTTCGAAACTTGCCCTGCTCAACAGGATATGGCCCCAAAAGAGCTACACGTAGCTTATTTTGTGCTGCGTCTGCGCTCATAGTCGATTACATCCCTGTAGAAATCGAGCGTTTTTGAGACCACCACGGAGCGTTTGAAGCGCTGCTCGGCAATCGCTTTGCCCGCCTGCCCCATCCGTTTTCGTAAATCGTCGTCGGATAAAATACGTTCAATTCTATCTGCCAGTGTATTCACATCATTAAGCGGCACCACGAATCCGCTTTCCCCATCGGCCACCATCTCCGCGATTCCGCCGACGTCCGTGCCAATCACCGGGTTTGCCGCTGCCATAGCCTCCGAGATTATCACCGGTGCGTTCTCCTGTTTGGAAGTAAGAGCGACGACAGACGCTTTGGAGTGCTCTTCAGCCATCTGCTCTACAGACAGACTTCCTAGAAAGTCGACGTTTTTTTCTATTCCGCGCTCAGCCACAAAAGAAAGACAACGCTCATAATATTCCTGATTGCGCACCCCGCCCGCTACGCGCAGGCGAATATGCGGGTATTTATCGACCAGCGTCGCAACTGCTTCGAGCAGGTATAACACATTTTTCAGGTCATAAATAAACCCGCCGAACAAAATGCGGCCCGGCTCTGCGCGGTCCTCTACATCAAACCAGCGATCCTTTATAGAATTGTCGATATATCGAATATCCCTGGCGCGCACATTTGAGCCATACTCGCCGATGCAATAACGATTGATGGCGATAATATTTTTCGCTCTTCTTATAGAGTCTGACTCATAACGACACGCAAGCTGAGAGTGCAGTTGTGCCAGACCTCGAAAAGATACAGTCTCCCGGCGAAGGATGCCGTGCATGGTCAAAATCGAAGGCCAGCCACGTTCGAGAGCCGAGTAGCCATACAGAAGCTGCGTATGCACGTGAATAATATCCGGCGCGATTTCATTAAGCTTGGACCGAATCCTGCGGCGATCAACTGCAAACGCGGTCAAACACCCCAGTCTTCCAAACAGCGGAAGAAGATGTACGTGCACACCACCAGAGGATATCCGGTCTACGGGGCGATCAAGACCGATTACAGCCGTTATTGTGTGAACCTCGACCCCTTCTGCCGCACTCAGGCCATCTGCCAGCGAGGATGTCACCGCCTCCACCCCTCCGAACACACTGCCCTCGGAGGGAGGATAAGGCCCAACAATTGCCACGCGCAGATTGCTCATCGCGCAGGATCTCCTTTTGCGGTTTCGATTATGTAAAACACTCTAAACGTGAGTCAACACCGGCGTTTCGCTGTGAATGTTTTTGGCTCCGGCATTTTTGCGCGCAAGCGCCTCTTCGTTGGCTATTTCACCAAGCCGGACCCCTATCGCAAACATCGCCCATAAGACGTAGTTCGGATATTTGAAGAAACGTATGTCATAGGTTAATGTCGAGGCAAAGTGACCCACGCTGGCCACTATCAGCAGGGTAATCAGATCCTTGCCAAATATCCCTTCATCCGGCAGCCTCGCCCTTACTCTAAACAGATGAACAATAAAGGCGATAAAACTGCCGAGATACAGGAACCCTCCTACGAGACCTTCTTCAGCAAGAATGGTGAGAAACGAGTTGTGAGAAGTGATTACAGGATAGAGCTTTTTTTGCGGGTAAATCTGAAGCGGCTGCATACCTCTGGCATACCACCCGCTCAGTGTGCCGGCGTTGGTGATATATTTCTCAAGTCCGTAGTCGATTTGGCCCAAACCAATACCGAAAACCGGATGATGCTTTACAATGTTTAATGTGCCGGCTGTGATAACAACCCGACCTAACATCGTGCTCTGCTTGGTCAATCTTCGGTGGATTTGCCTGTTAGAGGCAACAATCGGCGCTGCAACTATTACAGCTATTACTGCGCCAACAAGCAATCCAACGTAATATTTTCTATACGCCTTCGCAAAAAATGGCATCAGAAGCAGCAACATCGCAGGGGCAATGTATCCTCCCCTGGTATAGGTAAAATAACAGCCTATCAATTGCACCAGTATTAAAGCCAGCAAAAACATCTTTAAGGACTTGCGCTGGAGATTGTAATACAGGTGATAGGTCAGAAACGCCGTTATCCCCAAAAATGTACCGAGCGCAGAGGGGTTGATAAGCGGCCCGCAGGCCCTTCCCACGTCGGCATAACCCAGCCTTGATTCCACCGGCAAAAATGAACTAAACCATCTCAGCCCGGTGAAGTGCTCGTAGAAAGCCGAAAGAGCGGAATAGCCTCCCGCGACAACTAATGCGATGATGGCTCCAAGAAGCTGTTTTCTGGTGGCAAGGACGGATTTTGCGATATAGTAAGCTATGAGCGCCAGCGCGATGTGGTCGAACTTTTCGGCAAGTGTGCGCAAAATCTCTCGAACACTGCCAGGATGCATCACGTAAAGAGCGAGTGCAATGTAGGCAACGTGCAGCAGCGTCAGAGCCTCTCCGGTAATCGGCCGCTTAATTCGATGACGATGCAATAGCGTTCGAAGAATAAGAAAGCCCGCCAATGTTGCAATCGTTACACGGTCGAAACTGATCGTTGGTATACCAGAGCCGAAGTCCATTCTGAGAAAAATAAACCCCAGGGGCGAAAACGCGAGCCAGAAGATATATGTAGCCGTAGGTTTCGCCGCCGCGAAGACCAGACATGCCACTATGATCATAAAGGCTACTATGTAGATCCACAGCAGCTGATTACACAGATGAGCCAACAGCAGTTGCAGCCCGAAGTACGCCGCAAACCCGAACGCCACCACAACCCATCGCACCAGCTTCCGCCAGCCCGGCGCAGTGGCAGTTCGGACCACGCCAATCCCATATCCTGCTCCCGCAAGCGCGCCGCCGCCGGGGGAATATTCGGCGCTTCCTGCACTGAACCTCTCCCTGACCAGCTTAAACGGCCTTACTATTGCGCGAAGACTGTTTCGAAGAAACCTCATTAGTACCCTCTGGCGCTCAATGCTCGAACTGCGGCGAGTTCGCCACAAACTCTCGAATAAACCTCTGCAGCCTCGCCAATGAGGTCTGTGAGTCTTCATAATACGCAGGAGTGGAGAACCTGTAGCAATAGGACTGGCGATTTTTATAGTTTGCTTCGGCCTTCTCGGCGCTTCCAATGCCGAACCAGCTTTGGGCTATTGCTCTAAGGTCGTTGAACTGCATCTTTCGCATCACCAACCGCACCTGACTGGTCCTTGGATAGGTCTCATGGTCGGTGCTATACCAATAGACTAAAAGATAACTGTCCCCGGTATCTCTGTTGGAGTATCGAAGATATGTCGCCTTAACCGTTATCGGTTTGGGCTTATTGAATCGCATTGTAATCACGCGATCCTCATCAATCGAACTACCTCCGCCGGGTATGCAACTGTGCGGGTCATGGAATGCGTCCGTATCACGCGCCGCCTGCACCAGCACTGCCGCGCTTTCGACGTCGTGTGCGGCGTTAATATAAACCCTGCTGAGCATATCGGCGGTTTTAAGCTCTGTCTGGGTAAGTGAGTCTATTTTCATATCCTGCGAGAACCACGTGCCGAATTTCGGCGGGAAGTTTTCTCTGGTAAGCTCCCCACGTGAGGTGGCCTCCAGCGGCTTAATAGCAAAGTTGCTGAGCAGGATAACCAGGAAAAGCGCCAGGGCCACGGTTCCCGGCAGGCTGCGGACTTTGCGAACCGGGCTTGTTTTAGCAGCTTCGATTTCCGATTCGGAGGGGCTCGGTATGCCGAAATCGACCGCCTTGATCAACCTGGCGATGCCGAACAATATAGCAAAGGATAACACCAGTTCGAAGACCATAGCCCACGAGTCGTGGAACTTAAACATTGTCTCCGCCGATTCGGTCCAGATGCCGACATAGCCGATCACCGCAATGCGCAGCCCGTTGACAAATAAGCTCAGCGGCAGTGATATCCCGACCAGCAGCAGCTTCTTCCACCACGACGTATTCAGCATATAGACAAAGAAAGCCGTGAACGTGATCAGCGAAATCAGCATTCTGAACCCGCTGCACTCACCCTCTACTCGGAGCACGCCCTCGGATTCCCCCGGCCCAGCCGGAAGTTTCGGAGAGTAGATCAGATTGCCTGCCTGCCGTATTCCCCAACCGGAATCACTAAAAATCTCGCCGGAATAATGCAGCACCTTCACCGCCAGCGTAGTGGAGGACTTCTGCACAGGAAAAGAGGCTTTATCCAGCAGAGTCGAAGGCATCGGCACCATAAATATTAGGTACAGAACAGGAAACAGAAGCATCCTGGTCATCCGACTGCCGACAAACATCAGCAAGCATCCGATCAGGAACGCCAAAAAAGTGATTGCGCAAATATTGCCGGAGCCAGTCCATCTTCCAAAGATAAAACACGGTATGGACGGGATGATTAACAACAACCCCAACCACGATGGCTGTATTTTAACCAGGGCCAGCCGTTTGCGGTTGGCCCAGACCATAAACAGCGATATCAGAGGAACAAGCGGCCCGTGGGAGTAGTATGAATGCGGCTTTTGCCACGCCTTCCACCAATCCACGAACGGGAACTGCCATTGCATTGCCACAAATAGCGCCCCAGCCAGGAGAAGCGGCCAGTATCCCTTGAACGCCGCACTCAAAAAAGGCAGGACCTGTTGCGCCAGGTTGACGCCGCCGCCTTTATCAACTTGTTTGCCGCATTTTGGACACGCGTCCACGCCATCGGCAAGCTCGACACCACATTTCCGGCACTCACGCATTTCCCGCAGTTCCTCCTGTAACATCCGAAGCGGGCGATATATACCGGCCGATCTCTGTCCCGGCCATTTTCCGTAGTGGCCGATCTCCGTCCCGGCCAGTTTTCGCAGTGGCCGGCCTCTGTCCCGGCCATTTTCCCCAGCGGACGCTATCGTGCGCCCTTGCTCGAGTTTCTAATAGTTTTTGTGCCACCAGCGAGCTGCGGCAGCCCAACGCCCTCGTAGGAGCGATGATAGTGGAAGTAGCTGCTGGAGTCTTCCCTTCGGACTTTGTTCAGGACAACACCCAACAGATGTATTCCAACGCTGTCCAATCTCGCGCGCAGTTCGGACTCACTTCCCCTGGGCACTCTGCCCGCGGAGTGAACAACCACAGCATTTCCGACGATACTGGCCACAAGGACCGGGTCCGGGAATGCAATGCCCGCAGGAGTGTCGAAGATAACGAAATCAGCCAGATCAGATATCTGCTGAGCAAAATCTTTCATCTCCGGAGATCGGAGCAGCTTGACCGGGTTATCCGGAATCGGCCCGGACCCAACCAGCAGCAGGCCCGGCACTCTTGTCGGCATCAGCGCATCTTCCAGCGTGGCTCCGCCGCTGAGAATATTCGTAAGCCCAACACGGTTCTCCACATTGAAAATCAGATGCTGTGTCGGTTTGCGAAGGTCAGAATCGACCAAAATAACCCGTGCGCCTTCCCGTGCCAACGCGACGGCAAGGTTAGAAGCGGTAATGCTGCGGCCTGCATCAGGCTCAGCGCTGACAATCACAATCGAATTGCTCTCATTCTCCTGCGTAGCAATCCAGAGGTTGGAAGTCAGCATCTGATACGCCACATCCATAATCTCCGGACAGTTCTGCCTCGGCAGCGAGTGAGCCCTGGAAGTCGGAACAGCGGCAAGAACCGGCAAGTCGAGCAGTTTCTCAGCATCGTTGACGGTCTTGACCGTGTTATCCGTATAATGCAGCAGAAACGCGACGCCGACACCCATCAACGGGGCCAACATCAACGCAAGTATAATCTTCAGGCCCTGTTTTTGATCGACCGGCCGAACGAACGCCGGGTCGATGGTCTTTAGAGCAACTTCGTTTTTGTTCTGCTGCTCCAGAATCTTAGCCTCATCGAGCTTGTTTTTCATCAAGGCATAGGTGTCGGTGGCTGTTTTCAGGTCGACCATCAATTCAGCCATTTTGGCTTCTTTTTCGGGCAACTGAGCCATCTCTGCCCTTGCCTCGTTGGCAACATTTTGAGCAGCAGTCTGCTGTGCCGCCGTGGCGACATCCTCCACTCTGGCGTTTACATAAGTATTTGCCGCGTTTTGATATACTGGGTTTTTGGATTCGGACGTGCCTGCAACATATTCTTCTTTCGTGCCCAGAAGTTCCTGTTTAACATTGTCGATCTGCGCCTGTACGGCGAGCACTTCCGGGTGATTGGGCCCTCGACGGGACTGCCCCGGCCCCCCGTTGAGCATGCTGGCCTTCTTCGTCTCCAAGTCGACTAACAGCTCAGTCAAACGCTGCCAGATGGGGTTGCGCGAGACGGTTTTGCCGCTTTCCTGCCATTCATTGAGCCTCTCGACTTCTTTAAGGGCTTGATTCGATCGAGCCGCCGCCGCCTGATGGGCAATTTGCGTTGTGGAGAACGTCTCCTCGGCACGGCTGATCCTTTGAATAGCCGCTGCGGATTGCTGGTCTATTTGAATGACGCCGCTTTCCTCTTTATACTTCTTGACGGCGTTCTGCGCGCGGATCATTGCGGCGTGGGTCGCCTCGATTTGAGCTTCAATGAACTCCTTGCTCTGGCTGACAGATGCGTTATTGAGGTCGGCATATACTTTTTTGAACTCAGCCGCGACCACGTCTGCCGCGACTTTTGCAGCCTCAGCATCCGGAAGCGTAACCTCAATTGCGAGTATGTTAGTATCTCTAACCGGGGTTACGGATGTGGCAGACAGTATCCGCCTCGCGTCGTAGTTCAACCCCAGGTCCGAAAGCGTCTGAGCCGCGTTTTGCATAACCCTCTGGCTGGTGGCCAGATTGCCCAGATTCGATATCTGCAACTGCAAATCCGTCGGGCTGCTCACCAACTGAGACTGGTAAAGCGGGACTCCCAGATCCTTCAGGCTCCTGGACTCCATAACCGTAGTACGGCCGATATATAGAGGTTCTGAATTATAATTCCAGAACGCGACCGCAATCAACGCCGCCAACGTCCCCAATAGAATCAGCCAGCGTCTCCTGCGTATTACTCTATAGTAGCGCCAAAATTCCACGGACACATCCTCCTGTTTGCCGGCAAGACTAGAAGCCTACCCGACGCAGATAGCTAAGATTGACCATCGTGCTGACCACCGATGCGACTCTGTTCCAATCGAACTTCTTGGAATCCGGCACAACCACGACGTCTCCAGGGTTCAATACAAGATCCTGCGACATATCTCCCGTATCGAACAATTTACGGAAGTTCGCCTTAATTCTCTCCGGCTTTGCAGGATCGCCGCGCATCAGCACAGTCTCCCTAATAGAGCCGCGCTCGGTTGATCCGCCCGCCAGGCTGATAGCGGAAAGGATAGTGGTATTGTCCTTAAGGCTGTATTGACCCGGGCGGTTAACCTGACCGAGCACATAGATCTTATTGTTGTACTCCTCGTGGGGAATATAAATCACGTCTCCGTTTGTAAGGACGTGATTTTGAGACATATCCCCAGCGAGCAATTTTTTGATGTTGACGGGTATCTGGTGGTCGGCGTCTTTATGAGTCAGGGTGGCGGATTCAAGCATAGCGTCGTCCTGATAACTTCCCGCCAGACCAATTGCATCAAAGACGGTATCGCCGTCCTTAAACTCCCACGACCCCGGCCTTGACACCGCGCCGAGCACCCGGACTTGCGGCTTATGCAGGCTTATCAGACTAACCTGCACCTTAGCATCGTATACAATGTCCTGTTCGGCCAGCAATTTGGCGATCTTATCGGCAATTTGCGTCTGAGTAAGCCCAACGACTTCCATTTCGCCCAGATAAGGGACATTGATTGTGCCGCCTGGGGTGACCTGAAACTGCATTGCACTGAGTTGTGACTCCCCCCAAACGTCCAGTCTGAGCACATCCTCCGCCACAACCCGGTAGTTTGGGTCGGCATTGTATGCAGTTACAGGCTCGGGAAGAGGATCATTTGCGGTAGGTGGCGTGTTGACCACCGACGGGACCGCAGCAACCCTTTGGTCAGTATCAACAGCAGCAGCAAACGCAGGCACGGCAATAAACAAAGCCGCCCCCAAAGCCGCCAACGGTTGTAGGACACGTGTTTTCACGTTTGGTTCCTCCTGGAAAACGCACAGCTTCCCCGTCCCTTGCAATAAGATGCGGGTCCTGTAGTCTCAATTATTGACTTGCTGGCTCGTATCTTTAGACCGAGCTCAAGTATATATGCCAGCATATTTACGGAAGACACTCGGCCGCCGGTTCCCACGAAGTGATATTACAAGACTGAGCCGGCTATTTTTCGGCCTTAAAACTCATATCAAGGCTGCCTGCCCGGTATAACCCGTTGTATTTATGGGTTTGGCACACTTTGTGCATACACCTTCATGCGAGAACGCCGAATAGTAGCGGAGTCGGCGGTTGATGTTGTCGGCCACACCAGTCGACAGTTAACGGGGTACCACATTATGCGATTATTGATACGAGTATTACCAATTGTATTAGCACTAGGGCTTGCGGGCGCCCTTCTAGCGCCTGTATTTGCGGCCCAGTCCTCGCCACCCGGATCATATTTGAAATATTCGGTATCATCCGTGGATGAATTGCGTGAACAGGTGGCAAATGACTCGTTGTTGCGCAACAGATACTCCCTCCACTTTGGCGTATCACCGGAAGCCCTGGATGAGTATTTTAACACAAATCTGCAACTAATTACTCTAAAGCAATCCCTAAAAACGCAATGTTGGTATGTCGACAAGAAGGGCCGGACCCACGTCAAGACCAAAATCCTGCCCAAAGGCACCAAAGTGTTTACCACCAAAACAGGCAAACCGGTGATTCAGGCCTCGTGCGGCAACCCGCTGAGAACCGACCTGCCGGATCGAGAGTCGACCAAGGGCATAACCGAAACCATCGAGTCCGAAAACGCCTCTGCGGCAATGGCTCCGCCTGCCCCAGAAGTCGAGACCATGGTTTTGCCGGCGCCTGAAGAAGTCATTACTACAGCCGCAGTCATGGCTCCGCCTGCCCCTGCAGCGGCAGCAACACTGCCGATTATGGCTCCACCGGTTATGCAACCGATCGCCGCATCTGCGGTGTCAATCGCGCCGGTTGCGGCAGCAGCGGCAGCAGCGGGATCCGGAGCAGGTTCAGTGCTGGGTGTGCTGGGCGGCCTCGGAGCGGTTGCCGGATTGGCCGGCGGAGGTGGCGGAGGTGGTTCGCATGCACCGTCGGTTCCGGAGGCATCAAGCCTGCTGGTATTGCTCAGCGGCCTTGGCGCAATGCCGTTGGCGTTTAAACTTCGGCGCAAATAATACTTCGCACAATCAAGACTCGCATTATAGAGCGCAGCCTCAGACAGTTGGAAGCAGGCTGCGCTCTTCTGTGTCTGTGGATTCTGAAGCTAACTTGACCGAGATGATCTTGCTGATGCCAGGCTCCTGCATGGTGACGCCGTAAAGAGTGTCGGCCGCCTCCATTGTGGATCTGTTGTGTGTGACGACGATGAACTGCGAGGTTTTGGCGAAGTCCTTCAGCACCTCGACAAATCGCTCTACGTTGCTTTCATCAAGCGGCGCATCGACTTCGTCCATCACTACGAGCGGGCTGGGTTTTGCCAACAGCAGCGCGAATATGAACGCGCACGCCGTCAATGCCCTCTCCCCGCCCGATAACAACGCCATATCCTGAAGTTTTTTGCCCGGGGGCTGCACACTGACGTTGATGCCGGTCTCCAAAAGGTCATTTGGTATGGTGAGTGACAGCTCGGTCTTGCCGCCGCCGAAAAGGCGCTTGAACATCACGTCGAAGTTGGAGGCAACTAAGTTGTAAGTCTCCATAAACAGGCCGCGTGTGTTAATATCGAGTTCGCGTATTGCCGCATTTATCTGTTCTTTCGCCTGTTCGAGATCGGCTCGTTGAGCTACGAGGAAGTCCCATCTTTCTTTGATGCGCTCGTATTCCTGCACTGCGCCGATATTGACCGGGCCCATGTCCTTGATTTCTCTGCGCAGACGGGCGACCTCGCTTGCTGTACCTCGTTCGACCTCGACTTCCTCCGGCCAGTTCATCGCCTGATCTTTGGAGATGCCGTATTCCTCGAAGAGTCGCTCCGCTGCAAGCGTAACCTGCACCTCGAGTCGCGCCTCTTTTACGTCGGCGTCGTGGTTCTGTTCAAAGACCTGCGTTCGCTGCCTGGAAGTCTCTTTCAGTCGATTTTCGATGTGCAGTGCGGTCGAAGATTCCGTAGACTTCTCCGTCGTCAGTGATTTGAGGCTGATATCCGCCGCATCGAGTAGTTGCTGCTGTCGCGCGCGTTCGGTTTCTACGGTCTTCCGTTCTTCTACTATTGAATCGATACTCGTCGAGGTGTTACCCGCCGTCGATCGTCGAATCCCAAGCTCTGCGGTCATATTATCAATGGAAAGCCGCATCTCCGACAGGTTTTGCCGCATTGAGGAGACTCTCTGGTTCGAGGCGGCGAAGTCCGAATTGAGACTCATAAGCTCCGCACGAGCGACGTTTCGTTGCTGCTGCAGGCTTTCCATGTCCTGTTCTGCGCCGGCCACTTTCTCATCAAGGTCCTCGTTGGCGTGACCGATAGTTTCCAACAGCTTCTTCAGTTCTTCGGTGGATGCAAGCTCTTCTTTGAGCAACAGCCCGGTCTGTTCCTGCTCGGCACGCGCCGTATCCAACTGGTTGATTAGACGCTGGGTTTCACGGGACGCGAAATCCGCTCGTTTGGAATGGTCGGCATGCTGGAGTCTGGATTCGGATATTTGGTTTTCCGATTCAGTGATTTCGTTATAAAGGTCGGATATGCTCTGCTGTGCAGCCTCGGATTGCTGTGAGAGTTGCCTGGATTGCGCATCGAGGGAAGCGAGTTCGGCTGTCAGCGCATCTATTTCCTGTTTGCGAATCAGCAGCCCAGGCCCCTTACTTTTGCGAGCGCCGCCTGTGATTGCGCCGGATGGGACGATCAGCTCGCCTTCGAGAGTCACGATCTTGTTCCAGCCGGTAAGCGTGCGCGAAAGCCCGACGGCGTCGTCGATATTCTGTGCGACAACGGTGCGGCCGAGCAGTGATCTGATGGCCGCGTCGTATTTCGGTTTATAATTGACGAGTTGAGCGGCGATTCCGAGCGAGCCCGCCCGCTTATCCATCTGACCGCGAACTTCCTGGCCGCCGGTTCTTAAACCGTCAAGAGGCAGAAATGTGGCGCGACCCGCCTGGTTTTGCTTAAGAAACGCGATAGCTCCCTTAGCCTGGTCGACGGTGTCGGATATAATGTCCTGCAAACTGGCTCCGAGAGCAGTCTCCAGCGCGACTTCATAGCCCTTTGGCACGTCGATGACATCGGCGACTACGGCGAAGTCTCCAGTTAATTTGCCGGACTTGGCAGCCGCCATCACGCTTCGGACGCCTTCGTAGAACCCCTCGTGAGCCTCCGCCATTTCAGTAAGAGTGCCGAGGCGGGAGGACTTTGAGGCAATTTGTCGGGTCTGTTCGGCGTGACGGGTGTTCAGTTCCGCTAATTCGGCTTCGGCGGATTTTCGACTTTCGACTACATCGGCAAGCTGGCCGCCAAGCTGCTTTATGTTTTCCTCAATAGAGGCGGCCTGGGCGGCGGCGTCTTTTTGAGATTTTTCGGCGGCTTCGAGTTGGGACTGCAGTTGTGCTATCTCTTGATTATGCTTAGATTCGACGGACTGCAAATCGGCGATGCGTTGACGAGAGTTCTGCAGAGCATTGCGCTTTGCGGCGATTTCTTTTGCCAGCTCGAGATAATTGCTCTTCTGATCGTTGACCGAGCGGGAGGCGTCCTCGAAGAGCTTATCGAGTTCAGCCAAAGCGGCTGCCTTGGCCTCAACATTTGCCTTGATCTCTGCGACCTCTGCGGCGGTCTGTTGTTCCTGCGTTTCAAGCTCGGACAGGCGGGATTTTGTATCTTCGATGCGGGCGACAAGGTTGGATATTTCCTCGTCGGTCTGAGCGATCTGGGACTTTGCCGATTTCAGCCGCTCTTCGAGCAGCGCAGCCCTGCTGTCGAGTCGCTGCACGTTGCCAGATAAGCCGGCCTGGGCGCGCCTGGCAGATTCGACTTCCTCTTCAAGCCTGTTTAATTTGGCCGACTGAGCCTCATGTTGGGCTTCGAGTTCTTCGAGTTGACGATCGTATTCTTCGAGTTTGCCCGCCGAATTCTGTTTAGACTGGCGCACTTCTTCTAATGATTCAGTGTGCTTTCGCAGGTCGCGTATAAGAAGTCCAATCTCGATTTCGTTGAGCCGGGCTTGCAGTTCTTCAAATTTCTTTGCCTGCTCTGCCTGCTCGGCCAACGGTTCGAGTTGGCCATCAAGCTCGGACATAATATCGCAGACTCGCAGGAGGTTGGCCTGAGTTTTGTCGAGCTTGCGATTGGCTTCCTCACGCCGGTAGCGATATTTTTTTATCCCGGCGGCTTCCTCGATAAGTTCACGGCGATCCTCGGCTTTGGCGGAGAGAATAGCGTCGATTTCACCCTGGGATACGAACGAATAAGCCTCCCTGCCGATCCCCGTGTCCAGGAACAGTTCGTAGATGTCCTTTAATCGGCAGCGGGCCTTATTGATGAAATACTCGCTTTCCCCGGATCGGAAAGCCCTGCGGGTGACAGTGACCTCATTATAGCTTAACGGCAGTGTGCCGCAGGTGTTGTCGAGAGTAAGAGAGACCTCGGCCATACCTAGAGCGCGTTTTTTGTCGGTGCCGCTGAATATGACGTCGATGGCGCGTTGGGCGCGGATGTTGCGGACGTTGGATTCGCCGAGAACCCACATAAGAGCTTCAGCGATGTTGCTTTTGCCGCAGCCGTTTGGCCCGACGACGCTCGTCATACCGGAGCTAAGATGAATATCAGTTTTATCGGCAAACGATTTGAAGCCGAGAATTTCTAATGATTTGATGAACATGGGTTATGAATCCGAACCGGGGATTAAGCTGAGATAGCATAACATTATCAGGCGGCCGGGGTCAACGAAAATCCGCCGTTTATGCAATTTCGTGTTTGACGCCAACTGTCGGGTTTGTTAGACTTGCAATAATTACGTATCCTGGATTGCTCGCATGCGAGGATATTCGTATGAAGTCGCATTTGACCAGAAGAGACTTTTTGCGCGGCGGAGCCGCAGTGGCCGGGGCGTTGATGACCTCGAAGGTGACGATATCAGCGCAACCGAATGAGAAGGAGAAAAAGGATATGGGATCATCCAAATGCCGGATCGGTGTGGTCGGCGGCCGCTTCGGAGCGGCGTTTCACTGGCACCAGCACCCGAACTGCATCGTAGAAGCAGTCAGTGACCTGCGTGAGGATCGGCGTAAGCATTTGATGAACGTCTACAAATGCGATAAGTCCTATCACTCGTTAGAAGAGCTGATTAAAGACCCCAAAATCGACGCTGTAGCTGTGTTTTCGGGCGCACCTGACCACGTGAAACACAGCATCGCCTGTATGAACGCCGGCAAGCACGTGGTATGTGCTGTCCCTGCCTGTATATCTCTCAAAGAGGCCGAGGAGTTGCTCGCCGTTCAGAAAAAGACTCAGATGACCTATATGATGGCGGAGACGAGCTACTATCATCCGGCGATGATCTCGGCTCGGCAGTTTCTTAAAGAAGGCAAGTTCGGAGACATATACTACACCGAGGCGGAGTATCACCACGCGGGGATGGAGTATGCCCTGTGGGAGGATGAGTTTGGCCACACGTGGCGCTGGGGCCTGCCGCCGATGCTGTATCCGACCCACTGCACCTCTTTTCTTGTCGGATTGACGGGGGAACGGCTGGTGGAGGTGTCGAGCATCGGATGGGGTGATGGCGATCCGATTATGGACGGCAACCCCTATAAAAACAAGTTTTGGAACGAGACAGCGTTTTTTAAGACGGATAAAGGCAACGCTATGCGCGTCTCGATAAACTGGCGAGGAGCGTTTGGGGGATGCGAGCGCGCGCAGTGGTACGGCAGCAAGATGAGCTTCTTTGAACCGCACCCGAACGGAGTCGGCCCGATCATCCGCCGCGCCACCCATAAAATGGGAGCCGACAGCGCAGGATTCGCTCGCAGTGAGTCGACTTTCGAGCAATATGACCAGCCCAACTGGGCCCAGACACTGCTGCCTGAAACGCTGAGAGTGGGCGGCGGCCACGAAGGCGCGGAGCCTTTCCTTACACACGAATTTGTCGATGCCATCGTCAATAACCGCAAGCCCGCGATTGATATACACGAAGCCCTGGCATACACGGTACCCGGCATCATCGCACACGAGTCGTCAAAACGAAATGGTGCGCAGATGAAGATACCGAGTTTTGATAAGTAGGTGGTGTGGTCGCGGAAGGGAATAACGCGAAATCGCGAAAAGGGCGAAAGCCGGAAATAATGCGCTTGGTTGGGGTTAGTTGATTTCGGACAGCGAGCGTCTGACTTCGGACATCGGAAAAGCAGATTTCTCGCTGCGCTCGAAATGACGGGTGTGGGCTGTGAGTGGCGATTCGGAGATCGCTACTTATCATATACCGGGTGGCTCGATCACCTGAATTTGGAAAGGATAGTTTTGTCGTGCGTTTTGTTGCTTTTTTGTTGCTCGTATTGCTACTGTTGCCGACAAGTGCATCTGCTATGAAGATCAAAGTAATGACCTACAACATTTTGTATGGTGCTGGAGTTGAGCCGGGGGACCGGGCGATCGCTGAGCGGGATGGGAAGTGCTATGGTGATCGATTGGATCGCATAATAGCGGTTGTCAAACACGTCGACCCTGATATCCTGGGAATTGAGGAGGCCAACTCCTGGAATAAAGATGATGAGGCGACTGCCAAGAAGATGGCAAAAGCGCTGAATATGAATTATTACCTCGCAGTCTCAGGCCACAGTGGTTTCCATGTGGCGGTGTATAGCAAGTTTCCAATTGCCTCGGCCACCGGATATCCGCAAGAGTTCAGCCGATCTGCTTTGCATGCTCAGCTTACTCTGCCGGATGAACGACCGTTTCACGTATTTGTGCAGCACTTCAACCTGAGGAGAAATCCGGAAGCGCAGCTCGAGGAAATACGCTGCCTGGCAAGCAAGATGCGACCGTATGCGTTTGATCTGGGAGTTATGATGGGAGATGCTAACTTCAGATTTGAGACCGATTTGCCGCAAAGCAAGGCCATTAAAGCCGCCGGGTTTGTCATCGCTCCGCAGGTCGGGAAACGAATCGACCAGATATGGACAACCAGGCCGCTTGCCGGCAGAGTTGGAGATGGGCCTGCGATACCCGAAGCATTGACCAAAGGCACATCGGACCATACTCCTGCCGTGGTGACGATAGATATACCAGAGAAATAGTCTACTAAACAAGAGGCGGCCCTTCGGGGCCGCTTTTTTTGTGTCAATGAATTGACCGTAACAGAGTCTTGCAACTTATGCGATAACAAATGAGCAGATGGGTATAGATGATTCGATGCAGCGCAGCGATTCGATTGGAGGATATGATGAAAGTCGCACAGGCTAAACCAGACACTATTCCCCACCCGCTCAGCGAAGAAGAACTCCTGAAGATGAACGCATATTGGCGCGCCGCCAATTATCTATCCGTGGGGCAGATCTATCTTTTGGACAATCCGCTGCTGAGGCGACCTCTGAGCGTCGAAGATATCAAACCAAGGCTATTAGGCCATTGGGGGACCACTCCGGGGCTTAGTTTTATCTATGTTCACCTCAACAGGATCATCAAGGAAAGGGACCTGGATATGATTTATGTCACCGGCCCTGGTCACGGCGGGCCGGCGATAGTGGCAAACGTTTATCTCGAAGGAACCTACAGCGAGATTTATCCCAACATTCCGCAAAACATCGACGGAATGCAGCGGCTGTTTAAGCAATTTTCTTTTCCGGGCGGAATCCCCAGCCACGTGGCCGCCGAAACCCCTGGCTCTATAAACGAGGGCGGGGAACTTGGGTATTCGATAGCTCACGCTTATGGAGCCGTCTTCGACAACCCTGA
Organism: uncultured bacterium; assembly: GCA_964494345.1. Classification (GTDB taxonomy): domain Bacteria; phylum Armatimonadota; class UBA5829; order UBA5829; family UBA5829; genus DTKD01. The sequence goes on from CAZBSI010000008.1 coordinate 121,731, forward strand.
CCTTGTAGTCGCATGTGTTGTGGGAGATGGTGAGGCCGAAACAGGGCCGATGGCCGCATCGTGGCATTCGAATAAATTTCTTAACCCCGCAATCGACGGCGCCGTGCTGCCGATTCTGCATTTGAACGGCTATAAGATAGCAAACCCGACCATACTTGCGAGAATCAGCCGGGACGATTTGATAAGCCTGTTTGAGGGCTACGGATATAAGCCGTATTTTGTGGAAAGCTCCGACCCTATGGAGGCGCATCAACTGATGGCTCATGCTCTGGACGAGGTGATCTCGGAGATTAAGACTATACAGCACGAAGCACGCGTGGGAGGAGAGACGAAACGACCGCGCTGGCCGATGATAGTTTTGCGCACACCTAAGGGCTGGACAGGGCCAAAAGAAGTCGACGGGCTGAAAGTAGAGGACTTCTGGAGATCGCACCAGGTGCCGATTGGGGATATCACAACCAACCCCGAGCATCTGAAGCTGCTGGAAGAATGGATGAAAAGCTACAAACCCGACGAGCTTTTCGATGCGGACGGCAAATTATTCGATGAAATCGCCGAACTTGCTCCCAAAGGGCAGCGTCGGATGGGCGCCAACCCTCACGCAAACGGCGGGCTGCTTCTGAAGGACCTGAATATGCCTGATTTCAGAGACTATGCAGTTGATGTCCCGAAGCCTGGAAAAGTGACGGCGGAAGCGACTAAAGCCGTCGGGGATATGCTGCGGGACGTAATTAAGCGCAACCCGGACAACTTCCGGCTGATGGGCCCGGATGAAATAGCATCGAACCGACTGCAGGGCGTCTTTGAGGCCACCGACCGCGTTTGGATGGCTGATACGTACCCATATGACGTTCATCTGTCACAAGAGGGACGCGCTATGGAAGTTCTCAGCGAGCACATGTGCGAAGGTTGGCTGGAGGGGTATCTATTATCGGGCAGGCACGGGGTATTCACCTGCTATGAGGCGTTCATACACATAGTGGACTCGATGTTCAACCAGCACGCCAAATGGTTGAAAGTGTGCGATCATATCCCGTGGAGGCGGCCGATTGCTTCGCTCAATTATCTGCTCACCTCGCACGTTTGGCGGCAGGATCATAATGGGTTCTCTCACCAGGACCCCGGGTTCATCGACCTGGTGGTCAACAAGAAGGCGGATATCATCCGGGTCTATCTACCGCCGGATACTAATACCCTGCTCAGCGTCACCGATCACTGCCTTCGCAGCCGTGACTTCGTTAATGTGATAGTGGCGGGCAAGCAGCCAGCGCCGCAGTGGCTGGATATGGATTCGGCTATTAAACACTGCTCGGCCGGGATCGGGATTTGGGAGTGGGCCAGCAGCGATATGGGATATGAGCCGGACGTGGTGATGGCGTGCGCGGGGGATGTGCCGACTTTGGAGACTCTCGCGGCTGTGAGTATACTGCGCGAAAGCATCCCAGACCTCAAGGTGCGCGTCATAAACGTCGTGGACTTAATGACCCTGCAACCTGAGGAGGAGCACCCGCACGGGCTTTCCAACCGGGAGTTCGACACCCTGTTTACTACGGACAAGCCGATTATCTTCGCCTATCACGGTTATCCGTGGCTGATACACAGACTCACCTATCGCCGCACAAATCATAAGAATCTGCATGTGCGAGGTTATAAAGAGGAAGGAACCACGACCACCCCGTTCGATATGACCGTGAGAAACGACCTGGATCGATTCCACCTGGTCAGCGACGTTATCGAACGGGTTCCTAAGCTGGGGTATATCGCCGCTTACGTGAAACAGGGGGTCCGGGACAAGCTGATCGAGCATAAGGAGTATATCCAGAAATACGGAGAAGATATGCCCTCGGTGCGGGACTGGAAGTGGCCGTATTAGTTAATTGGGGAGGTTAACATGCCTGTTAAGGCGCTGTTGCTTGATATCGGCGAGGTGCTGCTGACCAAAGGATGGGGCAGGCACACGCGCCAGAAAGCCGCCGAGCATTTCGGCCTGGATTATGACGAGATGCAGGATCGGCATGCGCTGGTCTTTCACATCTACGAGGAAGGTCGAATCGGCCTCGACGAGTATCTGAAGCGAGTGGTGTTTCATTGCCCACGAGACTTCACATATCAACAGTTCACGGATTTTATGTATGAGCAATCGAAACCCTACCCGGATATGATGGAGTTTGTGTCCGGACTCAAGGCAAAATACGGCCTGAAGACCGTTGCTCTTAGTAATGAGGGACGCGAGATAACGGAATATCGGATTGAGAAGTTCGATCTTGCCTCCCTCATAGATTTCTTCGTCTGCTCCTGTTATGTTGGCACAGAGAAACCCGATCCTGCCATATTCGGGTTTGCGATGGACCAGGTGCAGTTGTGCAGAGCAGAGGTCGTATATATCGACGACACCGAACTGCACATAGAAGTGGCCAGGGAGCTTGGAATCCCTGCTATTAAGCACGTGGACTGCGCGTCTACCCGCGAAAAGTTGGTCTCGTTTGGGTTGGAGTTAAAGTAGAGAGGTTAGGCGCTTTTCAGGACTTCGAGCACTTTGCGCATTTGTTCGCCCTGCGCAAAGTGCTTTTCTACGTGTTCGCGTCCCTTTTTTCCCATTAGTTGCGCTTTATCGGGGTCGTTGAGTATCTCGCAGGCTGCGGTGGCGATAGCCTGCGGGTCGTTTGGAGGAACGAGCAGGCCGGTCTCGTTAGGTATGATCGTCTCCAGCAAGCCGCCGTCTGCGCTGCCTACCACGGGTCTGCCGAGCGCCATAGCCTCGATTGCCACCAGCCCGAAGCCTTCTGTGCGCAGTGACGGGACAACAACCAAATCGCAGGCGCTCATTATCCCGCGCACATCCGGCTCAAATCCTGTGAATATTACTTTATCGTTCAACCCCAATGCTTCGGTGGCGCGTTGGAGATCTTCGCGGTCCTTACCCTCGCCGACGATTACCATACGTGCGTCGGGAATATCCTTTAATATCAAAAACATCGACTCGATGACGACACGGTGGCCTTTGCTGTTGACCAGAGCGCCAAAGACCCCCAACAATGGGCCGTCGCAGCTGTCCGGCAGAATGTCGGGGTTAGCAGCGGCCAGTTTAGCCCTCGCGTCGTTAAGATCAGGCGGATAAAACCGCATGAGGTCGACACCATTGTGGACGACGTGGATTTTGTTCGCCTTGATCCCCTGCTCGACCAGGTGCGATTTCACAGTCTCCGAGACCGCGATGATCTTATCGGCGAACTTATAGCACGTTGCGGTGTTCAGTCCATGAACGTGGGCGACGGATCGCTTTCCCGCTAGTCTGGCAGCAAATGCGCCGAGCAGGCTCGCTGTGGAAAGGTGGGTATGAATCACATCAAAGCGGCCGCGTTTCAATAGATTTGCCAGCCGTATCACCGTAACGGGATCGATTTTGCCGTGGGTCTTCCAGCTTATCGGCGAGATGCCCTTTGATGTGGCGTATTCGATGAACTGACGACCGGATGGGCAAAATAGCTGCACTTCTGCGCCGAGTTCCGCAAAGCTTGAGCAAAGCTCAGCTACGAATATCTCCGCTCCTCCGACCCTCGAAGGCGTTACGACCTCCAAAACGCGAAATTCACTCATATTTTCAACTGCGAAGCCCTTATTGCCCTGTTGATTTTCCTGCGAAGCTGCCATCCGAACCCGTTCCAGCGGATATTGACCCTTGGAATCTCAAATAAGCTCGTCCCTTGAATCACCGTCCCAAGTTTGGTGCTCACCGCATTTTTGTAACCGGCCGCGACCGCCGCCTGCAGCACGCGATTGTCGAAATTTCCGTACGGATACGATAACGAGGTGACCTCTTTGCCGATCAAATCCTCGAGTTTGTGCTTGGAGTCTGTGATTTCCCGCGTCAGTTGTTCGTCCTCAAGCTGGGCCAGCCTGGGATGGGTAAGGGTGTGCGAGCCTATCTCGAAGCCATTATCCGCAAGCTCCCTTGCCTGTTTGGCCGACATCATCCGCTCCTCGACGTCCCCTGCCCGCCTGTCCCAGTCGTTTATTCCCCCAAGGGAATCGACCACGATGTAGACTGTGGCTGTGATTTGACGTTCTTTTAGAAGAGGATATGCGTGCTCGTATACGCTGAGGAAGCCGTCGTCGAAAGTCATCGCAAACCGATCGGCTCCCTCCGCGTTATTCTCTCTTCCGAAACTGATGCAATCGTCGAGTGATACGGGCTGCCATTTCCTTCCCAGCATTTCGTCCATGCCCCAGCCAAGCACCCTGGACGATACGTATTGTCCTGCCACCTGTGAGCTTAATTTGACCGGGCCTATCCTGTGGTATAACAAGACAATAGAACTGCCCGCCTGCGTATCAATTCTTTCCAAAGCCCCACCTTACTAAACGATTGGACGCCTGCAGCGTGATTCTCAATCCTCTGACGCTCCTCGCAGACTCATAGGCATTTCCTGCAGCGTCACGGAGATTGTCTTACGCTTGCCGTCTCGCATGACTACCAACGACAGCTTCTGGCCGACGTCCTTGACGCGCAGAATCTTCTGCAAATCGCCGCCATCGGTGATTTTTTTACCATCCGCCTCAATGATTATATCGCCTTTACGGATTCCGGCAAGTGCCGCTGGGCCATCTTTTTCGACTTCAGCAACAATTACGCCCTCTTTTGCCGGCAGACGGAACACCGATGCGATCTCCGGAGTGATGTCGCCATAGGATATGCCTACCCACGGCACCCTCACATGCCCAAATTTGCGCACGTCTTCCATAACCCTGCGGGCAGTATTTATAGGGATAGAAAACCCCAGCACACCGACGTCTCCTCCGACCACCGCAGCATTGACGCCTATTACCATACCGCTGCTGTCGACAAGCGGCCCTCCGCTGTTGCCGGGATATATTTTAGCATCTGTTTGTATTAAATTGCTCAAAGATGCGCCCCCACCCGGTATGCTGCGACCCAAAGCGCTTATCACGCCAACCGTGACGGTGCGTTCGAAGCCGTAGGGGTTGCCTATCGCAATAGCGGTCTGACCAACCTGCAAATCGTCGGAATCCCCAAGCGGCGCCACAGGGAGATCGTCCGCAGGCAGCTTAATTATAGCAAGATCAATCAGAGGATCACCTCCGAGGCTCTTTGCGTCGAGTTCGCGCCCATCGGCCAGTGTAACCTTAAGCTTAGCACCCTTGCTGACCACGTGATTATTAGTCAGCACCTCGCCGTCTGACGACACAATTATCCCGGAGGCAAGTCCAAGCCGACTCCCGCCCTGGCTATAGCTGGTAACTGCGACCACCGTGGGAGATATTCGCTTAACGATATCGATAATCCTTACCTCTTCGTTAAGCAGCACTCCCAAAGGCCCTTTGCCCTTACCCGCAGCAGTATTCTGAGCCTGGGCAGCGGCCGAGGAAAAACCGACAGCCGATAACACTAAAACCAACACCAGGATATGCAAATATAGGAACATTCTCTTATGCATTTTGGTTACCTCCCAAGTTTTATAATATCGGTATGGTCAGTTCGGGAGGGTGTCAAACCTGGTGTCGATGCCTGTTTATTTCTTCTCCTCGTAAGGTCCCGCTATCACCAGTGTGGCGGATTCGGGCTTTATATATTTTTTAGCCGCAGCGTTGACCTGATCGAGCGTGACAGACCTGTAGATGCCGGCATATCGCTGTAAGAAGTCGATGCCGAGGTCATAAAACTCCACGCTGCGCAGCATACTCGCTACCCCGGAGTTGGTCTCAAGGGCGATCGGAAACACCCCGACCACAAACTCCTGTGCCCGCTTAAACTGTGCTTGTGTGGCCCCCTTCGCTGCGAACTGTTTTACATCTTTTTCGAGTAAGTCTATCGCCTGATCGGCGTTTTTAGAACTCGATCCCAGTGACGCAAACCACGGCCCTGCGCCTAATCCCGCGTCAAACGAAGAAACTACGTTGTAGACCAGACCGCTGCGTTCACGGATATCCTCGCCGAGAATACTGGTCAAAGCGCCGGAGCCACCGAGAATCTGATTGGCGATCCGAAATGCGTAGTAGTCCGGGTTAGATCGTTTCATACCGAGCGGGAAGCCATACACTACATCTACCTCGGCTTTATCCATCATAGGGATGACGATCCTGCCGCCCTGCTTCGGGGGTTCGATGGTCGGTATATTCACAACCGGCTTCGGCCCGCTGGTTTTCCAGTCGCCGAAGTATTTTTTAACCAGTTCCGTGGCCTGTTTCGGGTCAACATCACCGGAGATAACGATAATCATCGTGTCGGGGCGATAATATTTTGCGTGGAAGTCCGCCACGTCATCACGAGTTATCCTATTAAGCGCCTCCTGGGCCTGTTCGACGGTCAGCCTGTGATACGGATGGCCCACCGGATGCACCGAGTTGAAGAAGGCCCTGCTGGCGCGGGATTTCGGGGACTCTTTGCTCTGTTGGAGATTCGAAAGCCTCTCGGCGCGTGCTTTTTCGAACTGATCCGCAGGGAACGAGGCATTTCTTAGCTCGTCAGAGAGTATATCTATCAGCAGCTCAAAGTCCTTTTTGAGTGATTTTCCGTCGAATAATGCCGATTCCACGTCGGCGGAAGTATCCAACTGCGCCGCTACAAACTCCAACTGATTGGCTATCTCCAAAGATGTTCGTTTGGAGGTCCCCCGGTCGAGCATATTTGCCGTAAGGGCTGCTACCCCGTTTTTCCCCTCTGGGTCGAAGACGCTTCCGGCTTTGACGTTGCCAGCGATTGCGACCGTGGGGTTCGAATGGTTCTCCTGGACAATTACCACCAGGCCGTTGTCCAATACGGTTCGATGAGGCTTTATGAGCTGCGACGCTTCTTTCACCGGGCCTGCGGCGGTTGTTACGGGGGTCTCGGCTTTTGCTGATACAAACGAAGACGCAATAGTGTCGCGATAGTTGCACAAACCCGGCCAAATAGTATTCTGAATCGGGCCAACCGGTTCGCTTTGAATAGCTCCTGATGCCTCACCTGTGGGCATGAACGTACCAACGGTCAGGTTGTCCGTTGTAAAATACTTGCGTGCCACGTCCTGAACCTGCTGGGGGGTGACAGCCTTGATTTTGCTTACCAAGTCCCTGAGATAGTCCAGATTCGCAACAGTGCTGTAGTAGCCGAGCTGCTCCCCCTGATCGGAGACGCTGTCGTTTTGATATATAAAATACGCCTCAAGCTGATTTTTGGCGGATTGCATCTCCTCAGGGGAGGGCAACTTATTTTTAGCTGCCTCGGCTTGTTCCAGCAACGCGGCTTCTACGTCGCCGGGGGTGACGTTTTGCATAACCGTGGCGCCGAGCATAAACAGCGACGGTTCGATTCGATTGCCCGCGCTGGACCAGGCAGATGTGGCGAGCTGCTTTTCTACAAGCGCCTGATACAAGCGACTCGACCTGCCCCCGCTTAATATTTGATCGAGGACTGTCAGCGGATATGAGTCCGGATCTGTGAGACTCGGCACGTGATATCCGAGCAGCACCCGCGCGGCAGTGCCCTCGCGATGGACTATAACCCTCTTCTGACCTCGCTGAGGCGGCTCAATGGTGTATGGCGGCCGAGGCAGTTTGCCTGTGGGCAGAGATGAAAAATATTTTTTGACAAGCGCAATGGCGTGGTCGGTGTTGAAATCGCCGACGAGCACCAGGGTTGCGTTGTTCGGATGGTAGTATGAATCGTAATAATCGACCAACTGTTGGCGGTCGATGTTCTCCACATCTGAACGGAAACCGATAGTCGGCCAATGGTATCCGCTGGCGACGAAAGCCTGGGCCATAACGGCTTGATAGAGCAGCCTGTCCGGGTTATTTTCGTTGCCTTCAAGCTCGGAAAGCACCACGACCCGCTCTTTTTGCAGTTCTGGATTAAGTAATAGCGCGTTGCCGGCTTTTTCGGCGAGAGTGCTGATGGCGAACTCGAGGTGCTCGCTGGATAACAGGTCCCAATAATAGGTAAAATCGGTCCAGGTGGCGGCGTTATCGATCCCGCCTTTTTCGTGTACGAGCTTGGAAATCTCCCCTTTTTTGAAGTGCTTTGAGCTGGTGAAGAGCATATGCTCAAGCAGATGAGAAATGCCGGTGATTCCGGTATGCTCGTTTCGGGAACCGACTTTGAACCATATCTGGGCAGTAAAAACCGGCGCGGCGTGATTCTCTTTTGTCACGACCGTGAGGCCGTTGGGCAGCTTGGCCTGCTTGACGCCCTCCATTTGAGCGAACGCGCCGCTGACGGCCAGCAACCCGATGATTATCAGAAGGGCAAGCCCTAATCTAAGTCTTCTGTTCATATTTACCTCCATCGGTGTTTTATACCCGATTTACTTAATTGCGCTTAGCGGCCGGGCGTGATATTTCCTGCTGATGAGGAACCGGATCTCAGGTTCAGCATATTTTCTTAGTTTTTTTAAGACAAATGGAATATTTGGAAAAGTATTGACATCGCCGAATTTTCGATGTACACTGCCGCGTGTAGATGTAGAGTATGGAAGTGAACAGGCGGACACGCGAATGAAGCTATCCAGAATTGCAGTAATCGCTGCCGTTGTGCTGGGGCTATCGTTGCAGTTCTCAGCAGCAGTTTGGGCTGACGAAGCGGCGAACGCGCTAAGCCAGGCACGGCTGGCCCTCAAGGGAGGAGACAAAGCCTCTGCAAGGAGTTTATTTGAGGCGGTCTACCTGAAGTTTCCTGACTCGCCGCAAGCCCCAGCTGCGATGATGGGACATGCCTACCTTGTTTTGCCCGATGACGAGAAAGCGGCACTGGAGCAGTTCCGCACAGTCGCCACCCGTTACCCGGACTCACCGGAAGCGCCGCGCGCATGGCTTCGAGTGGCTTATATCAAGCTGCGGGATAACCAGACGGATACCGTTTTCTACTTCAAGCTCATATCCGAGCAGTACCCCGGAACTCCGCAGGCCCAGGAGGCCGTCTATCGCCTGGGAAGGCTGAGCGTCCGTGAAAAGGACTACGACAAGGCAGTGGAGACGCTGCAGTCGGCGGAGTCGGCACCGGGGCTGGATGTAACCAGGGCACAGGCGCTGGTCCACCTGGGCAACGCGCACATCTTTAAGTTGCTTGCGACGAAGGACAAGGCGGAGTTGGAGAAGGCACGCGAGATAATGCTGCATATCGAGGACAAGTATCCCGGCGAGACAAGGTCTATTATGCAGGCGCGAGTAGACCTGGCCCGTGTCTATTTGTTTATGGGTAACGAAGCAGGTGTGTACGACCCGGCATACGCGCGTGAAATTCTTGTAAGCGCTCTGGCAAAGTGGCCGGACACCTACTACACACCGGAGGCACACGGCTTAATAGGATTTACCTACCATTATCAAGGGAACAACAAGAGCGCAATCGCATATTTCGAGAAGATAGTCCATGAATTCCCAACATCCGGCTGGAACTCTATGCTGCTGGACACAATCGGTGATCTCAACCGACGAATTGGGGAGAACGCAAAGGCGATTGATGCATACAACAGGTGTATCGCATTAGATCCCAATACCGACTGGGCGAGATCCGCGAAAGAGGACCTTGCCGTCCTGACTGCGACGAAGACAACAGGCCAGCCAACAAACGAGGAAAAGGAGAGACTGAGATGACTAGACTTCTTCAGCCAAAGCTCTGCCGAATGCTGATCTCAGCTTTCCTTTTACTGTTGACGGGCTGGGCTTGCGATGCCGTGTGCCCGCGCCCAGGGGTCGGGCCTCTTCCCGAGGCGGGCATCGTGATACCAAATGACGCCATATTCTGCGTTGGCGAGGAGGTCAACTGGGCGGATGTCATATGCACCAACGACAGTCCCGCAAAACTTAGCTATTGGAGCTTGGCAGGCGCATACGACAAAGACTACTGCGATGATCCAGTCCTCATCTACGACAACTGGTGTGCGGAGTTCGCCATAAGCGGCGTGCCTTATCACTCCGTCCCCGGCGGCAAGATCGTATTCGATGGGCCGGGCGTAGGGACCGTAACAGCCAATATGTACGACATAGGCGACCCCGGCAAGAAAGACCCCGGCGGACCGTGGCCGGCTGCACCGGCAGATTACTATGTCATAGGGGGGCCGGTCACGTCCGATAAAGACAGCTTGACGTATAGGTGCGTCCCTGGCAATCCGGATATCGCTATAGTCACCGCAACGACCGGACAGCCGTCTGGCACTCAGTATAACTGGTCGATCGCTGGACCGGCAACTCTACACACTACCGTTAATCCCGCCGTGGTTGTGATTTGGGCTGATGTGGAGCCCGTGGTCCACGAATGTGCAGCAACCGTCACTCTCACGTATACACTCGGTGCTGCCACGTGCACGGCGAACACGCAGATCGATATCCGTAGGCCTCTGGCACACAATAGCTTCCAGGGCGTACAATACACCGACGGCACAGCCACATTCACAAGCATTGGCCTGACACCTCCGCCGCCATGCCAACCGTCAGACACCATCTGGGGCTTCTGCGGGCTCAACATGTTCCCTGTTTTTGACCAGTGCGGCAGACCCTTCGTCCGTGCCAGTCTTAGCGAATCCATTAGAGCTGTCTGCGGCGAATACGCCGGCCCCACAGGTGGAAGTACCGGCGATGACGGAGTCGGAACCGACTGCATCGGTGTCCTCACCTGTGATTCAACCATTCTGCGCGAGACATATTCGTGCTCTTGGGAGCAACGGTGGAGCCTGATGCAGTGCGAGCTCCTGCACAATTGTGTACAGCTCTCAACAGCCCCCATCCCCGGTCACGAGCTTGACGACCCAATGATAGGTGGCGTGAGCTACAGCGCGACAGTGAATGTTGCTCCATGGCCCGGGGACGACGAAGGTTGCCCATGCCCATAATGAACAAGTAAGGAGAAAGAACAATGCGTCACTTTTTTGTGCTCTATGTGTGTATCGTTCTGCTGTCCAGCCCCACAATGGCGGCGGATGTGCAAAATAGCTTGCTGGATGTGAAGGTGTCCAGCTTCACATCCAATGCCCAAATCGAACAGGCGGTATCGGATTTGGCTTCGTCTCTAGGGGGGCTTATGGCCGGAGAGGCGGTCCATAAGACAAGCACAGACCCTTCTACCGGTGCATCGGAGGCGCCTGGGCCGGTCATCTCCGTCTCGGTGCGCGATATGACGGTGCGCGATATCCTTGACCTGCTGATCGCGAAAGACAGTCGCTACTGCTATGTTGTTTCAGGCGATTGGATAAACCTGGTGCCGAAGAACGCTGCAACCGACCCTAACTACGTATACAACAGGCACATACCCGGAAAGGTCGTTGTCAGCACTGATAGCACTAAGGATACAAGCATCAAGGCTTGGGCTGAAGAGAACAGAGTGTCATCGATGCTGCTTACAATGGGAGACATGAGGCGCAGCCTACCGACAGCAACTCAGACCGTGACGTTGGTGAATCCAACGTTCCGCGAATATACTAATGCGAGGATGAGATTAAGTGGCAAGAACAGGTGGTTCGGAGACTGCAGACCCCGTAAAGATGGCGGGACCCTTATAGTTTTCCACTACTCAGTGGTCAAACCGGACTGATCTTTTCGTTGTTTCGGGAAACCCTTCCCGAAACGGTCCTGTTCACTGATGCTATCTGGAAGGAGAATCAGATGTGAAATGGAAGAAGCAGGCTATGAGACCGGATGGGCTGGCTGTCTATACCAGGCACGCCAATGGTCCGGCTGGGCTGGGAACAAGGTCGGGCTTTGGGCATCATGCGAGAAAGCGATATAGACCGAGATCGAGTATATTCACAACAATCCGGTGAAGCGTAAAATGGTGGAGGAGCCGGGGCAATGGCGGTGGTCAAGTTGGCAAAACTATTATCTTTATGACGAGAGCATCGTACGTGTAGATAGGACGGAGGCGCTATAGCGGAGGTGCGGTGATCCCGGCGGTTTCGGGAAAAGGGAAGCTGTCCCAAAAACATCTACGAGTCACTCCAGATTACCTGTCGCTCGTTGCT
>CAZBSI010000009.1:0-118957 GCA_964494345.1 uncultured bacterium
ATTATAAAGCCTCCGCAATATTGCGGGGGCTTTTGCTTGTAAGGCTGTTTATATCTTTCGATTGAGACCCACCTCTGCTTATGGTAGAATACAATTGTAGGCAACAGGAGGTTGTATCGAGTTGATCATTACCCAAACCCCTCTCAGAGTCAGCTTCGCTGGCGGTGGAACCGATTTCAGAGGATTCTATGAACACGACTACGGAGCAGTCGTGTCAACCGCCATTGACAAATATATATTTGTCGTTGTGAAGGAACGCTTCGACGACAAAATTCGTATTGGATATACACAGACTGAGATGGTTGAGTCTGTTGACGATATACAGCACGAACTCGCCAGGGAAGCTATGAGGATGGTCGGCATCACGCACGGAATCGAGATATCGACTATGGCCGACATTCCTTCGGAGGGCTCGGGGCTGGGGTCGTCGAGCACGGTTACGGTCGGCCTATTGAATGCGCTGTATGCTTTCAAAGGTGAGATCGTACCCGCTGAGACTCTGGCACAGCAGGCATGTGAGATAGAAATAGGGGTTCTCGGCAAGCCCATCGGAAAGCAGGATCAATATATCGCTGCTTATGGTGGGCTGAGACACTTCAAATTTATGGCCGACGGCACCGTTCAAACTGACGCCATTAAACTGAATGCTTCGGCCAGGCAAAGGCTATGCGAGAGTCTGTTGTTATTCTATACGGGGGTGACGCGCAAATCATCCTCCGTTCTCACGGAGCAGCGTAGCAACATTTGCGATAGGATGTCTGTGCTGATCGATATGCGAGATCAGGCCGACGAATTGGCCAGGCAGCTAAGGCTCGGGGCCGTGGCGTCGCTTGGGCAGACGCTGCGTGACGGTTGGATGAAGAAGAAACAACTGGCAAGCGGCATCACCAACCCGGCCATTGATGAGATGCTGGATCTGGCGATGTCTGCCGGGGCGCTCGGCGGAAAAGTGACTGGCGCCGGTGGCGGAGGATTTTTCCTGGTATGCACGCAGCCGGAAAACAGGGGTGCGGTTCGTAAGAAGCTGGCGCATCTGCGCGAACTACCCGTAAACATGGAGCGTGACGGCTCAAAGGTTATCTTCAACGTCAGAAGGTAGGTAGTGTTATGTCGATGATCCAAGATTATCTCGGTTTGCTGACCCAGGCCATTGAGGAGTTGCCTGAGGAAAAAATACAGGACGTCATAGATACGCTGAAGGCCGCCCACGCCGAGGGCCGACAGGTTTTTATATTAGGTAACGGCGGCAGCGCTTCTACTGCAAGCCATATCGCATGCGATTTTCAAAAGGGCCTCAAGGAGCACACGGGCAAGAGATTCCGCGCCTCTGCGATGACCGACAACGTGGCGGTGATGACTGCCTGGGCCAACGACACGGACTACGAGAACATCTTCGCAGAGCAACTCGATAGCTTGCTGGAGGATGGCGACGTGGTTCTGGCGATTAGCGGCAGTGGCAACTCCCCTAATGTCATTAAGGCAGTCGAAAAGGCCAATGAGATGGGCGCGATTACCATAGGCTGGTCGGGTTTCGCGGGAGGCAAGCTGGCGAAAGTTGCTAAAAAGACGATCGTGGTCAACAGCGACAACATGCAGCGTATCGAGGACGTACACATGATTCTCGGCCATCTGGTCTTTGCCTGTCTTATGAAACAATGCCAGCGGGCAGCGACTCTGTGAGGGCTGTTTTTCTTGATCGCGACGGGGTTATCAACTCCGATCGCGACGACTATGTCAAAAATGTAGGCGAGCTGAGGATATTCCCGTTCGCGCCGAGCGCGATTAAGCGGCTTAACGACGCCGGGTGGCCTGTATTCGTGGTCTCCAACCAGCAGGGGGTTGCGAAGGGCATTATTGCGGAAAACGATCTTGACGCTATGGAGCGCGAGATCTCCCGACAGGTCGAAGACGCCGGTGGCAGGATCACGAAGTTCTACTACTGTAAACATCTGGCCTCCGATGGTTGCTCTTGTCGCAAACCCGAGCCGGGGATGATCCTGAAAGCCGCCGACGAGTATGGCATTGATCTTGCTGAGTCTGTTATGGTTGGGGACACGGCTCACGACATCGCGGCTGGCAAATCGGCGGGTTGCCGGACAGTTCTGGCGCTTACAGGCAAACTCACGCGCGCAGAGGCTGATAACCTTCCGCATCGCCCCGATTATGTCGCAGACAATCTAAGCGATGCTGTTGATTTTATTTTATCGCAACAGACCTGACCTGTGAATATTACAGACTGCGCAGGGAATGTTTTAGATGATGGATAATATTCTGGAGAATTCGCAGCTATGATCGTCTCCACTGCGCCTGGCAGATGTGGTATTGTTGGAAACCCGACGGATATGTATGGCGGGTCGGTTATATCCTGCTCAACCGCCGAGCGTGCGCGCTGCACCATTATGGACGCGCCGACGCTCACTCTGTCGGTCTCCGGCTTTGTACAGATGATCAGATCCTCAGAGGATATGCGACTGCAGGGCAACTACCTCGACATCCCCAAAGCTGTGCTGACCTATTTCAACTTGGATCACACAAATTTCAAGTGCAGGCTGAGCGCGGGTTCGGAGATACCCGAATCTGCGGGACTTGCCGGCTCCACTGCGTTAGTTGTCGCTGTGTTGGGTGCGGTCGGTGAGAAGCTGGGCGTGATTATGGATCGGTTCGCGGTCGCCGAGACTGCCCGTAAGATCGAGTATCGCATAATGGGTATAACCTGCGGCTATCAGGATCAGCACATGGCGGCGTTCGGCGGACTGAACTACATGGATTTTCGAGGTAAAGAGAGGCTCGCTCAGGATGAAAACGAGCCTTTAGCCACCGTCGAGCCTTTGCAATCCACAGTAGGCGAGCTACCCATAGTCGTCGCCCACACCGGCATTCAGCGCAATTCAGGCGTCGTTCACAAGAGCATACGGGATCGTTGGATCGATGGCGAAGCTGCCGTTGTGGAGGGTTATTTGCGAATCGCGGAGCTTGCCTGGATCGGCAAAAAGGCCATACTCAATCGCGACTGGGAGACTTTAGGCTCTCTAATGAACGAAAACCACTTTATTCAGCGTACCTTGGGTGGGTCCGGGCCGCAGAACGATTACCTGATAGATATCTGTCTTGCCAATGGCGCGCTCGGGGCAAAACTGGCCGGCGCTGGCCACGGAGGTACCATAGTCGCGTTGACCGTGGAACCAGATCGCACGGTTCAGGCACTGCGAGAGGCAAGAGCGGAGAGAATCATCTGGCCACGCCCAGTAGAAGGCCTAAGCATCGACGCGACCTGGCAACAACTCCTGCCGGAGTATCAGTTTAGAGGTTAGGTTCCTTTCCTGCCATTTCGAGCCGCCACCCCTGTCATTTCGACCACCATGTCATTTCGAACCGCCCCCCTGTCATTTCGACCGTGCTGTCATTTCGAGCCGCCCCCCTGTCATTTCGACCGTGCTGTCATTTCGAGCCACCCTCCCTTGTCATTTCGACCGTGCTGTCATTTCGAGCCACCCTCCCTTGTCATTTCGAGCGCAGCGAGAAATCTGATTTTTCGGGGTCAGATGTCTGACGTTCGAAGTTCGAATCCGGCTCGACAAATCTGACTACAACTTCCCCTCTTTTCGCAGCTTAAAGAACTCAAACGCCAGCATCGTGCTTGGTATATCCACCACGGTTGCGAATTTTTCGAATACCCTCGCTAGGGCCCTTTTTGAAATCTCGTCGGAGTTTTCATCATAGCCCATCTTATCTATCGCCTCGTCAATTAACCGGAACACTTCCCACATAAACTCGGCTCGCTGCTGGGCTAATTGTCTGAGGTTCAACTTGGCGTAAAGGCGGGTGATCTGTTCGCCGATCTGATCCCACGCCGCGATGACCTGGCGTTCTTTCTCCCTTTGCGCGTTCAGGGTGACGTGAGTTGTCTCACGGGCTTTTTCCTGTTGTTTATAATGTTCATAATCCTCAATGGTAGTGCCTTCGATGATCCTCACACGAACCTTACGTTTGAGAACCTCGCTTACACATTGGTCGACAATCGCGCGATGTTGTGCGCTGCGCAGGTGTCCTGCCATCGGAAGGTCCTGGTTGGCAAAACCCAATATAAATTCGTTGCCCTCCACTGCGATTCCGACGGGCAATTCCAAGGCACGATACAGCGTAGGCGCTATCACCCTGTCTTTGACCTTCTCAGCGGCAATTAACCATATCTGATGAGCTTGCTTTTGCGTAATCTCGTTCATTTTGACCTCTTACGATTTTCCCACTCAACTTTATTTTCTCTCGCAATTAGCCAAGATGGCTGACTCAGCGTTGCAGAGTTGAGACAGCCGCCTGCGAGGCATACACCGCCCCGGACGCGAGTTTTGATATCGGTTTTGCGAACAGCAAGAATGCGATAGTCAGCGCCAACGTCGCCGCAATCGCGGTATTTACAGCCGTGGCGCCGCGGATTTTAGACTCTGTTCGACCGGGCACGAAGTACATTACTCGAACCACGTTAAAGTAATAATAGACTGAAATGACGCTGTTCACAACACCCAGAGCCGCAAGAACGATCAGTTCCGGGTGACCCATCAAGCCTATCTTGATCGCGCTTCCAAACACGAACAGCTTTCCCAAAAATCCGGCGGTCGGAGGTATGCCCGCTAAAGATGCGAAAAACACAGCCAACGCAGCCGCATAAAACGGAGAGCGTTTAGCAAGTCCCGCGTAATCCTCGATATTATCCGACCCAGTGCGTTTTCCAACCGCAACTACGACGGCGAATGCTCCGAGGTTCATAAGCAGATAAGCGATGAGAAATACAATCACGCCCTGCATCCCCCACGGCAAACCATCTCCGGCAGGAATATTCGCTCGGACAACCGAACCGTCTATGTTAGACCGAGTGAAAATATGCATCTCCGCCAGCACGCCGATCATCATATACCCGACCTGCGCGATGCTGGAATACGCCATCATCCTTTTAATATTGCGCTGCGGGATAGCGACCAGATTTCCCCAGAACATGCTCAGCGCGCACATCAGCACCAGTATCCAATACCAGCTCAGCGACACCGGACTTGCAGCGGGGTTTGCTACCACTATCAAAAATCTTATCAGCACCGCCAACCCTGCGGCCTTGCTCACCACCGACAGAAATGCGGTAACCGGAGTAGGGGAGCCTTCGTATACATCCGGCGCCCAGAACTGTATTGGCACAAGGGCCAGCTTGAATCCAAGCCCCACCAGCACGAACATCACCCCGACCCATCCCGCGCCGGTTTGAGCGGCCCCGAACGGCAGCACGGCGGAAGCGCCCGTATAAAAGCCTCTCGCTATTCCCTCCAGCGACGTGTTGCCACCGCTGACGCCGAACAAAATCGACATCCCATAAAGCATAATCGCCGAACACGCCGCGCCGTAGAGGAAATACTTCAGCCCAGCCTCACCAGATCTTCTGTCCTGCTTGGCATAAGCCGCAAGCACATAGCTTACGAGGCTGATGAACTCAATAGTCAGCAAAATCGCGATCAAATCCGAGGCAGCGGTCGCTAATGATGCTGCTGCCGCAGCGAACATCAACAAAGCATAATACTCCGCCTTATGCTTCTGAAACTCGCCGAAGTGGTCGATTGACATCAGCATCACGATCAAAGCGCCCGCGATCGCCACAAACGACATAATCGCTGAAAAAGGATCAACCGTCAGTTGCGCAAATCCGTCTTTTGTAATGAACAACCCCACCGCCGGCGTCTTCATCACCACATCGCCGACCACTGCGTTTTGTGCAGCCGAGGCATAAATAGAGGAAAGATATATAACGCCCCCCGCCAGCACGAGCGCGGGTATCATCAACGCAGGCGCAAGATAATGCGCAGCCAGATAATGCTCCAGCCTGCCCTTGGGATTAACCGCCGCAAACACCCCAATGACCAAAACAATAATCGCCGCAGCCATCAGGTATATAGCAGGTGATATTAAAATAATATTGCCGATATGCATAGTATTAGTTGCAGATAATATCTGTCGTCACTTCAAGCGCCCTACCACGATCATTCCAAGCGCCACCACGGTCATTCCAAGCGCCCTACCACGGTCATTCCGAGCGCCCTACCACCGTCATTTCGAGCTCCCCCACCGTCATTTCGAGCGAAGCGAGAAATCCGCTTTTCCGTAGTCCAATTTCAGACGTTCGACGTCCGACCGTACAACGTTACGCTTTCCACATTCCGATACTATATAATTAATTTCTGGCTTTCGCCTGTTTCGCGATTTCGCGTTTTCTTTCCTCAAAACCCCATTCTAATTAATGAAACAACCCCAGAATCGCCCCGGACGCATTCGAGAAGAAAGCGAACACCGGGCCGGGCAGGACACCGAATAGAAGCATCAGCGCCATCAGCGGCGTCAGGCTCACAATCTCTCTGGCGTTGGCGTCCGGCATTTTCTCCCATTTCGGGTTAAGCGGCCCGAGCAGCACCCGCTGCATCATCCACAGCATATAAGCCGCAGTCATCACAATTCCGATCAGCGACAACCCCGCAAACATCGGGCTTATGTTATAGGTCCCGACCAGCACCGAAAGTTCTGCGATAAACCCGGTCATACCCGGCAACCCTAAAGACGCGAAGCTGCAAAACGCCAGCATCCCCGCAAATATCGGTACCTTCGCCCCGAGCCCGCCGAAATCCGCCAGATTCCGGGTATGCGCCCGCTCATAAACTACTCCAACCAAAAGGAACAACGCGCCGGTTATCAGACCGTGGCTGAACGCCTGCATCTGCGCCCCATTAAGAGCAAGTGTGCGTGCCTGTTCGCTAATTCCAGCTATTCCGGCCCCTGCGACCGCACATCCGAGGGTGACATAGCCCATATGATTGACGGAAGAATACGCGATCAGCTTCTTCAAATCGCTCTGCGCCATCGCCACAAATGCGCCGTAGATTATAGCCACCACCGAAACCGCCGCGATTATCCACCAATACTGCTGGAACTGCTGCGGCATTATCGGCATCAGGATTCTCATAAACCCGTAGGTCCCCATCTTAAGCAGCACCCCTGCCAAAATCACCGACCCCGCAGTAGGAGCCTCGACGTGCGCATCGGGAAGCCAGGTATGGAACGGGAACATCGGAGTCTTAACCGCAAATCCGAAGAACAACCCCCAGAACACCAGCGACCCCACCAGCGACGGCGTCGCAAACGGATGCGCTAATGCGATTTTCTGCATATCAAACGTGTTCCCACTGGTGAAATACAGCGCCAAAATAGCCAGCAGCATAGCCATACTGGCCACCATCGTATAAATAAAGAACTTAATCGCGGCATATTCCCTGCGCGGCCCGCCCCAGATGCCGATCAGGAAATACATCGGCACCAGCGAGACTTCCCAGAACACGAAGAACAACACGAAATCCAGCGCCGTGAATACCCCCAGCATCCCCGTTTCCAGCAACAGGAACATCCAGAAGAACTCCTTCGGCCGCAGGTCGATAAAGGTTGAATATATCAGGCTCAAAGTGGTCAGCAGGGTGGTGATGAAAATAAGCGGCACGCTGAGGCCATCTACCCCCATCTTAAATGAGACCCCCAGCGACGGTATCCACGCGGCGTTGATTCCGAACTGGCTGCCGTTCGGAAACGCGGCCCCAGCCCGGTCATAAGCGATCCACAGCCATATCGAAATCCCCAGCGGTATCAGACTGACCAAAATCGAAGTCTGCTTGATGACTGCGGGCTTCTCTTTAGGAATAAAAAGCAGTATCGCCGCCCCAAGCAGCGGGAAAAATGTTAATATCGGAAGGATAAGTGAATCCATGCTGCCTCCACCCTGTCACTGCTCAACACCGCAAATCCAAGCATTGCCAGGCTTATGATAACAACCGCAGTCACCAGCAAGAATACATACTGCTGAGTAACCCCGGTCTGCAAATATCTCACGCTGCGTCCGGCAAACCCGGTGATCCACGCCACCGCGTTCACCACGCCATCGATCACCGTTCTATCGAACCATCCCCACACAGCAGATGCCATCAAAGTAACGTAACCGACCCCGTTTACGATCAAATAGTCGATCACCCATCTGTCGAACCAATACGCCACAGCCGCCGCGACCATCAGACCTCGAATCAGCGTGGCCTGATAAATCTCGTCGATGTAATACTTGTTCTCAACCAGCCGCCACAGCCACCCAAACGGCTTCTCCAGCTTCTCTATTTTGAGAATCGGCACCAGCCAGATGATAGTCGCCAGGCCGATCCCGGCAAGAGCAGCGGTGGTGGCGATTATGAACACCGTCAAATTAAACCCCGGCACAAACCCGCCAAGTGAGTGCTCAAGCACGCCTTCGAAATGCGCCCCCAGCACCGGCATCATGTTGTGTTCAAAAAGATTATTAAACGGCGTCCCCACGAACCCGGCAACAATCGCCAGCGTCGCCAAAATACCAAGGGGGACCAGCATGACCTTCGGGGACTCGTGCGCGTGAACATCCTTATTGCGCGGCTCGCCGTGAAACGTCTTATAGACCAGCCGGAACATGTAAAAACTTGTCGCAAACGCGCCGATCACGCCGGCCCAGAACACTACCGGGTTTGTGTGCCAGGCCACGGTCAGAATCTCTTCCTTGCTCCATCCCCCCGCAGTCACGAACGGAATCCCACACAGCGACAGCGTCGAGATAAGAAAAGTCCAATAGGTCCACGGCATCTTCTTCCGCAGCCCGCCCATATGGCGAATGTCCTGCGTGCCCGTTCCGTGAATAACGCTGCCCGACCCCAAAAAGAGCTGCGCCTTAAAATACGCGTGGGTCATCAGGTGGAATATCGCCGCCGCATACCCCAACGCCCCAAGCGCCATAATCATATATCCAAGCTGGCTTACTGTAGAATACGCCAGAACCCGCTTTATATCGTTTTGGGCTATGCCAATCGATGCCGCGAATAGGGCAGTAAACGCGCCCACGTATGCCACAACCTGCAACGCAATCCCGCTCGTATCCGATAAAAACACCGGATACATTCTGGCCACCAGATATACCCCAGCCGCCACCATCGTAGCTGCGTGAATCAAGGCCGACACCGGGGTAGGGCCCTCCATCGCGTCCGGCAGCCACACGTGCAACGGGAACTGGGCGCTCTTCCCGATCGCCCCACAGAACAGCAGCAGCCCCGCCAGCCCTGCCAGGCTCAGCCCCAACGGCCCGATCACCTGCATCTTATCCAGGTTCGCAAATATCCCGGAAGCCCCGAACAAATCAAACGACCCGGTGTGCAAAAACAGCAGTATCATTCCCGCCAGAAAGCCGACATCTCCGACCCTGGTCACCAGAAACGCCTTCTTCGCCGCTCGCATAGCCGACGGTTTCTCGAACCAGAACCCGATCAGCAAATACGACGTCAGTCCCACCAGCTCCCATGCCATAAACATCAGCAGGATATTATTGGCGATCACCAGCGTCAGCATAGCCGCGGCAAACAGGGATAGATATGCAAAATAGCGCGGGTATCTCTTATCGCCGTGCATATATCCGATGGAGTAGATCATCACCATCGACGCGACCACAGTCACCACCATCAGCATCACACAGCTCAGCGCATCGACGCTGTATCCCATATTCACGTTCAGACCGGGCATCCAGTTCGCCGATTTGCTGAACGGCTCCGTATGCGCCTGTGCAAACCACTGCCCCGCCAGCGCAATCGACATCCAAAGCGACGCCAGCATACCCGCAATCGCGACGTAGGCCCCTTCGCCGGGTAGCCTGCGCCCGAACGCGATTATCATCACGAACGCAATAACCGGTATTGTTGGTATCAGCCACGCAATTTCAGTCATAAATCAACGTCACAGCTTCATCGCGGTGATCTTATCCGCGTCTATATGCTGCTCCAGGCGATATATATTGATCACTATCGCAAGCCCGACAGCGGCCTCGGCAGCAGCTAGTGTAATAACAAAAATCGTGAATATCTGCCCCGCTATTACGGGTGATTTCAGATACGAGCCAAACGCGACCAGGTTAATGTTGGCGGCGTTCAGCATAAGTTCTATTGACAAAAGCATTCCGACCGCGCTTCGGCGGATCATCATCCCCATAAGCCCGATACAAAACAGCATCGCGCTCACGGTCAAAAACCACCATATCGGAATCCCATAAGCGCTATGCACCTGGTTTATCCTCCTTGGCGATCACCACCGCCCCAACCAGCACCGCAAGCAGCAGCACCGAGGCCAGCTCAAACGGAAACACATAAGGCTGCAAAAGCGCCCTGGAAACAGCCTCCACACCGACATCTTTATTGGCTGGCCCATTGGCGATTATGTTATTGGGATTGTTAATCCAAACCGAGTTGACCACTGTGATAAATAAGAATGCGAACAACAGCCCTGCGGCGCCGGCTGCGAGGATCGGGTTATAGATAGCCTGCGAGAACCCCACGTTCATCACCCGGTTCGATAGAAATATCGCAAGGATAATCATCGTAGTAATCGCGCCGACATAAATCATAATCTGCACAGCCGCCAGAAACGGTGCGTTCATAAGCACGAACAACCCTGCCACCCCGACCAAAGTCAGCCCCAACAGCAGCGCCGCTCGTAAAATATTAGGCGCCAAAACAACGCCCAACGCGGCGATCACAGTAATCCCCGAAATCGCCACAAAGGCAAGCTGATATCCAGTTATATCGAACCCTAGCACATGCATGATTAATTTAACGCGAAAAAGCGAAAAATGCGAAATCCAAGCTCCAAACCGTAGTGGCCGATCTCCGTCTCGGCCAGCCCCTTCTACGATAGGTGGCGATCTCCGAATCGCAACCTCATAACCCATCTACGAGCACCCCAAGCCCGATTTTGTCATTCCGAGGCAAATGCCGAGGAATCTGCTTTTTCCCTTCCTGTTTCTTTAAAAGCAGATTTCTCGCTGCGCTCGAAATGACATGGTTTGTATGGCCGGAACAGAGACCAACAGCCTGTTCCAATATCCAACACCCAAACCGTAGTGGCCGATCTCCGTCTCGGCCAGCCCCTTTGTGAGACGCTACGGGCAGGGACAGAGACACAGCACCTACACTATCCAGCCTTCGATAGGTGACGTTCTCCGTATCGCCCTGGTATGATAGGTGGCGATCTCCGAATCGCCACCTCATAACCTATCAAAACCTACCGTTACGGCTGATCCGTCTCCACTTCCTTCACCCCGCCCATTTCCTCCAGCTTAGCCTCGTCATATACCATTTCCCCTCGGCTATAGCATGCCAGTTCGAAGTCTCGTCCCGGTTGCAGGCATTTGGTCGGGCAGACTTCCATGCACAGCCCACACCACATACACCGCGACACATCTATCTCGAACTTCGCGGGCTTGCGGTCTTTGGGGTCGGATTTATCCATCACGACCGTAATCACGTGCTCCGGGCAGATTCTCGCGCATGCCCCGCATGCTATGCAGCCATTTCGACCAGTTTCCGGGTTCACGGGCAGGGTGGGCGAGCCTCTATAGTTATCCGGCAACTCCGGAAGCTGCTCAGGATACAGCTCAGTAACCGACGGCCGCAGCACGCTCCAGTGGGTCATCGTCACCCACAACCCCTTGGCCACGCTTACAAAAGAGTTTACTATGTCCTTGAGCAGCCTACGTTTCACTTCGCCATCCAAAACGCGACATAAGCGCCGGTCAACAGCAGGTTCGCCAATCCGGCAGGGATAAGCGTCTTCCAGCTCAGGTTCATGAGCTGATCCATCCGCACACGCGGCAACGTGGAGCGTATCCACATAATCCCAAGCACCACCACCCAGCACTTAAACAAAAACCAAAACAGAGAAATCAGGCTAAACAGCGGGATAACGCCGAAGAGTTTTGCCGTCACCTGCCCGCCCAATATATGCAGCGGCGGTTGATATCCACCCAAAAACAGGGTTACTATGATCGCGGAAAGGGTGAAGCTGGCTGCAAACTCCGCCAAAAAGAACAGCGCGAATTTCATCCCGGAATACTCCGTGTTAAACCCCGCCACCAACTCGCTTTCCGCTTCCATAATATCGAACGGTGCCACGTTTATCTCAGCCAACCCCGCCACCAGCATTATCAAAAACGCCAGCGGCAGCATCGGCATCCCCTGGAAAATGTTCCAATGCCAGAACCCGCCTGCCTGCGCCTCCACAATCCTGTTCAAATCCAGCGTCCCCGTGATCAGCACAGGCGCCGCCAGCGCCAGAATAATCGGCACTTCATAAGCGATAAGCTGGCTCGCACCTCTAAACGCCCCCAAAAGCGACCATTTATTGTTCGACGCCCAGCCCGCCACAATAATCCCGATCACCCCAATGCTGGAAATCGCGCTTATATATATCGCGCCGATGTTGAGGCTGCGCGCAGTCATCCCATCCCCGAACGGGATCACCACATACACCATATAAGCAGGGATAAAAACTATCGCCGGGGCCAGGGTAAAGAGCAGTCTGTCCGCGCCTCGAGGGATGATGTCTTCCTTTTGAAACAGCTTCAGCGCGTCCGCCACTGTCTGCGCCACGCCCCACGGCCCGGTGCGGTTGGGGCCTAATCTCGATTGAATACGGGCGATAACCCAGCGCAGTTTAAGAACCAGATACAGCACAGCCACCATCACAAACAGCAAAACTGCCACTGCAATGGCGACTATTATTCCCAGTTCTATGGCTAGCCCAAGAAGTTGATCCATTTTGAAAACGGCGACCGGCTACAGCAGTCAATTCCGGCACAATTATACTCCTGCCCCCACACCTCGTCAAGGACAAGAACACAAACATGGTGCCACAAATCACAAAGCCCCGGCGGGGCGCCGGGGCTTTCGTCAGAGTTCCTGCAAGTTCTCAATTCTCGGTCAATTCCGCGAGCCTCGTCGTCACACGGGCTAACAACCCGCCGTCCTTTTCCGAATCAGCAACTTTTATGATTTCCCTGCACTGCTCCATTGCCAACCCACGCCAGGGCTCCTGATATTTGACATTGCCCGATTTACCTTGCTCCCGTGCAATCGACATGTATGTGCTCATCAGGTATGTTTTAGGCAACAGCCAATTCGGAGAGGCTTTACAGGCTTTTTGCAACCATTCGATGTACATCTCATCGCTCTTGCAGTAGCATTCGTCGTGGAATTTCTGCAGTTTTTCTGCTGATATTGTCGGGCTATAAAATACGCCATCCATGTTAAAGGATCGAGCGATCCAGAACATAGCTTCAGCGTCATCGGGAGCTATGGAGAGATATGCTTTTAGCTGTTTAATGGCCTTTACAGCATTCCCTCTCTCATAGAAGAAATGGCCTAACGCTATTTGAGCCTCTCTCAAGTGGGGGTCAAGTTTTATGGCCTGTAGCAGCTCATTTTTAACGTATGTGGAGATATTCCCCATAGGAACAGGCTTTAACTCCACGCCACAGCAGTCAGCAGTATAACAGGCATACCCTAAGCTGAAGTGAGATAGTGCAGAATTCGGTTGATTGGTCACTTCTTTCTGATATGTGGTGATCAAGTTGGCCAATTTCCCGTTCTCACAGGCGCTGCGTATGTCCAGGATACGTTCCTGCCCCAGCGACGGGGCTGCGGCGTCGTCGACCTCAAGCGACTGCGTTCCCGGCCAGAACGCCTGACCATCTCGCCCTTCTTGCATCGCCAAAAAGCCATCTGTCTGCGACGAAGGTCCGCTTGCTTTCAAACACAAAACAGAAAAGAGCGTCGCGCAAATGACAGCAGCGGAAATAATCAGTATAGTCCTTCTCATTGCATACCCTCCAAAGCGCAGTTGTTCCCAAGAGGAGCAGCGTCTTTAGCACCGCTCCCTGTTATATCGCCCTGATAATCTGTGATTGACTCGTATAGGCAAGTCGTGTCACGGATATCGGGTAGATCACGGATACTCTTCGGCCAAGCGATCGTGCTACAGTTTCGTAGACGTCAGATGGCTGAGTTTTCGGCCAGAGACCACTTTTATAGAGTGCTGGCGACTGTTCATTTTCGTAAATACTCAGCAGGGCTGTTACTGCTGTACTTATGGTGCTTCTCACAGTTCATTCTCCAAAATTTAGGGAGGACACGACAGATTCACAAATTTCCAACGAACTACACTGTTCACGTACTCCCGAGCCGTAAACGGACATGTCTCTTTGGTTCCATCACACTCCCACAGAGTGTAAGTGCCGCTGGTGACCTTCCAAATCGGCAACCACACTGCTCCGCCATATTGTTCGTATTCCAGATCGCCGTCAATAGTCATTCCCACCGTTATGTCGCTACCCCACGTTCGAGTATAGTCAACACCTAACTGCGCGGCTACAGCTTTTATTGGAAAGGCCGCGCTGCAGCCGCCCGTTAAGGAGTTCCTCACTGTGGAAGTCTCATTCACGGCTAGAGTAACGTGCATGCCTTCCTTATTGCAGCAATGTATCTTAGGAGTTTTGGCCAGCACTTCGTCGCCTATCTCTTCGTCAACAATAGAGGTCACCTTGATTTCTGGCTCTTCACCGTGTATAGTGATCCAACAATTGCCAGTTGTTGAAAATCCATCTTCGTTGTCAGTTACTCTTACCCAAATGTGGTCCTTTTGACCCACGCAGGAAGCCTGCGCTGTCGCTGAGTAACAACGCGTGTATGCATTGTTATCAAATATAGTTGTGTGCCAGTGGTAGGAAAGATTCTCGCTCCACGGGCCTAACAATTCAGCACAAAACGTGACTTCACAACCCGCAACCGTATGGCAGTGGGTGGCTGTTTTTTCTGTGTATGCTATATTTGGTATCACTTTGACCGTGCGCGGACCCAGCGGTCCTGCGTGGACGTGTGTGAAAAGAGTAGAAGCTAAAAGAAGCAGCACAAAAACACGAAACACGCGCAGTCGTGTCATCATTTTGTACCCTCCTTTGAAGCACGTGCCAATCTAGCTTTGGCATCTTTGATAGTCCAATGATTGGCGGCAGTGGTTTCAAGTTGATCAACCAATTCCTGGTACACAGCCAACTCTGCTTGCTTCTGCCCCAGGCTGTTTAGCATTTGTCCTTTCCAATAGATGGCCATGTGAACCAGATGACGCCACTCGGGTGACAAACTCCAGGCTGCTGCGTAACCGGTAGAGGTCTTTATGTTGCCCATTTCAATCCACGCCGCCTGTTTTTCCTTCAAATTCTTACCGGGTATATCTGCAAGTATCTCCGAAAAGCATTTCTCGGCGGCTTTCCAGTTGCACCGGAAAAAATAGCTATATCCGATTCCGTAGCGGGCCAGCATTTTCAAATACGCAGAGTCGGCGTGCATCAAAGCTTGTTGATAGGCGTTTTCTGCATCCAGCGCGTACTGTGCATGCCGAAGCTTTTCAGAGAGAGCTTTATCGTTCATGTCCTCGTTCGGCACTTGGCCGTCGAGAATTATGTAGCATTCTCCTAATGCCAGATAAGCCCTAGCCGACATTTCACGGTTTTTCAAGGCAGGGATTGTGTTTTTTATGGCTGAGGCGGCCTCTTCTAGGTCTGTGCGCTTGGCTGAGCCCATATACTTCATTATTCGAGCGTAACCTTGCTCCACGGATGCAATTTCTCTGAGCAGCCCAGGCGCTTCAGGGTTGTTGGCGGCCCTTCCTAAAGCATCAATCGCTACATCTATGTCTTTTCGCCCCCTCTCCAGCAGTAAGCCGCGTCTGTAGTCTGCCTCAGCGGCTTGTGCAGTATCGGGATACAATTCGCTCACATTGGCAAATGCAGCGGCTGCCATTGAAGGTTGGGCCTTCAATTGGAGATAGGCCGTTCTTAGAAGACAGACTCGTGCCTGCTCGGTTTGTGGGTGTTCCCTTGCGACTCTTTGGAACGCTTCCAATTGTTCAGCAATTGGAGCTTTGGTTTTCGTCAGCAAATAAGCCACACGCATTTTCGCTGTAGCTACTAACCCTTGGTTTTGGGAAGTGTTGATGATTTCTTTCCATACAGCCATTGATCCCGTTGCGTCGCCGGTCGTAGACAGTGCGTTGGCAAGAGCAGATCTAGCTGCATCTAGTGTTTTGGCTTCCTGGGAAGTGGCGATTACTTTCTGCCAAGCTGCGATAGCTCCAGACTTATCGCCGCTTTTCCATTTTATTGACGCTTCATCAGAGATCGCGACGCCAGAGTACATCAACGGCATCGTCAATAGAAGAATACTCGTAAGCAAAAGTCGCTGCGCTACATTCACTACCTTTTCCTCCTATTTGGATGGATTGCCTGTACGTTCATCCGCCGTGTTTCGAAATGCGAATTTAAGAGTGTTTGGAAAAATTGCACCTCCTTTCAATATTATGGCGTATATCGTGCTAGTCTGTATCATACGCTAACTTATTTTGTTTGTCAACTAGCAATTTGTTGATATTATTCTGTCTGAACTTACCCAATATCGTTAGATAAATCCACCATCACCAATTCGTAAACATCCACCTCTGGCACCGTAAACGTGCAAACGCCGTCGATTTTATCCACCGCCAGATCCAAACCCGCCCTCAAAGCTCTTACTCGTTTCAGGTCTTTTCCGGGCAGGCTGATTTTGATATCGCGAATCGGGATAATCTCCGAAATCGGCCGTTGCATATCCCCGGTGTTATTCACGATATGAACCAGCAGTTGACTCTTATTCGCATTGCGGCGAAGTTCAACCTGCACCGTCGCAGGCGCGTCGACTTCTATGGGCATCGGATCAGAATGTGCCCAGCGGACGGCGTTTTCAATCAGGCTCTGATATTGCGGCATCCTCAACCGGCCGTAGAAATCGCCGATCAGCGACGGCACATACAACGCCCGCCCGTCGCCATACGAATTGGTAATCAGGGCCGGCAGATTGGTTTCATCGCTCAACGGCATATAGCTGCCGCCGATGTCCCCCATAAATACCGACGCCACTTCTGCCCCAGCCGCGGCCTCGCACTCAAGGCTATAAGTCGGCTTCGGCAAAAACTCCCCGATGTTGAATCCCGCCACAACCGGATGCTGCGACTTGATCTTGACATATTCCTCGGCGGATCTCGGAGTCATCATCTCCCCTGTGTTCTTCACTCCGAGCGCTTCCAGCAGCGGGTTGGATTCCCTCCGCCTGCCCATCTCGTCATAAGCCCCGGTCTCGAACTCCGCAATAACCGAACCGCCACCACGCACAAATACCTTTATATTTTCGATCTGAGCATCGGAAAGACACGCCGAATTAGGAAGAATC
The DNA here is from genome assembly GCA_964494345.1 of uncultured bacterium. Lineage (GTDB taxonomy): Bacteria > Armatimonadota > UBA5829 > UBA5829 > UBA5829 > DTKD01. Next base: position 17,166 of record CAZBSI010000009.1, read on the forward strand.
AGCGTCTTATATCCCGCAAGCCCCTCAGCCGATAATTGCCCATCCAGAATCACATCAAACGGGATATGAGCACGGGTCAGCGCGGTGAAATATCCGATATAAGACTGGTTGACGGTTCCTTCGCAGGTTTCCTTTCGCATCTTCCAGTCCACTGTCCGCTTTTGGCCGCCCGCATCCACGCCCAGGTTCACCTCAAGACCGCTGCCAGTCTCACCATAAAACTGCCCCTTATCCGACACATAATAGGTAGCAGCCTGCGAAGAATTAAGCAGCGCAACCTCCGCGCACGATTCGGTCTGGGTGTAATACTCCTCGTTAGCAGCCAGAAAGCTCTGCATCTCCTTGATCGGCTTCACCGCGGCATCTCTGCTATGATCCAGCGCGTAATCGAACACCGCAAACCACGGGTTCGACCCGCACGCCACAGTTTGCGCGATAGCAAGCTGGGCTTCATAATTCGGCAGAGGAATATAGTGCCACGCTCCCAGGGTGTGATGGCTGAAAACCACGGACGGCTTGCCGGCCGCCGCCATATACTTCGCCGTAGCAGCCCACGCCAAAAGGAAATCGGAATGACCCGGATGGAAGAACTCCTCGGCGCCGTTAAAGTCCTCAAAATCTGTGACCGCGTCGACGCATCGTGCGTATCGCCAGGTATTCGCGTGCCACGTTCCCGCGTTCAAAAACACAACCGCATCCGGGTTAATCGATCTCGCCGCCTCTCTGCTGTCTCGTAGATACTCCGCCAGCGAATCCGACCGGAACTGCACGAAATTCAGCCAGTTGTCGTCTGACCAATCCTCCACCGTCGGCAAATCCGCGCCATACTTCGCCGAGAACTTCTCCCTGCAGGAGTCACAATAGCAGCACCCTGCGAAGATCACCGGTCCATCAAGGAAAACCCCGTCTATGCCACTTTTCATAGTCTCCTGGATCATCTCCATCGACCAATCCCGCCATCCGCTGTTCACGCAAAGAGTCGTCCCGCTGCCATAAAGCGGATATTTGCTGCCATAGGAGGTGCCATCGGCCAGCAGTTGCTCCCAACCGGGATGTTCAGCCGCGAAATCGAATGAATACCAGTGCATATTCACATACGCCAGCACGCTCAGGCCATATTTTCTGGCATACGGCAGGTATTCTCGTATAACATCGAAGTCGCCAAGGTTAGCGGCTTTCTCGAACTTTGGGGTATTAAATGTGGTCTGATAGGCCAGCCCCGGAGCAGAACCCAGCGTCCCCATCACCCACTCACAATTAATATGCCAGTCGTCGCGTTTGCTACGCGCCAGCGCATCCAGATCGCAGCCCTTCATCCGATCCATCTCGCCGAGATAATCCAGCCGCATCATCCGCACCGGTCGCTCATACCATTTCAGATCAGCCATTCCATAACCTCCATCAAGCCTCCCGGCAATCATAATCCCCCAAACAGACGACGTCAAGATGCGGTTGTCGGTTGGCGGTTGTTGGTTGCCGGTTGTCAGTTGTCGGTCGACGGTTGTCGGTTGAGTAGATCGGTGGCAATCTCCGAATTGCCACCGCAAACCCATTTGCGGCGATCTCCGAATCGCCGCCTCATAACCAATGCCAACCTCCAACTTCCAACTTCTAACTTCCAACGTTGATCGGTGGCAATCTCCGAATTGCCACCGCAAACCCATTTGCCTCATATCTCCGTCTCGGACTTTCCCCTTTTTGCGATTTCGCGTTTCATCCCTTCCGTGCCCCAACCCCTTGCCCCAACCCAACTGACCTGCTACCATTTGCCTATGAAACTATCCCGTCAGCCTGATTTCTCTCAATTTCTGAAGGTCCTGACCAGGAGCGGCAGGCCCGGTCATTTGCCGTTTTACGAACACATCGCCAGCCCCGGCTTTATCGCGCGACGCAGTGGGACCGACTTCGACAAAATGCCGTTCGGCACGGTCGACTACTGGCGCATATACGTCGATTTCTGGCTGGGAATGGGTTTCGATTGTGTGCCTATGGAGATTCCCCTGCGATGCCCGCTCGGAGCGGGTCACGGTGGGGTTACGGAGGGCAGCGAGGCCCTTGTTGTCATTAGAAATCGAGAGGATTATGAGAGCTACCCCTGGCCGACGGAGTCCGACCCTATAGACTTCAGCCATTTCGAGACCGTGGCTTCGATGCTGCCGGATGGTGCAAAGATAGTCGGCGGGGTATGTGCCGGGCCTTATGAATGGGCCTCGCAGATGCTGGGGACAATCGGGCTTTCATACCTGCTTGCCGATGACCCCGAACTCGTCGCAGAGGTCTTTGCCCGTATAGGCCGCCTGCATATTGGCGCGGTCAGGCAACTGGCGACTATGGATTTCATAGGGGCCTTGCGGCAGGGCGACGATCTCGGATTCAAAACCTCCACATTCCTAAGCCCGCCGCTGCTTCGAAAGTTGATATTTCCGATTTATACGCAGATGACGTCACTGGCTCACGCTCAAAATAAGCCCTTTATCCTGCACTCCTGCGGTAATCTGGCCGAGGTCTACGACGATCTCATAGACGGCTGTAAAATCGACGCAAAGCACTCGTTTGAAGATCAGATTTTGCCAGTCTCCGAGTTCAAGAGGATTTACGGCGACCGGGTGACTGCTCTCGGAGGGCTCGATGTCGACATAATCTGCCGGTCCACCGAATATGAGGTGCGCCGCTACGCACGTGAGCAAATCGAAAAATGCTTCGCGGACGGATTCTGGGCGCTCGGCACGGGAAATTCCCTTACAGATTATATGCCCGTGCAAAACTACATCGCCGTGTTGGAAGAGGGACTCGCGGCCAGCGCTTAAATTAACAACAGGCCCTGGCGGCTGACGTCAGGGCCTGCATTCCGCAGCGAATCCGATGGTCAGTCAAACTTGAAGTCCAGGCACTTCATGGTGATAATCTTGCCCACCACGTTCTGCTCCGGAACCCGTAGCGTGTCTACCATCTTCCAGGGTATCCAGCGTTGGGTTTTCTTGTCCTGCCTGAAGTCAGTAAAGACGGTCGAGGCTGCGCCGTCTACCTTAAAGTTGCCCACCAACAATTTTGTCGGCATATAACCCTTCGCCGGGTCCAGGTATGCCGCAGACCATCCGGTAGACGATGTGGATACAAAGGAATTGTCCGCGCCGCAGTAGTCCCAGGAATAGACGCAGCGCGCCATGACCATATCCTGCACGCTATGCAGAATATCGGTTGCCTCCGGATCAGAACCGGAAAAGTGACTTGTCCCAAGGACTTTGCCCTGCTCGTCAAGTCGTGACAGCTTCAGGTCATACTTGTCCTTTGCGTAAGTGACCTCTATCTCCTGTCTGATCTTCGCATCTCCCACAGGGGTCACATCATGGGTTTCCTTGAGATATTTTCTCAATTCAGGTTTGACATCAGTCACCATATCCCACCGGCCCGACCACGATCTCGTCGAGCTTTGATAACCCGAGATTGCGGCTTTTGCTTTCGCAATCTTTTGCTCACAATCCGGCGACTTCACGGGAGGAGGCAGCAAGTTCTGAGCGTGCGCTTGTGCGGCTGTAAAAAAAGTCACAAGCAGGAAAGGCAGAACAACTTTAATCAGTCTCTTCATACCATCACCTGTTTCCTTTTCTGTCGAAAAAGCCGGCAGAGATTGATGACTTACTCGTCAACATACACATTCGACCGCATTGTCGCAGTAAATGTTCCGGGCAAACAGGATGATGTGAAAAAAAAACGGCAAATATCGCTGTGATGTGATATTGTCGCCTGTCATTTCTTTTATCATTCCGCATGCAGTTGTGGGGTGATCCTGTGGCTTTGCGCAGGATGACAATGAACCGACAACCGTTAATCGCCAACCGACAACCGAAAAAGCAGATTTCTCGCTGCGCTCGAAATGACAAAGGGGGGTGAAATGACAAAAATTGCGTGGTGATCCTGCGGCTTTGCGCAGGATGACAATGAACCGACAACCGTTAATCGCCAACCGACAACCGAAAAAGCAGATTTCTCGCTGCGCTCGAAATGACAAAGGGGGGTGAAATGACAAAAATTGAGAGGTGATCCTGCGGCTTCGCGCAGGATCACAATGAACCGACAACCGTTAACCGCTAACCGTCAACCGAAAAGCAGATTTCTCACTTCGTTCGAAATGACAAGGGGGGGTGAAATAGCAGGGTTGTGTAGGCCAGGCAGAGGCAGATCGCTATAGGTATTTTCGCGATTTCGCTTCTTTCGGGCTTTCGCGTTTTCCGGGTGAGGGCTCGCTTGATGCGGCGGCCTTGCGTTGTTTCTAAATCTGTGTCACTTCTATCTTAGTCACCCTGGCCTCGCCTATCAGCCGATCCACGTCCTCTTTTTTGCCGATATCCGTGCCGTCGCTGAGGGCCGTTGCCGCTCCTGATGCGCAGCCCAGAGCGAGGCAGTCCTCTATCTTCAGACCCTGCTCCAGGCCATAAACGACCCCTGCGATAAGGGAGTCACCGGAACCGATCGTGCTCTTGGGCTCCACCTGCGGGGTGGTGGCGTCGTATATCGAACCTTCATAACTCGCTATAGCCCCCTGCTTGCCAAGGGAGATAATAACCAGGTCGATTCCCGTCCGTGTCAGCTCCAGAGCCGCTCGCGCCACGTCGGATTTCGACTCGAATGTCTTATTCAACAGCCGCTGCGCCTCGTCGATGTTGGGCTTAATCATAAACGGTTTCGCCTTCACGCCCTCCGTGAAAGCGTCGCCATCGGCATCCAGTACGGCCTTAGCGCCGCCAGCCATTGCAATCTGGATAAGCACCTTCTTAACATCGGGGTTGACACCCAGCGGCACACTGCCCCCGATCACCATAAAGCTGCTCTGTCGCGCCAAATCCTTGGCCCGCTCGAACAATTCCACCATTTCCTTATGCTCAATCGGCCCGCCGGGTTCATTTAGCGTGGTGGGAGGAGTGTTGGACTTTTCCTCTATACATATATTGGTGCGAGTCTCCGCAGCAGTCTGCACTATCACCGACCCAACCCCGCGCCTGTCGAGGACAAACTTTACATAATCCCCAGTCTCCCCGCCCAAAAAAGCCAGGGCGGTGGTCTCCCCACCGAGTTCCTTAATCATACGGGAGCAGTTGATGCCCTTCCCGCCAGCATCTATTTCTACCTTGGTGATGCGGTTAGTATCATAGCAGGCGAGCTTGTCGACGTAGATGGTCTTATCGACGCACGGATTGAGTGTGATGGATGATATCATTGGATTGCATGCCGCCGTTCTAATGCGGAACTGCCGCCCACAAAATTGCAGGCGGCAAGCTCCGGGATATTTTATGTTTTCTTCTTACTTTTTCAGGGCCGCTCGCACGTCGTCGAGTTGGCCTGCAGAGCCGAGAAGCACATTGCGGCTGGCGATGAACTTCGCATACTCTTCCTGGAATATCTTGCCGACCGGGCGGAAGTCGAAGACCTCCGGCTTATCTCGGAAGAACTCCCTGTGAACTCGCGTCCACACAAGTCTGCCGTCCGTGTCGATGTTGATCTTGCAGACGCCCAGCTTTGCCGCCGGCAGATACTGGTTAGGATCCACGCCCTTGGCTCCCTTAAGTGCGCCGCCCGCAGCGTTGATTCGCTCAACTTCATCCTGCGGAACAGAGCTTGAGCCGTGCAGAACAAGCGGGAATCCCGGGACCAGTTTCTGAATCGCCTCGACTACGTCGAAGTGCAGGCCCTGGCTGCCGGAAAATTTGAACGCGCCGTGGCTGGTTCCGATGGCACAGGCAAGGCTGTCGCAGCCGGTGCGCTTAATAAACTCCGCCGCCTGATCCGGGTCGGTGAGGTGAGCGTTCTCTTCGCTTACCGCGATGTCCTCTTCGACTCCGCCGAGTTGACCGAGTTCGGCCTCGACGCTGATACCCTTCGCGTGAGCCTTTTCGACTACGCGCTTGGTGGCAGCGATATTCTCCTCAAACGACTCGTGGCTGGCGTCGATCATAACCGACGAATAGAACCCGCTGTCTATGCAGTCATAGCAAGTCTGCTCATCGCCGTGGTCGAGATGCACCGCAAAGACCGCATCCGGGAAAATCTCATCCGCCGCTCTGATCATACCCTCCAACATCAGTTTGTTGGTGTATGATCGCGCGCCCTTGGAAATCTGAACGATGAACGGCGCCTTTGAGTCCATATTGCCCTGGAATAGACCCATAGTCTGCTCGGCGTTGTTGATGTTATAAGCGCCGACAGCATACTTGCCGTAAGCCAATTCGAAAAGTTGTTTGGTTGTTACTATCATCTAACGGTGGCTCCTTTTATGTTATCCGCTCGCTGCCGTACAGCAAAACACCGCCCCAGAAATCGCTTTGCCAATCTGTCGGGAGATTTCACCTCCCGGTCGATTGATGCCACCTTCCGGCTGCGCTCTGGGTTGGTGGTGGCGGATTTATGCAGGCTCAATAAGGCCGTAGTTGCCGTCCTCGCGCAAATAGACCACATTGACTTCTTCGGTTTCGGAGTTGCGGAAAACGTAGAAGTTATGGTGCAGCAGTTCCATTTGCTGAGTAGCCTCATCCGGCGTCATCGGTTTCAGCGCAAATCGTTTGGTGCGCACCAGAGTCGGCAGTTCTTCCTCCGCCGTCTCCTCAGCGCCGAATGCCTCGACCATCGCCTGGTCACGAATAGCGTTTCGAGCTTTCGGCCCTTCTGCGATGCTCTTATCTCTTTTGCGCTTGAACTTTTTGACGCGCCCTTCCAGCTTTTCGACGACTTCGTCTATGCTGGCATACATATCGTTGACGCGGCGTTCCTCGCCGCGCAATAAAATACCGTCACCCTCGAGCTGTACTTCAACCATCTGCATCCCGCGCTGCACGCTTAAAATAACCGTGGCCTCACGGATATCCTGAAAATATTTCTCCAGCTTCGGCAGTTTCTTCTCTATATAGCTCCTAAGGGCGTCGGTGACTTCGATATTCCTGCCCTTAACGTGGATCAACATTGGCAGAGGAACTCCTTTCGCAGGCTCGTCATAGTAAACCGATCAAGTTTAACACGCCCGGCGCCCTCTGTCAACCGCCACCCCGGCGTTTCTGGGCCTGTTGAAGTTTACCATTCATAGCATTGATACCCTACCCATCAGCGGAACAATCTCGCAAAGCATACCGTAATTTATAAAGGGCTTGCGCTTGGGGCAGTTGTCGCCGATAATAGTCCTGTCGGGAGGTGGTTTACCCGTGGAAGAAACCGATCTTCTGCAGCAAATAGAAAAACTCAATGACAAGCTCAATCGCACCAGGCAGCGTATGGCAGGACTGCGAGAGAGAAGCAAACTGCTGGAAATGCAGTATCACGACGCAAAAGAACGTGAGCAAAATACCAACGGATTAGTCGGGGAGCTTCTCGAACGCCAGCGCGAACTGAACGTGATGCTCAACCGCGCCAATATTATGCTCAATCGCTCGCAGGAAGCAATGGCGCTCAGCTCGATGGAGCTTAACGAGATGGCAAAAGCCCTGCCCGAGCCTAAGAAAGCCGAGTGGGCGGATCGCGTCGCCAGAGTCAACGAACTTTTCAAACAAACCGGCGTGCAGGACGCCGAGCTAGGCGCGCTGCAAAGTGAGAATCCCGCAGCCTCATTTGATTCATCGGATATGAAAAGACAGTCCGAGGATGCATTCGGCAGGCAGCAGTCCATCTGGGAGTTCTCACAAAAACGAGAACCGCCGAAAGTAGAGGCGGAAATCGTCGAAGAGGAAGAGGCGTCAGAGCCTGCAATACATATAATTGATCATTCTCCGGAACAGGACCATGATAGTCAGGAAGAAATCCTGTCCGAAGATGAGCCATCTGACGACGCTGTGGCCGAACCTTCACAGCGCAAATCCTGGTGGCAAAGGCTGGCGTTATAATATTTCGCCTGTAGCGTGATTTCACGCAAATGAAAGAAGCCCGGGTTGCGTCAGGGTGTGTCATTTTTCGACGGGATTGGGCTGCTTGACGGAATATCCGCCAGCACATAAAATAGTCATCGCAATGAAATGTCGATAATGGTATCTACGGGAAAGGCCCGTCCGGACTTTTCCCGGTTTTGGCGTACAGGGGTGAATTAATGGTGAACTGGCGAAAGCGGTGTATGTGTGCCGTGATTATTGCCGTGATTGCGTGTATTACAACCGCTGCGCAAGCGGATTTCAAACCAAAAGTCTCCTCTGCCGCATCCGGCGCTGTGGGGTCGGTAGTCATCAATGGCGAGACAGCAGTGCGTTTCCAGGTATCTAACGGCAGCCTGGGCGGGCCTGAACGCGCGAGAATCACGGCAGAGCGTCTTGCGGCATTGGTCAATGCCGGCTTCAACCCGGCCATTATCAGCGTCAAAGGCGATAACAACGCTGCACGTATCTTCGCAGCCGAGACGCTCATCTGTGTTGCTACTGCCGCTGACGCCAAAGCCATAAAGAGTAAGCCACTTGATCTCGCAGCCAAATGGGCGTCACAGATACGAACCCTGCTGCTGCTCCCTGCAGTTGTGCTTTCACCTGCCGAACTTATGGTTCCTTTCGGAGAGAATCGCCAGGTGGAGGTCAAGGGCGCGGCGGCTGGCGGCGCGATGTCTCTTGCAATAGACGACCCTGAAATAGCTGACATCGCCGTGCAACCCGATGGAAAACGACTCACCGTCTCGGGTAAAAAGCTCGGAAAAGCCCTTGTCCAGGTCGAGATTGCAGGAGAACGGGCAACGCTGGTTATCATGGTAAAGAAATACGCGGGTTCCGTGCCGGGCACAGTGGCAGGCCAGGTGACTGGAAACCCGTGCCCCGCCCAGCTTGTGACCTATGCTGCGCGGCAGGCTATAGCCCAGAACGCTAGACTCGAACCCGGCGCTGCCATTGAGATTGATAAAGTAGAAGGCCCCAACGAGGCATTAGGCTCCTCTAAGAGCAGGCAGATCAAAGCTAATGTGAAAATTCGGGGTGGGGATTATATCCCTGTTGCAGCGGCGGTCAATGTAGACGTGCGCAATATCGTTCTCCCTCGCGAAGAGCCGGTTCAGCTTTTTTACAGTAATAACCCCGAGAGTATCTACAAATATCAGCCGCTATTCGCGGGTCGTGTGGACATTAACGCGGTGACCAGGGTGCTGTATCATCACCAAAGCGAGATGTCCAAAAAAGCTCAGATAATCGTCGAATTGGTCAATCCCAACGACATTCCCGCTCAGGTGCGGGTTTTTAGGGGCATTTCCCCGCCTCTGGTGGACACTATTTACGTCGGTCATGTTGCCACAAACGCATTTATGCGAGACTACGCCAATGACGTAAGTGTGATTGAGGTGATCCCTCCGCAATCGCGGCTGGTGCTCGTCTCGGATATTTTATCCACCAAGCAGACCTCAAGCGGAATTATCGAGGTAAAACAGATGGTGGGCTTGCCTACGTTCGTGCGAGTAACCGCAGCAGAACCTGGTGTCGACAACGTATCACGCGGCACAATCGCCCGGGCGCCTAGTCCTTTTATAATGCAGATGTCCGATCACATCTACCCGACTCCGACCAAGACTTTGGATGAGGAGTATGAAGTCGGTTCGCGGTGGGCGTTCATCTCTATAGGCAAACACGCGTTGAGCGATTCCGGCGAGCAGAAAAAACTTTATGGCAACTACGGCGTGACCTACAATATTAACGTGCGCATCCATAACCCGACCGACTCTGCAAAAAAGATCAGTCTGGTCTTCGACCCCACTGCGGGGCCGTGTTCGGCGGTGTTTATTGTTAATGGCAGGTTTGTTCCGGTTAAATACGCACAGCCGCCCAACGAAGTCGTCCTGGACAGCATTATGCTGGAGCCAGGGCAGACGAAAGTGTGCAAAGTGACCACCATCCCGCTGGCAGGTTCTAATTACCCCGCGATGCTCGTAGTCAGGTCTTAGGCGTTAACAAAATCGAAAATGTGGAAAACTAAAAAGGAATGCGACCTGTTTTGGGGTTCGTATCATCATAACGCACAGGATGACATCGAGATTTCCACACTGAGAAAGCTCTATGCATATACGGATATTACAGGTAGGGTTGGTGTTAATGTTTATCAGCTCAGCTTCGGTTGCGGATAGTGTGGCCGGCTCCCTTGCAAGGCAGCAGGGCGCGCAGGCCAGGATAATGTGGTTCGACGCGGAGGCCAATCTTAAGGCGCTTTCGACTCGTAGTGGCGTTGCCGATATGGTGTCCAAATGCAAATCCGCCAATATCAACACGATTATCGTGGATGTAAAACCGCTCTCCGGGCTGGTTCTATATAATAGTAAGATCGCCCCCAAAATCACCTACAGCCAGGGAATGCGCTATCCCGAACACTATGATCTGCTGCAGACTATGGTAGAAGAGGGACGCAAGGCGGGAATTCCGGTTTATGCCTCTGTCAACGTATTCTCCGAAGGTTCGAAGACCCTCCCCGGCGGCCCGGCGCATAAGCACACGGATTGGCAGTGCGTGCAATATGATATGCAGCGTGTTCTGAAAGTGGAGGGCGAGGAGCCGAGAATACTCAGCAGGCCAAACACACCGCTGCGCAAGGACGAGGTTTGTCTTTACGGGTTCAGTTCGGAGTCGGCTGGGAAGCTGCCCGCCAACACTTACTACGTCCGGGTTGCATGGAGCGGCGCGGCGCTGCAGACTGGGATGGCGGCGGGAAGCGCAAAGATATCAGCCCCTGACGATGGCTATGTTTTGATGGGCACTGGCAAGGCTGCGGATTGGCTGCGAGGAGTTGTCGAAAGCGGCAGGCGATTTGATCTTGAGACCAGGGACTCGCTGGTTAGGGTAGGCGAGGTCGGCGATGCGCACCAGGCGATTTTCGTTAATCCTCTGCACCCCGAAGCACGGCGCTACGCGCTCAGTATAATAAAGGAAATCTGCGATAACTATCGCGTCAATGGAATCGTGCTGGACAGGATGCGTTATCCCAACCTGTATAGCGATTTCAGCGACCTATCCAGGCGGGAGTTCGAGAAGAGTCTTGGCAGGCCGGTCGAGAACTGGCCTCGGGACATAATGGTCAGGACCCCGACGGGCTACCTCGATCCTGTTCGCGGCCCGTTGTTTAAGGATTGGCTGAAGTTCCGTGCTCAGATTATGCGTGATTTTCTCATTGAAGCTCGTGCGACGGTCAAATCAGCCAAGCCGGGAGCCCGGTTGGGCATATACGTCGGCTCGTGGTATCCGATGTATTATGATGTCGGTGTGAACTGGGGAAGTCCTTCAAATGCGGCCGACTATGAGTGGTGGCCGGAGGGTTATGAGACCACGGGTTATGCCGACCAGGTCGATTTTATGTGCACGGGCTGCTACTACACTCATCCCACCCGCAAAGACGCCATCAGAGAAGGCGACCCGGAATGGATGAGCGTTGAGGCTGCCGCGCAGGAATCTGTCAACGCGGTAAAAGATGATACGTTTGTTTATGCCAGCCTGTATCTGTTGCAATATCACAAACGGCCTCAGGCGTTTGCCAAGGCGGTGGCTGAGTGTGTGAACAACAGCCAGGGCTGCATGCTCTTCGACCTGGTCTATGCGCGCAACTACGACTGGTGGGGCGTTTTGAAATCCACGTTTCCGACCTCAACAAAAGCCCCTCACGACATTCAGGGACTGCTGGAAAAAGTCCGCTCCACCAACCGAAGACACGCCAGTAAATAAAATTGTGGCAGGTGTTTCAATTCTCTTGCGCTTGCCATATAATATTATGCTCGGACGGAACAACGAATACCGGCCGAGCGTCAATGATAACGAGATTCATAAGGAAGGGAGGCAACTATTGTGGCTGATGACACTACCGCATTGTATGCTCCCGTTCTCTGCGAACCGACAACCGAATACGACAACCGGATAGAAGACGAAATCGAAACCGAACCCGATGAAGAAGAAGAGCACGAGGATACTAATACTCGAAAGAATTGGGAAGAAATCGAACAGCAATTCGCCCGGTACGAGCGTAACTACAGAGCGCGCAGGATACGGGAGCTGACGCTGAGCCCTCTCAAGAAAAAGAGAGTGGTCAGACGCAGTGAAAGCGAAGCAGCTGAAGTGGTTGGCTGATTTGAATCACCAACAAGTAGCCGGTCGACGAAAGTCGGCCGGCTGTTTGTGTACGGGCCAACGATGAGGTGACCTGTGTGGATATTATCTGGCCGAACCCACCGCACATTGCGGGCTCGATATCGCTCTATTTCTTCTTTTTCTGCTTTCGCACAGGCTTGGGCGCACCCATTTCAAACTCGGCTTCGCCGCCCTTCTTGCTGGCCATCTTCGCCGTTTCGGATTTCGGCTTCTTTACGTTACTTTTTTTATTTGCCATCTCCAAAGCTCCTGGTCGATACGCTTTGTCTGTTGTACCCAGTCAGTGGCAGACCTGAAACGATGCAGATGGGTATATTCAAAACAACAAGGAAAACCGTAATCTCAAAAAGAATATAAGTGTGGCTGACAGGGATGAATCATAACGCCCGATCCACGTCATTTCTATCGTGGTGAGAAACCTGTTTTTGAATTTGAAACTCCTATATATGAGGTATCGATATGCGAATCTGGGCGCTGGTATTATTAATCCTGGTTTCACCTATTGCCGCGAGGGCGGTTGGCAAGGTCACGGTAGACCCCAATCTCCCCGGCCAGGCTCAGAAGAGCGATGAACCTGACGATACTGACATCCGGCTCGGCCAAAAAATCACATTCACAGCCTCGGCTCGCACGGTAGCAGAGATACTTGACGATCTTACCACGGCCACAGGAGTCTCTTTCAAGGCTGGAACCAACAACTCCGACTGGCAGGTGCGCGATCGGAAAATGACCATATCGGTAACGGACGTTCCGCTCAATCGCCTCATGAGCTCCATTTCGCGGGTGATGAAGTTCAAATGGCAGCGATCCGGTGACGACGACAAGTGGGTATATCGCCTGTACCTGGATCGGAAATCCCTGCTGGACGCTGAGGCTCAACGCGTGCGTGCCGAGGAACGCGCCGAGGAAGCCAGAGCCAAAAAGCGAGCCGAAGGCGTAGAGCAATATGCGAAGCTGACGAACCTCACCGAAGAGGAAAAGAACGACCTCCGGCAGACTAACCCGTTCTTATATATGGCTGCGGAATCCGGGCTTGGTAAGTCGCTGGGTCAATTCTTTAAAGAAGTGCCGGCGGCGTTCGATGCGTTTGCGAATGGTCGCAGGCTCGACCTCGACAGCGCTTCTTTGTCCCCAATGGCACAATCCAACCTGATGGCTGCGATAAAAGATATGTCCCGCATCGAACAAAAGATGATGGGCAGGGAGCGCTCACAACTCGACACGCTTGATCCATCAAAGCTCTCCATAGGAGTCAACGACTCACTGGATCACATCAGCGGAGTCCCGGTCGCAGGTTTTATGCTGGGCAATATGTCTGTTCGTTATGACGGTGGCAAAGTCGACATCCCGTTTCTCGACCCTCAAAGCAAAATGGCGAATGCCATAGGCACTATACTGATCGAGTCTCAGGAACAGAAGCGTTCGATATCTGACGTGATGAAAGACCACATCGGCGAATTTATGGAAGCAGTTAAGACCGCAACCAAAGAAGCAGCCGCCACCGGCGAGCCTCTCATTGAGCATCCCGATGATCCTGCGCTTAAAGAGGAGATAACAATCAAGGCTGATAGCGCCAAGCTTCCGGATGTGGAATTAGCTCTTGCTAAAGAGGCAAAACTTCCGGTAGTCTCCGATTACTTCGGCTCCATTGGCCCTTTAAGCGGCGTGCCGTCTGGAAAAATGGAGATACGAAAGGCGTTGGATACTATCAGCGATACTTACAACTATAACTGGGATAAACACAGCGAGATTATCGAGTTTAGAGATAGAAACTGGTTCAAAAAGAGAACCTATCAGATACCGGAATCTCGCATTGATGTCTGGCGAAAAGAAGCCGACAGCACAGGCACAATCGACCTGGACAACCTCTCTCAGATCGCGCAGCTAACCCAGGAGCAATACATCCAAAATGTTATGGCCGACGAACTTCTGGGGCAGTCTACCCTCAGCGCTTGCATCTTCGGCAATCAGGATCTGTTGAAATTATACGGAAGCCTCAGCGCAGATCAGCGAAGGGCATTGATGTCGGGCGCGGGGATGGACGTTGCCATGCTCAGTCCAGAACAATTTGGCCAGGCCGAAAAGCAACTCCAGGCCAAACTCGGCACGGAAACCGTCCGTTCCGCCAACTCCATTGCCATAGCCTGTTCGAGAGAAACGGCCAGCCAGCCTGGCGATAATAAGAGCCTGACCTACAGGTTCACTCTGTATGTCGATGGAGTTTCCTCAGGGCCTGAGTGGACGTTGACAACACCCGTAATAAAAAAGAAGGAAGGCAAAAAGCAGGACACCACCGGCGCTCAAAAACCAAAAAAATAAATCCCGTCTTTTTTCGCTGTCCGATATTCGAAGTCCGATCAAGCCGTCTCAGGCTCGCCATATTACGATTTCTGGCTTTCGCCCTTTTCGCGCTTTCGCGTTTCTCCCTCCCCTGTTTTAACCCCCCTTAACCGCGTATTTCGAAAACTCATCCACAGCCCACATCTGCCACTCCGGCTCAACGGCCAGCGACTTGACATCGCTATAATATCCGCATATAAACCCGCCACCGCGGGAGCCGAGCTTGTCGATCAATTCCCTGGCTCGTTCTCGAATGTATTCCTCATTTGCAGTCGGCAGGTCGCGCTGGATATCCACCGGCGACCATATCGCAGTCTTGCCGTGGCACGTCTCCGCCAGAAAGTCCAGGTCTGATAGAGTCGGCTGGTCGAGTTGCAGCACATTGACTCCCATATCGACCAGACTCGGAATAATATCCCTTATGTATCCGCACGAGTGCATCCAGGTCTGGATGCCCCGATCACGAGCGTGGCCGACTATCTCTCTAAACCCCCACTCAAACATCTCGTGCCACAGCTTAGGGGAGACCAGCAGCCTCTCCTGCGTGCCCCAGTCCTCAGCCCACATCACCCCATCGCAGTCGACTTTGGCCCATTGGTCGATACAACTTTTCAGCAAATCGACCACTTTGCGCTGCAACGCGTTCACCTCATCCGGATAAAGCAGCACATCGGCCAGAAATGTCTCCACCGTGCGCATATACCGCATAATCGCGAACGGAAATCCAGGCAGGCTGCCCAGATGGTACTTATCCGGATGCTCGGCGAATTTTTCAGCGGCGTGCTCATATCGCACCGACAGATCCATCCGAGGCATTTTATAGCTCGTAATCTCGGCCCAATCCTTAATTACACCCTCAATCACCTCGCCGCGCGTGGTGTTGGGCAGGCATTTCCAGACATTGTGCCACTCGTCTTCCCATTGCCTCACCCCATCAGGCAAATCCCACGTCCGCCACGGCTTCCATTCAGGATCCGCAGTAATGCCCGATCCGCAAAAATCATTCTGATAAGGTGCAGGAAAACTCATCGGACACCTGTCCGGATTAGTAAAAGTCAGGCATCGTTTCACTCGTTCTCGACTAGTCATATCTGCTCTCCTCAATTACAGATTCAAGTGAATAAACTAATACACCTTCCATTAAATTGATTGGTTATCGGTTGTCGGTTGTCGGTTGTCGGTTTACGGATGCCGATTGTTGCCGGTTTGCTCTGTCATTGCGAGCACCTTCCCTGTCATTTCGAGCGCAGCGAGAAATCTGCTTTTTCCGTTGTTCGATATCCGAGGTTCGAAGTCCGATCAAGCCTTCTTAGGCTCCCCATATTGCGATGCACATCGTTATTTCTGGTTTTCGCCGTTTTCGCGTTTTCGCGTTTCGTCTTTTCCGTTCTCCCGAATATCCTCCCTGTCATTTCGAGCGCAGCGAGAAATCTGCTTTTTCCGTTGTTCGATATCCGAGGTTCGAAGTCCGATCAAGCCTTCTTAGGCTCCCCATATTGCGATGCACATCGTTATTTCTGGTTTTCGCCGTTTTCGCGTTTTCGCGTTTCGTCTTTTCCGTTCTCCCGAATATCCTCCCTGTCATTTCGAGCGCAGCGAGAAATCTGCTTTTTCCGATGCCCGATACCCGAGATTCGAAGTCCGATCCGAAGCGTGGCATGTTTTATTTCCCGGTTTTCGCCATTTTCGCGCTTTCGCGTTTGTCCTTTCCACGCCTCCCCCGAGAAATTGCAGGCATTAAAACTGAGCCTGTGCCGTATTGTTTGTTGTATCAGCTTATGATAAACTTTGTCTAACCGCAGTGTTGATGGCGACTTTTCTTCATAACCACCGTCAAGAAAGTTGGTATGCGATCCATCGTTAATTCCGGATTTCGACTGCTGTTGCTGGTGAGTTGTTGCGTGCTGTTCTTTATTCAGGGATGCGCGAAGCCTGAGCGCGTCAAGGTTAT
The DNA here is from genome assembly GCA_964494345.1 of uncultured bacterium. Taxonomy (GTDB): domain Bacteria; phylum Armatimonadota; class UBA5829; order UBA5829; family UBA5829; genus DTKD01. Next base: position 33,519 of record CAZBSI010000009.1, read on the forward strand.
CGACAAACCAGCGCCGCTGCTCGTCGACCAAAAAACCAAACAGCCAATAAAAAGTAAGGCTGCGACAGAGTCTGAAAAGCCTGCCGAGGAAAAACCCGAAGGCCCTAAGCTCGAAATAACCCAAAGTGGGGTCACGCTGAGCTGGGTCCAAAAGGGCGGGTCGCAGATGACGGCGTCGGCAAAATCGGCGGACTTCAACGAAGTTACTCAATCCGGCAATCTTCGTGACTTTTCTGCTAAGCTATACGAAAATGGCAAGCTGGCTGCGAGTATCAGCGCCGCGAAAGCAACGGTGGACACGGCAAAAAGAACGGTGATCGCGTCGGGCGGAGTCACGCTCAAATCGGTTGAAAGAGACACCACCGTCAAAGCAGGCTGGATCAAATGGAACGCAAACACCCGTAAAATAGTCGGTAATGGCGGGGTGAAGGTCATGTCAGCCAACGGGACTGCGGAGGCCGCTGCGTTCGTGGCGGATACCACTATGCGAAATTATACACTGTTAAGCTCTGGCGAAGGATTGGAGAAGTAAATGAGAACTCTGCTGGTTGTATTTGCTGTTTTTTGCCTGGTGACTCAGGCGTTTGCCGCGCCGGCTGCCTCAAAAGTCCAATCCAAAGACGGAGCATTCCGACTTGAAGCAAAGACCATATCGGGCGGCGAGAACAGGTTCGTAGCCTCCGGCAGCGCCAGGCTGTATACGAAAGATGAGGCTAACAAGACCACCCTCGAAGTCGACGCCCAGAAGATCATTTTGACCGTCGGCCAGCAGACCGCGAAGAACAAGTCCGGGATGAATATACAAAGCGCGGAACTGACCGGCCCGGTTAAAATGAACTACTGCGTAACTGACGACAACGGTATTCCGACCAAAACGATCGCGACCGCGGATTCGGCCAGCTTTGATGGCGCGACTCAGGTAATTAACCTCTTCGGCAATGTCAAAATCACATACGATAATCCCGCCATCTTCGCCGAACCCGCCGTTATGGCCGGTGACAAAGCAATTATTCACACTGCGCCAAATCTCGACAAACATCAGATCCGATTCAGCGTGGAAAGCACAAACGGCCTAAGCACCGTCACAGCGGTCCCGAAAGAGAAAGAACCGCAGACAAAATAATCGTTACGGCCATCCACGTCGTAAACGCACTCAGGTAATTCGTCTATTTATAATGAAGATTGAAGTCAAAAATCTGGTCAAGACATACAAAGGCCGACGTGTTGTGAACGATGTCAGCCTGGGTATCGACACCGGCGAAATAGTCGGCCTGCTCGGCCCCAACGGCGCCGGCAAAACCACCACATTCTATATGATGGTGGGGCTGGTTCGACCCGACGACGGCAGGGTGCTGCTGGAAAACTCGGACATCACGGCTAAACCTATGTATCAGCGCGCCAGGCTCGGACTTGGCTACCTCGCGCAGGAACCTTCGATTTTCCGCCGGCTAACGGTGGCTGAGAACTTGCTGCTTGTTCAGGAAATGAACGGAATAAGCCGTAAGGAGCGCAATGCACGCACAGATGCGCTGCTCGAAGAGTTTAATCTCACCAGGCTGCGCGACCAAAAAGGTCAGGTGCTATCAGGCGGTGAACGACGCAGGGTAGAAATAGCACGCTCGCTGGCCACCAACCCTAAGTTTATACTCCTCGACGAGCCTTTTACAGGCGTAGACCCTATCGCGATCGGCGACATTCAGGACCTTGTCAGGCAACTCAAAAACAAGGGCATCGGCATAATCATCACCGACCACAACGTCCGCGAGACCCTCGCTATTACCGACCGGGCCTATATTATGTCCGAAGGTGAGATCAAGACTTCCGGAGAGTCATCGGCTTTGCCGAACGACGCCATCGCGCGCAAGTTCTATCTGGGCGACAGGTTCGAGATGTGAGGCGTCTATGAAGCTGGTCGACAAGCAGATATTTCGCGAACTGACGGGGCCGTTCATATTTGGGGTGGCCGCATTCTCGTCGGTGTTTTTCGCCGGGTCGGTGCTTCTTAAGCTCACGGAATGGCTGATGAACGGCATGCCGATCCTCACTGCTCTTGAGATAGTGGTCTATTCCATGCCATCTATCATCTTCTGGACTCTACCGATGTCGACGCTGCTTGCTGTGCTGATAGGTGTCGGCAGGCTCTCCGGCGACAGCGAGGTGGTCGCTCTTTTCGCAGGCGGAATCAGCTTTTACAGGCTGGCTGTTCCGATATTAATATTCGGAGTGATGGTCAGCGGGGTTTCGCTGCTTTTGAATGAACTTGTGGCGCCGGCGGCGGGCAAACGAACGTTGGAGATCCAGTCGTCGATTATGAAGCACGCTGCAATCAGCGATTCGCCGTTTACCCTGGAAGACCCCACCACCAACTCAAGAATCATCGTTCAGGGTGGAATGAACAAAGATAAGGGTATACTCAACAACGTTTCCATTATTCAGTTTTATCGAAATCGACCGATGCTTATAATATACGCGGATCGTGCGCAGTGGGCTGGAATCAAGGACCCGTCTAAGCGATATCGGTGGAAGCTCTACAGCGGATATATGCAACTCATCGACCCGCGGGATCCGAGAACGTTGTCCACTACTACCTTTGACGATACTCAGACCAGGGAAATCGAGATCAGAAAAACGCCGGGCGAGCTGGCGATGTATCAAAATCTTAAGCCAGAGCAGATGAGTTTTACGCAGCTCAACACTATGGTGCGGAGTTTGAAGGAATATCCTGATCGTCCGTTGGATAAGATAAGGCAACTGGACGTTGAGATGTGGAACAAAATTGCTGTTCCGCTGACGAGTCTTGTCTTTGCGCTGCTTGCGGCGCCGCTCGGTATCCGGCCTCACAGGAGTTCTTCATCTGTGGGCATGGGTATGAGCATACTCATCATATTTTTATATTGGATAGTGGGAAGATACACCTGGTCGCTGGCGGTGCAGGGGACGGTTTGGCCTGCGGTGGGCGCGTTTGCACCGTTGGCATTGGGAATAGCGGCAGCGACTGTTCTGCTGGCACGTGCGGCAAAGTAACTTGATATGGCATATACGACGTTATTTGTAGTAGCTCTGATATTGGTGTCGGGATTCATTGCCTACTTCGGCGATATACTTGGTCGGAGGATGGGCAAGAAACGGTTGATGCTGTTTGGTTTGCGACCGCGCTACACAGCAATCGTCATAACTACTATCACGGGTATGATTATTTCCGCTCTTGTGCTCGGTGCGGCCCTATCCGCAAACAGCGAGTTCCGCAAGGGGTTTTTCCAATACGGTCAGATACTGAAAAAGGGACGGCTGCTGGCAAAAGAGAACACTCGCCTCGCCAGGCGCAGCGAAGAGTTGAAAGATCAAGTAGCCAGGCAGAAGTCCGAACTAGGCTCAGCTCGCAAGGATGCCGCGCTTGCAAAAAAAGAACGCGACCAGGCCAGAACAAAGGTCGATAACCTCCGCCGTGAGATCACTGTTCGCCAAAAAGAACTCAGTGAACTGCGCCGCAGGCAGGATATAGCCGAAACCGAACTCGAACAGCGCAAAGATGAGCTGAAACTGATGTTGATTCAATTGGATAACGCCAACCAGGAGTTGAGACTTGCGCAATCGAAGTTGGCGGAGGCTCAGCAGCAGTTGATGAATACCGAGGCTCGCCTCGGAGCCACCGAAGAAAAGCTGCGAGAGACCACAGCGAAGCTGGCAGATGCGGAGGTTGGGGCTACGCTTGGTGATATCGGCACCCTTATGGCGGTGAGATTAAGGGTAGGGGAAATAGCGCTCAGGCGCGGCGACGAACTGACCAGGGGTATCATCAAATCCGACCAGACACTGTTTGCCCTTAGAGGCGACATTCAATCCCTGCTGGATCGGGCAAGCGGCAAGGCGCAATCGCGAGGCGCCAGAGTTGGCCCAAACGGCAGAGCTGTTAATTTGATTTATTGGCCTGATCCTGACAAAAGGGAGCCTGTCGACAACGAATCGGAGTGCGTCGACATCGCCATCAGGCGCATTGTGTCGACTGGTTCTGACGCGCTGGTGCAGGTTGTGTGCGCTATGAACACCCTCGAAGACGCTCAGGTTCCGGTCGAGATGAGGGTCTACCATAACCGCGAAGTTTACAAAACCGGCGATAAGATCGCTTCAATCCTCCTTAATGGAAAAGATCCCGAGGGCAAAGTGCTGCTTGAATTGAGCGATTTTATGCAAAAGGATGTCGCTAAGACGGCGGCGTCGGCTGGGGTTGTGCCGGTGTATGGTCAGGACCCGCGCGGATTTCTGGGCGCGGACCGTCAGGCTCAGATGGAAGAGCTGCTTAAGGTTGCTGCCCGAATAAAACAGGGCAAGGCTCAAGCGAGCGTTGCTGTATATGCCGCTGAGGATATCCGCCCGGCAGATACCATCAATTTGAGCAACGTCGAAATCCGAATCGAGAAGGCCGAATAGCATAAGGAGAACTCTGTGGGCAGTCTGGGTGAACCGGATGGGCAGGTTGTGTTGGCCATCGATCCGGGCAGATGCAAATGTGGCGTCGCCGTTGTAGCGAAGGCAGATGTGCCGCAGGTTCTTCATCGCGCAGTCGTCGAGACGGATTGCATCTCCGAGGTTATCTGTTCGCTTTGTTCGCGCTATGGCATTGATAAAATACTCCTCGGCGACGGCACTACCTCTGGTAATATCTCCGGATTAGCCGAACAATGCGGCCTTGAGGTTAAAATAATCGACGAGAAGCTCTCTACTGTCGAGGCGCGCAAAAAATATTTTCAACAAAATCCTCCTCGTGGCCTGCGAAGACTCATCCCTGTTTCCCTGCAAACCCCCTCTGTAGCCTATGATGACTACGTCGCGGTGATTCTCGCCGAACGGTATTTTGCCTGCACGGTTGGCGACAAGGCTAAGTAGCAGGCATGCTGTTAGAGCCTAATCCGTGACTATCAGCCCACCTCTTGTCGAAATACTCATAATAATTGCACCGTTTGCCCGCCTCAGGCGTTTAGCCACACCCCATGCAAGGGAACTTTATTGATTAAGTAGAGCATGGCTGCAGGCTACAATTGCCGGCTGGGGGTTCTGTTGAAGTGGTTTTATATGCCGATAATCAGAATAATATAGCTCGGCTGGTAATAATACCTGGAATAATCCGTCTGGAGGTATTGACACGGAATTACGGCTGTGCTAAACTTCCGTGACTAAGCAGGCTATCACACTGATGGCGGCGCGGGCAAGAAAGGAGGTGCATCCTTGAGAACGCTCGTGAGTGCTGCTCCGTGATGGCATAGGCAGGTTGATAACTGCTTAACACGAGGGTCGAAGGTTCAGGTAACAAGGTGACTGATCGTATAGACCTGGTGTGTGCAGATATCCTCCTGTCGGTTTCCTAACATTCAAGGAGGATGAACATGAGAAAGACAGCATATCTGTTGATCGTTGTTTTCGCTCTGCTCGCAGCTCCGGCTTTCGCGCAGGGTCCTTTCAACGACGTGCCCACCGATCACTGGGCATACGACGCAGTTAACCAACTGCAGAAAGACGGGATCGTCATTGGCTATCCCGATGGTACTTTCGGTGGACGACGTGCGATGAGCCGCTACGAGTTCGCTACGGCTATCGCGAGACTTCTGCCTCTTATCAGCGAGGCTGATCTCAGCAACTACGTCACCAAGCCTGAACTTCAGCAGGCTATCGCCGGAATCAAGACCACCGAGGCTCAGGACCTCAGCAACCTCGCTACCAAGGCCGACGTTGATGCCATCAAGAAACTCGTCGACGAGTTCCGCGATGAGCTCGCCGCGCTGGGCGTTGATGTTGATGCTCTGAAGAGAGACGTTGCGGCGCTGTGCGCTCGCGTTGACGCTCTCGAAGCCGAGCAGAACAGAGTTCGCTTCACCGGAGACGTTAACGTCTTCGCAATCGCGACCTCTTCTAAGACCGGCGTCGCTATCGACCAGGACCAGAGAGTGCTGGGCGTTGGCAACGACAATACGCTGATCCGAAACATCGGAGTCATCAAGGACTTCGACCTGAACGTTACCGGCCGAGTCAGCAAGTCGACGACTGCGGTTGCCACCATCAACTATGGTGACTACCTCAACTACCTCGGCTATGTGGATTCCTACGTTGACGGAATGCGCGACACGGCACCGGGAGACTCGTTCTTCCCGTACTATCTCTACATCAACACCGGCTTGAGCAAGGGCGCTCTCACTGTTGGTCGATTCCCGATCCAGTGGACTCCTTACACCCTCAAGAAGGTTGATGTCGATACTTACACCAGCATCTTGAAGACCGACGATGGCAACTATCCTGTCGACGGTATCAAACTCGCCTACAACTTCGGCGGCGTTGACCTTACACTCTTCGCAGCGAAGAACGACGAGAATATGTACCTCTGGAACGGTCTTTCCGGACAGATCACTCCGTTTGAGACGGCTTACGGAACTCACGACCTCGGTGGTGAGGCTGTCGGTGGTCTTGATGGTCGGATCACCCAGAGCGCTGGTGTTCGCGCGACATTGGGTACACCGTGGAAGGGTATCCTCGGACTTACCTACTACCAGGCTTGGTCTAAAGCCCTGTGGTTCGACCTGGCAGACTACGATCAGGCTCGAGTCTACGGCGCTGACCTCAACATTCCGTTCGGTAACTTCGGATTTGTTGGAAGCTGGACCAAGAGTGACACTCTGGCCGATGATCAGGTTGCTGGTATCGGTGACATCACCAAGAACAACCAGGCTTGGGACACCAAGTTGACCGGTTCGTTCGGTAAGCTCGGCGTTGGCGCTGGTTACAAGCACATCGGCAGGAACTTTGCTGCTGCTGGCGCTTGGGACAAGATCGGCCGCTGGACCAACCCGTCTGACGTCAAGGGCCCGTATGTGGACATTTCTCTGCCGATCGCTCGGAAGCTGAAAGTCGCCCTCAACGGTGAGTTTCTCAAGATGATCGACGACGTTGCAGGCTTTGCTCCTGGCTTTGGTTTCAAGAACGACAAGATCACCAAGGCTGAAGCTGGTGTGCAGTGGGGTATGTCCGCTGCTAACTCCCTCGTGCTTGGTTACGAGTGGATTCGCTACAACCCTGATACTCCGGGCCTCGACAACGGGACCGAGAGCTATATCAATCTCGGTTGGGCCCATCAGTTCTCGGACAATGCTGGCCTCAGGCTCGGCTATCAGTTCGTGAAGTGGGACGGCGGCGACAACAGCATAATGTACGGAGACGACTACAGGGGCGGCGTTGCAGTTGCTCAGTTTGGCGTGAGCTTCTAAGCTCTTTTCCGTATGCAATACAAAGCCCTCGGAGCAATCCGGGGGCTTTTTAACATGCGGCACACAGGAAGGAATTATCGAGCTCGCGGCCTAACAGACACAAAATGCTTAAATTGTAGAATTGGAAATGAGTTCCGGCCAAACAATCAAATTAACCTGAGGTGACAAAATGAAACGCAGCGTTATGATTGCACTGTTTTTGACTCTGGTAATCGGCATTTCGGTCAGCGCGGCGGATATTAATCCTCCGCCTGCTATTTTCATGCCTTGGGGTGGAAAACTTGTCACTGAAGTCAATGTCAGCGACGATGATGTGTTGGGAATCGTCAAACAAGCCATTCCCGCGTTGTCCGATGTGATCAAAGATATAAACCAGTCTGCTGACCCGCGGAAAGCCGATTTTTTGAGCGGGATCATAGCGGCAGCAGGAGAGGCTGACCTGCAGAGCTTGTCAAGCGCCATCGAGGGTATCACCAATGTCAGAGTCGTGGTGATGAAATATTCGCGCAAAATACCGGTGGAGGCATTTATCGATGAATTTTCGAAAGGTGTCGCCAAGTCGGGCCCATTTAAAAGAGTGTTGATGGATATTGCTCATGTGCCTGAGGCGGCTGCGGCCTATATGCTTCCCGATAACGCCGGCTTTATTGGATTTGTCTACCTGCCCGAAGAGCGCACCGCATACGCGACGAGGGTAGTCGGCGGAATAAACATCGAGGAAATGATCAAATTCGCAGGCAGTGTAACTAAAGTCGTTATCTCTCATTCGCAGACACCCAACGAGGCTGAGGACTCAGGCGAGGAACCAGAACAAGAATAACTTTCGCCCGGCCGTCATTTGCGCTACAATAAGCTCAGATGAAGGAGGGACTAACATTATGCGTGTTTTACGTTTGCATGGCCCAAAGGACCTTCGAATGCACGAAGAGCCTATGCCCCAGCCCGGAGCCGGAGAAGTCAGGCTGAGAGTTACATCTGTCGGGGTATGCGCATCGGATTTGCACTATTATCGCGACGCTCGTATAGGCACAACGGTCATTAAGGAGCCGTTGGTCATCGGACATGAGGCGGCAGGTGTGGTTGACGCTGTTGGCGCAGGGGTTACGAGCCACAAAATCGGCGACCGGGTCGCTATTGAGCCTACTAACGCCTGCGGAGAGTGTGTTTTCTGCAGGGAAGGACACTACAACGTCTGCCCGAACGTGGAGTTTTTCGGCACGCCGCCTCAGGACGGCTGCTTTAGGGAATATCTGAACTGGCCGGCTAAGCTGGCTATGAAAATACCGGATACTATGTCCGATGATGAGGCGGCTATTATCGAACCTCTCGCGGTCGGTGTGCATGCAGTCAGATTGGCTAACCTTGCCGGCGGGGAGACGGTTGGGGTGCTTGGCGCAGGGGCTATCGGCTTGTCTGTGTTGCAGGCCGCGAAGGCTATGGGCGCCGGGCGCGTTATAGTCAGCGAACCGGTGAAGGCCAGAAGAGAACTCGCCGTAAAGCTCGGCGCATCTGCGGTAATCGACCCATTGGCTTGCGACGCGGCGAATGAGTTCTGTAAACAGACTGGCGATCTCGGCCCGGATGTAGTCTTCGAGTGCATTGGCGAGGACGGCGCTTCTATGCAGGCCGCAAAAATCGTGCGAATTCTCGGCAAGGTCGTCATTGTGGGCATCCCGGACAATGATCTCTATACTTTTGCAGCATCCTCAACCAGGCGTAAGGAATTGACCGTTATCTTCTGTCGTCGCAGCAACGAGGCCGCCGAGGACGCTATAAAGTGGGTTGCTGAGGGCAAAATGGATGCCAGGTCGATGGCGACGCATCGATTCACTCTCGAAGAGACCGCCAGGGCGATGGAACTCGCGACCGCAAAAAAGGATGGTGTGGTCAGAGCTATTATCGCCGTCAGTTGAGGTTATTGCGGTTAAATTATGCAGGTACCTTTACTGGAATTTCATCAGGCAACGGCGCTTTTTGGCGGCGTCCGGGCGTTGGACTCGATCACTACGACCATCGATATGGGCGAAAACGTCGCCGTGATCGGGCCGAACGGCTCTGGTAAATCGACGCTCATAAAACTGATCACCCGTGAGTTGTATCCGCAGGCAGTGAATGGCGAGACTCCGGTTAGGATACTCGGCGAGAGCGCGTGGGATGTGTTCAAGCTGCGCACGCTTTTCGGCATAGTATCAGCGGATTTGCAGGATTTCTTCCGCCGGCCGCTGCTGGGCCGTGACGCCATATTGTCCGGGTTTTTCGGCAGCGTGGGGCTGTATCCGCACCATGAGCTAACCGATCTTATGCGGGTAAGAGCGGATGAGCTGCTTCAATTTTTGGGCATCGAGTATTTGGCGTCGAAATATATGACGGAGATGTCTACCGGGGAGGCGCGGCGGATACTGATCGCGCGTGCGTTGGTCCACGAACCTAAAGCTCTTATTCTTGATGAGCCTTCAAATGGCCTCGACCCGCGCGCTGCTCGTAAATTCGCTGATTCGCTGAGAATTATCGCGCGCGAAGGCAACAGTGTGATTCTGGTGACACATCATTTGCCGGATATATTTCCCGAAATTTCACGCGTGATTATGCTTCAAAACGGCCGGATATTCGCCGACGGCCCAAAACAGGAGGTGCTGACTTCCGAGTGCCTGTCGGAGCTGTTCTCAATGCCCGCAGGCGTTGTCGAAAGGGACGGATATTATCATTTGATGGTGTAGATGTGGCTCTCTCGTCAATTCGAACGGCCAACTGTCATTTCGAGCGGCTCATTCGTCATATCGAGCACGAAACCTTGCTATTTCGAGCATCAAACCTCGTCATTTCGGGCATCAAACCTCGTCATTTCGGGCATCAAACCTCGTCATTTCGAGCGAAGCGAGAAATCTGCTTTTTTCGGTTGTCGGTTGTCAGTTGACGGTTATTAATTGACGGTTATCAGTTAAAAACAGTGTTTTCCAGCACTTCCAAAAGTAGTCATCCTGCGCGCAGTCGCAGGATCACGTTACATTCTATGGATTCCGCGACTACGCGCGGAATGACCAACATTACTAGAGGACAATAACCGATGGCCAAGTATTCTCTGGGAATCGATTTTGGCACGCTCAGCGCACGCGCACTTCTGGTCGACGTCGATACGGGACGTGAGATTGCCACCGCAGTATGTGACTATCCCCATGCCGTGATCGACAATGCCCTGCCGAGCACCGGCGAAAAGCTTCCGCCGGACTGGGCGCTGCAGGACCCTCGTGACTATATTGACGCGCTGCAGAAAATCGTCCCGGAGGCGCTGGCCAAATCCGCCGTTGGACCCCAAGACGTAATCGGCATCGGCGTCGACTTCACGGCCTGTACTATATTGCCGGTAGACAAATCCGGCCAGCCGTTATGTGTCGATCCCGCCTGGGAATCCAATCCTCACGCCTGGGTAAAGCTATGGAAACACCACGCGGCTCAACCGGAAGCGACAAAAATCAGCGAGATCGCCGACGTCAGGAAAGAGACTTTTCTGCAGCGTTATGGCGGTAAGGTCAGTTGTGAGTGGTTTTTGCCTAAACTGTTGCAGATCATAAACGAGGCTCCGGAGGTCTACTCGGCAGCGGATAAGTTCATCGAGGCAGGGGATTGGCTGGTGCTGCAGATGACCGGTGTCGAAGCTCGCAGCGCCTGTGCGGCCGGTTACAAATCTATGTGGGATAAATCCGACGGTTTCCCATCCATGGACTTTATGAAATCCATGGATTCTCGTCTTGAGTACGTAATTGATGAGAAAATGAGCCGCAAAATCCTGCCGGTCGGCGCAAAGGCTGGCGAGTTGACCCCTGAAATGGCTGAAAAGATCGGCCTGGTTCCTGGAATAGCGGTCGCGGTGGCTGTAATCGACGCGCACGTGGCCGTGCCCGCTGCAGGGGTTACGGATGAAGGCAGTATGGTCGCGATTATGGGGACCAGCACCTGCCATATGGTTCTTAGCAAAACGCCCAGGATCGTCGAGGGGATGAGCGGCTGCGTCGAGGACGGCATTTTGCCTGGGTTCTTCGGTTTTGAGGCTGGCCAGAGCTGCGTAGGGGATCATTTTGCCTGGTTTGCGGAGAATTGCGTGCCGGAATCATACTCTGTCGAGGCTCGATCTCGTGGTATCAGCGTACAGGATTTGCTTACGGAGAAGGCATCCAAACTGAAGCCCGGTCAAAGCGGATTGCTGGCGCTGGATTGGTGGAACGGCAACCGCAGCGTGCTTGAGGACGTCGACCTGACGGGGATGATTCTCGGAATGACTCTGGCTACTAAGCCGGAGGAGATATACCGCGCGCTTATCGAGGCCACCGCTTACGGCACGAATATTATTATCGACGCATTCGATACCAGCGGGGTTACGGTTGATGAGATAGTGGCTTGTGGCGGCCTGCCTGACCGAAACCCTATGTTGATGCAGATTTATGCTGACGTCACTAATCGCGAGTTTAAGGTCGCCGAATCTGCCCAGACGTGCGCGCTTGGATCGGCGATGTGGGGAGCAGTTGCAGCAGGAAAATCGCGCGGCGGATACGACACCATTAACGAAGCAGCCGCTAAAATGGCGCGCCTAAAAGACAAGTCCTACGTCCCCGACCCCTCCGCTCACGCCGTCTATGTGCGGCTGTTTGACGAGTATAAGAAACTCCACGACTACTTCGGTCGCGGTGAAAATGACGTCATGAAGAGGCTCAAGGCGATGAGATAGCGTGAGCCCTCTGCCATATCGATCACCTACCTCCGTCATTTCGAGCACCTCCGTCATTTCGAGCACCCACGCCCCGTCATTTCGAGCACCCACGCCCCGTCATTTCGAACGAAGTGAGAAATCTGCTTTTTTCGTTATCCGAGGTCAGATGTTCGAGGTCAGGTCCGGGCAATGTGACGCATTCTAATCGCCGACACTACAATTATTTTCCGTCTTTCGCGTTCTCCCTTCATAGATCGATGGCGATCTCCGAATCGCCATCGCATAACCATAGAGGGCCCAGCCGTTATCTATCCAACTCTACGTTTAATTTCTGGTTTTCGCTCTTTTCGCCCTTTCGCGTTTCCCTTCGTTTGCGCCTCAGGAGGAAATCTACGCGCCCTCGCCTAATGCCATAACAGCAACTTCGAGGAGCTGAAAATGACAAACATATTTAGAATAATCGGCCTCTTTATGCTGTTTGCCGTGGCCGCGACTGCCGCACCGGTCGACACCCTTGTTCTTTGTGACTTTGACAAAACCACCGATGTCGATAGATTCTTCGTCCGCACCACGGATCCTCCTTCCTCGTTTGTTGCGAATGCGGACGGCACTGCCTCCATTTTCTTTCCAAAATGGCAGCAGGGTTCTGAGGAATGGCCGGCGGTGATTCTTTCAAATGATAAAGGGCTCCCTCGCGACTGGACCAACTACGATTTCGCAGTCTGCGATATCCGAAACGTGGGGTCGAAGGATCTTATTATATCCCTGTTTATTCGTGACCACGAGGACTCGCGCCTCTCCACCAGCGCACCCATCAAGCCGGGGGAGCTGAAGTCGGTACGAATGGATTTAGCTACTTTGCCGGGCACGCTGGATTTGAAGCAAATAACGGAGTTTCATATAAACGGCACTCGGCCGCCGGAGGATATGTCTCTTGTGGTCGATAATATCCGGCTTGAGAGCGATATCACGCCGCGCCTGGAGGCGATTGACGCTGCTTTGCAAAAACTCCGCCAGGCATCTCAGGATTGCGCATCAGAGGTAAATCCTTTGCTTACTGAGCTGAAGGCGCAGCATTATGATCTCTGCAGTCGAGCATCGAAAGCGACCAGTGCTGCGGATCTTCGACTGATAAAGCCTGAGGTCGCGTCCCTCGAAAGTCGGGTCAATAAGGAGGGTGCGCGTGCAATTCCAGAGGATCGCATGCGCTCGGCTGCAAAAAAGCTCGATTCCGACGCCAGGTTTGCCTGTGGATTTGTCTCGAGTATGGTGAAGATTTTCCCCAGAGACGTGCCATTCGAGTGCAGCACTGATCGAGTAGCGACCGTAGAACTTGCCGGCAACGAGGTCGAATCGGTTCAACTCTTGATTTATGCATTTGATCAGGAGTTGAAGGGCGTAAATGTCTCTGTCGGGCCACTGACGATGAATGGCAAGCCCGGCCCGAAGGTCGAAGCCTCGCCTGTCGGGTTCGTCGAGACCAAAAAGCCTCCATATCCGGTGAAATATATCGGCTGGCACCCGGACCCGATTCTGGATTTTCTTAAGGGTTATAACATTAAGAAAGATGAAGTACAGCCTGTGTGGATCCGGGTTACTACCCCTGCCGGCACACCTGCTGGGGAGTATACCGCGCCGATAACTGTAAAAGCTATTGACGTCGCGCCTGTCAAGCTCACGCTCAAAGTGCGCGTGTGGGATTTCGATGTGCCGCATCAACGGCATCTGCGCACGGCTATGTCGATATATGACGTCTATCTCCCTTATGCGTATGGCAAGCTAACAGAGCCTATGCAGCAGAGATATGAAGATTTCGTGCTTTCATACCGCATCAATCCGGACTACATTTACAGGCCGGAGATGCCGCCTATCGAGAGCCTCAAGCGTTGGGACAAACAGGGCCTCAACGCGTTCAATATTATCTACGTCCAGAAGCCAAACAACATCAAGGCTGGTGATCCTTTTCCTGCGGAGCAGAAGCGACTGCTGCTGGGAAAAATCGATGAGGCTGTCGGGCTGCTGAAAGCTAACGGGTTGTTTGAGAAGGCCTATGTCTACGGTTTCGACGAGATCGGGCCGGAGTCATTTTCTGCTATGCAGGACATTTTCAGCGAGATCAAGGCGCGACATCCGGGTTTGTTGACGCTTACAACGGGCTACGATGACACTTTCGGCATCGCCAGCAAGGTCGACGCCATCGACGGTTGGATTCCGTTGACTCCCAAATTTGATCCAAAGCGAGTCGAGGAGGCGCGTGCTCGTGGCAAGCAGGTTTGGTGGTATACGTGTATCGGGCCGCAGGCGCCGTGGGCGAACTGGATGATCGAATATGATCTGATAGACGCGCGTATGCTGATGGGCCTGCAGACCGCCAAATACAGGCCGGATGGCTACTTATATTATGCGATGATGCGCTGGCCGCTGACCAAAAAACCGATTACGTTCGGGCCATACACCGACTGGCCCCCCGCCAGCTTCCAGACCGCAAACGGCGACGGCAGCATAATCTGCGCCGGCCCGCACGGCCCACTGCCTACGATAAGGCTGGAGAATATCCGCGACGGAATAGAAGACTACGAATATTTCTGGCTGTTGGAGCAAGAGATAGGCAGGTTGAAAAAACTCTCCAGCCCGGCTGCCGCGCAGGCTCTGGCAAAGGCGGAAAAAGCTATGATTATAGGCGATGACCTGGTAGCGAGCATGAGCAGCTTCTCAAAGTCTCCAGAAGCAGTGAGCGCAAAGAGACGCCAGGTCGCCGAAGCCATTGTGGCGGCTAAAAAAGTTCGCAAATAACCCGCACGATAACATGGGTGGCGAACTTACGAATCGCCACCTTGAATCCCTGTCATTTCAGCAACTAACCCTTTGTCATTTCGAGCGCACCCCTCCCCTGTCATTTCGAGCGCAGCGAGAAATCTGCTTTTTCGATGTCCGAGGTCAGACGTTCGATGTCCGACCCGACATCGTTGGCTTTAGACCTCCTGTATCTGTTTTCCGGCTTTCCGCTCCTTTCGGGCTTTCGCGTTTTTTCCTTAAGATCATCCTGCACGAAGTCGCAAGATCACACCAGAATGCTTGTCATTTCGAACGCACTCCTCCCCCTGTCATTTCGCACGCACCCCTCCCCTGTCATTTCGAGCGCACCCCTCCCCTGTCATTTCGAGCGCAGCGAGAAATCTGCTTTTTTCGATGTCCGAGGTCAGACGTTCGATGTCCGACCCGACATCGTTAGCCCTTAGACCTCCTGTATCTGTTTTCCGGCTTTCGCTCTTTTCGGGCTTTCGCGTTTTCCTTTCCGCCTTCCGCCGAGAAGGGAATCCACCTCTTCGCGTCTAATGCATTGGTAGCAACTCCAAGGAGCTGTAGATGACAAAACTGCTACAATTGATCGTTCTTCTGATGCTGTTTGCAGCGACGGCCACTGCCGCGCCGGTCGGCACGTTGATTCTCTGCGATTTTGACAACGCCGCCGACATCAACCGATTTGAAGTGCGCGAGTCCACCCCAGCCTCTTCTTTTACTGCGAATGCAGACGGAACAGCCTCCATTTTCTTCCCTAAATGGAAGCAGGG
Source organism: uncultured bacterium (assembly GCA_964494345.1). Taxonomy (GTDB): domain Bacteria; phylum Armatimonadota; class UBA5829; order UBA5829; family UBA5829; genus DTKD01. The sequence continues at coordinate 49,043 of CAZBSI010000009.1, forward strand.
TTCCACGGAATGGCCGGCGGTGATTCTCACCAACGATAATGGACTTCCAAAGGATTTTTCTGAATACGATTATGCCCTTTGCGATGTGCGCAACGCAGGCGAAAAGACCTGCACAATGCTTATGTATATCCGCGACCCCGAAGGCGCCTCGCAGACCGTTAGTCTGGCGATTGCACCTGGTGACACAAAGACTATTCAAATGGATTTTAAGGCAGCGCCTGCGAATCTGGACTTCAAGAATATATGGCAGTTGCACATTCACACCACCCGACCGCCGGACGACACATATCTGGTGGTCGATAATCTACGACTCGAAAGCGGTGTGCCGCAATGGTTGAAAACCATAGGCCAGAATATAGAAACTCTGCGCAAGGATAGCAAAGATTGTGCAGACGAATTGGCCTCGATTATGGCGAGCTTATATGCTCAGTATGGCGCTCTCACAAATGAAGCTTCCAAGGCCAAAAGCGCTTCTGACCTCGCCGAGATCAGGCCGGATGTTATTGAGCTTGATAATCAGGCAAAAAGAGACCTGGCGCGCGCTATTCCAGAAGCCAGATTGCGCAAGGCTGCAATAAAAATGAACCCCACTGCAACGTTCGCCTGCGGGTGGGCTTCGAGTATGGAGAAGATATTCCCGAAAGATATTGGCTTCACCTGCAGCACTGCTCAAGAGGCTACAATCGAACTGGCAGGCAATGAGGCCGAGTCGATTCAGCTCTTAATCTATGCGTTCGGGCAGGAATTAAAAGGCGCCAGCGTATCGGTCGGTGCGATGACCAGCAAAGGCAAGCCCGGCCCCAAAGTCGAGGCTTCTCCGGTAGGATTTGTTAAGACGGAAAAACCGCCGTACCCGGTTCGATACATCGGCTGGCATCCGGACCCGATTCTGGATTTCCTTAAGGGCTATAACATCAAGGAAGGCGAAGTGCAGCCGGTGTGGATCAGGGTTACCGCCCCTGCGGGCGCTCCGGCAGGGGAGTATACTGCGCCGGTGACCGTAAAAGCTATCAATGCTGCGCCGGTAAAGCTGACCCTAAAGGTGCACGTGTGGGGTTTTGATGTACCGCAGGAGCGCCATCTGCGCACGGCGATGTCGTTATACGACGTATTTCTTCCTTATGCCTACGGGAAATTGACCGAGCCTATGCGAGAGAGATATGAAAACTTTGTATTGGATTATCGCATCAATCCGGACAATATCTATAGGTCGGAGATGCCGCCCGTTGAGAGCCTCAAGCGGTGGGACAAAAAGGGCCTGAACGCATTTAACATACTGTATGTTCAGAAACCCAACGGCATAAAGGCCGGTGACCCGTTCCCGGCGGAGCAAAAAGAATTGCTGTTGAGGAAAGTCGATGAGTCTGTGGCCCTTCTCCGAGCTAACGGGTTATTAGATAAGGCATATCTATATGGCTTCGACGAGATCGGGCCGGAGTCTTTTACCGCTATGCAGGACATCTTCAGCGAGGTCAAGAAACGCCACCCGGATCTGTTGACTCTGACGACAGGTTATGACGACTCGTTCGGCATAGTCAGCAAGGTCGATGCTATGGACGCGTGGTGTCCGCTGACCCCGAAATTCGATCTCAAGCGTGTAGAAGATGCGCGAGCGCGTGGCAAGCAGATCTGGTGGTATACGTGCATCGGGCCGCAGGCGCCGTGGGCGAACTGGTTTATCGAATATGATGCTATTGATGCGCGAATGCTTATGGGTCTGCAGACGGCCAAATACAGGCCGGATGGATATCTCTACTACGCTATGATGCGCTGGCCGCTGACAAAAAAACCGATCACATTCGGGCCGTATACCGACTGGCCACCTGCCAGTTTCCAGACTGCCAACGGTGATGGAAGTATAATATGCGCTGGCCCGCACGGCCCGTTGCCTACCATAAGGCTGGAAAACATCCGAGACGGAATTGAGGATTTCGAATACTTCTGGCTGCTGGAGCAGGAAATCGCACGCCTCAAAAAACTCTCCGGTCCGGCTGCCGCACAGGCTCTGGCAAAGGCTGAAAAAGCTATGGATATCGGTGATGACCTGGTCGCAAGTCTAAGGAGTTTCACAAAGTCTCCGGATGTGATCCGTGCAAAGAGACGCCAGGTCGCGGAAGCCATCGTAACAGCACAAAAAGTCGGCAAGTAGAACCTCGCTGATGTGCTAATATATATGTATGAGCCAAATTAATATGGAACCAGAGCTTGCGGCGATGATCGTGGAGCGGTATATGGACGCGCTTGAGGAGACCTCGCATCTTATCGCCGGTGCGCCGGAGTCGAAGCTGCCGTGTGAGCGGTCGCTTATCAAAGAAGCAATTAAAATGACGCTCACCAATACCTCCAAGTTTGACGAGCAATATATGACGCTGCAGGAAGCATATTCGAAACTCGGACTGTTCATACCGGATCAGGACGCTGAGATAGTCGCCCTCGCTGAGGAAGCCGTCGTTACGATGGATCCGCTCAACGAGGGTATCCGCTACCTCGCCAAACACGGGGTTATTCAGCAGAAAATACAGAGTGATATGTTCAAGCTCACCGAAGAGCTTAACGAATTTATCGCGGGGCAATCGGACGGCGAGATCGAATAATCCGCGTGTGTGCTATAATCTATCCGCAGCCTAAAGCTGACATTTTATGATCGGAAACGAACTACCTTTATGATAGATATCGAAAAAATTCGGGATACTATCCCGCACAGATACCCTTTCCTGCTCGTCGACCGCATCGTCGAGGTCTCCGATGAGGGCGACTACTGCGTCGGCATCAAAAACGTTACCGCAAATGAGAAAATCCTGCAGGGACATCTGCCCGGCCAGGCGATCTTTCCGGGGGCTTTGATCGTCGAGCACATGGCCCAGGTGGGTTGCTACCTGCTTATGACCAAGCCGGAAGCTGAGGGCAAGCTCGCATATTTCGCCGCCATTGACGGGGTCAGGTTCAAAAGGGCGGCTGTGCCGGGTGATACTATCGTCACTACGGTCAGGCTTCTCAGCGGGCGACGCGGAATATGGAAAATCAGCGCGGAGTCGAAGGTGGGAGATGATCTGGTCTGTCGCGGCGAACTGACCTGCGCGCTGGTCGATTATTAAGGGAATAAAATGGCTAAGGTTGATATTCTGTCCATCGGAGCACACGCGGGGGATGCTGAGATAGCTTCCGGTATCGCCCTCGCTCATGAGGTGAATTGCGGCAAAAAGGTCGCGATGTGCCACCTCACATTAGGCGAAAAAGGCAACCCGAAAATGCCGATTGACGAGTACACAGAGCAACGCCGGCAGGAAGTACAGGCCGCCGCAGACGTGATCGGTGCAAAGTGCTATGTGCTGCCCTGGTGTGATGCTGAGCTTCCTGTATCGGATGAGGTCAAAATGGCCATAGCCGATGTGATTCGCGACTGCAAACCCAGCGTCATAATTACGCATCACTATAAAAGCATCCACAAAGATCACGTTAATTGCAATCTCAACGTCCCCGACGCTATGTTTTATGCGGGTCTCCGCACCATTAAGACCGACAAGGATCCTCACTACTGCCCAACGCTGTATTTCGCGGAGAATTGGGAGGACAAAGAGGATTATGTCCCGGATTTATATTTGGAGGTCACGGCTGAGGATATAGCCTTGTGGAAGGAAATGGCCTCCAAACACGCGCTGTTCCGCGGCGAGGTCGTGTCGTTTCCTTATATAGAATATTACGAGAAACTCGCGAGGGTGCGGGGGATCGAAAAATACATGCCATTAGCAGTAACCCTGGAACTGCCACCCGGCGCAAAAACCCGCAGGTTGACGAATATGGCGTAGCGCGGGGTACCTTGGAGGACTATGAAATCTCGAATATTATTAATCGGCGTTGCGGCTGTTATGGTGGTTGGCTTGCTTGTCGCCGGTTGTGGCAACAAAAAACCCGGTGTTACCACCATACGCTTCACATCCTGGGGAAACGACGTTGAGGAACAGAGCCTCCGTGCGCTCATAAAAGAGTTCGAAAAACGCAACCCCCACATCCGCGTGGAGGTCGAGATCACTCCCTGGTCGCGAATGCTGGATAAGCTTATGATCTCCTCGGCCGGCGGCCGGCCGCCGGACGTCACAAGAATCAGCTCCGAATGGTTCCCGCCAATCGCGGCAAAGGGCCTGTTGGAGCCTCTGGATAAATACATCGAACGCGACAACTACGACCTCGACGATTTCTATCCTGAATCTATCGAGGGATGGGGCGTTTGGAACGGGCAGATCCTTGAGATTCCAACGGACATCGACATATATGCGATGTACTACAACAAGGATATGTTCGACAAATACAAAATCCCATACCCCGACGAGACCTGGGATTGGGATAAATATCTCGAAGTCGCTAAAAAATTGACCATAGACACCAACGGCGACGGGCAAATCGACCAATGGGGCACCACTCTGGACATGTGGTGGCAGGATTATGTCTACGCCAACGGCGGCACAATCATAGGCCCGGATGCGGCGACTGGGGATGTGCAATGCACCCTCGATCAGCCAGCAGCCTACCAAGGCCTGCAGTTTATGGCGGATCTGATAAACAAATATCACGTCTCTCCTACTGCCGAAGAGGCCGCAAATCAGGGCACCAGCAAGCTGTTCACCTCGGGCAGGATAGGGATGACGATCTCAGGCAGTTGGGCGGCGGAGCTTATTTATAAAAACGAGATCACCACATTCAAATACGACGTAGCTCCGATCCCCAAAGGCCCCAAGGCCCGCGTTTCCATCATCTGCGGGGCGGCTTATGCGGTGCTGAACAGATCACAGCACAAAGAAGAGGCGTGGGAGTTGGTCAAATGGATGACGGGCAAGGAATATCAGCGCGCTGCCGCTATGCGCTCGCAGATTATCCCCAGCCGCCGATCGGTAGCAGAGTCCGGCGCCTATCTCCACCTGGACGCAGACCCCAGAAACCGCGAGGCATTTCTATATATGATTCAATTCGGCAAGTCGGTGCCTCCGGTGTCGTGTGCGCCTGAGATGACACAGATTATCCAAAGCGAGTTAGACCTGGTGCGGCTCGGTCTGGAATCGGCCGAACAGGGGATGAAGAAGGTCAAGCCGAAGGTCGATCAGTTGCTGAGGCATAGGGAATAGATATGGCAAAGAAAATCAAATCAAGACTCGAGCGTAAGGAGGCGATAGAGGGCTATCTGTGTATAGCTCCCTGGTTGTTCGGGTTCATATTCCTCACGCTGGGGGCGGTTGTGTTCTCGTTTTTTATGAGTCTGACCAAGTGGGATATGATCAACCCGGCCAAGTTCGTCGGGCTGTCCAACTACTCGACCATCATATTTGACGACGACAGGTTCAGGCAGTCTCTCAAGGTTACGGCCATCTACGCGGGCTTCTCTGTTCCGTTGGGTTTAGTGTGTTCATTGGCTCTGGCGATGCTGCTCAACCTCAATGTCAAGGGAATGCAGTGGTTCAGATCTATTTTCTATATACCGGCCATTCTACCCGGCGCGGCGGTTGCTATGGTGTGGCAGATGGTCCTTCGTCCACAGCCCAGCGGCATATTCAACGCCATATTGGGCAAGCTATTCCACCTCCAGCCGATCCCGTGGCTCACCAGCCCGGATTGGGTGCTTAAATCCTTTATTATTATGAGCCTGTGGGGGGTAGGCGGCGGGATGATCATCTATCTCGCCGGTTTGCAGGGGGTTCCGACGCAGTTATACGAAGCGGCTGAGATAGACGGTGCGGGAAGCTGGCAGAAGTTCAGAAACGTAACCCTGCCGATGATCTCCCCGACCCTGTTCTTCAACCTCATTATGGGCATAATCGGCAGTTTCCAGGTCTTTACCAGTTCGTTTATTATGACCCAGGGAGGCCCGGCAAACGCATCATTATTCTATGTTCTCTACCTGTATCAAAAGGCGTTCAAATACCTGCAGATGGGCTATGCATGCGCGCTGGCCTGGATATTGTTCGCTATTATCCTCGCGCTCACGCTGTTCGTTATGACAAGTTCGCGCAGGTGGGTTTATTATGAAGCGGAGTTGAAGAGATGAGCACTGTGATTGCAAAGAAAAAACACAGACCCGGAGCGACTCAGAAGAAAACGTGGCGCGCGGTAGCATATACGACGCTGATTGTCGGCTCGCTGATCTCGTTAATCCCGTTTTTGTGGATGCTCGGAACTTCGTTTAAGGACCCGGCCAATGTATTCGCCGATCCTATCCAGATATGGCCGAAGCCGTGGCTATGGAGCAACTACGCGAAGGCGTTTTCCAAGCTGCCGTTTGCGCAGTATACGTTTAACACCTGCCTTATCACGGCGATCTCTATGTTCGGGCAGATGCTGTCGTGCGCACTGGTGGCGTTCGGGTTCGCGAGGATGCGATTCCCCGGCAGAAACGTGCTGTTCGTTACGCTGCTTGCCACTATGATGCTGCCGGCGCAGGTCACGATGATCCCGGTCTTTAAGATTTGGTCGACTCTGGGGTTTTACGACACTTTCGTCCCGTTGACCCTGCCCAGCTTCTTTGGCTCGGCTTTCTTTATTTTCCTTTTGCGGCAATATTATATGACTGTGCCGCATGAGATGGACGAGGCCGCGAGAATCGACGGCGCAAGCACGCTTCAGGTGTTTTATAAGGTCCTGCTGCCGCAGATTAAGCCCGCGCTTGCGACCCTGGCGATATTCTCGTTTATGAACAACTGGAACGACTTCCTCGGCCCGCTCATCTACCTGTCCAGCCCGGCAAAGCGCACCCTGGCGCTGGGGTTGTATGCATTCCAGGGCCAATACGCCACCGACTGGAACTATCTAATGGCTGCGTCGGCTGTGGTTATGATGCCGCTGTTGATACTCTTCTTCTGCGGTCAGAAGTATTTTATTCAGGGTGTAGTCATATCAGGCGTCAAAGGCTGACGATATAATTAAGTGCACGGCCGGGTTCTATCCCGGCCAACTCAAAAAACGTAGTGGCCGGTTTCCATCCCGGCCAGCACAAAATTAACCGGGAGAACCCTTTGCCAGAGCTAAACATTTCAGCAATTCCTGAAATCACGGATAAAATCAAGGCCGAGGTCGCCAAGGCGGTGGTCGGCCAGGTTGAAGCTATCGACCAGATACTCGTCGCACTGCTCTGCGAGGGTCATATTTTGCTCGAAGGCGTCCCCGGGGTGGCCAAAACCCTGATCGCGCGTTGTGTCGCGCTTACTTTATCTGTAGATTTCAACCGGGTTCAGTTCACCCCTGACCTGATGCCCTCCGACGTTATTGGTACCAACGTATACGATCCATCTACAGGCAAATTCACAATGCGGCAGGGGCCGATTTTCACCGGATTATTGCTAGCCGATGAGATCAATCGCACTCCTCCCAAAACTCAGGCCGCGCTGCTGGAGGCTATGCAGGAGAGGCAGGTCACTATCGACGGCGACTCCCGCGCACTAAGCCCGGCGTTTACGGTTATCGCCACTCAGAATCCAATAGAATATGAGGGCACCTATCCGCTTCCGGAGGCTGCGCTCGATCGGTTTATGTTCAAAACCATTGTGCCCTATCCTGCCAGGGAGACCGAGGTCGGAATGTTATCGCGTTATAACGACGGCTTCAACTCCGTTCGATTGGAGGATGCCGGCATAGAGGCAGTAGGCGACGCCAATCTGCTGCTTGAACTGCGTAGAACCGTGACTGCGGTGCTCGCGGATCAGTCTATTGTGGACTACGTCGCGACTCTTGTAAGGCATACTCGCGACAACCCGGCCCTTATTTTAGGCGCCAGTCCGCGCGCATCGATCTGGCTTTTGCAGGGCGCGAAGGCGTATGCCGCCATGAACGGCAGAGAATTTGTAATACCGGACGATGTGAAGCAACTCGCTGCCCCTGTTCTGCGCCACCGGCTAATACTTCGCCCGGAGGCTGAAATCGAAGGCCTCACCGCCGACCGGGTCATAGAATCCACGCTTTCCGAGGTGGAAGTGCCCCGAAATTGACCTCTAGCCCGTCCGTCTGTCTCTTTTGGAATTTATTCTTTGTGATTTTCCAAAAAATAAGAAGGACTACGGGTATTGAATCACTAACACTTAAAGTTGGTACATAATCGTCGTCGCCGGAGAGTTTGCTTTACTTGCCGCGACGATGTTATCGGTAACACTACAGGAGGATTTACTTACATGGCAAACACGAAGCGCGTCTACCTCTTCAGAGAGGGCAACGCGACTATGAGGGACCTGCTCGGTGGCAAGGGCGCCAACCTGGCCGAGATGACTAACATCGGTCTCAATGTCCCGCCCGGATTCACCATCACTACAGAGACCTGCAACGAGTATACTAAACTCGGCAAGCTCCCCGATGGGCTGTGGGAGGAAGTGATCGCCTCGCTGGCTGATGTAGAAAAGGATATGGGCAAAAAGCTCGGCGACGTCACCAACCCGCTGCTCCTTTCCGTCCGCTCCGGCGCAAAGTTCTCTATGCCCGGTATGATGGACACGGTTCTTAACCTTGGTCTCAATGACGATACCCTCAAGAGCATCGTCGCAGCCACCGGCAATGAGCGCTTCGCGTATGACGCATACCGCCGGTTTTTGATGATGTTTTCCGATATCGTTCTCTCCGGAGACTTTCCGGAACTGGTCAAGCACAACTTTGAGCATATCTTCGACGATCTCAAAAAGAAGAAAGGCGCCGCCTCGGATACCGACGTCGACGCCGAAGGCCTCAAAGAACTGGTCGGTCAGTATAAGGAATACTTCAAAAAAATAACTGGTGAGGATTTCCCGGCTGACCCGATTGAGCAGTTGAGACTGGCGATAATCGCTGTCTTTAAGAGCTGGAACAACGAGCGCGCCATCATCTACCGAAACCGCGAGAAGATCTCCCATGATCTCGGCACTGCAGTCAACGTGCAGACGATGGTATTCGGCAATATGGGCGACGACTGCGGAACCGGCGTTGCATTCACTCGCAATGCAGCCACCGGCGAGCATCAACTGTTCGGCGAGTTCCTCAAGAACGCACAGGGCGAGGACGTCGTCGCTGGCGTGCGAACTCCGGAAGAAATCAGCCACCTGAAAGACGAGTTCCCGGCTGTCTATGATGAATTTGCCAGAATCGCGCAGAGTCTTGAAGATCACTATCGTGATATGCAGGATATCGAGTTCACCATCGAAAAGGGCAGGCTCTTTATTCTTCAGTGTCGAGCAGGCAAACGCACGGGCGTGGCGGCGGTGAAGATCGCTGTCGATATGGTCAACGAAGGCCTTATTACAAAAGAAGAAGCTCTCACCCGAGTCCCGCCGGAAGCGCTGGACCAGCTTCTTAACCCGCGAATCAAGAGCTCTAAGGGCGCAAAGGAGATCGCCAAGGGTCTCAACGCCGGCCCTGGCGGAGCCTCCGGACATGTTGCGCTGGATTCTAAGGCTGCCATCGAGATGGCTGCTGCCGGCAAGAACGTGATCCTTGTCCGAAAAGAGACCAACCCGGACGACCTCGGCGGAATGCTGGCGTCGAAGGGCGTTCTCACACAGCTTGGCGGACGAACCAGCCACGCGGCTCTCGTCGCTCGCCAGTATGGTATTCCGACGGTCTGCGGATGCAGCGCTCTTAAAATAGACATGGGCTCGCGATCGTTCTCTACCAATGGCGTCACAGTCAAAGAGGGTGATGTTATCACCATCGACGGCACTTTGGGCCTTGTCTACAATGTCGAGCTTGAGACTGAGCCTGCTTCCGTGACCGGAGACTTCGGCACGTTTATGAGCTGGGCTGATGAGTTCCGCAAGCTGGGAGTTCGCGCAAACGCCGACACCCCTGAGCATGCCGAGCTGGCTCTTAGCCTTGGCGCAGAGGGCATCGGCCTCTGCCGCACGGAGCATATGTTCCTGGGCTCGGATCGTGTACCTTACGTTCGAGACATGATCCTGGCAGATAACGAAGAGATTCGGGATGCTGCTCTGGCCAAACTGCTCATTGAGCAGCGCAGAGACTTTGTCGGCATCTTCAAGGCGATGGGCGGCAAGCCGGTCACCGTCAGACTGATCGACCCGCCGCTGCATGAGTTCCTGCCGCCGGCAAATGAGCTTCTGGTCGAGGTTACTGAGCTTCGCTGCAAGGACCCGAACTCTCCTGAACTCAAGGAGAAACAGGCGCTGCTTGCAAAGGTGCAGGATATGCACGAAGCCAACCCTATGCTGGGTCTGCGCGGATGCCGACTGTCGATTTACTTCCCTGGTATCGTGAACATGCAGGTCGGCGCGATCATCGGCGCTGCTTGTGAGCTCAAGAAAGCCGGTTTGGAAGTGCACCCGGAGATTATGATTCCGCTCATCGGCACGGTCAACGAGCTTACCTATCTCAAGGAGCAGCTCATTCCGATCGCCGAGGAGACTATGAAGAAGGAAGGCATCGAGGTCGAATATATGATCGGCACGATGATCGAGATTCCGCGCGCTGCACTTACCGCAGATGAGATCGCGCCGGAGGCTCAGTTCTTCAGCTTCGGAACCAACGACCTGACTCAGATGGGCTACGGCATCTCACGCGACGATGCTGGCCGCTTCTTGCCGGTCTACATCGACAAGCAGATATTCAAGGCCGACCCGACCGAGACCCTCGATATCAAGGGTATTGGCAAGTTGATGGAGATCTGCGTTACCGATGCCAGGAAGGTCAATCCGACGATCAAGCTCGGAATCTGCGGAGAGCACGGCGGGGACCCGGACTCTGTGAAGTTCTGCCATAAGATCGGCCTGAACTATGTGTCCTGCTCGCCGAAGCGCACTCCTGTCGCTCGACTCGCAGCCGCCCAGGCGGTAATCGAGGAGTCCGGCAAGGGTGTATCCAGAGACAAATAAGTCCGTTCAGGACTAAATAGCATGGCAGGTGGCGATCGCAGATCGCCACCTTTTAATATGTATGCTCTCGCTGATAGAAGCGCCGCCGATTATGTTATCCTGCGCGAAGTCGCAGGATCACGCCCCAACCTCTAACCTCCAACTTCCAACCTCTAAACGGCGATCTCCGAATCGCCACGTGCACCACTTAGTTCCAGTCACTACCCGACGCCGAACACATCGAGGCTTTCGCGTTTTCAGTCACTGCGTTGTGGCGCCGCCTGATATCAGCCTGTTTAATCCGGCGATTTTGCTGGACAATTCCTTGCCGCGGATAGCTGTGTATTCGGCGTTAATTATGATCGTTTTACTGAAGCATAGCGCCCTGAAGACGATGTTCATGTTATGTGTTATCGAAAGTGTGTCGTCGGTCAGGGTCCACCTGCTGACATCATCACGAACCTTGCCGGATTGCCCGATTCCCAAAGGAGTGCCGTAGACTTTCAGAGTGCCTTCCCCTTTCGCTTCCAGGCATCCGGTTCCGATGCAGGTGACTGTTTCGGTTAAAAGGTGCTCCTGTTTTTTTGGTTTTTTGTCCAGCAGCAATTCTCCGCTGCCGGTTATGGTGCTCACGGCTGAAAGACCATCTGCTGCTATTACGATTCTGATATTGGAGCCGCCTATTTTTGTCATCGCGCCTTTGGGGTCTGCGTCATAGTATATGAAGCTGGCTTCAAATGAGCCGTTGGGGTGTTTTTTAACAGTCGCCTGGAAGTATTTGTCTTCGAGCGGTTTGCCGCCTGTTGTTTGACGGCAGACTCCCACCCAATCCCCTTCGATGGCGCTGAAAAACTCAGCCATTAAATTATGAGGCTGATTGCCGGCCTGGGCTGCTGCAACTGCCGGCATATTCAGAGTTAATGCAACGAAGATCAGCAAGGCTCGATGCAATATTTTGCCTCCAAAAGCGTGAGCATATCTGAGTATATCCATCTCATATCCCTCTAACACGCACCTTCGCTGTGCTAATCAGGCAAATAGGCTGGAATTGGTTGAAAAATGGTGAGAAATAGTGTGCAAAGGGTTGTTGCGTCACTATCTATTGCTGTGCTATAATGCATCCACGCGATTGCCGACTGTAGGTTTCTCCACTTCGGGCAATTCGATTTTAAGACGTCTCACGATTCCCGTATGTTAATGCGTCGAATTATCCGGCGCGTCACATCGGATGGAATCCTTTTCCATATTATCCAGGGGAAGGAGTATGGCGATCAGTAAATACAGGACCTCAAATCTACTTATCCTAGCGATAATCGTTCTGACATTCCTCGTGCTGTGTTTCTGGAACTATCTTCCGGGACAGGGCAAGCAAGAGGTTGTTAGAGCGTCGAAAGTCGTAGTCAAACCGGCGGAGCCGACTCCGGATTGCGCTCCGGCGGTAAAAGACCGCTACAGAGAAATCGCTGCATCCATCGACTCGAAGCGAATGGCCGCTGATGTCAACGCGCTGTCCGCCTTCCCGTCGCGTCTTGTCGGATACCCTGGCTGTGCCGAGGCTGCCGACCACATTGAGAAGCAGTTCCGCAGTATTGGGCTTTCCAATGTTAAGGCCGAGAGCTTCAAGGTTACGGTCCCGATAGATCAGGGCTCGAAGATCGTTATTAACGGTCGGCAGTTCCCTATCTACGCTTTGTGGCCTAACCTTGTCCGCACAAGCCACCTGCCTCCGAGCGGGCTTAAGGTTCACGTAATCGACGGTAAGGGCGGAAGGCTGCCTGATTTCGATGATAAGGTCGTGGCAGGCAGCGCGGCGCTGGTCGATTTTAATTCAGGCACGGAGTGGCTGAACGCCCCAAGACTGGGCGCGAAAATCTTGTTGTTTGTCGAGCCGGACGCAACTATGCGAGGCGAGGCAGAGGCCAAGTTCAGCGCCATCCCGGTCTCGATGCCGCGGTTCTGGATATCCAAGACCGATGCGGCTGAGATTCGCAGGCTGTTGGCTGATATGGACAAGCGCTATGCAGGGGTTGACGCTGCAAAGCGACCTCAACTTGACGCGCGAGTCTTCTGTAAGATGCCGTGGGAGAAGGTCGAAGCCAAGAACATCGTCGGCGAGATCGAGGGATCCGATCCGGTGCTTAAAAAGCAGTGGATAGTCCTGCATGCTTCATACGATGGCACTTCTGTGGTTCCGTCCCTTGCGCCGAGTGCGGAAGCTACGTGCGGGATCTCCGGCCTGCTCGAACTGGCTCGCCTGTATAAAGATCCGAAGTTCGCTCCTAAGCGCTCGGTTATGTTTGTCGCCACCAGCGGACACTATCAGGGCCTTGCGGGTATGCGAGCGTTTATGGAGAGTCATATCGACTCTTATGTTGCTCCCAGTGGGTTCAGCGCGTGGTTGGCTAAGATGTGGCCGGCGGGCAAGAGCACGTGGACATCGCTGGCGGTGTCGCTGGTATTTTTGCTGATTCTGGCCTGGATCGTTAACTTCATCTGGGGCAAGCTGAAGCTGGTTAGAGAAAACAGGCCGTGGATCGTTGGCCTGCCGTTGCTTTTGATCGCTTTATCGCTGTGCGCGTCCGGTGGTCTTTACTCCAGGTTGGCGAAAGGCTTCGAGCCGGTTAATCAACCCAGGAATTATTACCTCTGGAGCGGCCTGGACCTCAGCAGCCAGACTCAGGGCGTGGGGATATTCTACAAGGGGTATTTCTACGACTATCGAGAGGATATTCAGGGCAAGTTCTCCGACGTGGCTGGCAGGAGCCGGGAGAACTCCGAGCGAATTGCCGCTGCTTTGGGTTTCTTCGACGATCGAGCCTCGCGCTTCGCCGATGGGGTTAACCCGATTTCGGGTAAAAACTGGCGCAACTTTATCCCGGGCAAGTTTGCTCTGGATAGCGAGGTAGTAACGCTGGCGGGTGGCAAGGGCGTATCATTCGTCTCCATTGACGATGGTCGTCAGATGACCGATACCCCGTTTGATACCCGCGACAAGGTAAATATTGATAACCTCACTAAGCAAGTTACTCTGCTTGGGTGTCTTATCGATCAGTGGTTCCACGATTCCAACCTGGCCCTTGACGAAGAGGTGATGACGGCCAGCGTTATCGACTCACGCAGCATTAAAGTCTCCGATCCGCTTACATTGGGTTATGTGCGAGGGGTGTTTGTCAGCAAAAACACCAAGGGCAAGACCTATTATAAGCCCAGAGATGAGAAGCAGCTTGCGGCAAAGGCCGATGGCTCTATCAGGCTCACGGAACCCCTGCCGGCAGGCGCCAAAACAGTCTATGTTCTGCACAAGCCGATCACCAAGTTCGGTTCGCAGGAGCCGTGCAAGTTCACAAGGATGGGTCTGCAGGGCGGATTTGCCAGGTTAAGCGGAAACGTTGTGCAGTATGATCCGCGCAAGAGCTTTGTGCCTAACCTGAGAGTAGGGGACTGCCTTGCGGTGGTGCGCAGCCCGCACAAATCGTTTATGGGCGTGCGCGCCAATATTATCGACAAAACTACTCCGGTGTTTGATTCCCGCAACCCGTCAAGGGATCAGGGCTACTTCGAAATACCGGGAGTCGCGCCGCTGACTGCGTATGGATATCAGAAGCCGACCTCTATTGGCGCTTATAAGCTCGACCCGGTCAATGGCGACATTATATGTGCGCCTGACCAGGGCTCTTATGGTGAGTTTTACCCCACCAGCTTCCCTATCACAACCGGCTTCAAGGACATGCCGATCATCGTCTTCAACTGCAAGGCGACCTCGATTTATGACCTCATCGACCCGCAGTCTTTAAGGGCGCTCGGCGGGATGAGCATATACGAAGGCGACACCAACGCTGCGCCGAAGCAGTTCGGAGTCGCCGTCGCGGTGCCGGAGCCACAAAACCCGCACGTCGAAGATATGGCGGTTATCTTCACGGAAGACACCCAAAAGAGCGGCCAAAAAGCGGCTCAGTCCAGCGACACCAAGCGCATTCGTCTGAAGATGATTATGAGCGCTGGACCGGCGGCAAACAGACTTTTGCTGCTGAATTCGACTCTCGAAGGCGAAGTTATTCCGGTTGCGGTCAAGGACGCCTATGTAAGGGCGCTGCCTGTCAACAACGATTGGCAGTATGAGATATCGGGCGTCTACAGGATGGTCAAAGAAGGCTCGACTTATCGCCCGGATGAATCTTCCAGCTTCTATTTCCGCGATTTGACGGGTGCTGATGCGGCGTTCCAGTCCGCTGGGATCGTAAGTGTTGCTCGTCAGGCATACGAACCTGTCGCGTCTGGCGCGAATAAGCAGCCTGTTCCTCTGGCGTTCGATCGTATGTCGGTCAGTGTTCGAGCAGGACACGCAGATAAATCGGGAAGGCTTTACTCCGCTGTTCCATTCAAGATACTCTCACTTGATACGCCGTGGTATATCAAGGCAAAGGGGCTGTATCTTGACAAGGACTGCAAGGATAAGGACTACTATCTGCCTGAGCTGAACGCGAAACTTGCCGACACTCTCGACAGTTCCGATATATGCGTGCCTGGGGATTTCCCGGACAGCAAATATGTTAGAGACGAGTCCAAACCTCTGCCGCGCGACTGGAAAGCTGGCGATACGGTTCCGGTTAAGCTGGTTCCGGACGTCACAAAGGTCTATGTAAAGACTGTCGATGATAAGATACTGCCTGCTGAAGTTGTTACGGTTATTCATAAGGCGGATGTTGGAACAGACCCGGTAAGTGTGCGCGTTGCGGGCGTATACGACAATGTTGACTGCAAGGGAGCCAACTACCTCAAGTCGGAACAGGCCGGTTCGCTTGAGCAGGGTGGGCCAGTGCTCTCGGCGATGCCAAAGTCGAAGTCGGTATGGATTAAGACCGACCAGGGCCAGACCATAGAAGCGACTGCGGCTCAATTTATATCCACTGGCGACCCGATGCAGGTCTTCGTGCAGGGCGTCTTCACGGATAAGAAGTGCGAGGGTACAAACTATTGCCAGTTCAAGCTGGCCTACAATAACCCTGCTCTTCTCAAGGGTGACATACAACTCACTTCGGCGCTTCCTGAGGGCACGAAGAAACTGTTTGTTCAGCCGCTGCCGGCGCCTGAGGGCATTGGTTACGATGTAAACGACGGCGGAACCCTTGATGAGACCGCTTATAAAGTCGCCAACGACATGTGGAAGCTCGACCAGTATCGTTTGGGCAGCCTCGAGTCTAAGGGGATTATCAACGAGGGCCTCAGCGAACTGCATGGCCAGGCTCGGAAGCTGCTCGACAATGCCGATACGGCCAAGGGCAGCTTGAACTACAGCGTCTTTGACTCCTACTGCCGCGCCTCGTGGGGTTATGAGGCCAGGGCGTATCCGGGCATCTTCAGCACCGCCCAGGACGTGGTCAACGGAGTTATCTTCTATTTGTTCCTTATTTTGCCGTTTGCGTTCTTTATCGAGCGGCTGTTCTTTGCTTTCCCGGATCTGTATAAGCAGATTCTGGCGTTCTTCCTGATATTTGCGTTTATCTTCCTGGTGTTCTATCTGGTTCACCCGGCGTTTAAGCTGCTTGGCAACTCGTTCATTATTCTGATCGCGTTTATTATGCTCGCGCTCAGCATATTGGTAATCTTCATTGTTACCAGCAAGTTCGAGGAGCAGTTGAAGCAGTTTAATAGATCCGTCAGCGGCGTCCACAAGGCCGATATCGGTCGAATGAGCGTAGCGGCGGCGGCGTTCTCGCTTGGTATCTCCAACATGAGGCGCAGAAAAGCCAGGACGGTGTTGACCTGTATCACGTTGGTACTGCTGACCTTTACGGTGCTTTCGTTTACCTCAATCGTATCGACACTGAGGTTCAACAAGGTCCCGGCTCGCAAAGACGCCGATACCCATATCTACGACGGCATTATGATTCGCGGCGCTATGTGGGAATCGCAGCAGGAGATCGCATACAGGCTCCTCAAAGACGAGTTCGGCAACGAGGGCAAGCGCGGCAAGGTATATCCGGTCGCGCCAAGGGCCTGGTTCTTCGGAACGTCGCTCGGTGAGCAATCATTCCTGACGGTTCGCAAGGGCAAGTTCAGCTACGATGCTCGTGCGGCGGTTGGTATGGTTCCGGACGAAGCCGAGATTATGGATCTGGAGACCTCCAACAAGAGGGCGTTTTTGGCAGGCGACTGGTTCGGCTACAAAAATGGCAAACGGGTCTCCGACACGGTCGATCCGTATAGTATGATCATTCCCGACACGATGGCAGAGAAGCTGGAGATCACCCCTGCCGAGGTCGGCAAGGCGCAGGTGATGTTCGGCGGTGCGCGCTATACGGTCGTGGCGATAGTCAAAAACGATGTCTTTAAGAAAATTAAGGACCTCGATAACGAACCGACCACCCCTGTCGACTTCATTTTGATGAGCAAACAGGGCGGCGGTCAACAGTCCGGCGGTGAGGCTGGTTTCAAGGAATACGTTCACCATGAACCCTCGAACTGCTTCATTGTGCCGTATGATACGTTGATGGGGATCGGCGGTGAGCTTAAGTCTATCGCGATCAAATACGCCACCGCTGAGGAAGTCCAGGATCAGCTTGATTCGTTGATGCCGAGGCTGGGTCTTAACCTCTACGCCGGAGTGGGTAACTCGATCTTCCGCTACAGCTCCATTGGCTCAAGCGCGTCCAAAGGCTTCAGCAACGTGTTTATCCCGGTGCTGATTGCCGCGCTGATCGTTCTCAACACCATGCTTGGCTCGGTGTTTGAAAGAGTCAAGGAGATCGGAATCTTCAGCGCTATCGGCCTTGCGCCTAACCATATCGCTATTCTGTTTATTGCGGAGTCTATGGTCTACGCGAACCTGGGGGCTGTGGCTGGGTATGTAATTGGTCAGACGGTCAGTAAGATACTCAGCGCCACAGGCTGGCTGCCAGGGCTGTATCTGAACTTCTCCTCTATGTCGGCTGTAAGTTCGACTCTGGTCGTAGTCGCGGTGGTGCTTCTCAGCACGTTGTATCCTGCTCGGAAAGCGTCTGAAGTCGCTACTCCGGCCATCGACCGTTCCTGGCAGGTTCCGGAGCCGGTGGGAGACGACTGGAAGATTACGCTGCCGTTCGCCGTTACGGGCGCTCAGGCTAAGGGAGTCAACAGCTTCCTGCGTGAGTGGTTCGGCGCGTATGAGGAGTATTCCATCGGCGACTTCGTGACTCAGGATGTCGGTATTGGCACTGAGGACACAGAGTTCGGTAAGGCGCACACCATCTTCTGCAAGGCATGGCTTGCCCCATTCGACTTGGGCGTAAGCCAGATGGTCAAGCTTAGCACCGAGCCGACTGCGATGGAAGATGTCTTCGAAGTGAATCTACTGATCACTCGTGAGAGTGGAGACATATCTAACTGGAAGCGCGTCAATAGACGCTTCCTCAATACGCTTCGCAAGCAGTTCCTCATCTGGAGGACTATGCGAGCGGATGAGAGAGAGAAATACCTCGCTGCTAGCGCCGATGCGGCTTCTGCTGTTACCAGCACCGAAGCAGCGCCGGCGTAAGCGCGAACATTTGACAACTCTGAAGAGGCGAGTTCATTGGCTGAAATCAACGATATTGCAAAAGCCCGAGAAGCTCTGGAGGAAGTCTCTGGAAACGATGTACAGCGTCAGGAATTTGAAGACGGGTTTACGATCCGAACAGTAATCGGAGCACTGTTTGTCGGTCTGATCATGATGCCGGGGGCGATGTATCTGGGACTGGTCGCAGGCCAGGGCCTGGGGCCGGCCGCGTCGTGGGTTACTGTAGTACTGTTCGCAGAGCTTGCTCGGCGTTCCTTCCAGCCACTTAAGCGACAAGAGCTTTATATGCTCATCTACATCGCTGGTGGTGTAGTAGGAGGAGCAGGCGGCGTCGCGGGCATGATCTGGAACCAGTATCTGGTCCAGTGCCCGCAGATCGGCGAACTGGCGAAACTGATCCCTACGTGGGTCGCCCCGCACGCCAATGACCCTTCACTGGCGCAGAGAACATTCCTGACGCACGCCTGGGTCATTCCTATCCTGCTGATGGTATTCTACGAAATCACAAGTAGAATGATCTCCATCGGTGGCGGGTTCTGCGTATTTAAGGTTACATCTGACATAGAGCGACTGCCGTTCCCTATGGCGCCGATCGCTGCGGCTGGCGCAACTGCGCTGGCCGAGGCGGGCAGCAAGGAAGAGTCCTGGCGCTGGCAGGTGTTCTCAACGGGAACGGTCATCGGGTTGCTGTTCGGTTTGGTGTACCTGTTTATACCGGTAGTTACTGGTGTGCTTTTCCCAAAACCGGTCACGCTGATCCCGATTCCGTTTATCGACTTTACGGCCAATACGGAGCGGGTTTTGCCCGCCGCGTGGTCTGCGCTGTCAGGTGATATTACCTCTGTCATAGTCGGCTTCGTCATCCCGTTCCCGATTGTGCTGGGGCAGTTTATCAGTTCCATCGCCTGCCAGATCGGTTTAAACCCGATTCTCTACCATATGGGCATGTTCCCGGACTGGACCTACGGCACGCCGTATCCACAGACCCAGCTCGCCACATCCATCGACTTCTGGATGAGCGTCGGTATCGGAACTGCGTTGGGTATCGGTGTTATCGGGTTGGGCAGCGTAATCTCCAGCTTGCTAAAAGTCAGACGCGAAGCCAACCGGCCGACTATGAACCGCAATATCGCCATCAACCGCGGCGACTGGGCCATCAAGTGGTCTCTGGCGGTTTGGGGAGCCGCGACGCTGGCGCAGATTATTGTGGCTCACTTCCTGGTGCCGAGTTTCCCGTGGTGGATATTCTGCTTCTACGGGCTTATTTATACCCCTGTTATATCCTATGTATCCGGTCGACTTATCGGTCTCACAGGCCAGGGGGTCGGCTTCCCGTATCTGCGCGAAGCCACAATTATCAAGAGCGGTTACAAGGGAGCTGATATCTGGTTTGTGCCGATGCCGATGCACGACCTCGGCGGCCAGGCCCAGTTCTTCCGAGAGTTGGAGCTTGTCGGGGTCAAGTTCAATAACATTATCAAGGCTGAGATTCTGAAGCTGCTCATCGTGCTTCCGGCCAGCTTTATGTTCTGGAGCTTCTTCTGGAAAACAAGCCCGATTCCGTCTGCGCAGTATCCATTTGTTCAGAGGATGTGGCCGATCAACGCTACGATGGGCTCAATCTGGTGGACTGCTAACACGCAGAGTCTCGCTGATAACTGGCTTTTCAGGGCGCTGCGGCCGAGCGTGATTATAGGTTCCGGAATAGGAACTCTTCTACTGTTCGGTATTTCGAGCCTGTTCAAAGTGCCGATTCTGTTCTTCTACGGGTTTATGGGCGGTATCCAGAGCGCGCCGATGAACACTATTCCTTTGTTCACGGGATCGTGCCTGGGTCGGTTCTATTTCCGCAAGCGATTTGGCGATGTGAGATGGGGCCAGTATGCTCCGGTTCTGGCTGCGGGCTTCGGCTGCGGCACGGGATTGACTGCTATGACCGGTATCGCGGTCGCTTTGATAACAAAATCTGTGAATTATCTGCCGTTCTAGGAGCAGTGTTGGCCGAGAATTGCGTATTACGTATCGGAGAGGTGTATGGTTTCGATACGTAACAGCAGGCCATACAACTTATAACTATGACATTGAAATCCGCCCCTGTGGGCTGGCAAGGAATTGTGGTAGATGCTCCAACGGACTGGAGCCTGGTCGGGGTTAATGGCGACGCAAAGAAGGGCTACTTTCGAGTGGATAGCCCGGTAGCCTCGGCGCTGGAAGTAAAATGGGAGCGAGTATCCGGCAAGCCTGATCTTATGGCAAAGGCCAGGGAGTTTCTGGCCAAAATCGACAAATCGGCGAGCAAGAAAAAGCTCAAGTTCGACAAAGAGATTAAGCCCGACAGATCAGACGATTGTTCGGTGCGGTTTTTGTGGAGATCGGATCGACTCGGTCAGGGCAGACTGGTCTATTGCCCGCAGTGCGAGAGGACGATTCTTGCCCAGGTCATATCGACCAGGGACGAAAATGTCGCTCAGACGGCGTCGTCGATACTGGATTCGATCAGGGATCACCGTGATGACGGGTGGCTGGACTGGGGTCTGTATGGCCTGGGATTCGCAGTCCCGCCGGGCTATAGAATACAAAAACAGACTCTGATGTCTGCGTATCTCGCGCTGAATTTCAAAAAAGGGGCGCATACCATCGTAGTAGAGCGATGGAGGCTGGCGAGTTCGCTGCTGGCTAAATACGACATGGAGACATGGTATCGAAAGGACGCGATGCCGGATGTCAAGGGATATAGAGTCGATATTGCGCCGGAGACGGTGGCCGGGGGAGAAGGGCTAAAAGCCAGCGGAAGAAGAAAGGGTTTGGTGCCTGCGATAAAGGCAATGGCATATTCTCTTACGCTGCATCCTTATCCGGATTTGTTGACTGGGTATGTCTGGTACGAGCCTGAGCAGGATAGCCTGTATAGTATTCGAGCGACACATTCTCAGGGAGAGCACATCGCTGAGAAGATTCGCGATCTGATAATTGCAACCTAAACCATAATATGAACTCATTGACAGATACAATCAGAAGATACGTTCCGTTGGTTGGACGGAAACCGAAAATCGAGCGAAAAGACGCTCTGGCGATTGTTCCTGTGCGCCACCCGCTGATTAAGTGGGAGCGAGTGGATAACGAAGTAGTGCTTGCGATTCCAATGCGCGAGGACAGATTCGCCAAGATGATCAAATCGCTAATCAAAGTTACCAGGATGGCCAAAGAGCTGCCAGATCACAAGCAGCTTGCATTAGATGAGGTTGGCTCACGTGTTTGGGAGCTTTGCGATGGTGACAGCACTATCGATGATGTGGTCAGGGGCGTGACGCAGCACTATAAGCTCACGCGCAGAGAAGCTGAGGCGTCGGTGACGATGTTCCTGCAGACCCTTGCAAAGAAAAACCTTATCGGCCTGATGTCCGCGGGAGGCAAGAAGAGTGGCAATAAAAAGCGCAAATAATACCGTCGTAGGAAGACAGGCCCAGCTACCGCTGGCACGCGCTTTCAAAATTAGTATGAATAGCCTCAAGATCAGATTCTGGCGATCGATGGTAACGGCCGGCGGAATCTTCTTGGGCATCGCGTTCCTTGCGACCGTGCTCACCCAATGGCTGATGCAGTGGCCGGTGCCCCCGAAAGTGGACGCGGGATATGTCAGGCTGGACGGTCAGATAAACGGCCCTGGAGACTATGACGTCTACAAACCAGTCCCCGTAAACGCGGGCCTGGAAGCGGGCATTCCACAAGGGGTAATTGACAAGGTAAAACTGCCGGATGGACAGAACTTTAGCCTGACTGGAGTGATAGAAGGCCAGTTTCAGGAGAAACGCGCAGTTCGCAATCAAACTCGCGTCAAAGAAGAATGGGAAGCGCTGAGCAAATATGCGAAATATCTGCCGCTGTATGTCGATATTTCCGGTGGAAAAGATATCAAGATAGCCGATGCTGTCAAGGCTGGTGTGCCGAAGCGATTAGTTGAAAAGGCGGTAGTCCACGGCGAGATGATCGTCGGCAAGGATCTCCTCAAAGAACTCCGGCAGCGCGGCAAGACCGATAGCATCACCCTTGCCACTGCTCTTGATCAAGATATAACCCCGGCCCAGGCGCAAGCGGCCGGCATTCCCGCCGATCTGGTGGCTGCTGTTATGGCTGTGCCGGTCGAAGAAAACACTGTGGCCGCTGACGATGTCGATGCCCCTGCCCCTCCCAAACCAGGGACATTCCGTGGAACGACACTTGCCAAAGTGCTCTACGACAACCCGGACTTCTGGACAGAGTCGCGCTATGTGAACCGCATCCGCAAGACTATGCCGGTATATGCGGATTTGGCCAATAAAAAGGACATTAGGGTCGAGGATGCCGTCACTGCGGGGCTGCCAAGAAAAGCCGCACAGCAAATGGCCGCCAAATACCCGACATTCAAGGGGACTGATCTTATAGATCTGCTCAGAGACCGCACCAACGGCATCGAGCCTCTATATCTCGCGACGGCGCTTGACCAGGATATCACTATTCGCGACGCCCAGCGCGCCGGCATACCGGTGCCTGTTGCCAGGAAGCTGGCTGGCAGCGGCAAGGCGTTCAAGGGCGGGGCGCTTAACGATTTCATTCAGGATCATCCGAGATGGGCCAAAATATGGGCGGCGCGAGTAAAGCGAAACGCGATCTTTGACAGCGCCCCTCAGTCAGCCATCAACAAGCTCGCCAAAGGCTATGCCATAACGCTTAAGGAAGCCTTGGCGTTAGGCAAAGGGCCGGACGAAAAGACCTCCAACCTCGGTAACCTTATGATCATCAACACCAATGGCCGCAAAATCGGTGTCAATCTTGCAAAAGAGCCGGGCTTGGCCGCCACTACTCCGATGGAAAGCGGGGACTATGTGCTCATACCGGATATCAACAGCTTCTACAGGATGTGGTGGCTGGTTGGGATGTCGCTTCTGGTGTGCATGGTCGGCATTACAAACAGCATGCTTATGGCTGTCACGGAGCGTTTCAAGGAAATTGGAACGATGAAGTGCCTCGGCGCGTTGGATAGCTTCGTCGTATTGCTTCTTGTTCTCGAATCAAGTATGCTCGGAATCTGCGCTTCGGCGCTGGGCTGGCTGCTTGGATTTGTTTCGATGGTGCTTATTGCCGGGTTCACTAAGGGTTGGGATATGGTGGCTACGATGAACCCGTGGATGATTTTGGCCTCGCTGGGAGTCTGCATCGTCGCTGGTATGGTGTTGACTCTTGTGGCTACTATACTGCCGGCAAGGCAGGCGGCCAGGATGCCGGCGGCGATGGCGCTGCGCGCGGAAATATAATTCGAACAGGCTTTACACTGCAAAGAGGTGTTAATAAATGGCAACCGTAGATAAAAAAGAATATGTCGTTCGCACAAAGGACCTCATCAAGGAATTCTCGATGGGGGGTCAGACCCTGCGTGCCTTGAAAGGTATCCAGCTCGACATATACCGAGGTGAATACATATCCATTATGGGCCCGTCGGGATCGGGTAAGTCTACGCTGTTTAATATGGTCGGCGGTCTCGATAAACCCACTGATGGAACCGTATTCATCAACGACGTGGATATGGCCCAGCTCGACGCACAGGAACTCGCTTTTCTGCGGTGCCGCACTATCGGCTACATCTTCCAGAGCTTTAACCTCATACCAGTTATGACAGCTCTGGAGAACGTTACCCTGCCGATGGTGTTCGCTGGGGTGTCGCAGGACGAATGTGTTGAGCGCGGGATGGAACTGCTCAATATGGTTGGCCTGGGTGAGAGATACCACCATAAACCGACTGAGCTTTCCGGAGGACAGCAGCAGCGTGTGGCGTGTGCCCGTGCGCTGGCCAACTCGCCCAGCATCATCCTCGCTGACGAGCCGACAGGCAACCTCGACCTTAAAACAGGCAAAGAAATCATCGACTTGCTCAAAAAGCTCAATAAGGAAAACAATGTTACCATCATTTCGGCGACCCACGACCTTAAGATGTTGGACATTTCGGATCGAATTGTGTGGATCCGGGACGGCTACGTCGAAAGAATAGAGGAGCGAGCCGACGTGCAGTTGCAGGTTGGTGTTATGGAGAACGAAGACCACTAACTATAAAAGAAAATGGGTGAAATGGGGGAGAAAACAGGAAATGCAGGTTTTGCAGCGGAAGACATCGTTGCAGCATTTCGGTTTTCTCCCTTTTCTTATATTAGGGATGGAAAGGATAAGATAATGGCTCTGAAAGTTGGAGTGGTCGGTTTGGGTGGGATTGGCAACACCCACTCTGATTGCCACAAACAAAACAAGTTATCCGAGTTGGTTGCGGTCTGTGATGTGGTCAAAGAAAAGGCCGATGCCGCAGCCGAGAAGTATGGCGTGAAGGCCTACTATTCCCTGAAGGATATGTTGGCTAATGAGGACCTCGATGTTGTCGATGTGACTACTGGCGGATACGAGAACGGTAGCTGGCACTTCGAGCCGACGATGGAGGCTCTGGCGGCAAACAAACACGTGCTTTGCGAGAAGCCGCTGTCTAATAACATCGAAGAGGCGCGCGAGATGGTGCGCTATGCTGCCGAAAAGAAGCTCTATCTCGGCTGCAACCTTAATCACTATTTTACCGAGCCTGCCTCACAGGCCAAAAAGGCGATGAAAGACGGCAAGATCGGTGAGACTATTTACCTGCTCTTTAAGATGGGATTTAACGGCGGCGAGGCTGGTTATGGCTTCAACGCTTCCCCTCGCTTCAATCAGCCGTATGCTCATATGAAGGCGTTTCTTACCCACCCGTTCAGCGTGATGCGATATTTCTGCGGGGATATCAAAGACGTTCAGGCGTTTGTGGGCAAGCCGGGTTATCGCAAGAACGCCGGGGATCTGCTGCTGTCGATTAACAGCATCCATGTGCGATTCGCTGATGACACGGTCGGCTATCTTCTCAGCCATCGCGGTGACGCGGCCTGGGGTCTTGGCGGATGGTGGAGCGTCGAAGTTGCGGGCAGCAAGGGCACTTTCGTGGTAGAAAACTGCGTCGAGAAGCTGACGTTGTGGAACGCTGCACGACCCGATGAGCCGGAGATTTTGAATACAGGCGTCACCAATTTCGATGCCACCTTCCCGAACCGGATCAATGCGTTCCTCGAGGACGTGACCAATAAAGTTCACTACGAGCATCTTCGGGCTTCCGGTCGAGATGCGCTGGCGACGATGGAGTATATCTTCGCCGCTATTGATTCCTATGAGCAGGGTGGGGCGCTCGTTCGACCGCATCCGCTCCCGGCAATCCACGGCGATCCGGCAACGGAGACGATTTAATTCACACAAAATGGAGGCCGGAGAAGTCCCGGCCTCCGATTATTTACTTGCGAATAGCAAGATACCACACGGTCGAGTAATCCGGCCCAATAGCAAAAGATGTGCGGCCGTCTTTGAGCCGTGAAACGACTCTCTTCGCCGGCGCCCCTCCTGAATCGAGCGCGAATACCACCATTTCCCCCGGCAGTTCGACAGTGCCCTCAACACATTCCGTCAACGCAGGCGCGGTCCCCCAATTGACAGTAGAGTTTTTTGCCTCGTTCCACTTCATACCAGTATTTTCCGACCGACCGCAGGCTGTAATCAATATCTTTTTGGCTTCGTCTATCCGTTTATCGTCCAACGCCGTCGCCATCACCGCAGCGAACTCCGATGAAATAGAAAACGCCACACCGCCCAGGCACATTGGTTCACCGTCGAAGAAACCGACTGCCGATTTAGAGGCGGCTGTATTGACAATAGCCAGGCCGGTCTTGCCATCCCCTCGCCAGTGAAACACCTGGTTGTCGGTATCGAGTGTGGGCATTGGCAGTCCCAATTCCGCCATCATCCCCCGCACATCCCACCACATCCGGGTCGCCTGCACCGATGTGCTGCGAACAATGTCGACTCTCGGACGCGGTTTATTCTCAGCGGGCGGCACATCCCCTCTTACCAGAATCGCCGAGGCCGCGAGAAGCTGTGCGGTTTTGACCGGATGTCCGTTAAGTTGGAAGAAGTCTCTAATATTCTTATGCTCAGTTTCGGGCCTGCTGTTATAGCTAAAATACATCAGCCCATCCCAGTCGCATCTCGCGGCAAACGCGGCCGAAAGCGGCACCGCTTCCGCATCCCACAAGCTCGGAAAGGCGTGATTATACTCCGACACGGTATAAGGCTTACCGTCCACGCGCATCGCTTCAAGGTTCAGCAGCGTATTTCTCTCGACCTGCGGTGCCATCGGCGTGTTTTGCACCGTCCATGAACCAGTCCACGATCCGCCGCTATAGATTGGGTGTTGCCAATATGCATGATTGTCCACAAAATCCGTCTCGGCCATAATCGCTGCGCCTGCAGGGCCGAAAGCCATAGTTCCCGTAACCAGCGACGCGACCTGCAAGTCGTGCTTCAGAAAACCATACATCTCTCGAAAATATCGCTGTTCCAACTCCGCCAGAAATTGCATATATACAGGCGCATCCGCGGATTTGTCGTTCCATTTCGGCCGCTGCCGCGCTGGCAATCCCTTTTTATTGAGATATGCGGCGAAGCTGTCGTCCAGTTGTTTGGCGTAAGCCTGCAGCAGATTATCCAGGGCCTGCTGAGACCACCCGTAGAAAAACGAGTTCTCGTTGGTGATCTCTATCAACGCGACCGCCGGTTCCTGAGCGTAAATGGAACCAGTGTGCGGGTTTTTATGCAGAAGCAGCTTCCGGGCGAAGTCTTTTTGCAGTTCAATTAGTCGCCTGTCGAACAGGGTCACATATTTTCCGTGAGAAGGCAAGTTTTGCGGATCGCTCACCCCGTCTGATGAGGTAAATTCGTGCCCACAATAGAGGTTCAGGTCGCAATACACCCCATTTTCTTTCAGCTTTGCAATGAAATAATCCAGCCTCGCCAGGCGTTCTTCGTCAAGTTGTTGAGTGGTCGGCTGATCGGCGTCGATCAATCCCTTTGGCGCGATTGCATCCAGAAAGTGGAACCGTACCAGGTTCACCCCCAGCCTCGACAGCTTTATTGCCAGCGCATCAGCCTCGTCGTGAGCCGGAAAGCAACCTTCATAAACGACGTTCGCCCCAAGAAACCGTATCCGCCGATCCCCAGTATAAAAATGCCCATCCCTGAGCACAACGTGTCCGTTCCTGCCTGCAGGGGTCTCTATCCACTTAGCATTAAGCTGGCTGGCAGACGGCAACCGCCCCGGAATCACGAACGGGGTCATCACACTATCAGCCCCAGCCGCCCTCGCCGTCATCAATATCAACCCAACCGCAAAAACAACACGCGCTATCATCTCTCACCTCACAGCATAAACTTCATTTCTTGCCGTCAGTTTTCCTTTTACGCGCGAATGTGCTTACCAATTCCGCGCCCCAATTGTAGCCATCCTGCGCTTCCAACTTTTGTCATCCTGCGCGAAGTCGCAGGATCACGTTACGCTTATCCCTCGCCGTGGATTCCGCGACTCCGCGCGGAATGACGCCCAAAGATCGGTAGCGACCGCCGAATCGCGTGAAAATAGATCGGTGGCGATCTCCGAATCGCCAATGCCCAACCAATTACACAAATACGATCTTTCTACTTTCCCTCCCCCATCAATTCGACCACTTTTCCCCTTCATTGTGACCATCCTCCCTCGTCATTTCGAACGCAGTGAGAAATCCGCTTTTTCCGTACGCCCGGCGCGATAACTGCCTTGCTTGACTCAGCGCCAAGCTCGTTGTACAATTCGTCGGTAGTTATCGATATCTATCCACACTATGTACTACAACGACAAATGTACAATAGCAGAAACAGCTATAGAGTGCATAGATGTGCTATAATAACGAAGCGGCCGTATAAATTCGAGGTCAATCCGATTAAATGTGCAGCAAGCACTCGGAAACCGCCGATGTAGGCGTTGATGCAAAACGTCCTGAAGAATGGGATGTCGTGCTATACCAGAATGAAAAGGAATTGGCACGCGTAAACTACGAACAGGAAGAGGCAAGACACAAGTTTTTGACCGAAAAGGCCAAGGTAATTTTTGTTGTAGTCGCCTTGGTTTTGAGCCTTGTCCTGAGCAAACTCGACGCCGTGATTCCGGTGTTTACAGTATCACCTGTGTGGATCAAATGGCCTGCCTTCTTCTGCTTTGTAGTGCTTATGGTCACATTGGGTGTTGCCGTCATATTAGCTCTTACGGCTATTCGCCCGAGGGAGCGCAAGGCCGCGGCCCGGTGTCAAGACTTTGTTGACAAATTGAGCAACAGCGATAAAGCCACAATCGAAAGGTCTGTTGCCTGTTTATACCAGTCCGCAGCGGACGTAAACGGTAAGATCAATGAGGAACTGGCAAAATATGTCGGCTCTGCTTTGAAGTGGGTCACGGGCAGTTTTTTTATAGCAATGCTGTTCGTTCTTTTATACGTAATCTATGCGGCAAATAAGGCTTAACAACCCTTGCTGATAAGGAGGCAATAATATTGACTACTGAGAAGAACAATATCTCAGGTTCAGATGCTAAAAAGCAACAGAAACCACCTGAGCCAGTCAAAGTTCCGACTAGGACCGTTACCTCAGGCACCAAGAAAAAGTCTAAAAAGGATGCCCAATAACGCTCGGTCCAAGGGCACCGAGCAGTAGGGTGCGTGTTATCTACTCCGTTGTTTCGGGAAAAGGACAAGCTGCCTCAGAAGTCCCTAAACAGGACATTCTGGCTAGGATTTGGACGTGGCTGAAGTCCAAAAAGTCGCGAGAGGCCACTTCTCGACCATTTTCGCAAGCCATTTTTCAGAATGCGCTTCCGCCAAATGAGTTTTGAGACAGCTTCACCCTTTCCCGAAACAACAAAAACTACCGACGC
Organism: uncultured bacterium; assembly: GCA_964494345.1. Classification (GTDB taxonomy): domain Bacteria; phylum Armatimonadota; class UBA5829; order UBA5829; family UBA5829; genus DTKD01. The sequence goes on from CAZBSI010000009.1 coordinate 78,210, forward strand.
TTTAAACAACTGCAAGAGCCTACGCCACAACTATTCGAACCCGGCCGTGATCTGCTTCCTGCCTCTTCGGCTTGATTACAATCTCTACATCCCTGTCGAGAGCATTGAGAAACCGGAAGAGCCGGTCGGACGAGAACCCATCCAGCTTGCCGCGCATAAGAGCGGAGACCTTAGGCTGGTCCACTCCTAGCAGTTTAGCTGCCGCGGTCTGGTTGAGTTTTCGCTCGGCGATGATATCACATATGCGGGAAGCGACCTCTGCCTTGGCTAGAGTCTCTTCGGCATCCATCACTCCAAGATCGGCAAACACGTTGCCGCTTGACTCTGTCACTTTGATCTTTCTACTCACGGCTACATCCCCTTTCTTTACACCAGTCTGTATAATGCTCCTCAGCGCGTTTGAACCGATCCACAGTAGTGGTTTGCCTTGCGCATCCATAATAGTATTATGCCATTACTAGCATAACTAAACAAGTGCCAGCGGAGAATTTGTTTGGGGCCATCTGTGAGCGCGTCGCGTGTCAGTGTGCGCGTTGTCCCCGTACCCCCATTTTCGTTTGACGATGCCATTTGCCGGTGATATAATACCTTTGTGTTAGGCTGGCGTCGGGTTTGGTCGATGACCGGCTTTTTATAGCATGAATTTGTTGTTTACGGAGTCGAGCTTGAGGGGACGCATCGAAGCGCTTTTACCCCGAGTGGCGAAACCCGCGAGATATATGGGCGGAGAACTGGGGTCGGTTCGTAAATCGCCCGAAGAAGTCAGCGTCAAGGTTGCGCTTGCCTTCCCGGATGTTTACGAAGTCGGCATGTCCAACCTCGGCCTGAGGATTCTATATTCTGTACTCAATAATGAGGCAGCAATAGCGGCCGAACGTGTCTTCGCGCCTGCGACCGATATGGAACAGCAGATGCGCGACAGCGGTGTTCCTCTCTTCTCGCTGGAAACCTCGTCACCGATCCGGGATTTTGATTTGGTGGGATTTTCGCTGGCCTATGAAATGGCCAGCACCACTGTCCTCAATATGCTCGACCTCGCGTCCATACCAGTTTTGGCATGTGATCGCACCGATTCCGACCCGATAATAATAGCAGGTGGACACTGCGCCACTAACCCTGAGCCTATGGCGGATTTCATAGACGCCTTTGCAATAGGTGATGGGGAAGAAGTGATATTGGACATAATTAAGGCATACCGGCACGCGAACAGTGGTAATGCCAGGCGCAGGGGTCGGATACTTGAGGCGCTTGCGGACATCGACGGGGTATATGTGCCGTCGATTCCCAGGGCCAAAGTGCGCGGCAGAGTTGTATTAGATTTAGAAAACGCGCACTTCCCGGACAAGCTGATCGTGCCGTTTACCGAGGCGGTCCATGACCGTGTCGCGTTAGAGATTATGAGAGGATGCAGCAGAGGCTGCAGATTCTGCCAGGCGGGGATGATAACCCGACCGGTAAGAGAGCGCTCGCTGGATAAACTCTGCGAGCAGGCTCACACGCTCCTTGACAATACTGGTTACGAAGAAATTGCATTGACCTCGCTATCCAGCGCGGATCATTCAAATATTAAGGGTCTTGTGCGTGAGCTTATAGATACGCACGGACAAAACCGGGTAGGGGTCTCGCTGCCGAGCCTGCGGGCTGACGCCGAATGTGTCGAACTTGCTGCTGAGATTCAAAGAGTCCGTAAAAGCGGCCTCACATTTGCGCCAGAGGCTGGCACTCAGAGGCTGCGGGACGTAATCAACAAAAATGTGACCGAGCAGGACCTGCTCGACGCCGTTGAAGCGGCAGTCGAAAACGGCTGGAAAAGAATTAAACTTTATTTTATGATCGGATTGCCGACGGAGACCGACGAGGATTTACAGGGGATCGGCGCGTTGGTAAGCCGAGTTGTCGATATCGGCCGTTCTCACAGGGTCCCTCTCACGCTCAATATTACTATTTCACCGTTTGTGCCTAAGCCTCACACTCCTTTTCAATGGCGGGCAATGGCGACCTCGGAGGAGTTGGAGCGCAAGATCGCGCTGGTAAGGTCGCTGCTGCGCGGCAAAAGTATCTCAGTAAGCTGGCATGACCCGCTTTGCAGCCGGGTCGAAGGGGCCATCGCGCGGGGTGATCGTTCACTCGGAAGAGTGATCTATGAAGCATGGAAACGCGGTGGTAAATTTGAGCAGGATAGGTTCAACTCAAAGCGCTGGGACGAATCGTTCGAGGCCGCAGGGGTCGATATTTCCCGGTTCGCCAACTCCGAGCTTCCAAAGGACGGCGAATTGCCGTGGGATTTCGTCGACATGGGGGTCTCCAGGAGTTTTTTGGCCTTCGAGGACAGTAAAGCCGAGCTTGGCGAGACCACTGAAGATTGCAAGTTCGGCGCATGTTCATCGTGCGGTGTGCGGGAGGCATTGATCGCGTCCTGTGGCAGCAAAGTCAAATGTCCGCCGGACATCCCAACCGCTCAGCCCAAAGATCGCAAGACGGAGAGACTGCGCAACGCTCCACATGCCGAGACTGATCAGCATATACTCTTCACCTTCAGCAAAGGCCCGCAACTGCGCTGGCTCGGCCATCTCGATCTGATGCGGGTATTCGAACGCGCTATTCGCATATCCAAAGTCGACGTGGCCTATAGCAAGGGCTTTAACCCAAGGGTGAAGATGTCTATAGCATCGGCCCTGCCGTTGGGCGCTACCGCGGAAAACGACCTTCTTACCATCCAATTTGCCGCTCCAATTGAGCCAAAAGACGCCATAAGCAAGCTCAACAGCGCGTTGCCGGACGGCATAAAGCTCACGTCAGCGACTGTGATCCCGCCGCCTGCCAAAGCTCCTGTGATTACAGCCGGGGAGTTTGTTCTCGAACTCAGCCTGCCCGATGGTCAATCCGCAGATGATCTAAACCGTGCAGTTGATGAACTGATGGCGCGGGAGTCTATCCCTTGGGAGCGCGAGTCCGGCGGCAAGCGGCGTACAGTCGACCTGCGGGAAGGCATAGAAGAATTGAAAGTCGAAGCTGATGAGTCGAGGATACGGCTGATTATTCGCGTGAAACACCTCGGCTTCACCGTCAAACCTACTGAAATCGTTACAATTTTGTCCGAAAAGGCGCCCGGAATCGAGACGCTTTCGATCTGCCGTCGCAACCTTTTCAGCCAATAACTCTTAACCCAATCCAATCGGAAAGGAGGTGATAAATTGTCAAAAGAAATTATTGTAAACGTGGATTCCCGCGAAACCCGCGTTGCATTGGTCGAGGAAGGCAAGCTGGTGGAGCTTAACGTCGAGCGTGAGGAGCGCGTCGTCGGCAGCATCTACAAGAGCAAAGTCTCGAACGTGCTGGCAGGAATGGATGCCGCATTCGTCGACATCGGACTCGAACGCAATGCATTTCTTTATGTGGCGGATGTGCTGCCGGAGATGGACGACGAGTTCCCCTCCGCGCGAAAGGACACCACAAAACAGGTCAAGATTAAGGACGTCCTCAAGGGTGGACAAGAACTGCTGGTGCAGGTTGTCAAAGGCCCCAGAGGCACAAAAGGGTGTCGTGTATCCACCAGAATTTCCCTGCCGGGTCGATATCTCGTCTTGATGCCGGAGGCCGATAACCTCGGCGTCTCCCGAAAAATAGAAAGCGAAGGGGAGCGAGATCGCCTGAAAAAAATCGGAGACTCCATTCGCCCGACCGGTTTCGGGCTTATTATCCGAACCGAGGCGGAGGGCCGCAACGATGTGGAATTGCGCAAGGACCTGGAGTTTTTGCTCAGAATGTGGAGCCAGATTCAGGAGAAGTCCGCGAAGATTTCGGCGCCGGGGCTGGTGCATCAGGATTTGAGCCTGATATACAAAACTATCCGCGACGTCTTTTCTTCGGATATCAGCAGAATGATTATGGACTCCCCGGTCGACTACGAGAAGGCCCTGGAGCTTATCGACCTCATATCTCCGAAAATGCGGTCCAGGCTTGTGCTTTATGACGGGCCGGAGCCTATTTTCGAGAAGTATGCGGTCGAAGCGGAGATCGAGACTCTGCTCAGGCGCAAAGTCTGGTTGAAATCCGGTGGTCATTTGGCTATCGACTCCACTGAGGCGCTGACTACTATCGACGTCAACACCGGCAAATTCGTGGGCTCCACGAGCCTGTCGGATACTATCGTCAAGACCAATCTTGACGCTGTAACCGAGATCGCCCGGCAGCTTCGACTGCGCGATATCGGCGGAATAATTGTGCTCGACTTTATTGATATGGCTAATATCAAGGACAGGCAGAAAGTCGTCGCAGCCCTGGAAAAGGAACTGCGTCACGACAGAACGCGCACCAAGATATCCCACATCAGCCCACTGGGGCTTATTGAGATGACGCGAAAGCGCACCGGGGAGACCATAACCGAACTGGTAACTGAGACCTGTCCCTACTGCCAGGGCAGAGGACGGGTTGAAAGCGCGGAAACTGTAAGCCTCTCAATCGAAAGGGATCTGCGGAGGATCTGCGCGGAATCGGAGGAGGACGCGTTTTTGGTCACTGCAAACCCGGACGTCGCATTTCATTTAGTCGGCAGTCTCGGTGAGGTTATCGACGAGATCGAACGCAGGCTAAAGACTGCGGTATATGTACGGTCAAACGAGCATATGCACATAGAGAAGTATGAGATCACGCCGAGCGATCTGGCAGAAGTTGAACACGAACTGCTGCCCTGGGAGCCGGGGGAGACTATCGATTGCCAGGTGGTGCGCAACCCGTTCTCAGCTTTGCCAAGGGCCAGCGCGTGGCTGGATGGTTATCTTGTCGAACTGGAAAACGGCGGCAAGTACGTCGGCAAGCGGGTAAGAGCTAAGCTCAACGAAATACATCGCTCTTACGCGGTCGGTGAGGTCGTGCAGGGCAAATCAGATAAAAACGGAAACGGACGATAAGGCCGAACCGTAATTAGACAGGTGGCGATTCCCCGAATCGCCACCTCAAAAACCCGCCATTCGAGCTGCATCCCCCTCGTTTCGAATGGAACTCACCCCGTCATTTCGAGCGCAGCGAGAAATCTGCTTTTTTCGACGTCCGAGGTCAGACGTTCGATGTCCGACCAGTCAACGTTACGCTTTCTATCTTCTATACCTATTTCAGATTTTCTGGTTTTCGCCCTTTTCGCGCTTTCGCGTTCTTCCCTTCCCTGTCATCCTGCGACATCATATCATTGGTTTTCTTTTCGCTTGTGCAAAATAAGTGTGTTGCCGTCCGGGTCTTCGATTACCAGCATCCAACACTCCGGTGTCTCCTGAGGCTCGCCGTGGGTGGTAACTCCGTCTGCGCGTATCCGACTTACCGCCGCCTCAAAGTCCTCCACTTCAAGGCTTACCACCCCGCCATTGGACGAAGGTTTCCATTCGGCAATAGAGTTTGTAATGGCCAGCGTGCCCGGGCCTATATCGTATTCCACCCAGGCGTGGTTTTCCTCACCGAACCAACTGCTTTGTTTTAATCCGAGGGTGCCCTCATAAAACGACTGTGCCCGCTTTATATCAGTCACAGAATATCCCGAAAATGCAATTTCAGTTACTTTTACTTCAGGCTGTTCCATAACCCCTCCTTAGTGAGTAATCGTCAAACCGCAGTTGCTGCAGCGACTATATATCCGACTTGCGCTGACGGGAAACAACGGCACAAAAAATAAAGAGAACCATTGGCGGCTCTCATATATCTCGTGAACTGTCATCCCTCCGCAGACAGGACAATGCGAGGTCTCCTGTCTGATTACACGCTCCCTTGGGGTCACTCCCAGTATTGCGAAGAAGCACATACACACCATCCATCTAATGATGCTTGATTATGTGCGCAGGCCTCTCGCTCCTTCCCGGTTGAAGCGTTGGGCCGGCTTGCGTTTTGCCAAGCCGGCCCAACCTGTTAAATAACGGTCCTATCGCGCCTTAGGGCAAGCGGGGCGATGGCCCGTCTGGATTAGTCTTTTGAGGTCCCGCCGCAGTTGTTCCTGGGACACCCAGATCAGAAGGTCCCGGGGTGGCAATCTGCGTCTGTGGTGCTGGCGCGCTGGCGGTAGTCGCCTGATTTGGACCCCACCACGCGATGTAGCTGATCACAGCCACGATCGCAATTGCCAAAACGACAATCATCACGGTCCATACAGTCGATTCGGTTGGGTCGTCGTGCACAACGTACGCCATTTTCCGCCTCCTTCCACCGATTGCAATTCACCATCGGTGCGAATTGAGTGACTTAGTGTTGAACATCACAAAGGTCACTCATCAATAGCATACCCAACCATGTCCGACTTTATGCCTGCATCTTTACTATTTGCTGCAATGCGGCTTAATCCTCAAACAACCCTTTATCCAGCCCTTTTTCATATCTGCCTGACTCAGCGCCGGAGCACGGGGCCCAAACGTAGGATTCGCGGACGAAGACGTCCGGGCCGCATATCTCCGCAGAGGTCTTTATTTTGTCAGCTAAAAGCTCCATTAGCTCCCCTGCTTTCACGGTTTCCCCTGGTTTGAGGCCGAGTTTCTGCAGCACGCGCAGGTCTTTTAGCTGATCTCTTGTATAAATCCAGGCGCAAATGTGCTTATCCGGATAATAAGCAGGGCAAGGGTCACAGATCATACAACATCCCTCGCTGAGAGTGACGGGAATATCCGGGTTCTGGCGCATCTTCATGAGTATCTCATGCAGATTATCCACGTTAAGCGGGTTTTCGATATCCCCTAAGCCATAGTGGCACATCAAACACATCAGGTGATGCGGGCGAACGAACAGCCGGTCTGCCTGCGCAATTCTCTCGCACGATTCCGTCTTAGCTTCTCGCACTTCCTCTTTAGACCTGATAGGCAGAAGCGAGTATGGCCCGCAGCCCGCCAAATCCTCGCCAAGCTCCCAACATGCATCCATCGAGTAGCACCGTGCGCCGCCCTTTTCACGAGTTTGCTTATAGAGGTCAGTGCGAGCGTATTCACACTCGGGCCAGTCCGCAGACACGTCGAAAGCTTGGTAACATATGCCTTCCAGACTCTCAATTTTCAAGAAAAGCTGCCGCACGACATCAAGTGCAGGGTGAACGGTATTCGGCCGAATATCGAGCCTGCACAGTACCTCAAGGTCTTTTGCCCTGTTGACGTAGTCGGCCCTTCGTTGAAAGTAATCCGCAGGCAATTTCGAACGATCCTTTGAATCTATATCAAGATAGTGCGCTCGTGGAAGGTCGAGGTCGGCGGTCAGTTTGAGTTGGACAAATGGGTGTGATCCGATCGCTTTTCGTATCGCATCGGTGGTCTCTATCCCGCACGGTGGCTTTTTTGCGCCTGCCGCCGCACAAACCGCGCACAACAAATGGTGTGCCCTCAGTTCAAAAACCTCATCGACATAACGGGCGCTGTCTTTTTGGCTCATATCTACGTCACCTGGCTTTCTTTTCTAAGGGATGGTTTATTCTATGCTGCCCTCCTGTCACTGTCAAACAATCAAGCCCTGCGCCTATTTCATTCTCGTGAAAAACCGATCAGTGTCGATCATAATTAGTTACGGTATATCATCTATATTTACATATATTAGCTGGCTGTGCCTTGTGTGGTGGCATCTCACAGCACGCAGTTTAAATCGCCGAATAGTTCAATCGTCATCTTAATCCAATACAATAAAAATATTCGCGGTTGACGCTCGGTGGATTATAAGGCATACTGAGATTGTAGCAATAGAGCTGAGAGTGCCTTGAAAGCCGGGCAATCGGGCAGGGCCTTGTGTCGTCTCCTGATGCGGCGTGCGCAATTATGCGCGGATGATTGTGAGAATGGGGGGTTTTATGAGGAAGTTTTGTGCTCTACGTTTCCGTGTTTCGCTATTTGCTGCCATATTATTGTTAGCGCTTATTGCAACTGCGGTGTGTGCTGGCAATGTCTCCGTCCGATTTTTCTCCGGAGGCAAACTGGTACCGGTGAATCGGGCTGTGATGGATCAGGTTCCGGCTGCTGAGGCGGCAGTTCGGGCGCTGGTAGCGGGACCATTCGCAGAAGAGATTATGTTGGGATTTTCGTCCAGAATCCCGGCCGGAGTCAAAGTAAAGAAACTCTCGATTTCAGGCTCCGCTGCGGAAATCGATCTTTCCTCCGAGATACTGGTCGGATTGGATGAAGAGGGGCTGAAGGATATCTTCGACCAATTCAGCTCCACCTTAGGGGATTATCCTTCCATAACCGCAATCAAACTTACCTGCAATGGGAAGATTCTGTCTTCATATCTGTCAGCCGCACCCACAATTGGCGCACCGGCTCCCGCGCTTGTTAAAGGCAATGCGGCCGGGCTGGGCGGTAAATACATCTGTGTTGGGCCTTCGCACGGTCGTTATTGGAACGGCAGCGGCTGGTATTGGCAGCGCTCTGACCCGTGCGGGTTCGGAGAGGCCATACTTGAGGACACCAACAGCATCAGGCTGGTACAATATCTAAAACAATACATAGTTCAGGACGGCGGCATATTCGCCAGTGCACGTGAACTCGATGAAAGCAAATGCTGTCATTCCGCCACCGGGTTGGGCTGGTGGAAGATGTGCTCGCAGTCGTATTTGCGCAACGCCGGCGTCCCTTGCTCAGTTTGGGCTAGTTACACCGGTAACTGCGGGGCTGATACCGCTGCGGGCCGTGGAAGCGACGACATTCGCTGCCGACCTTTGTATGCAGACTGGCTGGGATATCACATCTATATAGCCATGCACACCAACGCCGGTGGCGGCACCGGCACCGAGACTTTCCGTGACACCGCCATGGAGCATCCGGCTCATGTGGCCAACAGCCTCAACTTGGCTAATGCCGTCAATAACGGAATGGTCAACACCATCCGCAACACATTCCCTGGCGAGTCGGGCTGGGTAAACAGGGGTGTCAAGGATGGGAATGGTAACTACGGCGAAATCCGGATTCCCAACCGACCGGCGATCCTCATCGAGCTTGGTTTCCACGACCACTGTACCAGGGATGGTGTGTATCTAACGAACGAATTCTTCCGATCAATCGCTATGTGGGGAGCTTACAGCGGAATCTGCTCATACTTCGGCAACACACCGACCTGGGCCAAATACTCCTGTGAATATGTCTCCGACACCATTCCGACGACTATGAACCCCGGCCAGACCTACAACGCACAAATCACATATCGCAACCGCGGCGTAGTCTGGATGAGCGCCTACAACTTCAAGGTCGGTGCGGTTTCCCCGACCGACCCACTTATGACGACCCGGCTTTATCCTGTCTCCGGAACCATAAAACCGGGCAGCACAACCACATTTAATATCACATTGAAGGCTCCGGCTACAGGCGGAACCTATACCACTCAGTGGCAGATGATTCGAGAGGGCTACGAATGGTTCGGCCCGAAGGTTACAAAGAACGTTACAGTCGTCGACATCAACGACAACGAGCCGCCGACCGTTCCGACCAACCTCCAGCGAACTTCCGCCACCCAAACCGGCATCAGCCTGAGCTGGACTGCTTCCACCGACAACAACGGGGTAGCAGGCTACCGGATTTATCGCAATGGCGTCCAGGTCGGCACATCCGCCACCAACTCCTACACCGATTCCGGTTTGACTGCCAACACAGGCTACACCTATCAAGTCGATGCCTATGACGCCAAACCGAACTACTCGGCAAAGAGCGCCGCGCTTGAGACCGGCACAGGCGGCACCTGGACCGCGGAAGCTTCAATGTCCTGCTACACCCGCAGCGGTACTCCGGATGTGTGCGGATATGGCGGCATCGCCGTCGGCTATAGCTCAACTGCGACCCTGCTTATCAGGCGCGGTTTGGCCCAGTGGGATATGGACGGCGCGCCGACTCAGGCGGAAGTTCTCAACGCAGCTAACAGCGTTCGAGTAAAGCTGAATCAATACACCCAGTTTAGCGCCACCAAAGACGCATCCATTTCGTTGTATAAAGCAAACAACGATTGGAACCAGGCCAACGGCACCTGGAACAATGTCGGGCTTGGAGCGAAATACACAGGCGCCACGGTAACCTGCGGTGATGTTGGCGATAGAACCTGGCAATGGAACGGCAATACACTGGGTGTTCCTGTCGCAAATAGAGGTGTTTATATAATTAACGACACTTCTGAGACCGACCCGGCATTTGCTAAGGTCTTCGAAAGCGCCTACAACTCCGGCGGCACGGGAAAAGTGCCGAGGCTGGAGATAGACTACATCGACCTTACAGCGCCTAAAAACTGCTCCATCAAGATCAACGGCGGCGCCACGCATACCAATTCGGCTGCGGTGACTCTCACCCTGTCGGCGACTGATGCGCTCAGCGGAATGTCGCAGATGCAGTTCAGCGTCAACGGCACGAGCTACTCCGCTGCCGAGGCCTACGCCACTTCCAAGAGTTACACTCTGCCGTCCGGTGACGGATCAAAGACGGTCTATGTGAAGTTCAAGGACAAGGTGGGCAACTGGTCCGCGCCGGTATCGGCCTCTATAGTGCTGGATACTGTGCCTCCGACCATCAGCATCGGCGCGCCTTCGGAGACGTCAACTAATGTTGGTCCTGTTACCTACACCGTAACCTATGCCGGGGCCAGCGAAGTCACTCTGGCAAATAGCCATATCACGCTCAATAAGACCGACTCCGCCAACGCGGGAACCATCGCTGTCAGCGGAACCGGTGCTACGAGCCGAACGGTGACTCTCTCCGATATCACGGGCAACGGAACGCTTGGTATCTCCATCGTCGCAGGAACGGCTAAAGATGCAGCCGCCAACCTCTGCGCGGCGGCTGGGCCGAGCGCTGTGTTCAGCGTCTTCAGCCATATTGACTCCTATGGTATGAGCAATAAGGCTGCGTGGGACGCGATCGTTTCCCAAGCAGCCAGCGGTACGAAGTTTACGCTGTGGGGCAAGGTGACTGCGCCGATTGATGCCAACAGCTTCTTCGTAGATGACGGCTCTGGCATGCCTGTTAAGGTCAACTTCGCAGGCCACAGTTTCACTGCTGCGGACTACGTCTCCGCGACAGGCACGCTGGATGTCAGCGGTTCTGCGCCTGTTATGAACGCGCTTGCAGTCAAAAAACAGAACTAGCAGGCGATAGACAAATAACGTTCGGCGTATTTTGGCCAAACACGTTGTGCGGCCCGTCTCAACTCAGAGGCGGGCCGCATTGTTTTATTGGCTGTAAGTGCGAAGGAAGAACGGGGTGAGGGCAGGAAGTATGAGTTAGCAAAGCTGGCAAAGCGTCCGGAGGAAAAAATGAGAGCTGCGTTGGTGATCTTGCTTGTTGTGGCTTTATTTGTCGCGACAATGACTGCGGCAAGCGCCGCAAAGAGCAAAGTGGAGACGAAGACAATGACCAGTAAGATTGGGTTTGTGCTGGAAAACGACTTTGTTAAATGGGTGGTGGCGGACGATGGCGTAAATCAGAGCTTCATCGACAAAACCACGGGCAAAGACTATCTTAAAAAAGAAGCTGCTTCCAAATTCGCTGTTATAAAAAAGGGTGAAAAGTATTATCAGGCGTCCAAAGTGTCGCAGGCGAACGGAAAGATTACGGTGGGCTTTGAAGATCCGGGAGTCAGCGCGGTATTCAAGGTCGAATCGAAGAAGAACTATAGCACCATAGAAGTGGTCTCTTTGACCGGCGAAGGGGTGGAGGAGCTTACTTTCGGTTACACCGAACTGACTCTGACGGGAGACCCATCCGAGCCGTTCGGATGCTGTTCTCTGACGCTGAATCTGCAGACAAGGGCGATTGATATTCCGGGACCTTCCGGCAGGCTCAAAGTGTTATGTTATCCCAGGTTCGGCTTTGCGGGGGCGAAGACTGCCATTGTGGCCTGCCCGATGGCCAAGTTCAGACCCATTTTGCAACAGGTCGTAACAGAAGCTCCTGACGTGCCTAAATCCCCGTTGGGAGGGCCGTGGGCGCTGGACTCTGAGATCGCAAGAGGTTCGTATCTGTTCAATTTCGATGGCATCACCGAGGCTAATGTAGATCAGTGGATTGAGGTCACTAAGCAGCTCGGTGTCAATCAGATCGACTTCCACGGGGGCAGCTCGTTTAGATTTGGCGACTGCCGCCCGAACCCAGGCTTGTATCCCAACGGTCGCGCCAGCCTGAAGGCCGTGATAGATAAACTTCACGCGGCCGGAATCAAGGCCGGGCTGCATCCTTATGCGTTCTTTATGGACAAAAGCTGCGACTGGGTCACACCGGTCCCCGATCCCAGACTCGGTAAAGACGCGACGTTTACTCTTTCCCAGGATATGTCTGCGGAATCAACCGAAGTGCCGGTTGTGGAGTCCACAGAGAAAATGTCCACCATCACCGGGTTTTTCACGCGAAATAGCGTTACTTTGATGGTCGACCAGGAGCTAATAGTCTACAGCGACATAGCGAAGACGCCTCCGTATGCGTTCACCAAATGCACCCGAGGGGCGTACGGCACCAAGGTGTCGGCTCACGCAAAGGGAACCAAGGCCCATCACCTCACCGAGTGTTTTGGCTACTTCGCCCCGGATGGCGACTCAACGCTGCTTGCCGAGATAGCGCAGTCTGTCGCGGATACATATAACGAATGCGGCTTCGATATGGTCTATCTCGACGCTCTGGATGGAGAGGACGTGCTCGGACCTGGCTACGGTTGGCATTATGGATCTAAGTTCGTGTGGGAACTGGCCAATCGGCTTAAGAAACCGTCTCTAATGGAGATGTCGACGTTCCATCCTCATCTGTGGTATGTGCGGTCGAGAATCGGCGCGATGGACTTCCCGACCCGGAGCCAGAAGCGCTTCATCGACGTCCACTGCCACGGCGTTCCAGGCCATGAGCACGCCTTCGGCAATATAGCCGCTGTGCGAATGATGCTGCCGGCGCAGTTGGGTTGGTGGACTCTGCACACGGCGGGGGATATTCAGGTTGAGCGCACTTTCCCGGACGACATCGAATACCTGATGTGCCGGTGTCTGGCCACTAATACGGGCTTCGCGATTATGGCGATCAATCCCAGCAGCATAAAGAGCGTGCCGCTATATGCGAATATGGCCCCGATTTTCAAAAAATATGAGGAGTTGCGCCATGCCAACTACTTCCCGGAATCGGTGAGAAAGCAGTTGGACAAACCCGGCGCCGAGTTCACACTCGACAAGGACTCCGGCGACAACTGGCAGCTTTATCCGGTCAAATACGACAAGCAGAAAGTTACCCAATTCGATGCTTCATGGGTATCGGGCAACCCGTATCAGGAACAGCAGCCGCGCATTCGCATTGAGGCGCTGATGTCCGCTGCGCCATACGATTCCCCGGATGCGGTGACCGTTATGGACTTCTCTAAGCTTGATGATTTCACCGATCGTTCGGCGCAAAAGGGTTGCTCTGCGGAGCTGGAGACCTCCAACGATCAGGTGAAAGAGGGTGTCAGCGGCAAGTTTTACGCATATAGTGGGCTGGAAAAACCAAACGGCGCATGGGTGAAAATCGGCCGGGTTCTCGATCCATCCCTTAACCTTGGCGACAAGCAGGTGCTGGGGGTCTGGGTGTATGGCGACGGAAAGGGTCAAATCCTCAATTTGCAGGTTATGAGCCCGCCGCACCTCGCGTGGGGCATTGGAGATCACTATATAAAGGTAGACTTCACGGGCTGGAAATACTTTGAGCTGATCGAACCAGAGGCCGGCAACATCCAGGACTACACCTGGCCATATTCCCTGAACGTCTATGGGATATATCGTGAAAGGGTGAACTACGGCAGCATCGGCTCGGTTTCGCTGTGGTATAACAATTTGCCGCGTGACAATCAGGTGGAGTGCTATCTCAGTCCGGTCAAGGCTCTGCCGCTGGTCAAGAGCAAGGTCGTTAATCCGAAGGTCACCATCAACGGCAAGACTATCACATTCCCGGTCGAGCTTGATAGCCACAGCTATCTGGAGTTTACTTCTATGTCGGACTGCAAGGTCTACGGCCCGGCTGGTGAACTGCTGGCGGAGGTACAGCCGCAAGGCGAGGCACCAATTCTGAAATCCGGTGCAAACAGGGTGCGATTTGCCTGCGACGCCCAACCGGGGGTAAGCGCGAGAGCAAACGTAACGATGATATCCAGAAGCGCGAACCCTGTTCGGTAGGAGAACAAAATACGAGGTGGCGATTTTCTACTAAATAGACAGGCTGCGACCTCTTAGCAATGAGATGGGTGGCGGTCGTAGATGGGTGGCGATCGTAGATGGGTGGCGGTCTCCCAATCGCCACCCATAACCCGTCATTTCCACCCCAACCCGTCATTCTCTCACAACCCGTCATCCCCCCACAACCCATCATTCCCCCCTCAACCCGTCATCCCCCCACAACCCATCATTCCCCCCTACAACCCGTCATTCCCCCACAACCCGTCATTTCGAGCGAAGCGAGAAATCTGCTTTTTCGACATCCAACCGTGCTCGCGATACCTTTATCTGTGCCCCGAAATTATCCTCTCTTGCTTGACAAATACGAAATCCCGTTCATATACTGAGTCAGGCCCGGCAGAGTGTATTGTCTGGTTTATTGGGGCATTATTCCTCAATTTTTTATAACTCCCTGTGCAGTTACTGATATAAACCCGTCGGAACTTCGTCTGTATATTATGGAGGTGGTTAATATGCGTAGACTGACCATCATTATTCTTTGTTTGATAATTGCCACCGCAGTCGCTGTCGGAGCGTCGGAGAGGCGATCCAATCGAGACTCAAAGGAGAGTCGGCCTGACACGCCGCCGAGCGCTTCCACACAAGCGCCTGTCACACCGCGTGTATCCAGCCCATCATACTCGCCTCAGAGCCCTGCGTCGGGATATAACACGCCGGCCAGGTACTCCCCGAATCCGACCGCGGCGCCTCAGCCGAACCAGAGCAGGAATACATATTCGCGAATCGATACCAGGACCAATATGCCGACTGCTCCGGCGACGACTACCCCGAGAAACGACTCGGTTTCTCGTAGCGAATCCTATCGACCCGGAACGACGTACCAGCGGCCCGCAAACCCGACTCGTGATATATCTGAGTCGACACAAGTGGCGACCCAACCGGGCGGCGGATCAAACTACTACGGCTCCGTCGGTTCGCGAGATAATAAACTTCGCGACCACGGCCCTGATAACGTTTCAGGCGACCCGAAACCGCGATCATCGACTTATTATCAGCGGCCGACTACCAAGCCGCCATTGTCGAGCTACACTCCTGACAGGCCAGAAAACAGGCCCGCGACGAGCGATGATCGATTGACTCGAAAGTCGGATCAGCCTCGGAGCGGTGAACAGAGAGGCGCCGACAACATTTCAGGCGACCCGAAACCGCGATCGTCGACTTATTATTATCAGCGGCCGACTACCAAGCCGTCGTCTAGCTACACACCTGGTAAGCCGGAGAACAGAACCGACAAGCCTGCACCGAAAGACGATCGAATCACCCAAAGACCCGATCAATCGAGACCCGGTGATAATCGAGGCTCCGACAGCAGCAGCTATCGACCGCATAATCCGACCACGTCTGTTCCGTCCAACAGGTTTAATGATGACCGAAACAGGCGACCGAATCTGGGTTACAGGCCGACTCTGCCTAAGACGACCAAATATGTAATCGGCTATCGCCCGGCAGCCCCGTATGTCCCACCGACCTACAGGCCGCCTACTTATCGGACTGGGTTTTACTATTATCCGCTCAGCTATTATGACAGGCCGTGCTACTTCGCATACTGGGCTCCTGTCTATTCGCCTGGTTTCAGCTACCGATCCGTGTATTTCAGTTTTGGGCTGTTCCCATATCTGAGAGTCACACGAATATCGGCGCTGTCATACACCAGTGTCAACTATGTGACCACGCCGATTTATGTCGACAACGTCTACTATCGAGATTCTCGTTACAACTACCTTGATGATACTCTCGCCGATATCCGCAGCGGATGGATATCTGGCAGATACGATCTGGTTGAGAGGCATATAAGATCGGACCGAATGATAGCAGTGTTGCTTGATGGGCAATACGACTACTCAGTCTCCGCAGATGATTACCTGGCTATGACCCGCGACGCGCTAGGGGATATCGACACTACCGGCTTCGTATGGAATAAAGTGCGTGAGAGAGCCGATGGAACCCTGACCGCTTTTGGGGAGCATTCCTTCAGGTCCTCCGGAACGATCCGTACAGTCTATGTGACCTACACCCTGCAAAGGGTCGGCAACTCCTACTACATAACCGAGGTTGGCTCATCGGAGTATAGACTCGATTAAACCTCCCGACACGGATGTCAGCAACGCATTAAATCGCCCGGGTTATACTAAATAACCCGGGCGATTTTTGTGCTCTCGAAGTTTGAATGAGATAATATCTCGTTATTCATTGACATATGGTCAGAATATGCCATAATACAACATGTCATACGATAATATCTCGTTAGGAGATGATAAGATGTTAGTAAGCTTCTCGTTGGAAAACTGGATGTCTTTTCGCGATGAAGTCACTTTTTCTATGGTTGCCAGTAGGGAACGTCAACACGGACATAGAGTGCCTCGGCTCCAGAAATACAAGACAAAAATTTTGCCTATCGCAGCGATTTATGGTGGGAATGCGTCTGGAAAAACTAATTTTTTTTCGGCGCTGAGATTCGCACAGAGATTAATTGTCAGAGGTACTCAACCTGGCAGCTTGATATCTGTTGACCCGTTTCTATTGGATTCCAGCGCTGAACGTCGCCCATCAAAATTTCGTTTTGAACTGCTGATAGATGAGAAGATTTACGAATACAGCTTTGCTGTTACCTACAAAGAGATCGTAGAAGAAAAATTTGTATTAGTAACCGGCACTAGCGAAAACGTACTATATCATCGCATCAACCAAAAACCGAGTGTTGGTTTCAATGAATCTCTTGAAGATGCTTCATTCATAAAGCACGTTCTCGAAAGGACTCAGGATAATCAGCTTTGGCTAACCAATTTGGTGTCATTGAAAGTAGACAGATTTCGTCCGGTATACGACTGGTTTAAAGATGTTCTTGAATTAGTGGCGCCGGATTCTCGCTTCCAGCCGTTCGATCTCTTCTTTGATGATGAGCACCCTATGTTCTCTACTATGAATGAGTTGCTGGAGCAGTTTGATACTGGTATCGCACGCTTGGGCGGTGAGGATGTCCCTTTCAGTAATATACCGTTGCCCAGTTCGTTGGCGACCAAATTGCAGGAAGAAGTCAAAGAGGGAGAGAGCGTACGATTAATGAACGAACCGGATGGCGATCGATACGTTGTGACACGCAAGGGCGAGGAGTTGGTGGCAAAAAGGCTTGTTACATCTCACCCGAAAACCGATGGCACCGAGGTCAAATTTGATGTTCGTAAAGAATCGGATGGCTCGAAGCGTGTGATTGATTTATTGCCTGCTTTTCTTGAGTTGTCGGCCACAGATTCAAAAAAAGTATTTGTTGTTGATGAGCTTGATCGTAGCTTGCATACACAATTAACTCGTGCATTGCTTGATATGTACTTGGCCACTTGTTCCAAGGATAGCAGGGCGCAGTTGATGTTTACTACCCACGATGTTTTGCTTATGGATCAAGATCTGCTCCGTAGGGATGAAATGTGGGTGGCTGAACGCGATGCATCTGGAGCATCAACTATGTTCTCTTTCAGTGAATACAAGGATATTCGCTACGACAAGGATATTCAAAAAAGCTATCTGCAAGGTCGATTGGGTGGAACACCCCGAATATTGTTAGGAGGGGCATTGGCAAATCGTTGTCTTGCGGAGCAAAACGGGAAGGAAGCTTAATGTGAATAGACGCAGATTTGCTAGAAAACCGGCAATTCGTCGGTATCGCAAATTGTTTGTTATTGCCACGGAGGGCAGGAAAACCGAACCATCGTACTTTGGAATATTTAACAGCGAAAATAGTACTGTGCGAGTTACTTGTCTCAAAAGCGATCACAGCAGTTCCCCACGACAAGTATTGCGGAAAATGAAGGATAGTCTCAAACAAAAAGAAAACCACAGGTTTCCCGATGAAGCTTGGTTAGTGGTAGACCGGGATCAATGGACTGATGAACAGTTAGATGAGCTTTGTGCTTGGGCTGAATCAGGCAAAAATCGCGGATTTGCCCTCAGTAATCCGAAATTCGAATATTGGTTGCTCCTCCACTTTGAGGATGGCAATAACATCAGATCATCGCAGGATTGCAGCAGCAGGCTGAGGCGGTTTCTCCCCAATTACGACAAAAAAGTAGATAGCCACACAATAACTCCAGAAAGCATCGAGAAAGCAATTAGCCGCACCAAAAAGCGTGATGATCCACCAGTTGATTGGCCACGCGAACCGGCAGGCACCACTGTTTACAGATTGGTTGATAAAATACTTAAGGCTTGATCAAATCATTCAGCCTTGGGCTCAGACTTGCTCGCCCGAATCTTATCCTTAATCGCGTCGTATTCCAGGCCGTGTTCTTCGGCGAGCATCTCCTCGGTAAGGGTTCCCGTCAGCCAGGCCGCGTTCATCGGGTAGACTTCCGGATTAAAAATCACAAAGTAGAAGTGCCATACGATAATCGCCAGCACCGCCAGCCATGCCTCATAGAAGTGAATCGTGCGCGCGATGTCCCAGCCGAGCTTGGTGAACAGGTTCATAAAGTAGTTGTTGGCCCACATTATGATACCTGTCAGGGTCATAATCACCGTCCCCCAGATCAGCGCCCAATACTCGGCCTTTTCAACATACGTGAATCGCGCCATCTTCGGCTTCTCTTTGACAAACCCAAACCCATGCAACACAACCAGGATCACGTCGACTACATCCCTGCGCCGCGGCCACATATCCACAATAAACTGCCGGCCCCGAGTGCTGAATGCCACATACGCCACGTGCAACAGGCAAGCCCCAACCATCACAACCCCCGCCACTCTGTGCAGCAGGCCTCGCAGTTCAAAGACATTCGGGCTTAGCTTGCGGATATAAACCACCCACCACGCATCCGGGTAGTGCAGCATAAAACCGGTTATCGCAAGCACTATAAAACTCAGCATCATAAGTATATGCTGAATGCGCTCGTACATCGTCATGCGCGTATACAACCCGTGCAGATCGTGCAATTTCAGGTGCTTGCGCAGTTTTTTTAAGAAGTCCAGAACGTTATGGCCGAACATTCCACCGATCACGGCGATAATTAACAGCGCGTAAATCAGTTTAATCCACCACAACACGGGCTGCTGCGCCTGATCCATCGTCACGTGAACTTTCCCAACCGCGAATCGCTCATTGGCGCCGGGGTGACACTGGCCGCAGGTTTTGGGGATGTTCTTCTTGCTGATGCTAGACGTGGGGTCCGTGGATGGTTTTATATCATGAGCAGTATGGCAGCTCGCGCAGTTGGCCACGTTTACCGCCCCTCCGCGAATCGCCAGTCCGTGGAAACTATCCGCGAACGTCTGGAACCGGTCGCTGCTTATGCCGTATTTTTCGGATAGCATCAGCGAACTGTGACACGTCCCGCAGACCTGTTCCGCCACGTTACGCGGGGCGATTGGAGATTTCGGGTCGCTCGCCTTCAATATATTATGCTCGCCGTGGCAGGTCGTACACACCGGCGCGTCTTTGCTCCCCTTAGCAACTGCCTTGCCGTGAATGCTGCCGCGATATTGTTTAGCAATATCAGGGTGACATTTTCCGCAAGTGCCGGCGATATTCGCCCTGTTCACGCTCGCCTTTGCATCTGCGGCATTCTGCACACTGTGGCTGCCGTGACAATCAACGCAGTTAGCCGCCGCCTCGTTGCCGGCTGCAAGGGCGAGGCCGTGGACGCTGGTCTCCACTCCCTTTATGAAATGAGCGTTAGGCACCGTACGATTGCTGATAGCAGGATCGTCCGCATGGCATGACATACAAGTCTTCTGCTGCGCCAGTTTCAACTGCGCCCCGGTTCGTTTTCCTGCGCTGACTATATTTTTCTTATGACAACTAAAGCAATCCGGAGCCTGCACGACTCCCGACAGCAGAGATTTGCCGTGCCTGTCCAATACAAACTCATCGTGTGCGTCAGGGTGGCAAGTCGAACACGCCGTAGACAGGGGTTTGCTGACGTGTGAACCGTGACATTCCTTGCACGACGCGCTTATCTGCGCCGCCGAGCCACTTGTGAGGATCTGATCTTTATGGGTGGTATGCTGCGCTTTAACGTCGCTATGACAACTCGTGCAGTCAACCGGCTCGATTTTCGCTGCATGTGGTATTTTAGCGGGGTCTAATCCCGTATGGCAATCGGCACATCCAAACTCTCCGTGGGGTGTACCCTTCAGCGCAGCCTGGCGAACGTAGACCGACTTGCCCTTGCTCGTGGTCAGGCTCTTATCGCTGTGACAAGCCATGCATTCTTCGTTGTCTTTTGCTGCTGCAATGCAGGGAAGCATAAGGGCGATGATAATAAGCGACGATATCAGGCCAAAACAGCGCAAATTTCGGGAGTTGGTATGTAATCGCATTTTGGATTTGATCAACTTTCACTTCAGTTGGCTTATGGGTTCGCGAGGGCCGCGATCCCAAAGGCTTCACATCGAACCAGACGGGAGCCTGCCAATGGTAGTATACTGTTGAGCTAACCCCGTGTCAACGTTTATTACCCGGTTATCGGTTGTCGGTTATCGGTTGACAGTTATCGGTTCCCGAACCCTGCCATTTCGAGCGCTACACCACCCTGTCATTTCGAGCGAAGCGAGAAATCTGCTTTTTTCGATGTCCGAAGTCTGCCGTTCGAAGTCCGATATTCACTTCTTTCGCGCTTTCGCGTTTCTCTTCCCTTCACGCCGCACACACAAAATCACGCCCTTCGACAAACCCAATCGAACCCAGGCGTGCACGTATAATCTGCCGAATTTCTTCCGAACTGACCGCCGCGATCACATATTTCAGCCGCGGCTCATTTTTCAAATAATCAATCCCAACAACCGGCGCGCCCCTCATCCTCGTGCCGACCTTTGCCTCTTCCACACTCACCACCGCACCGACCGTCACGCATTCCCGCTGCAAATGCTTACACAACCGCCTGCCCATCTGACCCGCGCCCCACATCACTACCTCTCGCTGCCGCAGATTCTGCTCAAGTATTCGTGAGAGATAATGAGCCTTAGCCCTCAGAAAATTCTCCACCGAATATCGACCATCGGTAAAAGTCAGACGTTTATCGCTGTGCCGCCAGAACAGCAACGTGGAATCGACCTTCGCAAACTTCCTGCCAGCCGTATGATATCGCAGCCACAGGTCGTAGTCCTCCGGCCAGCCGTGCTCTTCATAGCCGCCTATCTCCACCAACTCCCGCCGCCGCATCATCGCAGTCGGATGAGCGATCGGGCTTTCGACGAACATATCCCTCGCAATCTGCTCACTGGTTATAATCGAGTTCAGCCAGCGCTCGTAACTCGCCAGCCCACCCAACAGATTCGACCTTGGAAACATCCACACAAGGGACGAACAGACGCTGACATCAAGCCGGCTATCCATCAAACCTACCTGCATCTCCAGCCGCCGCGGGTGACAGATATCGTCGGCATCCATCCTTGCCACCAACTCCCCTCTGCATTCGCTGATTCCAATATTAAGCGCGTCCACAATACCGCCGTGGTCGGCGTTAATAATCCTCAGCCGTGGTTCATCCTTTGCGATATCGAGCAATAAGGCCGCGGTGTCATCAGTCGACCCGTCGTCGACGACCACAATCTCGAAATCTGAGAAAGTCTGCTTTCGCACGCTGGCCAACGCCGGCTGGATCGTGCTTTCTGCGTTATAAACGGGGATTAGTAGTGATACTTTCGGGGGCGGCATACTACGAATTTCTCTTGGCGAGCATATCGACCGCCGCAAGAATCGCCATTTTCATGCTGATGGGGTTGGCTGTGCCCTTCCAGGCTATATCGAACGCCGTGCCGTGGTCTACCGATGTCCGCAGCACCGGCAGGCCCAAAGTCGCGGTCACGGTGCCGTGAAAATCACGGGTCTTGGCTGCGATATGGCCCTGGTCGTGATAAAGGGAGATCACGCAATCGAATTTGCCCTCCAACGCCATATTAAAAACCGAATCCGCACCGATCGGGTCGCTGACATCTATCCCATCGGCCCGTGCCCGTGCAGCCGCAGGCAGCAGATGCCTCTGCTCCTCGTCTCCAAACTGCCCCCCATCGCTCGCGTGAGGGTTAAGCGCGGCAAGTCCAATACGAGGTGATCCAAAGCCAAAATCGTTCATCACGCTATGGATTCTGCGGATAAAATTATAGACTCGCTCGGCTGTGATATAACCGATCGCATCGCGCAGGGAGAGGTGGCGGGACAGGAAGAATATTCGCATATTGCCTGTTATAAACAGCGTCACCGGATCGCCGCCCAGATACTCCGCCAGCATCTCCGTGTGGCCGATATGCTCAATTCCAGCCAGCCGCAGCGCCTCTTTATTGACAGGGGCCGTCGCAAACGCATCGATCAACCCATCAAGACCAAGCTCACAGGCTTTCTGTACATACGCCCCTGCGGCCAGGCCGGCCTCCGTGCTAAGCTGGCCCGGGATAATTTTAGATGCGCCAGCAGTAGGTACATCCAGCACCACAATGCCCTTTGATACATTAATATCTTGCGGTGAGGATATGCCGTTGATATCTGCTTTATCAAAACCCAGCGCCGCAGAACATCTTCGTAAGAGTTTGGCATTTCCGATCACAATCGGCTCACATCGACCCGCGACCTCACCATCCGCCAATGCGCCGAGTATAATCTCCGGCCCGATCCCGGCCGGGTCGCCCATAGTTATGCCGATCACCGGTTTATTCAGCGAGTTATTCACCGTAAGCCAGCCTACTTTTTCGAACCAGCCGTCAATTTTTCCTGGATTTGTTCTTTTGTAAGCAGGCCCATGTGCCGGAAGACTTCTTTTCCGGTTTTATCGAAGAATATCTGCGTAGGCACGGATTCCACGGAATATCTCGACCCCAGCACCGGGTCTTTGTCCGTGGACACGATGATGATATTACCTAAGTTAGCGCAGTCCTTTTTCACCGCATCAAGCACCGGCTGCATTTGCTTGCACGGCTGGCAGTTCTCAGATGTGAACGCCACAAACGTCGATTTCCCTGATTTTCGGGCCTTGTCCAGAGGGTTGTCGATAGCTGCGGAGTGCTGCTTGGCAAGCCAGGTTTTGTCGATTTTGATTACATATCGCTTACCCAGTCCTGCGACATACTCACGCCGCAGTTGAGTTTCCTTGCCGCTGATCAGAAACGCGGTCAGATTATCCTTCACGTCCTCGAATTTCAGGTCAGGATGTGCGTCTTTTTCGGCATCGAAGTAGGACTTGACTTCCTCCTCGCTTACCTTAGCATCAGGCGTTACATCGCTCAAAAAGACCGGCATCAACTCTTCGGGGTTTTCCGGCAGTCTCGTTGGGTTCTTTTCCGCCCAGATGCCGGCTTCATACTCCAACAGCGCATTGCCAGCCATGCCCTCCAATATGAAGAAGAGGTTTCGCTTCATTTGCGGCCAAAACTCCTCAGGCGCCTGGCGTATCTGCGCGTTCAGATCGTTTGGTCCAATGGTGTATTCTCCCGTCTGCAGGATCACATTTGCAGGCAGGTCTGTCAAAATCGCGTATCGAAGCGCATCGCTGGCAAATCCGGGATACGCTGCCTCAACGGTCTGCGCGGCTGCTGCAAACGTACAAGACGCTGCGACCAAAGCGCAAATTGCGACAGTTACTCCGATCAGTCTGGCAGATTTAGTCATTCGATATTATCCCTTCGAGCTCTCTAGTCTAATCGAGCCGGTTTATTATCTATGACTGTAGTTTAGCCAAAAGCGCAACAGCCGTCAACAGCAATCCGTCGTCTTGAGCTGCCACTCCATAAGTTCAAAGAATGTGCAATACGGGTATCCTATTGCTGTAAGCCTTATTCTAGGAAGTGATTATAATGCCGATAAAACATGATTTTGTCGCTAAAATAGCCGTGTATGCGGAGATGTTCGATTATCCGTGTTCCAAGCGGGGGTTGCTCGAGATGGCCAATGAACAGCAGTTTCCTGATGATGTGTTAAACTTGCTGGAGGAGTTGCCGCGGGGTAGATACTCGTCCGAAAACGATCTGATCGAAGCCGTTACGGAGGTTACCTCAGAGAGGATGCACGTGAGATGAAGTGGATTTGCAGGGCTCTCCCGCTGGCCGCCGCGCTGGCAAGCGGTATATGGATATATCGAGCATACACGCGAAGACCTGCTGTGATCAGGGTCGATTGAATGGCTGATCTGATTGATCTCAGTATATTCGACGTGACCCCGCAGCAGGGCATCGCGTTGCAGAATCAAATGCGAGAGCAGATGAGCTTGGTCGATGATCTTGGTGAGATCAAAACGGTCGGCGGCGTCGATGCCAGCGTCTCCCGGTTCATCAAGCAGGGGAAGTGCGCGGTGGTGGTTCTATCGTTTCCTGAGTTAGAGTTAATAGAAACGAAAATTTATCACGCGCCGATCACGTTTCCTTACATCCCCGGTCTTCTCGCGTTTCGCGAACTGCCGATATTCTTCGAGACCTGGAACCTGCTGGCTCACAAACCCGACATCGTGCTCTTCGACGGCCAGGGTTATGCCCATCCGCGTCGTTTTGGGTTTGCGTGTATGGCGGGTGTGCTGCTTAATCTTCCCACAATCGGCTGTGCGAAGAGTAGAATGACAGGGGAGTATGTCGAACCAGCGCAGACAAAAGGCGCAGCTTCGTCTCTAATCGCTCCGGAAGGAGATAAAATAGGGGATGTCGTCCGCACAAAAGTCGGCTGCAAGCCCCTTTTTATCTCTCCCGGTCATAAGATCAGCTTTGAGACAGCGACGGACTTCGTGCTTCGCTGCACCAGCGATTACCGGTTACCCGAACCGACCCGCCTGGCCCATCTCGCCGCTGCCCAACGCTGATTCACTTCCTGTATTTCAGCAGCTCAAACCCGGGTGACATCAATACCCGGTCGATTTTGTAGATCATTCCATTGGCGGCTGCAATGGGCTTGTCGATCACCCGCGCATCGTTGATATAAAGCTGGCCGTTGACTTCTTTAATTATCAATTCCGTGCCGCCTACGTTCCACACCCTCGACGTCTGTTTGCAGATTTCCGCAAAAGGTATTTTGCCGAGCACAATATGATTCTGCAGAGTCGATATCAACATCGATCTAAATGGCGCGCTCAGCAGTTCAGCCGAGTTCGGATTGCGCAGTTCACCCCAGGCCGAATCGACCGGTGCAAAAATTGTAAACGGCCCGTCCTCAGCCAGCGTGATCCTCGTCACATTGGAGCCTATGGCTTCCGAAAGCACACTCAAATCCGATTGCTGGCCGATCACCGCCGCTGCCTTTTCCTGCGCATATCCGACTGCACCAGCCAGGCTCATCGTGCAAATTAGCAACGCTACCATCCAAAATCTCATCACAAACCGCCTTACATAAATATTGATAACCGCCAACCTGCAGTGTCTATAGGCCGGTTGGCGGTTGTGTTTCCGAAATCAATAGGTTAGAAACCGATCTGTATCCCCGAGCTTCCGCCGCCTTTTTCAGTATGATACCCAAGCTTTATCCCGCCCTTCGCATCATCGCTCGATAAAGCTTTGATCAACCTCATTCGCGCCGCATTGAACGCCACGGGGTCAAGACTGTAAAGCGTGAACGACTGCACTATGGAATCGCAAATCTCAGCCGCCAGCTTCGGGTTTTGCTTCTGTAGCAGTTTCAGCATTTCATAATCTTCGATGCCATCCCGCATCGCTTCCCATCTGATCGAGCTTAGCGGCCCGCGCGGGCTGGGGTAAACGATGTGGTCATCCCCAGGCGGCAGAAACGTGTCCCCGCCCCAGTTAGGCTCAAGGTCCTTAAAAGGATCGCCGTGCCAATAGGTCAGCCCCCAGTGCAAATATCCTTTCGCGTCATATTTGAAGTTCACCCAATGCAGCAGCCGGGTGCTCAGCGTATGATAGTCCACAAACCTGTTCATATACTGGCCCTTCGGCGAAAGGCAAGTGTAAATCCACACGCGCTCCCCTAATTGCTTCCGAGCCTGGTAGAAGTCCAGCTTCTGATCCAGCCCCGACGTCTGCGGCACCCATATATCAATAGCCCCCGCAATCGTCTCGCACATGCTGGCGTCGATTATAGGAATCTTCGGTGCATATTGCTTTAACAGCTTGGCTACTGCGACATAAGTCTCCGCGTTGGTGTCGGTCGGCTCGTCGGCTATGTGCTGTACATATCGTCCCAACCAGCCCTTCTCCTCCAAATGCTTTTGCAGAGCAGGCATATACTGTGACAAGAACTTTTTATGTTCCTCACCGACTGCGGATGTATCCTCCCATTTTCTCCACGAACCATCCGGCATGGTGGTATTAATAAACCACGCATCCAGGTCTTTAGACGACCAATCTCCGCCTTTGCGGCCGCACATGTGAGCGCCTTCGATGATCCCATTCACGCCGCTCCTATCAAATAGCTCGACCCACCTGTCAAAATTGGAAAAATCGAAGGTCAGATTCCCTTTGCCATCGTCGATGCCTCTTATGAGCTGAGGGTTAAAGGTCAGCACGGTGTCCTGCCTGTAATCCCCCATTGCCCTGGCCCAAACTTCCAGCCACTTCCAGAACGGCTCGCTCCACACCTCTACTTTATGCGCTTTCGCGATATGAACGTATGAGAACCAGTTGGTTATATGCAGAGTCCTGGCATCCGGCAGCTCGAAACCGTGCACAGCCACCCGCACCGGCACGGACACCATCTGGCCGTCACAATTTATCACCACAGAAGCCATATACTTACCAGGAACCGTGCCCTTCGGCACATATACAGTCACCCAAACCGGCTGATTCTTGCCTTTTTCCACAGCCACAGGGTTATTCTCAAGCAGCGCATCCGGCAACTCCACCGGCGGCTTGGCCACCAAAAACTCGTCAGGAGTTTCCTTTGTGCCGTACTTAATCGGGGCATATCCCACTATATTCAACTTGCCCTGCGGCTTAGGCCCGGCGGGGCCGTCGAACGTGGAAATGCGCGCGGACATATTCTTTATATCTGCTCCCGAACTGACCACGATCTGGCCGCTCGCATACTCATTCGCCACCGCATCTATCTGCACCGCATTCGCAGACGTCGCAGGCATATCTCGTGTCACTTTAACCAGCGGATCCGCAACCCAGGCCGCAAAATCTGTGCTCCCCATAGCTGTCACCCCCATCGCAGTTATAATCATCGCCGACACAACAAGCACTGCCAATCTCATCTATTATTTCCTCCATTATATGTTTCGAGTGCGTCAAGCATTCTGCCACGAACCTTCTTGAATACTGCCGGATCAAGCGTATACTCGGTGAACGAGTGTACAACGGAATTGCAAATCTCAGCCGCCAACTTCGAGTTTCGCTTCCAAAAGCAATATTGCTAACCTCATTTATGGCGTCTCCCCGGACGCAGCGGCCAAATCCAATGTTCTCTTGGCCAGACGAAGCCCATTGTCCTTCAGACCGCAGCGCACCGGCGGTTTAGCTTCCATCGGCGTGGCGCAGGATTTCGCAATGGCACTCGCTAAGTCTTACCTACTTATGGAGATCACCGCTGACTGGCAGAGTTTGATAGCTGAGATCATCGCCGAGCCTGGTGTAGCTATGGTAGTGGGCAATGCGGACACCGGCAAGACCAGGTTTTGCCTGGAGTTGTGCCGTGCTGCGTATGAAGCTCAGGTCCCGACCGCGGTAGTCGATGCCGATATAGGGCAATCGGAGATCGGAGCGCCTGGCACAATCGGTATGGCGATAATCGACCGTGAAATACGCTCACTCTCCGACCTCAGACCCAACAGGCTCCATTTTGTCGGCGCAACCAGCCCTGTGGATCATATAGCAGAATGCTGCGCGGGTGCTCGAAAGATGGTCGACCAGGCTCGAACTATGGGCATGAAACTGGTAATAGTCGACACCACGGGCCTTGTCAGCGGGTGGGTAGGGCGAAAGTTAAAGACCTGCAAAATCGATCTCCTGCGCCCGGACTATCTTGTCGGAATCCAGCGAAAACACGAAATAGAGCATTTGCTGATTCCATTTTCCAAGCTGGAGTCGATGCGTGTCCGTCGGCTGCCATCATCCGATCAGGTTATGAGAAAATCGAAAGAGCTGCGCGCAAACCGGCGCAAGATGAACTATCAAAAACACTTCGCCAACTCGCAGGGTCACCTGATACGGCTCGACGAAGTCAGTTTATGGAACACCTGGCTGGGCAGCGGCCGGCCGATGAAGTGGCAATACAGGAAGTTCATTGAGGATGCCCTGAAATGTCCTGTTCTGCACGTGGAGGTGACGGGGCAGGGGATATATATAGTAAGCGAGCGCGCCTGCTCAATGGCCAACCGAGTCGAGCTTGAGGAGCAGTTCAAAACTACAAATATCACCTCAGCCACGGGCAAGACTTTTCAACACGTCCTGGTCGGGCTGGCCGATGAGAAGGCCAACACCATCAACGTCGGCCTGTTGCAGACCATCGATTTCAAGCAGAGGTTTATGTTTATATTGTCCCCCATCAGGACAATCTCACCCGTGCGAGTCGTTCAATTCGGCTCCATTCGGGTGACAAAAGAAGGCGAGGAATTGGGAATCCTCCATCCCACAGAAATATGAGCGTATTATTATATATTGTCCGTCACGGTCAGACCATCGACAACCTGCAGGGTCGAATCCAGGGCCACACCGATTCCCCGCTCACCGAACTTGGCATCAGACAAGCCGAGGCGGCAGCGCATAGACTATCGCAGGAGCATCTCGATTGCATATATTCCAGCGACTTGAACCGCGCCCTCTCCACAGCGCAGATTATCGCACAGTCTCAGGATAAAGAATGCCCAATAATCTCCGACTCACGCCTTCGCGAACTGAACCTTGGAATCGCTCAGGGGCTGACGCGTGAACAATATGCTGAACTTCGACCGGAGGAATACGCCCTTTGGCGGCAGGATTCGATAAAGAATCGGCCACAGGGCGCTGAGAGCATAGAAGAAGCCATCGACCGCTGCGCCGATTTTCTCGATTACATCGCGAAGAATTATCAAAACGAGGCAAACCTGGGCATAGTGGCTCACGGCGGCTCAATCAAAAGCCTGCTTCTGTCCGCCCTGCAGCTCCCCATTCATTGCTACAGAAGGCTAGCCACCGCCAACGCCGGCCTGACAATCCTCGAACTCTCCACCCAACCCCTGCTAAGACTCTTCAACGACACCTGCCACCTGCGCGAGGTCACCGAGCTGGATGTCGATACGGGTTGAGGGTTGTCGGTTAACGGTTGACGGTTGATGGTTGTCGGTTGATGGTTGTCGGTTATCGGTTGATGGTTGTCGGTTCCCAAACCATGTCATTTCGAGCGAAGCGAGAAATCTGCTTTTTCGATGTCCGATGTCAGACGTCCGAAGTCCGACCATTCAACGTTACGCCATCCACATTCCGATACAATCTAATTTCCTTTCGCGCCTTTCGCCCCTTTCGCGCTTTCGCGTTATTCCCTTCCCTTCACTTCGATCGCACAGTTCCCCATCATTTCGAGCAACTTCCCTCGTCATTTCGAGCGCAGCGAGAAATCTGCTTTTTCGATGTCCGATGTCAGACGTTCGAAGTCCGACCCTTCAACGTTACGCCTTCGGCCTTCCACACGATTTCATATTTTCTGGCTTTCGCCTTTTTCGCCCTTTCGCGTTATTCCCTTCCCCGAAACAACCCACCTCGTTTGCCGGTACCGCCACCTTGTTGTATAATACCACGGGTTAATTTGCGCCCTGCAATCGCGGGCGCTGTCTTTGCGTACGTCTGTCTACGGCAAACCAGCCGAGGACTTAACAATATTAATACAAGGAAAGGTAAACAAATGAACCAGGATATCTCCGCGCTGCAAAACGCACGGGCCCAATATCAGCCGAAGCTGCCGGCGGCGTTGCGGGGCAGCAGTATAAAAATAGAACTGGGAGAGCCGTCGCATCCCGCCACTGATGTGGAGACGATTCAGCAGCTTTTCCCTAACACATTCGGTCAACCTGTGGCTCATATAGTCTCAGGGGAAAGCAACCTCAGCACGGCCCCACTGAAGGTCGGCGTAGTTCTTTCCGGCGGCCAGGCTCCCGGCGGGCACAACGTCATCGCGGGTCTCTTCGACGCCCTCAAGGCTGCCAACCCGGAGAGCAAACTCTACGGTTTCGTCAAAGGCCCCGGCGGAGTTATCAAGGGGAATTATAAGGAACTTACAGCAGAAAGCATCAAGCCTTACCGCAACACTGGCGGCTTCGATATGATCATCAGCGGACGCGACAAAATCGAAAAACCCGAAGAACTCGCGGCTTGCAAAAAGAACTTCGCCGAAATGGATCTCGATGGGCTGGTTATTATCGGCGGCGACGACTCCAACACCAACGCCGCTGTTCTGGCGGAGTACCTGCGTGCGGAGGGCTCCAAGACCGTGGTCATCGGCGTCCCGAAGACCATCGACGGCGACATGAAAAACGAGCAAATCGAGGCCAGCTTCGGCTTCGACACCGCCGCTAAGACCTATTCCGAGTTGATCGGCAACATCTGCCGCGACGCCACTTCTGCGGTCAAATACTGGCACTTCATCCGACTTATGGGCAGAGCCGCCAGCCACGTCACCCTGGAATGCGCACTGCAGACCAGGCCGAATGTCACGCTTATCTCCGAAGAAGTGCAGGCCAAAGGCACCACCCTCAGCGAGATAGTCGACTACATAGTGGACGTTATTCTCAGAAGAGCCAAAGACGGCAAGAACTACGGCGTGGTCATCGTTCCGGAGGGGCTGCCGGAGTTCATATCCGACATCAAGGCGATGATCGACGAGCTAAGCAACGTTTTGGGCAAGGATGATAGCTATATTCGTGGCCTGCCGGATCATTCCGAGCGGGTTCAGTATCTCAACAACGTGCTCTCCGACAGCAGCGCCCGTGTCTATGGCTCGCTGCCTGTCGAGATTCAAATCGTGCTTCTCAAAAGAGACAGTCACGGCAACGTGCCGCTTTCGCAGGTGGAGACCGAGCGGTTGCTGATCGACCTGGTCTCAGATAAGATCAGGCTGCTGAAGGACCGCGGCGAGACTGACGTCAAGTTCAGCCCTCTGGCACACTTCTTCGGCTACGAAGGCAGGTGCGCGGCGCCGTCGAACTTCGATGCGGATTACACCTACTCCCTCGGCTCTGTGGCGGCCCAGCTTGTGCGGGCAGGGCTTACAGGCTATACGGTCAACATTCAGAACCTGACCAAACCCGCCGATCAGTGGGTCGCGGGGGGCACTCCGGTGACGATGATGCTCAATATGGAGATTCGCAAGGGCAAAGCCACCCCTGTTATCAAGAAAGCGCTGGTCGATTTGGAAGGGGAACCGTTTATGTGGTATGCGGCGAACCGGGTCGATTGGGCCATCAACGACAGGTATATGTTCCCCGGCCCGATTCAATACTTCGGCCCTTCTGAGGTCTGCGACTGCACCACTATGACCCTTGATCTGGAACACTGCGGCGGCTGCGGCCAGTGTGGTTGAGGCTTCTAATTTTAGGGCAGGTCTGTCCTTTTACGAAATGCGGGGCGTCTGTGGTTTATCCACAGGCGCCTTTGCTATGTACAGCAACGCACGTCAGGATAGAAAATGAGGGGAAATGGTGGGCGATACTGGATTCGAACCAGTGACCCCTTCGGTGTGAACGAAGTGCGCTCCCACTGCGCTAATCGCCCCGACGGCACTTGATTGTATCATGCAATATTAACCACGGTCAAGACAAAACTGGACGTTGCGTCTTGGTAATATGGGTTTGGGCGGCCGCTTCAAATGTAAACTTTTCTTGCTGGTCAGTCGTTTATACAACTGGGGATTAGGGAATGCAAGAGTATGCGACAGGCAGACGAGCTTCTTTCTGAAAATGAAATATTGATCTCTCGATTTCAGAGGGGTGAGGCCGAGGCGTTTGATCGGTTGATGGCTATCCACACGGATAAGATATTCTCCCTTGCGTGGGGGGTGCTTCAGAATCGTGAGGACGCGATTGACGCCACACAGGAGGTGTTCATCAAACTGCACTCCGCGCTTGGCAAGTTTCGCCCGTCTGATAATCTCAACGCCTGGCTGTATCGCGTGTGTCTGAATCACTGCATTGATCGCAAGCGCAGGGCCAAATGGTCAACCAACGCGATCAGCGATGAAGATTGGCAACTATTAAGAGGCTCTGAAGACGACGAGCCGGAGTATCGCGCCTGTCAAAGCGAGGTCGGGCGGACCATTCGCTGGGCGGTCGATAGATTGCCGGAACGCCAAAGGCTGGTGTTTATCCTGCGCCATTATAAGCTACTATCGATTAAGGAGATAGGGGAGGCGATCGGATGCACGCCCGGAGCGGTAAAGGCTCATCTTTCTCGTGCGACTGCGCGTGTGCGAGATGAGCTGAAGGGGACTGAGCTGTTTGAGATGTTGCAGTCCTCGGAGGTAGACAGAAAATGAACTGCAGGCAAGCAAAAGAACTTATGGGGGCGTACCTCTACGGTGATCTTGACCCGGATCAGATGAGAGAGCTTAGATTGCACGCCAAAGATTGCACGTGCTGTCGCGAAGATCTGCTTTCGAGAGGCAAGGTGATATCCGTTCTCAATGATTCTGTGCCGGCAATCTCAGACACCGATCGCCAGAGGATAGCCTGGTCGGTTAAAGGTGCAGTGCGCAACCAGCAGGCGTATAAGACACCGCTGATAGTCCGGTTGGCGCCGACTGCGGCATTGGTCGCAGCCGTGCTGTTGACGGGTTTTTTTGCAGGCAAAATCACTAATCGCCCATCACATCAGGCTAAAGTAGTCGACAAAAAACCGACCCGGGCTGCCGTCACCGTGGAAGTCAAAGAAATGCAGGCTCCAAAAGGGAAGGCTGTCGAGCCTGCTGCTCAGTTAATTGAGGTTCTGAAGGCGATCAATCTCCCGGCCGCGATTACCGGTGGCTCTCGCGAGACGACGCCTGGCAGAGGGCAATCCGAGCAGCGACATTATAAACCCGCGCCAACCTCAGACGCGGCCGTGGTCGATGCGCCTGCCAAAACAAAACCATCCGCTGATCGGAAGGAATCTTCAGAGAGTATGCAGAACTCTGAGGCAAAGGTTGAGGCGGAAAACACCAAACTTCCGAAGGTGACTGATCCCAGAAGCGCGGAGACGACCCCGTCTGCAGATCAATAGAGCGATATGGGCAAAAACAATCGAATTTTCCTGGCGATGTTGGCGATTTTGCTGTGCACGTTCTCTCGTCTGTCAGCTCAGACGCCGGCGAGCGTCGAGGTTCGACCTCTGGATCAACCCACTGCAAAACCATTAATCCTCATCAATGGAAAGCTCGCCGAGATAGACAACGCCGAAATGGCGGTTCGCGGCCAGCAGGTTATGATCTGGATACGTGAGCTTGAGAAACTCGGCTGGGGCGCTGTGCAGCCGGGCAGCTCACCTGAAAAGACCCAGTTCAAAGCCGGCGCAATCACCCTGACGTTCACTAAAAACGAGGGCGCCGCTATGGTGAACTCCCTTAGTGTTCAGCTTCCAATCGAGACCTACCTCAGAGACGGCCGCCTTATGGTGCCGTTGTCGTTTGTTGCAAAGTCGCTGGGTTACACATATAACCTCGCGACACGACCGGTTGCGGATATCTCCACCATCGCTGCTCCGCCGCCGCCGAAACCAAACGAATTGCGCGGGCAGGTGGTGTACAGAGGCAAGGGAGCGGCAGGCATCAAAGTCTCTCTGGTCGACCCGGATTACAATACGATCAAGGGTTACCTGGCCACCACTAACGACGGCGGTGAATATGCTTTCGACTCTCTGCCGAATGGAAAGTATCTGGCGTATGTGTGGGTCGGTCACAACCCGGATTATTTTAATCGCGTCTCGGAGGAGGTCGAAGTAACTGGCGGTAAGACGGCGCAGTTCAAACCGATTAGCCTCGGCAAGATACTTCATCCCATACGTCCTAAAGCGGAGCAAACCATACCCTGGGCGGCAAAATATATCTTTGAGTGGACTGTTTGTGAAGGAACTGCCGCTTATAAACTCGTAATTACTAAACAAGGGACACAGCAGGAATTAGTCTCGGTGACCACATCTAACCCCAAAGCAGAGATAGTCACCGCAAAACTTGTCCCGGGTAATGTTTATGTGGCAGATATTGAGGCACGGGACGCCGAAGGACGATTTCTCGGCGGAACTGTTGGCGCGGGCGGCAAATTGTGGACTTTCAGCATATCGGAAAGCAAGCAATAGACTAACCACTGCCGTTCGTCGAAGACACTCTCTTACACACTACTCCTCTGAATACCGGGACACAACTACCAGAAAGGCGATTTATCAGTGGGACCCATCAAGCTTAGAATCATGAGCGCTAACATTCGCGTTGATGTGAAGGAAGACAGGGATACGGGGGACAATTGGGAGGCGCGGGAAGAGTTTTGCGCGAAGGTCATGGCTTCAAACGCCCCGGATGTCATCGGCATTCAAGAGGCACAAAACCGGCACTTTCATGACCTGCAAGCGCGGCTGCTAAAATATGACACCTATGGCATGGCTACGCTCAATCCTGTCTACACGCCGAGTAACTTCATCATGTACGACCGCAGCCGGTTCGAGCTGATTTCGGCGGGAGGGTTCTGGCTGTCTGAAACCCCTCATATCGAAGGATCCAAGTCGTGGGACTGTGCAAACCCTCGATTTGCTAACTATGTCTTGCTGAGGGATTATGAATCCAGAAAGAGTTTTCGGTTCTGGAACGTGCATTTCGATCACATAGGCCAGACTGCGCGGAGGATGCAGGCTCAGATGATGGTCGAGGCCAGCCAGGTTTTCAAAGATGACCTGCCGCAGTTTCTCACAGGCGATTTCAACTCCGATATGAAACACCCTGCAATTGGCATACTGAAAGATGGTGGTTGGGTTGATACCTACGCCGCAGCTCACGGCCCGGAAGACCCTGGTTTTACGTTTCACGCATTTTTGGGCCCAAAATACGCTGAGTCACGTCCGGCAAACAAAATACCGGGCAAAATAGACTTCATTTTCAGCCGAGGCCCGGTTGAGTCACATGATTCATATATAATCAAAGACCACAAATACGGCCACTATCCAAGCGACCACTATTTCCTGGTGGCGGATGTGACGTTTACGTAGAGCGGTTGCGGTTAGATCACCCCATAACCCTACTTTCTTCCAACGATAACGGGATTGGCCGATCTCCGTCTCGGCCATTCCCTTCGTGAACCGAAATGGCCGGGACAGAGGCCCGGCCACTACATCAATTCGCTGCACAATCTACATCATTTTCTGGTTTTCGCTTTTTTCGCGCTTTCGCGTTTCTCCCTTCCTCACGTATGATACTCCGCATTAATCTTCACGTAATCATACGAAAAATCGCACGTAAACGCTGTCGCACATTCGCCACCCAGCCCCAAATCCAGAGTGATTATCAATTCCTTCTCCAGCATAGGTTGCCGGGCGACGTCCGGCTCAAGCTGCAACGGCTCCCCATTCTCGACTATTTTCACATCTCCAAAATAAAGAGATGTCTTCTCAGGAACGACTTTGGCATCAGACCTGCCAGCCGCGCACAGCACTCGGCCCCAGTTAGGGTCCTCCCCAAAGATAGCGGTCTTAACCAGAGGCGAATTCGAGATGGTCATCGCAGCAGACTTTGCATCAACGTAGCTAAGGGCGTTTACCACCCGCACTTCCACATACTTAGTCGCCCCTTCGCCATCTTTGGCGCAGGCAATGGCCAGTTCGCGACAGACCTGCCCCAGCGCCTTGTCAAACGCCTCCCATTCAGGTGTGTCGTCCATTATCTCAGGGCAAGCGGACGCCCCATTAGCCAGCACGATCATAGAGTCATTCGTGCTCATATCCCCGTCAACCGTCAGGGAGTTGAAGCTGCACTCAGCGCTTGAAACCAGCGATTTGCGCAGCGCCGGGGCAGATATGTTAGCATCCGTTGTTATGAAACACAGCATAGTCGCCATGTTCGGGCAGATCATCCCCGCACCCTTGCACATCCCACCTACCCGCACGCGCTTTCCGCCTACTTCCAGTTCATAAGCTGCTGTTTTGGGCACTGTATCAGTGGTCATAATCGCCTGCGATGCAGATTCCCAGCCGTCCGAGGAGAGATTTCCTATAGCATCTTTCACCCCAGCTTCTATCTTATCCATCGGCAGCGGGACACCAATTATCCCGGTCGAGGCATTGAGTACTTCATTTGAATCAATTCCCAGCAGACCGCCCGCATAGTCGCAGATATGCAACGCGTCCTGCACCCCGCGCTTCCCCGTGCAAGCGTTGGCGTTTCCGCTGTTCACCACCACCGCCCTTGCGCGCCCGGGTTGCAGTCTTTCGGTGTTTATAATAATGGAAGCCGCTTTAAAAGCATTGGTCGTGAAAACCCCGGCCGCCGAGCACTCGGATTCCGAATATATTACCGCCAGATCCAGCCCCTTCTGCTTAATCCCACATCTAACACCCGCAGCCTTGAACCCCTGTGCCGCAGTAACCCCACCATCTATTTTGATCATATCTCTACCCCTTGGAAGTTCTTAATAAATAAAGGAAGAACGGAGCGCCCAGCATCGCAGTCACTATCCCTACCGGCAGCCCGCTCGGCGACAGAACCACCCTCGACACGAGATCAGCCAGCACGGTAAGCGATGCACCCGCAAGCGCCGCAGTAGGTATCAGCACCCTGTGATCTGAACCGAATATCTTCCTGCATATATGCGGCACCACAAGCCCGACAAAGCCGATTATCCCGCTCACCGATACCGCCGCCGCCGTCACCAAAGACGCTACCGCCAGTATTATTATCTTCAAATTCTCCGTCTCAATGCCGAGGTGCCGGGCGCTCTCCTCGCCGAGCGCAAACAAGTTCAAGTCTCTGGCAAATGCTATAAATGCTATTAATCCGAAGATCGCAAATGGCGCTGCCAGGAATACGAACCCCCACGGGTCGACTGCATTGAAACTGCCTAAAAGCCATTGGATGATCGCACCTTGCGCCTCAGCAGGATCCCCCGCCGCCAATGCAAGCACAAAACTCAGCAACGCCCATAGAAACGACCCTACCACTATCCCGGCCAATAAAAACGAGTGCACCGAGACCCGACCAGCCGACCTCGCGACCATATATACCATCATCATCGCGCCCATAGCGAACGCAAACGCGACGAACGAGACCCCATATCCACCAGCAATTGTTCCTAATCCCGCCAGAGTAGCCACCCCTGCACCCAGAGCCGCGCCGGACGATACCCCGACCGTGTAAGGATCCGCCAGTGGATTCAGCAGCAGACCTTGCAAAGCCGCTCCCGCCATCGCCAGCATCGCCCCAACCAGCAGCGCCAACACAGCCCGCGGGACCCGTATCTGCCAGATAATCGTCGCATCCATCGCCGATACAGGGCCTGGTGCAAGTCCCTTCAAAATGGGTATATGCGAGCAAATTACGGCACAGGTTCTGCTCAATGGAATGCTAGATTCGCCGTAGGAAACATCCAGCGCTATAACGAGCGTAAGTATAATGAAAAGAACAATACACCCGCCTATCAGACGTCTAATTATATGTGTGCTTTGGCGCTTCATCGCAAGCAAAGTATACGCCACTCAGCGCCAAACAGGCAACAAGCAAGGCGGGCGATTTGGGCAGGAACCGCACCTTTCGGCGACTAACAGTATTGTATAAACGGGAGTCATAGATGCCGGCCAGGCTGCTTATATTTTCAAGGTTGATCGCAACCGTAATACTCTTTTTGTCCATCGCTTTGATAATCGCGCGGTGGAGATATCCGCACAACCAGGAGCAATCCCCCGGGTTTTGGGAAGTGCTCAAATTAAGCTGGCAGAGGTGGAGAGCCTCCAGAGCGCATCAAAAGGAGCGATCAATCGGCCTGCGGGCTATTCGACGCAAGAATATTCTCATAGTGGACGCTGATGAAAAGAGCGTCAGGGTGTTAATGTGGCGACTTGAGAGCCTGGGTTGCCGAGTATCGACAGCACGCAACGGCTCAAATGCTTTGTCCACGGCAGCAACACAATCATTCGACGCTATTATCGCAGACGCGCTTCTATCGGATGTATCCGCTGTCGATCTTTACGAATCGCTGCCATCCGCCAAACCCGTGGTAGTTTTTGTTGGAATATTGCCAAACCAGCGCGAGGAGTTGGCTGCTTTAGGTGATAGGGTAGGGTATTTAGGCCGACCCTTCGACCCCGAAGACGCAATAGCCCTGGCCGGCAGACTACTAAAAGACACCGAAGCAACCCCAGCCCTGCGTTGAATATTATATGACACGTGGCGATATCCGATTTGCTATCTCATTTCCAATCTCCAACTTCCAACTTCCAAACCGTAGTCATCCTGCGCGAAGTCGCAGGATCACGCCCCAAACATTGTCATTCCGAGCGCCTACTCCGTCATTTCGAGCGAAGTGAGAAATCTGCTTTTTCGACGTCCGATGTCAGGTGTCCGAGGTCCGACCAGTCAACATTACGCATTCTATTAGCTATGCCTATTTCATAATTTCTGGCTTTCGCCCCTTTCGCGCTTTCGCGTTTTCTCTCCTTTCTCCGTCGTTCCGAGCGCTACTCCGTCATTCCGAGCGAAGCGAGAAATCTGCTTTTTCGCTGTCCGCGATCAGGTGTCGGATGTCCGATCAGGTAACGGTTACGCTTGCCACGTTCTGTAACTATCCCAATATTTTCTGGCTTTCGCACCTTTCGCGCTTTCGCGTTTTCTCTCCTTTCTCCGTCATTCCGAGTCCCCCGCATTTGACACAGCTCTGCAAGATCATATAATAAAACTGATAAGCCCCGGTGTTGCGACGAGTTCGGGTATGGCAGATGCCCAGGAGTAGTGTTATGGAACAGGATCAAGTCATCCAAAATCTTAAGAAGCGGTTGTTGATCGAGCGTGCAATATTTGGCGCGGTGCTGATTTCGTTGGCGCTCGTTTGGCTGATAGGCCAGTATCGCGACGCCAAGTCGATGATCGTGGTCGATGGCAAGCCGGTAGTATGCGTATCGACTGCACACGATGCCCATGAGATTCTGAACACCATCAAATCGAACACCGGCGCCAACTCCCCGGACATTTCTTTTAAGCAGGACGTAAGGGTAGTGCGCGCTCCCCGGAGCACTATCGCGGTTAGCAGGCACAAGGCGTTCAGGACAGTCGCCGGGATTGTCTCTACGGTCGTGCCGAGGTGGGCGATAATCGTCGATGGCAAGCCGATATTAGCCGTGCCGAGCGAGGAAATGGCGGGAGAGGTCCTGGAGGCGTCGAAATTGCGGTTTGGCAAACAGGTGCCCAACCTCGCCGAAGCGCCGCAGTTTAAGGAGAATGTGACTGTAGAAATAGCAGACGTAGACCCTGCGCTTTTCAAGAAAACCGTCGATGAAGCCGTCGAGTTTTTGTTCTCACCGCAGCAGCAGGTCAGCAGAGAAGGGGTTCACGAGGTCAGGAAAGGCGAGCTTGCAGGTTCTATCGCGAGCAAACACGGTCTTAAACTTGCCGAATTGGCTGCTTTGAACCCGTCGGTGAATCTCAATCGCTTGCAGATCGGCGACAGGCTGCGTGTCAAGACTACTGCCACATCACCGAGGTTGACTGTGGTGGTACGGGATATGAGCGAGAGAACGGAGTCTATTCCCGCGCCCGTTCAGACCATTTCCAGTTCAACGTTGTATCAAGGCAAAACCTATCTGATATCACCTGGTTCGGCAGGCAAACGCAAGGTAGTGGTGGAGTCGATTTACGAAAACGGCCGGTTGGTCGGGTCTGAGACTATCGATGAACAGTTGGTCAAAACCCCAACGCCCAAACGCGTGGCTATGGGGATCAAGCCGAGAAGGTAGCCGGGTGTGTCCGGGAAAAAGAACAGTGCTCTATATTTGATAACAGTCACGCTCTTGGCGGCAGCTATTGTCGTGCCGCGTATTTTTGCAGGGACTTTGCTGGTTAAGTATGACATACTCTTTTGGACATCGTCTGGTGGCGGATATGCTCCAACTGAGCTGGCTGTAGTTTCAAAATTCATCGCGTTTGGGGCGGGCTGCTTCTTCTTATATGGTTTTTGGAGCAACCGAACTGCGAGAGCGAAATGGGCGATTGCTCTGGTTGTGTCTGTTCTGGCGTTTCTTAGTATTTCGGTGGCGATATTTTGGGACAAATCACAGGTCATAGCCCGTGCCCAGCCGCTAATAGGTCTTATCAGTGCATATCACAAAGAACACGGTCGATATCCGAATCAATTAAGCGAACTTGCTGGTGTTCCACACACGGGCCTGGCGCCGGCCCGCCGTTTCTATTACGCATCAGCGACAAGCGACAAAGACGATTCCGGCTCGTGGTTTCCAAGTGCCAGACGGTTTCTCGGGAAATCCCCGTATGTTATCTGTGTTCCTCTGGTTCCCGGGGGCACTTTAGTATATAGGCCGGATGGTAAGTATAATGATTTGCCCGGTGGGCGGACGGAACCTGACGGATGGCATTCAACCAATATTGACTGACCCACCCGTCGAGCTGAAATTTACATTGACAAGCACAAAGTGTCTTGGTATACTTACTACTGTAAGGTAGCATTGTGGCCCCGTCGTCTAGTGGTCCAGGATGCATGGTTCTCAGCCATGAGGTCGAGGGTTCGAATCCCTTCGGGGCTACCAA
>CAZBSI010000010.1:0-36869 GCA_964494345.1 uncultured bacterium
CCAAATCTTAGGTCGGTCTCATTTACCGCTCACACTATTCAGTCTTCAAAGAACAGGGGGCTGGAGAAATCCAGCCCTTTTTCTTGGCAAGCAGAGGCTTAAATCAGCTACTCCTGAAACCAGGCAGCATACGCAGAAACAGCCTGCATCTGCTTTGCATTTTGGCGGAATCTACTTGCCGACCAAACCCTGAATTGGTATAATATATTAACGCGGCGCCATGGTGCATCGGTTAGCACGCGGCTCTTTCAAGGCCGAGAGAGGGGTTCAACTCCCCTTGGCGCCGCCAGATCTACATTATCCCCACACAATCACTCTACCAAATCTCCACGACGTGTACCGCAATCCTGGGGCAGGAGATTGGTATGCGCATATAGAAAGAGACATTGAATACTTGGTCTCCTTCTGGGTGTCCAATTTAGATCGGTTTTATGGACCTTACCTAGGGAGCGTCATTGCGTTTGCCTGAAATATGGGGACTTAGCATGCTTGAAGACAAAGAACAACAGCAAATGGAGACTGCCAAAGATCGTTCAATCCGCCTGTTTACTTTTTTGCGCGAGTTATCAGAACTGCGGACAAAGGCTGTTCGCAGTTGGCGTGAATACGAGGAAAAGGGGCAGGTGATTTGGCTGGATTCAATTCCTCGCCTGCCGAAATGGCGATGTACTGCTTGGGATCCCAATGAAGATTCCGATTCTTGGGTGATAGCTGTGAAACCGATTTTTCCTCGTCATCCCGACCCCCCAAAGGAGACGCTCGAGTGGGTTAATGAGTACACCATTAAAGACTCCTCACTTGAAATGCCAACGCTACGGAAGACTATCTTGGAAAGCGTTGAATCTGAAGAAGACGGAGAGATCGTTACGGCTACTGTTGAGAAGCATTTAGAAGACTTCTCCGATGTTCAAAAAGTTTGGGACCACTATGTTCAAGAACGCTGGTGGCCGTGGGCAGAAAATGACCGAGAACTTAAGAGAGCACAACAAGTTTATAACAAACTATATACAGTCTATAAGCAGCAACAAAGCGCCTCCGAGGAGTATGAAGCGGTTCTAGGCCTGGGCTATTTATCGTGGCGCACTGCGAACCATACGATAGAAAGGCATTTATTGACAGCTAAGCTCGGCTTGACATTCGACGTTCGCAAAGCAGAGATAACCGTCAGCCCTAACATTGAGGGAGCAAAGCTCACTTTAGAGCAAGATATGTTGGACCCTGACGACCGGCCAGAGCCAACTGAATTGAAAAAGATTGAAAAAATGATCGCCGAGATAGATGACAATCTCTGGAGTGAGGGCGGAATTCACGAAGTTCTCCAATCCTGGGCAAACTCTATTCCGAACAGCCAAGGATATATCAACCAATTGCCACGCCATTCTGAGGCTAATTCTCGCCCTTTAGTATCCTTTGCTCCAGCTATTATTCTTCGCAAACGTAACGAACGCGGCTTTGTTCGGGTTTTTGAGGAGATATGTGAACAGATAAAGGGTGAGAATAGCTATATTCCGCAAGGGGTCAGAACTATTGTCGACGATCCGGATAATGGGGGTTCTGGCGAACGGGAACGATACTACGATATAGACGAACCATCTTCGCCGAAATATTTGCTTAACAATGACAGCGAGATATATTATCCGTTGCCTGCCAATGAGGAACAACTGAAGATTGCTGAGCTACTCGACATGAAACAGGGCGTGTTGGTGCAGGGCCCGCCGGGAACGGGCAAATCACACACAATAGCTAATCTTGTCTGTCATTTATTGGCCAGAGGCAAACGTGTACTGGTTACCAGCCACACTTCGAGGGCGTTGAAAGTGCTGCAAGGCAAATTTCCTGAAGAAATAGCCCCCCTTTGCGTGATTGCCCTGGGGGCCGACGCTGAGTCAATGAAAGATCTTGAGGACTCCGTGCGTAACATAACAGATCGGGAACTCGGCTGGGATCGCAAAGCTAGCGAAGAGCGAATTAAAAAACTACGGGAGAAACTCGAAGCAGCGAGAAAGAATAAATCAAAGTTTACGCACGATCAGATAGCAATACGCGAAGCCGAAACATACAAACATCCACTGCTATTTGAGAATTATAGCGGCACTCTTCAGCAAATAGCGACGAAGTTACACGATGAATCCCCCACATTTGGCTGGATGCCGTCATCTCCAGCGGAGGATGCGGAGCCGCCGTTATCCGACCAAGAAGCAAGGTCGCTGCTAACCTTGCTTCGCGAGTTCGCTGGAGATTGCAGCGACCGTGACTTAATACTTCCTATAATTAGCTTGCTGCCTTCACCACAAGACTTTGCATTATATGTAAAAAGGGAAGCAGAAGCAAAGAATAAATATGATGCAAGCAAGGAAATACAAGATCGAGCAGAGTATGAGCATCTCTTGGCCTGTTCTTCCGAGGTGCGCTCCCGACTCATAACCAATTTGCAGGAATTGTGCGAAAAAGCCACGCCTTTGCTGGAGAATCGTGAACAGTGGGTTCAGCAAGCCGCAATGGATATTTTAAGCGGTCGCGAGAATGCTTGGCAGGCGTTGCACAGAATCAGCGAGGATAACTTAAGCGAAATCGGCGAACAGGCCCGCGATGCTGAGGAATACGAAATTAATGGGTTAGATGTCTTCGTTAAAGAAAAAGGCCGTGCTACGGTAAGAGCTAATGCGGAAGTACTTCTAAACCATATCGAATCAGGAGGCAAGCTCTTTTGGCCTTTCTACCCCAAAGAGGCGAAGTATTTAATCAAAGATGTGCGTGTCAACGGGCGATTATGCTCTGACATCAAAGCGCTTAAAAACCTTTTGACCTATATAAACGTCGTTGATCGTTTAGAGCGGCTTGAGGCTAATTGGAAACACTGCATCGATCCGCCGACTTTGCAGTTATCACTCCGCAAGGCGGAATACGAACGTTACACTGAAGTGCTGGCAAAATGTTTGGATTTAGTGCATATCATATCGAAGAGCCAACAGGAAATAGAATCAATATCTGGGCTGACGGCGCCAAACTGGAGCGACGTTGGTTCCATCAATACCCTAATTGAAACAGTTCGATCAGTCTCGCTAGGAGAAGATTTGTGTCGTGCTGGAAATGCATTTATTGAGATAGAACGGCTTGCAGACCAATCCACTATTGATCACAAAATGCATCCAATAGCGCAACAGTTGGCGCAAACTTCAAAGTGCCGCGATGTGCCCGAATATTCAAAGCTTTATACTGAATTGCAAGACCTAATTCAAGCGCAACAGCGACTCTATGAAAGAGATAGTCTTTTGGGTTTGCTGGATGAAACGTTGCCGTCTCTGAGCCAAGAATTGCAGCACAACCCAGAAAGTACGGATTGGGACTTGCGGATTGTCCACTTTGTTGATTCCTGGAACTGGAAGAGGGCTGATAATTGGCACAAACGCCTAAGCGACCCGAACGAGCCAAAGCGTGTGTCGCA
This sequence comes from uncultured bacterium, assembly GCA_964494345.1. Classification (GTDB taxonomy): domain Bacteria; phylum Armatimonadota; class UBA5829; order UBA5829; family UBA5829; genus DTKD01. The sequence goes on from CAZBSI010000010.1 coordinate 3,446, forward strand.
ACAACTTGCTGTAGAAAGGCAAACAATGGAGAAAACCCTGGGTGAAATAGCATCAGAAAAAGCCTAGCAGCATTGCATGGATCGTATAACTCAGCATCAGAGCCAGCATCTCAAAGCATGGAAACTCGCCATAGAAAAAATTGGTAAGGGTACAGGAAAATATGCGAACAAGCATCGAAGGGACGCCCGTGGGCACCTTGACGAGTGCCGTCCTGCTATACCTGCCTGGATTATGCCGATTTACAGGGTTGTTGAAACTATTGCTATCAAGCCCGACATTTTCGACGTTGTTATCATCGACGAAGCTAGTCAGTCTGGCCCTGAGGCTCTTTTTCTTCAATATATCGCTAAACAGATAGTAGTTGTAGGAGATGACCAGCAGATCAGCCCATATTTTGTCGGCCAGGACAGAGTGCCTGTGGATCGTCTCAGAGATCGTTGGATTGAGGATTTGCCGCACAGCGACCGCCTCGGCGTCGACCACAGCTTTTTTGACCAGGCTTACATTCGATACCAGGGGCACGTCAGTCTGCGGGAGCATTTTCGGTGCATGCCCGAGATTATCCAGTTTTCCAATAATCTTTGTTATAGTTCCGCCCCTCTAATCCCGCTTAAGCAATACGGTACCGGCAGATTACACCCAACTGTGAAACCTGTTTTCGTAGATGATGGTTATCAAGAAAGTGGGATAAATAAACCCGAGGCCGAGCGTATTGTTAAGCAAATTGCGGCTTGTTGCAAAGATGAGGCATACAACAAACTGACAATGGGAGTGATTAGCCTTCTTGGCGAAGCTCAAGCATTATTTATACAAGATCTTTTGATGAGAGAAATAGGCCTGGAAGAAATAGAGGAGCGCCAGATTCGCTGCGGCGACGCCTATGCTTTTCAAGGTGATGAAAGAGATGTCATGTTTTTAAGTGTGGTCTCTGCGCCGGGTGGAGATCGTCGGATAGGAACTCTTAGCCGGGCGCCCGACATAAAGCGTTTCAACGTCGCCGTTAGCCGTGCTAAAGAACAACTGTGGCTATTTCACAGTGTCACGCAGAATGATCTCAATCCTAATTGTGTAAGATACAAGCTACTCGAATATTGCGAGAATCCAAACATCGAACAAACCGATGTGGCTGGAATAAGCATCGCGAGCCTTCGTTCAGAAGCATCCATGCCAGGACGGGGTAAAGGCATACCTAGACTGCCATTTGATAGTTGGTTCGAAGTCGATGTGTTTCTTAAAATAGTAGACCGCGGATATTATGTGGTGCCTCAGTATAAGGTTGCCGGTTATCGCATTGATCTGATAGTACAGGGAGTGCATGGATGCCTTGCGGTGGAATGTGACGGCGATGCCTGGCACGGATATGAGCAATACGAACAGGATATGGCGAGGCAGCGCCAGTTGGAGCGCAGCGGATACAAGTTTTGGCGTGTAAGGGGTAGTGAATATTATCGCAATCCAGACGAAGCGTTGGTTGGATTATGGGATACGCTTGAGGATATGCAAATAAAGTCGCGCTTACAACCTGCTCATGCAGGGCTATCAGTTGATGCGGTTGACTCCGAAGATTCAACTTTCGATGACCATCATCGAACAGGGTCCGAGATTGATAGCGATTCAATGCCATCATTAGAATGCGTAGCTATAAACACAAGCGGAGATGATGGTAGAAAGGACCTATTAGATCCAATTTCGCTTGATGGCGATTCCCCAATGCGAGTTACCTTTAGAAAAGAAAAGCTCTCCGGTACAATTTACGCATTGTTTCCGGAGTTGCCTCATGAAGACAATCTGGAGCATTGTCGGGCTTATTCCAACAAAAGCGGTTGCATCGGCCTACACTATACTGATTTCGTAGAACAATCTGATCTTGCCCGTCCAGACGAATATAAAGATATGTACGAGACGCTCAGCGAAATGGGCTTAAAACTTACAATTGTAAAGAGGGTTAAAAGACGGGTATATTTGCAGCGGCGTGAGCAGGTGGCAGAGCTTCGGGAATCATCAGTGTCGGCGTTTTCAGTTCCCAAAGAACAAGAACCCAGCGATATAAAGCAAAGCCCACCGCTAAAACAAATCGAATCGACTCCTGACAACAATGATGGGCTTTTATCTCAAAGGCGCGCCGTGCTAGTGAACGGCGATCCAGCGATCGCTGTTCGGGTAGAGCAATACGCTGATAAAACTCGATGGCATGTCTATTTCGAGGGTGAAAGAGCTTTGCATAAGTTTGATTCACCGCCGGCTAAGGTAGTCGAAGTTGATGAGAATTAGTGACTCACGCAAGTCGCTACCAATTCTTTGGCGCCTTGTGTCTATTCCCCGACCCAATTCTTTTACCTGATTAGTTTCCACAGCCAAGGTATCAATCCATTGAGGCCGTCGGCTCTACACCTCTGGAACGGGAAAAAGCTGACCAGCTAGACAATATCTTGAAAGAGCGAATGGACAAGCTCAACAGGGACCTGACCAAAAGCGGACTTATGCCTACGGCCAAAGGAAAAGGGAGCCTGCTAACATATTGGGAGTTAGGCAGGGCTTTGCGGGATGTAACAGCTCACAGAGAACTGTTCAAAGAGGCTGAACTACCGCTACTATTGCTGGCTGCCAATGAGATGTATGTACCTGATAGGCTGAAATGTGCCAAACGCGGCCTATACCGGGACCATCTTTGGTATTGCTATCGCCTCGGTTCATACCCCAAGGAGATGGCAGAGAAGCTGATCTGGACTGGGTGGTTGACTATCTTCGACTCAGCGGGCATAAACCAGGAACCGCGATTTGATGATTGGTTTCAGAATAAACTTCGGTCATTTGATGATCGAGTAACCAGGGAACAACTCCGGATATTTGTTTCGTGTGTCAACAAAATGCTGGGCAGAATACACATTGTCGATCTGACCAGGGACGAGTTGTTCAACTGCTACGAGGCCGCCTGGAACATAATGGAACAGTGGACGGTTGAAAGCAAAGCCGAGGGCTACAACGTAAGCAGACAAGAAATCCAAAACGCGATAGAGACACAGTTCGGCAAATTGGACGCCGTAATGAGCGGAGACCTGCTTCCAACAGAATTCGCTTCCGCTATCATAAGACTAGCCGCGCAAGAATAACATCTCAGCGTTGACATCAGAAGAGTAGGGCGCGTGCCACTAGCATTAGATGCCTACCCCTATAGGGTATTGACCTGATTGAGGCATCATAGTGTTAGTGTTTAAAACCGCACTGGTCCGCGCCCTCACTCAACCTATTCACAATCCTCGACGCATTCCGACAGATGCGATCGATCAGACAGATCCGAGTGAATTGTGAGTTCGGAATTGACTTAAGTTTGGAGGTGTATCCCTTTAAGTGTAGTGCCTACCAACCATACTTCTGCTTGCTCAAGCACGGTTAGTGTCGCCTGTAGCCGGCACGATCTCGATTTGTGCCACGATTTCCACTAATGCCACACAATGCACTGGTTTTTGCTGCTCCACTAAGGGCCTAGTCTTCAAGATTACGTAGCTGAGCGTCTACCGAACTATCAGTGTCATAAGAATGCCTTTGTCACACTAATGTTGTGAGCGCAGAAACCTGCACTATACTTCGCTCTTACGCTGATTTACTTACTGGCCTGTCTGTCTTCTGCTTTACCGGTGAACTTAAACCTCTAAAACTGATCTGCCTTTCGATGCAACGCTGTCTAAAGCATAAGTAGTAGAGCGACTCTTATTTTCTAACCGCACGGATGCGTTTCTGCTGACAAATATTGACACAGCCCTATGTTATAATGCAGCAGAGTCATTTGCTTTATCGATCAAACATTGTGTTACCTTATGAGCTAAATGCTAACAACACGGAACGAATAATGGCAAATTTGTGCACACGAACGCTTGTAAAGAAACTCTGGGCAAAATCATCGCCGTTTCACCCACTCTGGCAACATTCTCTGGATGTATGTGCCACTGCTGAACAGCTTATCAAATCACTGGGATCCTTGTCCGAACTGCCCGATATGTGGGCCTGTTTTCTGTGCGGTCTTCACGATATTGGAAAAGCGGATATCAGGTTCCAAAGCCGAGACCATCAGCTTGCGGAGGATTTACGTAATTTAGGCGTGCCACTTCCAGAGGCTTCTGAGCCATTCCGACACGAAGCACGCACCGGGCAATGGATCCTCGATTATCTGCAGCGTGACCACGGCTGGGGAAAACGTGCAGCACGCGTTGTCTCTGGCGCAATGCGGGGCCATCACGGACATTTTCCCAAAGAAGAGTACAAAGAGAGCAAGACCTACCAGGCAGAGCACGAGTTCTGGCTTGCTGCCAGATCCGAACTGGCCAGATTTGTAAGCGAAGCTTTTGGTGAACATCTGCACAACTGCGCTATTGAATCTTTCAGCAATGCTAGCGTAGTAGGAGTACAACTAGCAGGATTGACGGTGCTCGCCGATTGGATCGCTTCCAACGAGGAGCTTTTTCGTTTCACCCAACTGGGAGATGAAGATTATCCTATTCAGTATTTTGAACGAGCGCGAGATGAGGCTGAACGCGCTGTAAAATGCCTGCAACTAACTCCTTCGATGGCTTTGCAGACGAACAAGTTTCAAGAAGTCTGGCCAGAAATAGCAGAACTCAACCCGTCTCAGCGCGTTGTAGAGAAATTAGCCCAGAAAGATCTTCCCCGGGGCATGTTGCTGATCGAGGCCCCCACCGGTGAAGGCAAAACTGAATCAGCAATCTTTGTGTCGGAATGTATGCGCATTCAGCACAAGATGCGAGGCACTTACATTGCGTTACCAACTATGGCAACAAGCAATCAAATGCATTCACGCTACACGGAGTTTTTGTGGCGTGCTAGATCAAACAGCCCGGGTGCCAGGCTCGTACACGGTATGTCCTGGTTGATTGATGAATGCACACCGGAAAACATGTCTGCTAACATCGATGGTCGCGAAGACACAGAGTATGTTGCTGCAGAGTGGTTCCGTCCCTCCAAGCGTGCATTGTTTGCTCCTGAAGGGGTTGGAACCATTGATCAAGCACTGATGGCGGCAATGATAGTGAAACACGGCTTTTTGCGGCTTTTCGGCCTGGCATCCAAAGTATTGATCATAGACGAGATCCACGCCTACGATGACTACACGACTGAGATCATAGTGCGGCTTTTGGAATGGTGCCGCGCACTTCAAATACCTGTAGTCATACTGTCTGCCACGCTCTCAAATCGGCAGAAAACAAAATTGGTTGCGGCGTACCGCGGCGAAACGTGTGAACAAATTGACGATAAAGCATACCCCCTCATTACTGTTGTACCAGTTGACGACTCACCAATAGTTTCATATGCAGTAGAGGGTCAACCAGCCAAAACTGTTCCGCTGGTGAAACATATTGGTGCTCTTGACGATGCTGCAGCAACGGCACAACTTGCCATCGACAGCGTCAAGGTTGGTGGTTGCGCATGCGTCATTGCAAATACAGTAAAGAATGCACAAGACATCTACACTGCTATTGAAAAAAATAGCTGCCTTGCGGACGAAACGGAGCTTTTTCTCTTTCACGCACGATTTCCTGCGTGGAGGCGCACAGAAATAGAGGAAAAGATCACTAGCATCTTCGGGAAAGGCGCTGGAAAACTCGATAATCCTCCCAGGCCTGTGAGAGCAATTTTAGTCGCCACACAAGTTGTGGAGCAGAGTCTGGACCTAGACTTTGACGTGATGATCTCTCAATTGGCACCCGTCGATCTTCTGCTGCAGCGAGCCGGTAGGCTATGGCGTCGCTCAGGAACACGCCGTCCGCCTGGAGTCTGTGCAAAAATGCACGTGTTGTTACCCGCACCCAATTCACCGAGTTTGGGTCCCTCAGAGCACGTATATGGGGCACTCGCGTTGCAGAGAACGCTGACGATAGTCGACGAGATTGACGAGTTTCTACTGCCTCAGCATTACCGCACGCTCATCGAAGCGTGTTATGGTGACGGCAACATAGCAAGCGAAGTGATATCTATGCGAAGGGAAGAAGAAGCTAGGGTAATAGCAGAACTTCGGCGAGCAAAGGAAATAGACAAAGCTCACGAGTGGTTGGTTCCGGCTCCTGAAGCTCGTGAGTTTCGGTTGGCTCAGACTACCTGTGCAGAAGACGATTCATATTTGGATACGACGTTCGGTGCGAGAACGAGGCTAGGCGATCTCACAGTACAGGCTTTGGTGTTGGAGGATCCCAGGTTGCTGGAGGCTACTGCTTCTTCTAAGCCGCCATCTCGAGAGGTTCTGAAGCAGTTGTTTTCACATAATGTAGATATTCCCCGCTGGTGGCTCAAAGATATTGAACCCAGCACACTGCGTCCAGGGAAATCCTGGCTGCGGGGGTGTGTAATTCTACCCATGCGTAATGGCTCATGGCAAGGCACAGCCAATGACAAAAGGCGTGAAATCAAATTCGACCGTACGAAAGGCCTAATGATGATCCAACAAAGTCTGTAAAGCAACGTGTGCCCTCTCAATAGTGAGGAGTACGTTCATCCGGAACACCAAAGCGGTTCACCCCCACATTCGATAGGGCACGTCACGCCTCCATTATAGCACTGTGGCCAAGTGTGAGAGTAGTACCCAAAAGAAACTGTCATGATGAAGAGATTTAGGCATTGACATATACGTGCATTAGTATATTATTACAGAGTATTCCCCACGCATGTGGGGGTGAACCGCTCTTTGGCAAGATTAACTAGGTCATCAAGCGTATTCCCCACGCATGTGGGGGTGAACCGCAGGAGCTTGGTCAGAGCGACAAAGTCCAGCGTATTCCCCACGCATGTGGGGGTGAACCGGAGGATAGCATGAAACATCTACTCAACATGCCGTATTCCCCACGCATGTGGGGGTGAACCGGCTAAGGCAAAAGCAAAGAAGTAGTTTGCTTGAGTATTCCCCACGCATGTGGGGGTGAACCGCTAAACGATGGTTCGTATTCGATACCTGCACAGTATTCCCCACGCATGTGGGGGTGAACCGTTACTCCAAGAAGCCATATTTATGCTAGTAAAGTATTCCCCACGCATGTGGGGGTGAACCGCACGAGCGCATCAGTCAGTTATGTTGGTTCTTGAGTGTTACCGCAAATCATTGTGTGAGTGCGTTATATAGTCTGCAGTCATGGAAGGAATATCTCTGCCCGAAATGAATATATTGTAAAGAGACGAGCATCAACTCGCAATATGATAAAAAATATGTCAACTCCCTATCACGCAGCTTACTACGCTCACGAATGAACCAAGAGGAATTCCTCCGATAATCTTGCCAAGTTAGGGCCATCGCTTTTTAGCGCAACGGTCGACCTTAACCCACATCAACTTGATGCCGCTCTTTTTGCATTTCGTTCTCCATTATCTCGTGGAGCAATCTTCGCCGATGAGGTAGGTCTGGGAAAGACTATTGAGGCAGGCTTGATTATTAGCCAGCTTTGGTGTGAGCACAAGCGACGCATCCTGATTATTGCCCCCACAATACTGCGTAAACAGTGGGCGCAAGAACTGGCAGACAAATTTCATATCGATTCTATAATTGTAGATTCTCGCGAATATAAGGCGAAAGCAAAACGTGGGGAATCGGCGATTCTGCAGGATAACAAGGTGGTTATTTGTTCGTATCACTTCGCGTGGGGCAAGAATCGTGAAATCGCTGGCGCACCTTGGGATCTGGTTGTTGTCGATGAAGCGCACCGACTCCGTAATGTGTATAAGCCCGGCAATCGGATAGCAACCTCCATCAGGAAGTCTATATCGAATAGGCCACTTCTATTGCTCACAGCTACCCCTCTGCAGAATTCGTTATTGGAGTTGTATGGTCTGGTTAGTTTTATTGATGAACATCTCTTCGGTGATATAAATGCATTCAAGGCTCGCTATATGCACGGGCCAATCGAAAACCGGCAACTAAACGAACTTCGTTTGCGGCTGAAGCCGATTTGTCAACGCACGCTTCGTCGGCAAGTAACAGAATATGTTCGTTTTACGAATCGCATTCCGATAACTCAGGACTTTACGCCGACTAATGAAGAACAACTCCTTTATGATCAAGTTTCCAGTTATCTCAGCAAGGACGAGCTTCACGCACTTCCCATCAGCCAGCGCCGCCTGGTGACGTTGGTTTTACGGAAACTGTTGGCATCCTCCACGTTTGCAATTGCGGCTACGTTGGAATCACTGAAGTCCCGCCTTGAAGGTAAGCACCAGGATGTATTAAAATCTGCCTCAGAAGATTTCGAGGTTCTTGAGGAAATATTTGAGGAATGGGCGGATCCGGATACAGCGACAAATAATGAACTTGAAAGCCGGGAATCCTCTGAAAAGCAGGAGATTTTAGCCGAGATAAAGGAACTCACTGAATTTGGCGACCTTGCAAAGTCTATCACTACCAACGCAAAAGGACAGGCGCTGCTTGTAGCGCTTAGACAAGGATTTGAGAAATTAAAGGAACTCGGAGCAAACCGAAAGGCTGTTATCTTTACTGAATCACGGCGTACACAGGAATATTTGTTCTCTCTTCTCAGTAACAATGGCTACGATGGCAATGTCCTCACTATCAATGGAGTCAACTCCGACGATCGCAGCCGGGAGATATACAAAGCGTGGGTCGAGCGGCACAAGGGCGAACCGGTCGTCACCGGCAGCAAGGTAATCGATATCCGCACCGCACTCGTGGAGCATTTTCGAGATCACTCTGATATACTCATAGCAACTGAAGCCGCTGCCGAAGGGATTAACCTCCAGTTCTGTTCTCTTGTGATTAACTACGACCTGCCTTGGAACCCTCAGCGGATAGAACAGAGAATAGGCAGATGTCACAGATACAAGCAAGAATATGACGTTGTGGTCATTAACTTCCTGAATCGCAGCAATGCAGCCGACCGGCGTGTATTTGAACTTCTGGACGAGAAGTTCCGCCTGTTCCAAGGTGTTTTTGGTTCATCAGATGAAGTGCTTGGCGCGCTTGAGTCGGGTATGGATTTTGAACGCCGAATTGCTGATATCTACCAACGCTGTCGCACGGAAGATGAGATAAACGACGCGTTCGATCAGTTGAGACTTGAGCTTGACGAAGAGATTCAAGCTCGTATGGCCGACACTCGGACCAAGCTTTTGGAAAACTTTGATGAGGACGTGCGCAACAGGCTCCGAATAAGCAGCGAAGAGAGCACTGCGTTTCTTGGGAAGGTGGAACGATATTTTTGGGAACTCACAAAATCAGAGCTTTCACCCTATGCGGAGTTCAACGATTCAACCCTACAGTTTCACATCAAGAGCGCTCCAGATGGTTTGCCGGATTTCCAGACTGGGAGTTATCAGTTCCTTGTACCGGGACACAGTGCGGACGGCCTGAGACCTTATCGTTATGGCGGTCAACTCTCCGAAGCTATTATCGATCGAGCGAAGCAACGGACGTTGCCGCCGGTTCATATCGTTTTCGATTATACGAACTGGCCTGAACACGCGGGACTTATCAGAGAGCTTGTTGGGAAATCAGGGTGGCTGCAGGTAAGCAAGCTCACGGTCACGGCGCTGGAAGATGAAGATGTAATGATTCTTGCCGGTATTGATGACAATGGCAACTCCATATTGCCGGATGCTTGCGAAAAGCTATTTAGTGTTCCCGGCAAGCTGGCTGGCGAGGTTGTTATTTCCGATGAAGTCTGTGCATCACTTGCGGGTATCTCCACCGTTCTGCAGGAGTCAGTAATTAGCCGCATTGCAGAGCGTAACAACAAGTTTTTTGATGATGAGATAGAAAAATTGGACCGTTGGGCGGAAGACCTGAAGCACGGCCTGGAAACAGAACTTAAGGATCTTGATCTGCAGATCAAGCAAGTTTCAAGGGATGCCAAAATAACAGCGGCCCTCGAAGATAAGATTGCTCTTCATAAGGAAAAGAAAAATCTGGAATCCCAGCGCAACAGGAAGCGCCGTGAGTTGTTTGCAGCGCAAGATAAAATTGATGAGAGCAAAGAGCAGTTAATTGCCGAGGTTGAGGCAAGGCTCAAACAGGAGGTTCTTGCAGTCCCGCTGTTTGTGGTTCGGTGGAGTATCACTTGAGAGGGGAGGTTTGCAATGCAGCTATCGGTTTATCTCTTTGATGTAAGAGTCACGTCTTTAGACGGAGTAAGGAAGCGGGCCGAGGAAGATTCAAAATACGAAGTTATTTCAGTTAGCGAGGAAATCAGCGATGTAGTAGCTCTCACAAAGACCTTCTACCACAATGTGCCTGAGTGGGTGAGATGGGTCTCGCCTTGGATTTCCGTGCCCGAAGACAGAGCTAAAAGCACTTCCTTAGCGCTCATTATATTCCTGCTGGTTGATGGTCGCGTCTTCGCTGTACCGTTTGGGTTTGGACACACAGCCATTGATAAGAAATTGCTTGAGCGTGACTTTGGTTTTCAGGCAGCTTTGCGTTTCCTCGATCCCACAGAACTAAGCTTGATAGATCTCCGGAATGTTGGCAAGAGAACGCGGCAAAAGCGTTCCTCACTAGCTCTGCGAGGGACGATCCAGGAATTTGACGTGGCGATAGACAATGAGCTCGCCTTCAAAATTGCCGGAAATTCTGAGGATGAATCTTTAGGCAAACGAATTGTTGGAGGCACATCATTTGTGTTCGACTGCAAAAACAGCATAGATACCCTGAAGGATACATGTAGCAAATTGCTGAGTTCGCTTAACGAACCACCGAAGAAGGATTTTGAGCAGATCAATCCATACATCGCAGAAAAAGATGAGTCTGTTCTTCAAGAGCTTGATGGTTGGCTATTGGACTCCATTCGTAAAAAGTCACTGGATAATTTATCAGTAGCACTTCCAGAGCTAGAGATCACTCTTGCAGCAAACTATAAACTTTACTGTCGACGCAATGCGAAGATTCCAATTCCTGACCTTATGATCGAGCACATTGCAGATGCACTTGCTGAAGTATGGCAAGACGGGATTGATGTCAATGATTTTAGAATAAAGGCGTATGATGCCGATGACAAAGTGATCCCAAAGCAATCGTATCTCCTAAGAGACTGCCTAGTTGCTGAAAAGCAAACAGATGACGCGTGCGTCACGTATATTCTGTCTCTCGGCAAGTGGTACCGTGTGAAGAAAGATTTCATAGACGATACGAACCGTGAAGTGTTGCGTATTCCTGTCATTTCGGACGACGATTACTTGCCAGTATACAACCACAGTAGCGAGGGTGATTGCAATCAGGCAGTTGCCAGCGGAAATCCGACGCACTTTGTGTGTTTGGATAGCCAAAGCAAGCATTTTCGAGAAGGCCTTGGTATCAGCTCAGTAGAGGTCTGCGATCTTTACACAGAAGACAAGCATCTTATCTGTGTTAAACGTTATCACGCCTCTCAGTCAATGAACTACCTGTTCTCGCAAGGAATTGTTTCAGCGAAATTCCTGAAACAGCACAATGAATATCGTGAGTTTCTCCTGCGCATGGTTGGTACTGTGGGGCAATTCCAAACTGACTCATTTAGAGAGGAAGACTTCACGTTTGTGTATGCAGTCGTACTTGACAGCAAAAAGTCTCTCCCACGAGACCTGCCGTTTTTCAGTAAAGTGCGCCTTATCGAAGATGCCAGAAATATAAAAGGCATGGGGTTTGGGCTGAAGTTGTATCATATACCGATAGGGCCAGCAGTAACAGCGGATGACCTTCTTGATCCCGGCAGTGAAACTACCGTCAATACGGACTAGATATGTACTCAACCTCAGTGAAAGCGATGGAAGCAGTTGGCAAGTAAAACCAAACTCGAACTAACCTGGATAGGAAAAGAAAACCGGCCGAGGCTGGAGCCTAGGATTCTGTTGGAAGACCCGGAGTTGTCGTATCACGCCCGGCATCGAGTGTCGGATAGCGACATCTTCGATAACCGTCTTATCTTCGGCGATAACCTCCTTGCGCTCAAGTCCCTTGAGCAGGAATTCGCTCAGAAGATTAAGTGCATTTATATTGATCCGCCGTTCAATACAGGGCAGGCATTTGTGCATTATGATGACGGGGTCGAACATTCGCTATGGCTTACTATGATGAGAGATCGGCTGGGTTTGCTGAGAACCCTCCTCTCTGACTCCGGCTCGATTTGGCTCCACCTTGATGACATAGAGGTCCACCGTGCCAGATGCGTCTTGGACGAGATATTTGGTTCCGACAATTTCCTTGGCACGGTCATATGGGAGAAATCCGACAGTCCGAGAATGGATGCTGATTTCTTCTCGTCTCGCCATGACTATCTCATCGTCTACGCGAAAGATCGGTCTCAGACCAATTTCAACAGACTTGATCCGCATGGTGAGGACGATGCAAGCCACTACAAGAAGACAGACGCTGAGGGTCGGAAGTATTATATCAAGCCCCTTCGCGCAATGGGTGGGCAAGGCGACTCGCGTATTGCTCGACCAACTTTATACTACCCACTAACAGCTCCCGATGGAACGCTGGTCTATCCCAAAAAGCAGGACGGGTCTGACGGGGCGTGGCGTTGGAGAATGGAAAAAGTTGAGCAGGAAGCCGATAGAATTGAGTGGGTCAATGGGCGTTCGGGCTGGACCCCATACTATCGGATATTCGCTGATAATGCTTCTAAACGCCCACCAGAGACCATTTGGCCGCACGCGGAAGTTGGGAGCAATCGCACCTCGAAAGCCGAGGTAAAGGCGTTGCTTCCTGACATGGTGCCGTTCGGCACTCCTAAGCCGGAGAAACTCATCCAGCGCGTTCTACACATCGCCTCCAACAGGGGCGACTGGGTTCTTGACTCTTTCGCTGGCTCCGGCACGACCGGCGCAGTTGCACACAAAATGGGCCGCAAGTGGATCATGGTCGAGCTTGGCGAACATTGCCATACACACATAATCCCGCGTTTGCGCAAAGTGATAGATGGCGAAGACCAGGGTGGCATCAGCAAAGCTGTTGATTGGAAAGGCGGAGGGGGGTTCCGGTATTACAGGCTGGCGCCGTCCCTGCTGCAAAAAGACAAATGGGGCAACCTTATCATCAACAAAGAATATAATGCCGAAATGCTCGCGGAGGCAATGTGCAAACACCTGAACTTCACGTTCGACCCCAGCGATGCGGTCTATTGGCAGCACGGGCACTCCACTGAATCCGATTTTATATATATATTACAACGCAAACACTCAGCCGAAATCAACTTGCGCAAATAAGCGAGGAAGTAGGCGAACAACGCACACTTCTTATCTGCTGCACGGCGTTTCGTGCCAATCAGGACGAGTTTCATAACCTTACGATTAAAAAGATACCCAAGGCCGTTTTGAATAAGTGCGAATACGGCCGGGATGATTACAGCCTGCAGATATCCGTCTTGCCGCCAGCGCCGCCGGAAGTCGAGAAAAAAGCACCATCCTCAAACGACGGCAAGCGAGCGAAGCTGGACACAGGTACAATGAATCTTTTCGACGACGAGGTGGGGGTATGAACAGGATAGCAAACGCAATAAGCCAACGCCTCAGCCTCCGACCGCCCCAAAAGACATCACTGGACATTTTGGCTGAAATTGCCGATCTGTTGCCGCTTGACAAAGATCAGGATGTTGCGGCAGCTTTGGAAGCAATCAAACAGCAATTCCCAGAATCGGGTATTGAAGACTTCGAGCGTGACTTTCCATCGCTGTGCTTCGCTCTTGCCACCGGAGTCGGCAAAACCAGACTGATGGGCGCATTCATATCATATCTTTCGCAGGCCAAGGGCATTCGCCATTTCTTCGTATTGGCTCCTAACCTTACGATTTACAATAAGCTGATCGGCGATTTCACTCCCGGCAATCCTAAGTATGTATTTCAGGGCATCGCCGAGTTCGCCCAGAATCCGCCTGTGATCATCACCGGCGATAATTATGAAGATGGCAAGGGTACTCGGCGACAGGGTGCATTATTCGACCTAGTTCATATCAATATTTTCAATATCTCGAAGATCAACTCCGAGGTCAGAGGCGGCAGCGCCCCGAGAATCAAGCGGCTTTCGGAGTACATAGGCCAGAGCTACTTCGACTATCTGTCCGACTTGAACGACCTTGTGCTACTGATGGATGAATCGCACAGATACCGAGCTACCGCAGGCATCAACGCGATCAATGAACTCAAGCCCATTCTCGGCCTTGAGCTTACGGCAACACCTCATAAAGATAGTCCGAGTGGTCCTGTTCCATTCAATAATATTATTTACAGCTATCCTCTATCAGCGGCGATGCAGGATGGTTTCGTTAAAGAGCCGGCAGTCGCTACACGTGAAAACTTTAATGCGTCCAATTATACACAAGAGCAGTTGGAACGACTCAAGCTGGAAGATGGTGTGCGGGTTCACGAAGATACAAAAGTCCAGCTAGAAGTATACTCCCGCCAGAATGAACAGCCAATCGTGAAGCCTTTCATGTTGGTGGTTGCACAGGATACGACGCACGCAGATGCGCTTGAGAAGGTGATTCGGGACGAATCGTTCTTCGATGGGCGATATGAAAACCGCGTCATTACCGTTCACTCCAATCAGCGTGGTGAAGAGCGTGATGATACTATTGAGCGCCTGCTCCAGGTGGAGAGCACTGAAGAGCCGACTGAGATAGTCATTCACGTCAACAAGCTCAAAGAGGGCTGGGATGTAAACAACCTATATACCATAGTTCCTCTTAGAGCAGCTAAAGCTGAGATTTTGGTACACCAGACTATAGGGCGTGGTCTGCGCCTTCCTTACGGGAAGAGGACAGGAGTCGCAGCCGTCGACCGTCTCACAATTGTTGCACACGATAAGTTCCAAGAAATCATTGACGAAGCCAACAATCCGAACTCAATCATCCGAACCGGCGTCGTCATTGGTCGTGATATCCCGGATGAGCGCCGGAAGACGGTAGTCGTGAATCCGATCTTTGTTTCCCGTGTCACATCCAGTGATGCTATTGCAGCAGAGCAGGAAATACTTTTTGAGTCTCCAGCCGAACGCCAGGTTGCGCAGGCTACATTGGAAGTCATCCGACGTTTTGAGAGGTTACCGAGATCAGCGAATCTTCGGGCAGAGGAAGTTCAGGAACAGATAATTCAACAGGTGTCGGCTGTGTGCGCCCCGGCGCAAGCTCAGTTTGAGGGAATTGCTGAGAAAGCGGATGTGGCCGATATCGTCGCCAGGACAATCGACACATTCATCGAGAACTCCATCGACATCCCACGAATCATTGTTGTGCCCAAAGGTGAAGTATCCTGCGGATTCAATCCATTTACTCTGGATATAAGCGGAATACGCCCACAGCCGGTTGCCAGGGATATTCTCATCCACCATCTGCAGTCAAACGAGCGTATGTCACTTATCAGTGGTGATGGTGTTATTCACGAGGAGCGGTCTGAAGACTATCTTGTCCGGGCACTGATGGATTACGATGATATCAGCTACGATGATCATTCCGACTTGCTATACGACCTCGCAAGCCAAATGGTGACGCATCTCCAGTCCTATCTCAAGGACGAGGAGGAGCTGTCCAACGTGCTGCAATATCATCAGCGATCCCTCGCGGAATTCATCCATGCACAGATGCAGGCGCACTATTGGGAGAAGGCAGTCGGCTACGAGGCCAATGTCAGCAAAGGTTTCGAAACCTTGAGGCCTAACAGCTTCGCGGCGCTGGCCGGACAAGACATTAAGCCTTTCCGTGCGCCGGTCGATGACCTCTTATATATGCGCGGAATGCTTTTCGGTGGCTTCCTGCGCTGCCTTTATCCCACACAGAAATTCGACAATGATACCGAACGCCGCTTTGCCATAGTACTTGAGGACTGCGGAGAAGAGTTGAAATGGTTCAAGCCTGCTCGAGGCCAGTTCCGAATTGATTACAAAGACGGGCATCTTTATGAACCGGACTTTGTAGTCGAGACAGAGGGCGAAAAGCTGATTGTGGAGACTAAAAGAGCATCCGAACTGGCAGACATAGATGTTCGGGCGAAGGCAGATGCCGCCTGTCTCTGGTGCCATTATGCCACCCAGCATGAATCGGAGCACGGCGGCAAGCCATGGAAGTATGTGCTGATTCCACACGATGCGGTAGGTGCCAGCGCGACGCTGAGCAATTTGGTAGGTCAGTATCAGACGACGGACGCATTCGTGACCATAGACTAATGCCTATAGAATCCTAAAAATCGAGGACCAGATTTCCTGCTTGCTTTGTGAATAACGCGTTGCTTTCAGAGTTACCTATAGTAATGTCGAGATCCCACTTGGTTATATAGACCTCAAACAAACCAAGTGTTCCACGCACAGGAAATGGCTGAATTCTCTGTATGTCTTGGAGCATCCACGCATAAGCTCCAGGATATTCCGTGCAACACGCCGCTAACTCATGTTTCTTGTTCGTGGGCTGGCAATCTACCACATGAGCAACTGCCAATGCATACCCAGTAGGTGAGATTGAAAGCTTTTTTGCGGAGACAATTATAATTGGGGTAAAACACTAGCTCTACCAATATACTGCCATTGGCGAGTTCACAAGCCAATTCCATAATCCGCTTAACGAATCTGTATCTGAGACCTATATCAAAGAACAAGGTATACGGCACAAGTTTATCGCAGCAACAGAAGTGACCAGGAGTGCTTCTGCAACGACAACACGTTCTTCAACTTGCGTTACATCCGAGAGCAAGCTAGCCGATACTTGACACGATCCAGCCGCAGACCTTTGATGGCGTACAACTGGAAATCCGCTCAGCAAATACTGGAGGCATACGAATATGTGGTGTAACACATCATTGACAAGCCAACAATCCACCCGTGAGTTCTCATACTCATAATGTCAAGATGAGAGGGCGCGCGCCTAACACTCAGTGCCCTTGTGGAAGTGGAAGAAAGTTTAAGCAGTGCTGCGGTTTGGGCTAATCAGCAGTATGTTTGGCATTTCAAAGCAGATTGACTTAGTAAATCCGCAGCAGCTTCATGTGTACATCAAGGAGGAATTGGGTCAACGTATGTACGTGGGGATGACCCGAAAAACCAAGATAAAGTGTCATATCTGAGCCTGGTCTTCCCACACACGCGGGAGTAAACCAACGACCGTTGAGTGGCCTACTGCTGCAGGCGGCAGTGTATAGCAGTTTATGCTTAATGAGTGTGATTTGTTGATTAGTTAGTAGCCCGAGCCATCAGGCGAGTATTGGCTGCTACTGCCGTGAAAGTCTACCCATTAAGTGCACAGAGTTGTCAATTTATCACCCCCCCACACCTTCACCCGAAACCTTCGTTTTCCCAAATATATTGCCTGAAATTGAACGTAACTTACACGAGATCCACCCTGTCCCCTTGGCGCCGCCACCCTTCCCTCCACCCCAACTTATCCACGAGAAGGTATATCCCCCCTTATATTTAAGTTACTTTTAGTGCATCGGCTAGTTTCGCGGGAGGCAATATGTCTGAACTCTATTCGAGCATTATCGACAATCGTCACGATAACACCCTTTTGTCTGGTTTATCTCGCATGGGCGAGCAGGGCAGAGAGTTGCTGATCGCATCTGCTTTTTTTTCACTAGACGCTTTGTTTTTGTTGGCAGATTCCATCGCCGACTTTACAGATATCAGGATATTATTCGGTGATGACGCCAGTCCGAGTCAGCGTAAAGAACTGCTGGAGAAGCTGCGCACGGCCTCAGATGCCGATCTGCTGGCCCAGCGCAAAAACTCGCCTCTGCTTTCTTCTCTACAAAAAATAGAGCAACTATTCGCCAACGGTTACGTTCAGGCGCGCTGTTATACCAAAGAAAAGTTCCACGCCAAGGCCTATCTTACAACCCGACCCGCCATCCACCCCGCACAGATGGGCGTGATCGGCAGCGGCAATTTCACCAGGCCGGGTCTGCTTCAGAATATCGAATTAAATGTCGAGCTTACCCCCGAACAAACCAGCCAACTCAGAGCCTGGTATGACGAGCGCTGGGACGAAGCCGAAGAGGACATAGTCACTGAAGATATCCTCAAAGAAATCCAGCGACACATAACGCTTTACGATCCCTACTATTTGTATCTGAAAGCTCTCTATCTTTGGGGCCAGCACTACCAGGGCGACACGACCGACCGCGACAGCGACCTTCTCAAAATGCTCGACAAACACCAGCAAGACGGAGTATTCCAATCCCTGAAAATCCTGCAGCGCGAGCACGGCGTTCTGATCTCAGATGGGGTGGGGCTGGGCAAAAGCTTCATCGCGCTTGCCTTAATGGAGCACTACTGTCAACAGGGCGAAAGAGCCCTGTTGATAGCCCCCAAAAACATCCTGGAAAACAGTTGGTTCGGCTATTTGAAGAAGTATCTCGGCGATTACGACGGGGGCTACGGAAATATCAAAAAACTATCCATGACCGATTTCGGGTTCGACCCCGAACACTGCACTGACGAAGGCAAATGCAAGCGAGCGCGAGACCTGGCGCGCCAGGCAGATGTAATCGTCATCGACGAATCCCACAACTTCCGCACCACCGCTGCAAATCGCTATGTAAATCTGTTTAAGATAATAGAACCCGTCAACGGTCGCCGGAAAAAGGTAATTATGCTCACCGCGACGCCCATCAACACCTCCTATTCGGATATCAGCGCCCAACTCGCTCTCATCACACACAACGACGGGCGCATCGGCGGTTTCAGCATCGAACAGATACGCAAAGCAACCCGGATTCTCGACAAAGAAGAAGACTCCGTGGACAACACCGGCTTTCTGACTGTCCAACCGGCTCACACATCAAACAACGTCCTGAACCAGGTTCTCGAACAGGTGATGATCCAGCGCAGCCGTGAGACCTGCAAAGCCCTATCCACGGCCGCTGGCGAACAACTCCGCTTCCCAAATCGCCTCGGCCCGGAGTGCATAGAATATGAGATACAACCCGAGAGCGCAAACTACAGCACGCTCATCAAACGCGCCCACGAGCTGTTCCGACCCGGTGTCAAATACGTCGAGGACGTCAAAAAAGCTCTCGAAAAAATGAAAGACACCGGCAGGGTCGATCTGCCCGCCAGCCTCAAAAAAGGCCCACAAAAAGGAATCAAACTGGCGGCATTTCTGACCGAACAATACAGGCGCGAACTGCAACAATCAAGCAAGCAATACAGCGATGAAGTCCACCTCGCCGGGCTCGTTTTTGCCAACGCTCTCAAGCAATTAGAAAGCAGCCCCGCGGCATTCCAGGGCATCATCCAAAGCATAGGCGTCGGCCTCATCGCCCGCCTCAAACACGTTTTTGGCGATCAGGCATACAACTACACGGCCGGGCACGAACAATGGGTCAGGGCCTCTCTTTGCGACGAAGACAACTCCGACGATACCCCGGACACAATCGTCGACGGTGACACTCTCGACGCTTCCGGCGCAGAGGTCGACCAATGGCTGGATCAGGCTATTCGATCACGCAAATTGGGAGCCAAGCTCGCAGGCTTCACGGAGGAACACTTCGACGTAGAACGATGGCGCGACGATATAGTCCAGGACCTCCGATTTTTAAAAGAAGTCCACGCCGCCATACTTGACGCCCGCAAACAGCCGGACCCAAAACTGAAAGTAGTCGTGCCGAAAATCGAGGAAAAACTCAAGCAGGAAAATCGTATTCTGGTCTTTACCCAAAGCCAGCGAACGGCTGAATATCTCGAGGCCGAACTGAAAAATCGCCTTCCGAATTACAACGTAGCACGCATCGACTCTCGCGTCGAAAAGACCCGGGCCGCTATCGTGCACGCCTTCTGCCCCGGCTACAATCCCCCAAAGACGGCGCCTTCTGTGCCGGCTAAAATAGATGTGCTGATATCCACCGACGTCCTCAGCGAGGGCGTTAACCTTCAGGAAGCCGGCGTGATTTTAAACTACGACATCCATTGGAACCCCGTGCGATTAATCCAGCGCATCGGCAGGGTAGACCGCCGCCTTGATCCCGAAGTCACCCCGCACCAGCACGAGTTCATTATATACAATGTGTTGCCCTGCTCCGAGATCGAGGAGATAATCAGGCTGGTGGAATCTGTAGAACGACGCACGTTGAAGATAAGCAAGGCCATCGGTATCGACGAGTCCTTCTTCAAATCCACCGACCCCGAAGGCACTCTGAAAGAGTTCAACAAAATCTACAACGGCGAGGTTACGCCGAAGGATCACGCGTTCACACAATACATCCGTCACTTCAACGAGCCCGACGAAAAAACTATGGCAATTCTCGATGCGCTGCCCCCGGGCGCTTTCGGTATTTGGGACAGCGCGCCGTGTGATGGCCTGTTTGCTCTGTTTACTATGCAGCCTACAAATCGCGCCACCGATTCCGTCAGGAATGCCTTCGCAACTATCATCGGCAGACCGGTTCTTGCGTTAGAGCGAACGGGCGGAGGAATCACGCTTCAGGCTGCGGAAATATTGAATATACTCTCAAAAACCATAGAAGGCGAACCCTCGGCGCTGCCGTCCGATGAGGCTGCTCTCGGAGAAGCGTTGAAACGCCTCGAAAATGCTGTTCGGTCCAGCTTTTTCGAAATAGCGCTGCCGAACACCATCCTGCCCAGCCTCGTCTGCTGGATGGAACTGAGAAGAGGAAATCGTTGATATGACCAATATCCCATCCGAAGCCCTGGCATCAATACGCGACCGGCAAACCCTTTTCGGCTTCCTTAATAAACATCTAAATTGGCCGGTGGATCCGCAGGATACGTTCACCTACGAAGCCCCGCAGCCCACATCAAGCGCGCAGGCGGATGTGGAGGTCAGCCGGATAGTCCCGTTCGGAGCCGACGACCCTTTTGTCATTATGCTGTGCGAGTTCGAGACTGGCTTCCGCCGAACCGACCTTCGCGATATTCTCGGAGGCATCAAAAAAGATATGCGCAAGCGGGGAGCATATCAGGGTAAAAGCCTGGAAGACATCATATTCATCTGCTCCGCCAACAACTACGCCAGCCTCAGTTTCGCCCATTTCCAGCAGCAGGAAAACCGGCTGCCCAAGTTGAGCACTTTCGGTTGGGATACCGCCGACGTCACACAAATCCGCACTCTGCGTGAATTCAACCTGCCTCCGCTGTATATGCGCATGGACGCCGATGGCCAGCCTGCGTGGGATCAGCTACGAGACGATTGGCTCAAGGCGTGGGATGTCGAACGGGTATCTGACGATTTCTATAAAAGCTACGAAGAAATATTCAAAACGGTCGAAGATCAACACATCGGCCCCACCAAAGGCGACAAACGCCTCTTCGCGCTTCGCCTGTTTAATCGCCTGTTGTTTCTGCAATTTGTGCAGAAGAAGAAGTGGCTGAGGATCAACGGCAGCGTCAATTATCTGCAGGAGCTGTATAAGCAGGCTATAGATAATGGCGAAAACTTCTACCGCGACCGTCTCTACTGGCTCTTCTTCCATGGCCTCGGAACCTCGGAAAACGCAGATTCGTCACAGTGTCCCGATCGCCAGGCAGTTGTCGACCGCATCGGAGAAGTCCCGTTCCTCAACGGCGGGTTGTTTCAGTGCGAAGACGCCGACGACCATTACGACGCGGTGCAGATAGACAACGACGCCTTCGGTCTTATGATAAACAACCTCTTTTGCAGGTATAATTTCACCATCACCGAAAGCTCCCCTCTGGACGTCGATGTGGCTGTAGACCCGGAGATGCTCGGCAGTATATTCGAAAGGCTGGTCACCGACCGCCACGATTCCGGCAGCTACTACACCCCCAAGCCAATCGTCTCATTTATGTGCCGCGAGGCCCTCAAAGGTTATCTATCCGGAAAGCTTGGCGCGGTCCCCGAAGACGACATCGCCAAATTTGTAGACGAGCAGGTCCCATTCGGCAAATGCGACCCGGAGAGCGTTTTGCAGGCGTTAAAGGACGTACGGGTATGCGACCCTGCGTGCGGCAGCGGAGCTTATCTGCTTGGTATGCTGCATGAGCTTCTCGGCCTTCGCCAGTGTTTGTTTGCTGTAAAGCAGAACGATGCCGCCACTGTATATGAGCGCAAGCTGGATATCATCCAAAACAACCTCTACGGCGTCGACCTCGACCCGTTCGCCGTCAACATCGCTCGTTTGAGGCTGTGGCTGTCTCTGGTAGTCGATGACGACAGAAACCCCATCGACGATCCCGGCGCACGTGACGCCGTCGCTCTCCCTAACCTGGATTTTAAGATAGAGGTGGGCAACAGCGTCATCTGCTCCGACCCCCAGGTATCGATAGAAAACACGGGCTTCCGAAGGCTGAGTATCGAAGAATATGTGAAGGCCAAGGCCGAATATCTGCGCGCCCACAACGAAAAGAAGCACGAACTATATAAGAAAATCTTCGACCTGCGAAATGACATCTTCCTTATGGAGGCCCGGCAGGCCGATAATATCCGCTTTGATTGGTCAGTAGACTTCGCCGAGATATTCAACCCGGAGGATAACAAACCTGGCGGCTTCGATATAGTAGTCGCAAACCCGCCCTATGTTCGGCAGGAACTGATAAAGGACGACAAACCTGCTCTAAAGGGCATCTATAACGACCTCTACTGCGGCACCGCCGACCTATACGTCTATTTTTACCTGCGCGCTATCCAGATGCTCAAAGAAGGCGGCATGCTGACGTTTATCAGCAGCAACAAATGGTTCAAGGCGGCCTACGGAGCCAAACTCAGAGAGCACGTCGCCGACAACTGTTCTATCATTAGCATTACAGATTTTGGCGAGTTGCCGGTCTTTCAATCCGCTGCAACGTTCCCGATGATTTTCATCGCACGCAAAGGCGAGTCGCAATGTGAGGCTGTTCTCACAAATGTAAAGTCTCTCGCCGACCCATACCCCAATGTCAAAGCGATAATAGACCAACAGGGCGTCCCTCTTCCTGAATCTGCATTCTCAGGCGCGAACTGGACTCTGACGGACTCGACTACAGCAGATATACTAGAGAAAATGGAGAAGGCCGGAACCCCCCTCGGTGAGTATGTTGGCCATAAGATCTATTATGGAATAAAAACTGGCTTCAATACTGCCTTCGTGATTAACGGCGATAAGAGGCGGGAACTCATAGCGGCCGACCCCAAAAGCGCTGAAATTATCAAGCCGACGGCTAAGGGAGATGATATCCGCAAATGGAGAATTGTTGATCGGGACAGGTGGCTCATTGTAACAAAGGTTGGGGTTGATATTGATCGTTATCCCGCTATATTTAAACACCTTAAACAATGGCAGCCGCAGTTGGAAAAGCGACACGATAAAGGAGACCACTGGTGGGAACTCAGACCTTGCAAGTACTATGACGAGTTCGATAAGCCGAAAATTGTATATCCGGAGATAGCCAAAGAAGCGCGGTTTGCTTTCGATGAAGCAGGAATATGCCCGCTGAAGACAGTATTCAGCATGATCGCTGGGAAGTTTTTGTTAGGAATGTTAAATTCGAAAGCAGTATGGACTTACTTGAAGTCTAAATGCTCCGTTTTAGGCGACGCTGATAGACACGGACGCCTTACTCTGCAAGCAATATATATTAAGCAAATCCCCATCCCCGACGCATCAGATTCAGACAAAGCATTAATATCGGGTTTGGTTCAGAAGTGTCTGGATGCGCAGGGTGTGGGCTGCGAGGAGTGGGAGAGGGAGATCGACGAGCGCGTCGCCGCCCTCTACGGCCTCTAAGCCCCGCAACCATTTTTCCGGTATCCGCTATCCATCGTTATTTCCGGCTTTCGCCTATTTCGCGTTTTCGCGTTTTTCCCTTCCCCGCCACCCGGTCATTTCGAGCGCATCCCATCCCTTGCCCCCAAACCCTCCGCTGTGCTAGAATCCGGCTATGAAATCTGTTGTAATCATACCGGCGCGGATGGCGGCGACACGCTTTCCGGGTAAGCCTTTGGTCGATTTGTGCGGCAAGCCTATGATCCAGTGGGTCTATGAGCGTTCAAGCAGCGCGACCGGTGTTTCGCAGGTCATAGTCGCCACCTGTGATCCCGAAATCGCGGAAGCAGTCCGGGCATTTGGCGGCGAAGCCGTGATGACCTCTACTGCGCATCGCTCAGGCACGGACAGGCTCGCCGAGGCCGCCGCGAACCTCGATGCGGATGTGATAATCAACGTCCAGGGCGATGAGCCGCTTATCGATCCGGACTCGATAGAACTCGCACTAAATCCTTTTGCATCACGCGACGAAGTCACAATGACCAGCCTGATGACCCCAATTGACCCGCAATCGGCCCAAAACCCGAACCTTGTAAAAGTAGTCGTCGATATGCAGAACTACGCGCTATATTTCTCCCGCAGCCCGATTCCTTACGAGCGCAATCCGTTGCAGGGCAAGCCTATCTACGGTCACGTCGGATTATATGCCTACACCCGCGATTTCCTGCTCAAGTTCGCCTCTTTGCAGCCGACTCCGCTTGAGCAAGCCGAGTCTTTAGAGCAACTGCGGGTTATCGAGCACGGGTATCGCATCAAAATGGTAGAGATAAAAGACAGGCCGCTGGGCGTCGATACGCTTGACGATCTCGAAAAAGCCCGGTTGGCGATAATAAATGGTGAACTATGAACACAAAACCAAATAAAGTGTCGGCTGCTGCCGGCGATATAAATATCGGCGACGGCCAGCCCCTCGCGATCATAGCAGGCCCGTGCGTCATCGAATCCCATGACCTCTGCCTCGAGGTTGGCTCCAAAGTAAAGCAGATCGCGTCCGATCTCGGCCTGCCTTATATATTTAAGGCGTCGTTTGACAAGGCCAACCGAACCTCCGTGAAATCCTTCCGCGGGCCGGGGTTGGACAAGGGGCTTGAGATTCTGGCTTCTGTGCGCTCTACATTAAATGTACCTGTCCTTACCGACATCCACGAACCGTGGCAGGCAAAACCGGCCGCCGAAGTCGTCGATGTGCTCCAAATCCCAGCCTTTTTATGCAGGCAGACCGACCTAATCGTGGCCGCTGCCGAAACGGGCAAATGCGTAAACATAAAAAAAGCCCAGTTCCTTGCGGCGTGGGATATGAAAAACAGCGTCGAAAAGGCTCGCAGCACGGGTAATATGAACATCACGCTCACCGAGCGCGGCAGTTCGTTTGGTTACAATATGCTGGTGGTCGATATGTGCGGGTTGCCGGTAATGCGAGACCTCGGCTGTCCCGTTGTTTTCGATGCGACGCACTCTGTCCAGCGACCCGGTGGGCTAGGGGACGCAAGCGGTGGTGCCAGGGAGTATGTCCCTCATTTAATGAGAGCCGCAGTCGCAGTCGGCGTCGACGCGTTGTTTTTGGAAGTTCACCCGAATCCAGCCGAAGCCCTGTGCGATGCAGCTAGTATGCTAAAGCTATCCGACCTGCCCGAAGCGCTGTCAGATGTAGTGCAGATCAGGCGGGCGTTGGGTTATTAACGTGAATCAAAACCCGACCAATGTCAGGCTCAGAGCGGTGGTGCAGGGCCGAGTGCAGGGAGTGGGGTTCAGGTATTTCGTCAACGAACGAGCCCTCGAACTGCGCCTTGTCGGCATCTGTCGCAACATCTCAAACGGTGACGTCGAGGTAATCGCAGAGGGGGAGCGCGGGCCTCTCGAGGCCTTACTCGCATCTATTTCAAACGGGCCGCGCATGGCCAGGGTCGACAACGTCGCGGCAGTCTGGCTGCCCGCCACCGGCGAATACACCAACTTCCGCATAGCATCGACCAAATAAAAAAACCTCCAGTCAATCGACTGAAGGAACCTGGTGGGCCCACTCGGATTCGAACCAAGAACCCAGCGGTTATGAGCCGCTTGCTCTGCCGTTGAGCTATGGGCCCGCCGAATGTCTGTATTTTACCACTTTTATATCTTATGCGGCAAGGGTATTCGGCAGCCAATCGCCAACATTAAATAGGAATATCTAACACACCGGAGGAACTGCTATATGCTGCGAGTTATCATAATGATGCTATCTGCGATATTTATCCTGTGTGCTGTCGCGGAGGCGAAACCGCTTGTGGGGGTATATTATTTCCCAGGCTGGTATCGCCAGGGCCCTGCTGACTGGAAAAAAGTCGATAGCAAGTTTGTGGACTGGAGCGAGTGGCGCGGGGCGGTTATGAAAGGCGCGATCCCTCGGCCGCTGGCCGGATTTTACGACGACGCGAATCCTAAATTGTGGAACTACTACAATCGCTGGATGTCCTCCCACGGCATAGATTTCATCGCCTTCGACTGGTACTACAACGACGGTCAGGATTATCTGGAACAATCCCTCGACAGCGGATATCTGGGCAGCAATCCCGACCCTGATCTTAAGTTTTGTTTGCACTGGTGCAACCACGGCGGTTCGTGGTGGGAGAAGCCTCTCGATCAATCCGCCGATAAGCTGCTTACCATGATCGATATGGTTTGCGACAGATACTTCAAGCATCCCAACTACCTGCGCATAGACGGCAAACCCGTATTTATGATCTACGAGCACAACACCCTCAGCGGCTATGGCGATGTGAAAAGCAACCTCGAAGCAATGCGCAACAGGGCCAAACAGCGCGGAGTGCCGGACCTTTATATCGTTGGGGTATACTCAGGCGTCGACAGATCCCAGATCGACCTTCGCAAGGAAGCCGGATACGACGCGTTTTGTGCCTACACCTACGCCTGGATGCGCGGCCCCAAAGTGACGTGGGATTCCAAAACCTACGACTATCCCGACATAACTGAAAACGTTGTCACCAACGTCTACCCATATCTCGCGCGAGTCGCAAGGGCCGATGGCATCGCCTATTGGCCGTCGAGTTTCTCGGGATGGGACGATCGACCCAGGGCTGGATTGGAAAGGGCGATCGTTCTGGTCGGCAACACGCCGGATCAATTCGGCAAGATGTTCAAAAACTCGCTGCGCTATGTCGATCGCAAGAACCCGGTGGTGATTATCGAAGCCTGGAACGAGTGGGGAGAAGGCGCGAATATGGAGCCGTCAAAACAATACGGCTTTGGCTACCTGACCGAGATCGCAAAAGCCCTGAATATCAAGAACCCGGATCAGAGCGTCCCGACCAAAAAAGAGATAGCCTCGTGGAGCATTTTGACCCCGGAAGAGTTAAAGATTGCTAAAGAAAACGAGTCCAAACCTTGGCCGGTAAAGCCTGTTAAACAATATAATATGGGCGCAAATAGAAAAGTCTGGGATGTCGCAATGCCGGTTATAATCAATTTCGCGTCCGGTGGAGTCGAGTTCAACATGCATCAAATAGAGATAGAGAAACGCGACTCCGAAGGGCTTGTATTTACAACCACCGGCACCGACCCGCAAATCGACTTTCACACGCCGGAGATACCCAACAACCAGGTTGGTCGTGTAACTGTCGAAATTGAAGTGCTCGAGGGGGTTTCAGGTACGCGGCCTGTTTCTCCGGAAATATTCGTAGGAACCGCTTTGCTGCCGGAGTTTTGCCCATTCACATCAATCGTCATGCCACCTATAACCAACGGCAACAGCACACAAAGCACCAGTCAAATGATGGCCTGGTCAGCATTCGGCACCCCTGTTATAAGGATGCGAATCGATCCGTGCGAGATGTCGGGCGTCAAGTTCCGACTCAAACGGATGATAATCAGTGGCGATTAGTCCAGTTGGGGTATACAGGATACAATGAAACTATTCGTGGCCGGGATTTATCCCGGCCGCGATAATCGGTTTATAAGGCGCAATTCACGTTGACTGTCGAGCGCATTCCGTTTTATAATGCCGTAGGCTGATGGCTATGAACAAAGTTCCGACCCAGAGCGAAAAGGAGGCTTATGTCGAGAGCCTCTTTTCTGCTATTGCGGGTAGATATGATCTTATGAACGGCGTTTTGAGCCTCACCAGGCATCGAGCGTGGAGGCGACATGCGGTTCGCCTGGCCGATCTGAAGCCGGGTGATTCGGCGCTGGATTGCTGTTGCGGGACAGGCGATTTCGCGTATGAGTTGGCCCGGACGGTTGGCAAACAGGGTAGGGTGGTCGGAGTTGATTTCTCGCAGCCGATGATTGAGTTGGCCAATAAGAAGGCAGCTCGAAGCCGGGCCGGCTATATCGAGTTTATGGCGGCCAACGCTTGTGAGTTGCCGTTTGCCGATGACTCATTTGACTGCGTTACGATCGGTTTTGGGGTAAGAAATCTCGCGGATATCGACGCGGGGCTTATGGAAATGGCAAGGGTGCTGAAGCCGGGCGGGAGATTGGTCTGTCTGGAGACAGGCGAGGTTGAGTCTAAACTGCTCAGGTTGCCGTGGAAGTTCTATTTCCATATATTGACGCCCTATGCTGCAGTTCTTATGGGCGCAAGGAAGTGGGCCTACGAATATTTGCCGCGCTCGGCTAAAGGGTTTTTATCCCGAACCGAGCTTGCCGGCAAATTTGAGACTTGCGGCCTGTCGGATGTAAGTATTTCGGATTTGATGTTCGGTGCGGTCTGTGTACACATCGGAAAAAAGGTTGGTTGATGAGCGTTTCTTTTCTGCATAGTAGTCGTGATCTGACAAGCGGCGAGTGGGCGGCGGCGATTGCTGACGAGCTCAGCCTGGTCGAGCAGACTCTGCAATCGGTCATAAACTCCGACATCGCGACAGCTTATGAGCTCTCAAATCATCTTCTGACTGCCGGTGGCAAGCGCATCCGACCGAGCCTGCTGATATTAAGTGCGCTGGCTTATGCGGATTGTGACAGGCAGCAGATGGCGTTTATCGCAGCTTCCACCGAACTTGTGCACATGGCTTCCCTGGTTCACGACGATGTTATCGACGAGACAAGCGAAAGACGAGGTTCCTCGACTGCTGGGGAGCGCTACGGCAACAAAATCAGCGTCCTCGGCGGCGACTATCTCCTCTCAAAAGCCTTTAATCTGCTTTGCACACACGGCAGTCTGGAAATTATGAGCGCCCTCTCCGCCACTGCAGTAGCAATGACCGAAAGCGAGATACTTCAAGCGTCCGGCGAAGGTGACCTGGCCGTTTGGGAGTCCGACTATTGGCGGATAATCCGCGGCAAGACCGCAGATTTTATGGGATCGTGCTGTGAATGCGGCGCGATGCTGGCGGGAGCCGATGCTTCTCTGCGCGCTGCACTTCGTGAGTATGGAACTCAGCTCGGCCTTGCATTCCAGATCACCGACGATGTTCTGGATCTGGTGGGGAACCGCGAACTTACGGGCAAGGAAATCGGCACCGACCTGCTGCATGGTAAGTTCACCCTGCCCGTGTTGATGGCTCTGAAGAGAAAGGGGAGCGGCGCACCTCTTCGCGAACTGCTCTCGAAACCTACCCTGACTATGTCTGATATTGAGCAAGTTTCCGCCGTAATCATAGACAGCGGCGGTTTGCAAAGCGCAAAATCTGCAGCATCCGATTGTGCGCAGGCCGCTCTAAAACATCTCTCCGCAGTGCCGCAATCTACCTATAAAGATTCCCTGATCGCCCTGGCCGCATTCGTTATCTCTCGCCAGGGCTGAGGCGGTGTGTTATGAAAAAGGCGAGCAGCGCCCAGCTTATGAGCGCTACCCGCCATTACTCGCTGCGGATCGGAACCTACTTATTTCCCTCGCCAAGCCCGGTCGAGGTCAGATATTCATAGCTGCTGCGCACAGCCTCCATCATGTCTGTCTCGCAGGCATCTAATTCCACAATCAGCCACTCCAGCACGTTCGGATCAGCCGCGTTCACGATCGACGGTATATCCATCTTCCCGCTTCCTACCGCTGTGTGGTCGTGCTTGCCTTCGATCAGCATCCCATCCTTAATATGCAGAACCGGCAGCCTTGCCTTATTCTTGCTTACCACCTGCACAGGATCGGCTTTGCCGTATTTACACCAGTAGACGTCGAGTTCGCTGAAGACATCCGGCGCCAGTTCCAGCAAAATGTCGTAAATATACCGACCTTCAATAGTGTCGAACTCCCACCAGTGGTTGTGGAACCCGAAAGTCATGCCGTAGGGTTTCAACAGCTCGCCAGCCCTGGCGAATCTCTCAGCGGCGTGCTTCACGGCGTCGAGGGTCTTGAAATCGTCAGGCCCAAAGCCGCTTATCAGACGTGTATTGCCCAGAGCGGCCTCGATTTCCGCCATCGCCCCCACATTTTCCGCCACCGGAAGAGCCGTATGGCTACTGGAGCATTTCATCCCCAGATCAGCGATCAGCTTTCCGATTTCCCTGGCGTCGTGGCCGTGTAGACCGGCGAACTCGACTCCCTTATAGCCGATATCGGCGATTGTTCGCAGCGTGCCGGGAAAATCATTGGCGGCGAGTTCACGAACCGTATAGAGTTGTATCGATATAGGTTTCATTATCTTTGCTCCTCGACGAAATGCGGGTTTGATATCCCTTTAGCTGCTTACTCGCCACATCCGATTTCCCTTCCTGAAACCCTTAAATTGCAGGCCTTGCTTCGAGTGTCAAATATCTCCTGAACCAGTCTCTGGCCAATTCGGCTACTTCGGCAAGCGCTCCCGGTTCCTCAAAAAGATGAGTCGCTCCCGGCACCACCACAAGCTGCTTCTGCCCCCCAAGCGCCTCATAAGCCCCCTGATTCAGCTCAATGACAGGATGATCGTCCCCGCCGACTATCAACAGAGTTGGTGTCGTCACGTCTGGTAGAAAGCTAATAGCCAAATCGGGTCGGCCGCCCCGTGAGACTATAGCTTTAACGGCACGAGGATGCTGGGCCGCGGCGCGCAACGCAGCCGCCGCACCCGTGCTGGCGCCGAAATATCCTATCGGCAAATCGCTGGTTCGAGCGTCCATTCGCAGCCATTCCGTCGCGCTCAGCAGTCTATCCGCCAGCAGGCCAATGTCGAAAACTTTGCTCCTGTCTTGTGATTCAGAGACATCCAGCAGGTCAATAAGAAGCGTGCCCAATTCGCCTTCCTGCAGCATATTAGCCACAAATTGATTGCGCGGACTGAAGCGTCCGCTGCCGCTTCCGTGGGCAAACAGCACAACTCCCTGGGCGTGTTCCGGCACTACGAGTATTCCTTCCAATCGAACGGCCGGAGTGTTAATATGAACGGTGAGATCTGTGCGTTGTCGCATGAGGCGCTCCCTTCGGTCTTGTCAGTTCCGTTTGGACTATTACCCAAATCCGCACACGACAATGCCGGATCAGTTCTCTGCGGCCGAGCGGGTTATAGGTTCGAGGCTATCGAAGACAGGCAGATAATCCCGCCAGACTTCGTTTTGGGAGCCGTTGATGAATTTTGTGAGGCTGATAAACGGCACATATTTCGGGCGTTTCGGCATCGATTTGAGAGCAAACGACACCTGCGCGAGGGTTTTGTCGCTCTTGCGCGAATTACATTTTTTACAGCAGCAGACCAGGTTATCCCAGCTCGTCGGCCCCCCGAGGCGGCGTGGGATGATGTGGTCTATCGTCATATCGCTTCCCCTGACTCCGCAATACTGGCAAGTGTAGTTGTCTCTGGCTAATATGCTTCGTCGCGACAACCTCAGCTTAGGGGCCGGGCGTTTTATATGGCTGCGCAGCCTCACTACCGATGGGGAATGCAACTGCGCCGCAGCGGATCTAACTATGTAATGGTTTTCGTGCAAAACATCTACTTTTCCCAAATAAATAAGGTTAATCGCCCTGCGGAGGCTGCAGATATTGAGCGGGGCATAATCGCTGTTCAAGACTAAGACTTCGTGGCTCATCTTATACATCCATATACAAAAAAGCCTGCCCTGGCACAATGATGCCCGGCAGGCGCGATAGACGATTCTGCGTGCCATCTTTTACGACACGCATCGGAAAAAGGCTGGCGTTTGAGGTATAGCTCCAGCCATTTCTTTTCGTGGTATTGGTCGTCGTCAGACATGCGGCTGTTTCCTGTGAGGTCGAATATATATACTATCAGACCCGATTGAATAATACGCTCATGCCCCAGCGCTGTCAACACCTGCCCGCAAGAGCGCTCTCAATTACGGTTGAATGATACGTTGTAAGCGATAGTCCCAGCGATATTTATTACGCAACAATGAATACCAAAGTAACCAAAGTAAGATTGACAACAATCTCATGAAAAGCTATGATGTAGCCGATATCATTTAGAGTGCTGGTAATGTATCCGCACGCGAAGGGGCAACAAATGAGAACAGCCAGAGTTTGCTCGGTATTAACGATCCTGACGGCAATTATATGCCTGCTATTTGTGATGGCGTCTATTGCGACAGCTCAAGGCACTGCACCGCCGCCGGCTGCTCCTGCTACGGGATCTGCGCCGCCGGCAAAAGCAAATACCCAGCCGCAACCCGCACCGCCCGCCCAAACCAGCCCGCCCGCCGTAAGCGCCGTAACCCAGGCTGCAGTACAGGCGGGTGTTTTGAAAAGTGCGAGCAGAATCAATCAGGTGGTTGGATTTCTGGCGGGCAAGAATAAAAGCTATGCCTATCTGTTTACCCCGCAGACGCAGCCGGATATTAGCATATTTTCGATCTCTCTTGGCATCCAAGAGGTCACTGGGCAACAGCGTTACGCCAGCGCCAGCTTCGTCCCATTAGCGAACGGCGTCTCTGCTGCGGTATATGACACCGTGGAGTATTTCGATAAGCCGCCGGCGGAGCTGGAAAAGGGTATCTTTAAGAACCTCAAGCGGAAGGGCGTGATTGGGAAAGATATGGTCATTCTTGATGCCGGGCCTGTTACGGTCTTTATTATGCCGGCCGGGCAGGGTTCTGTGGTTATCAAGAAAGAGGTCGTCCAGTAAACAACATCTGCAAGGAGGTGGATTGTATGATCTTTTGCTTTCCGACAGGAAAGCGCGATCGTAGATCAAGAAGTCGCATCAATCCAGGTTATGCCTGATGCGGCGTTGCGGTTGAGTTATATCCTGACCGCAACATTATATCATACCAACAAGGAGGATTAAAAAGGTATGAGACGTGCGTTATTCTTATTTGTCGCATTGATCACGTTGTTGTCGCAGTGCCAATTTGCTGCGTTTGCAGACAATTCTGTCGTCGTCGATGACGGCACAAATGCCTGGGGATACACCAGTGACGGTACGGGCGCTGCTGAAGTCACATCCGGTGGTCCTGTAGTTACACTCAACTCAGATGGTGATGTCAACATTAATGCTGCTGGCACAACCAATATCACTGGTGACGGCACAGTCGGCGGCAACCTCGGCGTGACCGGCGATATCTCCGGCGCTGCGATCTCCGGCGACAGCATTGCTGTAACTGGCAACGGCACAGTCGGCGGCAACCTCGGCGTGACCGGCGATATCTCCGGCGCTGCGATCTCCGGCGACAGCATTGCTGTAACTGGCAACGGCACAGTCGGCGGCAACCTCGGCGTGACCGGCAACGGCACAGTCGGCGGCAACCTCGGCGTGACCGGTGACATCTCCGGCGCTGCGATCTCCGGCGACAGCATTGCTGTAACTGGCAACGGCACGGTCGGCGGTAACCTCGGCGTGACCGGCGATGGCACAGTCGGTGGCAACCTCGGCGTGATCGGCA
>CAZBSI010000010.1:36969-46064 GCA_964494345.1 uncultured bacterium
AACCTCGGCGTGACCGGCGATGGCACAGTCGGTGGCAACCTCGGCGTGATCGGCAACGGCACAATCAGCGGCGATCTCGGCGTGACCGGCGACGGCGTAGTCGGCGGTAACCTCGGTGTGGTCGGCAACCTCTCCGGCGCTGCGATTTCTGGCGACAGCATCACTGTTACCGGCGCTGTTGACGGCGACAGCCTCAACATTAACGGCGGCGCCGCCACTATCGACAATGCCGGCAACATCTCCGGTGCTGCGATTTCTGGCGGCAGCATTGCTGTGACCGGCAACGGCACAGTCGGCGGCGACCTCGGCGTGAGCGGTAACCTTGGCGTGACTGGCAACGGCACAGTCGCCGGCAACCTCGGCGTGGCCGGTGACATCTCCGGCGCTGCGATTTCTGGTGACAGCATTGCAGTGACTGGCAACGGTTCAGTCGGCGGTGACCTTGGCGTGACCGGCGCTGCCACAATCGGCAACGGCGCTGCCATTACCGGTGGAACAACCACCGACACTCTCGACGTTACAGGCGCTGCAACAATTGCTGGCCCTCTGACTGCAAGCGGCGGTGCTGCCATAACTGGCGGCGCGACTGCTGATACCCTTGGTGTGACCGGAACTGCGACAGTTGGCGGCGCATTTACTGCTAATAGCGGTGCGACGATCAACGGTGGAACCACCACTGATACCCTCGACGTGACTGGCAGCGCTGCTGTCGGCGGCGATCTTGGCGTAGCTGGCAACAGCACGGTTGGCGGCAATCTTGGCGTGACCGGCGCTGCGACAGTCAATGGCGCGTTCACTGCAAACAATGGCGCGACCATTAACAATGGCGCGACGGTCAATGGCTTGTTGACTGCAAACAATGGCGCTGAAATCAACGGCAACACCGACATCTACGGCGATGCTTATGTTGACGGCGATGTCTATTCTACCGGCGACGGCACATTCGAGGGCAACCTTGACGTGTTCGGCAATGCGAACATCGATGGTGACACGAGAGTTGGCGGCACGCTGACTGTTGATGACGGTGCGATTATTGCGGGCGGCGCTTCCATTACTGGCGGCGCAACCATCGACACCCTTGGTGTTACCGGAACTGCGACCGTTGGTGGTCTTCTTACTGCTAATGGCGGAGCCAACATCAACGGCGCCACCAATATCGTTGGCAATACGACCGTTACCGGCGTTACGACTCTTAACGGCGCGACCACTGTAAACAGCGGTCTTTTCACTGCTAATGCAGGCGCCGCTATCAATAACGGCGCGACCATTTCCGGTGGCGCGACTATCACTGGCGGAACCACTACCGACACGCTTCACGTGACGGGCAACGCCGACATCGACGGCAATGCTAATATTGGCGGCGATGCTAACATCGATGGTGATGCTAACGTTGGCGGCGACGCTAACATTGCTGGTGATGCCAATGTTGCTGGCGACGCCAATATCGATGGTGATGCTAACGTTGGCGGCGACGCCAACATTGCTGGTGATGCTAATGTTGCTGGCGACGCCAATATCGATGGCGATGCTAACGTTGGCGGCGACGCTAACATTGCAGGCAATGCTGTTATTGACGGCGATGCTTATGTCGGCGGTCTGAGCACCCTCGACGGCGGCGCTATTGTCAACAATGGTCTCGTTGTCACTGGTGGCGCTAACATCAGTGGCGGAATTGTCAACAACTACGATGGTATCACCGAGGCTGGCCGAATCAGCGGCGTTTTTGACGGCGTAGCTCCTATGGATGCTGTGAACCTTCGACAGTTGCGCGGTCTGGAGACCAAGCTCAGCGCTGGTATCGCTTCCATCGCTGCTCTTTCTTCCATTCCTCAGCCTATTTGCGACAAGAACTATGCTGTGGGCGCAGGCTATGGCCATTACAACGGCGAGAGCGCGTTCGCCGTTGGCGTAAGAGCCAATATTCCTGAGAGCTGCATCAGCGTAAGCGCAGGAATGGGCTTCTCCTCTAATAGCTCCCCTGCTGCAAATGCGGGCGTAAGCTACAGCTTCTAAGCTGACTATCGGTGGAGCCGCAGAATATCGCGGCTCCACTCACCACATTCGTACCTCGCTTCTATAATCAACTTTTAAGACATCTCCATCGTTGACCGTCATCGCCTGCTGTGCTAACATATAACGACACTTTTTCTTAATGTAAGAGCGCTTTTGCGGCGAGTGCCAAAATGGCTGAACCAGCCGCAAGCCGGCAGAGTATTAGCTATATCCGATCGCCGTTTATATATGGACAGGATTTTGTGGAGGTAAGCAGTTGAAAAGCGATGCAGTGCGCACAGGGATAGAACGAGCGGCCGCAAGGTCGTTGATTAAAGCTATGGGTTACACCGACGAGGAGATGTATCGACCTCTTATAGGCGTGGCCAACTCCTGGAACGAAATCGTGCCGGGCCATATTAACCTCGACAAGATCGCTGATTCGGTCAAGGCAGGGGTGAGGATGGCCGGTGGAACGCCGATGGAGTTCGGAGTCATCGGTATGTGCGACGGGATCGCGATGGGCCATGAGGGCATGCGTTACTCCCTGGTGACACGAGAGATCATCGCCGATTCAATCGAATGCATCGCCAAAGCCCACGCATTTGACGCACTAGTGCTTATCCCCAACTGCGACAAGATCGTGCCGGGTATGCTGATGGCGGCTGCACGAATCAATATCCCCACGGTGATTGTCAGCGGTGGGCCGATGATGGCGGGCCGATATCGTGGCAGAAATATATCCGTGCAGCAGATGTTCGAGGGCGCTGGTGCATTGCTCAGCGGCAGCATTACCGAAGATGACCTCTGCGAAATGGAGAACGAAGCCTGCCCTGGTTGCGGCAGTTGCGCGGGAATGTTTACTGCCAACTCTATGAACTGTCTTACAGAAGCGATCGGCATGGGTCTGCCCGGCAACGGCACCATTCCTGCTGTACACGCTGCGCGAATCAGACTTGCCAAGCACGCTGGTATGAAGGTGATGGAGCTTTTGGAGAAGAATATCAAGCCACGCGATATTATGACCCCGGCCGCGTTTGCAAACGCACTGGCTGTGGATATGGCGTTGGGCTGCTCGACTAACACCACTCTGCACATCCCGGCCATCGCCCACGAAGCGAAAGTGCCGTTTGGGTTAGATGACCTTAACAAAATCGCCAAAAGAACCCCGCATTTGACCACATTAAGCCCGGCTATTGCTCATCCTGAGCTGCTTGATAGCGACTCCTGTCAGCAGGCGATCCATCATATTCAGGACCTTGACGAGGCCGGCGGGGTATCCGTGGTGCTCAAGGAACTCAGCAAGAAAGGACTTATCGACCTCAACGTGAAGACGGTTACCGGCCATTCCCTTGGGGAGAACATAGCTGCGGTTATAAATCGAAACCCCGACGTGGTCCGGCCTATAGACAATCCATACCATGAAGAGGGCGGGCTTACGATTCTCAAGGGCAACCTCGCACCGGATGGATCGGTTGTAAAGCAATCCGCAGTCGAACCGGAGGCTTGGGTCTTCGAGGGGCCGGCGAGGGTTTTCGAGTGCGAGGACGATGCGGTGAGCGCGCTTCTGACTGGCAAGATCAACAAAGGCGAGGTCATCGTCATACGCAATGAAGGGCCAAGAGGCGGCCCCGGGATGCGAGAAATGCTGACGGCCACCGCCACTGTCTCCGGGATGGGGATGGGCAAGGACATAGCACTTATCACCGACGGCCGATTCTCCGGCGCTTCCCGCGGAGCGTGTATCGGCCATATATCCCCGGAAGCTGCATCCGGCGGGCCGATTGGCCTGCTTAAAGAAGGGGATATCATATCGATCGACATTCCGGGCAAGCGCCTGGATGTTAAGCTCTCGGACGAGGAGCTTGCGCAGCGGCGTGCGGAGTGGAAAGCTCCGGAGCCGAGGGTGAAGGAGGGATATCTCGCGCGTTACGCGCGGATGGTCTCATCGGCTTCAACAGGCGCGATCATAGAATAATTCGGCTATCGACAATAAACGTCAGCGATAAGCCATCGGCTGACGAATGAATATGCGATAGCTGTAGTCGATGGCTAAGGTGATTTTAATATGAGAATGAATGGAGCCAACGCCCTGGTCCAATCTCTGGTGGATCAGGGAATCGATATAATCTTCGGCATACCGGGCGGGGTGATGATTCCGATTTACGACGCCTTGTATGGCCGGACTGATCTTAAAAACATGCTTATGCGCCATGAACAGGGCGCGGGTCATGCAGCCGACGGATACGCGAGAGCTACCGGCAGGGTGGGGGTATGCTTTGCGACCTCAGGCCCGGGGGCAACCAATCTCGTCACTGCGCTTGCCAACGCGCATATGGACTCGATTCCAGTGCTTGCGGTGACCGGGCAGGTCAGGACTACTGCTCTTGGCAAGGACGCATTTCAGGAAGCGGATATTACGGGCATCACTTTGCCGGTGACGAAACACAACTATCTGCTCAAAGACCCTAAGGACATACCGCAGGTCATTGCCGAGGCGCTCTACATCGCACGAACGGGCAGGCCGGGGCCGGTGCTGGTGGACATTCCTATGGATGTCTCTTTGGCACAGACGGAATACCAACCGGTGACTGAAGTACACATGCGCAGCTACTGTCCTGAGACCGAAGTCGACGTAGCTATGGTGGAGCAGGCTGCCGAACTGATCGCCAAAGCGGAGCGACCGGTGATATACGCTGGCGGCGGGGTCATAACCTCTGGCGCTTCGGAAGAACTGACCAGGCTGTCTGAGAAGACGCATATTCTGGTGACCAATACTCTTCTGGGAAAAGGAGCCATTTCGGAGTATCACCCGCATTCATTAGGTATGCTCGGAATGCACGGCACCGCTTATGCGAACCACGCCGTCAACGAAAGCGACCTGCTGATCGCTGTCGGCGCTCGATTCGACGACAGAGTGACCGGCAAGCTGACGGCGTTTGCCCAGGGTGCGAAGATCATCCATATAGATATCGACCCTGCCGAAATCGACAAAACGATGCACGCTACGGTGCCGCTGGTGGGAGACTGCAAAGAGGTACTATCGCTGCTCGTCGAAAAGGTGCAGCCACGCGGCGAGACCGAATGGAACAAGCAGGTGATGCAGTGGAAAAACGAGTATGCCTTGCGGTGTCCGCTGGATAACGGCGAGCTTATGCCGCAGTGCATCATCTCGAAAATCTCCGATATTACCAAAGGCGAGGCGATAATTGTGACCGACGTGGGTCAGCATCAGATGTTCGCCGCGTTATATTATAAATGTACAAAGCCACGGCGATGGATGTCGTCGGGCGGGCTTGGCACGATGGGCTATGGATTCCCTTCGGCTATCGGCGCGCAGGTGGGTTGCCCGGATCTACCGGTCTTC
Source organism: uncultured bacterium (assembly GCA_964494345.1). Lineage (GTDB taxonomy): Bacteria > Armatimonadota > UBA5829 > UBA5829 > UBA5829 > DTKD01. The sequence goes on from CAZBSI010000010.1 coordinate 42,329, forward strand.
GCGGTTTGTGGGGACGGCGGGTTCCAGATGACCCTGCAGGAACTGGCCGTGGCGGTAGAGCACAAGCTGCCTATTAAAATAGCGTTGCTAAACAACGGCTACCTCGGAATGGTGCGCCAGTGGCAGGAGTTGTTCTGGGACGGACGCTATTCAGGAGTGGATATCTCCTCTCAGCCCGACTTCAAGATGCTTGCAGAGGCTTATGGGGCGTGCGGAATAAGGGTTACCAAACCCGACGAAGTGGATGGCGCCCTCAAAAAAGCGATGGAAGTTGACGATAGGCCGACACTGATCGACTTCCAGATCAATCCGCAGGAAAACGTGTTTCCGATGATCCCGGCTGGCCAGAGCATAGAAGAGATGATGGTCAACAGGCCGAAGGGGAGTGAGTGATATGCCAAGACCAATGCAGCATACGATAACAGTACTGGTGGAAAATAAGCCCGGTGTGCTCGCCAGAGTGTCGGGGTTGTTTGCGCGAAGAGGGTTCAACATCGAGTCGTTGGCGGTTAGTATCACCGACGATCCCACGGTTTCGAGGATGACCATCGTCGTGACCGGGGATGATTCTACTCTCGACCAAATCAACAAGCAGACTTGCAAGCTCATAGATGTCATCAAGCTGGTAGACTATAGCCAGATGCCCATTATTGAACGGGAACTCGCGCTGATCAAAGTCAACGCTGACCAGGATTCAAGGGCGGCTATAATGCAGATTGTCGACATCTTCCGTGCTAAAATAATCGACATCAGCAGCCAATCGTTCACCGTCGAGGTGACGGGGGGAAGCGACAAAGTCGACGCCATTGAGGACCTTTTGCGGCCGTATGGGATTATGGAAGTCGTGCGGACGGGAAAGATCGCGATGGCTCGCGGCTCGCATACTGCGATGTCGTAACGTTGAGAATACAATCTAAAGAGGGTGCAGTTACTCGGGGTGATTACCTCAAGGCCGTAACCTCTAACATCTAAAGTGGAGGGCGTAATGCCGGCTAAAGTATACTACGATTCAGACGCGAACCTTGAAGTGCTCAAGGGCAAAAAGATTGCCATCATCGGTTATGGCAGTCAGGGACATGCTCAGGCTCAGAACCTGCGCGACAGCGGTTTAGACGTGATCGTCTCCGATCTTCAGGACAGCGACAACTGGAAGCTCGCCATTGAGCACGGGTTCAAGCCCGTCTCGGCGGCGGAAGCTGCCAGGCAGACCGATGTTATCCAGATCCTCACCGAGGACGAGGTACAGGGAGTTGTTTACGAGAACGAGGTCAAGCCGGGGCTGGCTAAGGGCAAGACCCTGCTTTTCTCCCACGGTTTCAACATCCATTTCGGCCAGATTGTGCCGCCGGCTGAAGTCGACGTTATTATGGTCGCGCCGAAGGGGCCGGGGCATCTGGTTCGCCGCGTATATACCGAGGGCGCAGGCGTCCCCGCGCTGATTGCTGTCTACCAGGACGCTTCCGGCAACGCCAGGGACACTGCTCTGGCTTATGCTAAGGGCCTTGGCGCTACCAAGGTCGGGGTCCTTGAGACCACATTTGAGGAAGAGACAGAGACCGACCTGTTCGGTGAGCAGGCTGTGCTCTGCGGCGGATGCACTGCGCTGGTGCAGGCGGGCTTCGAGACGTTGGTCGAGGCTGGCTATCAGCCGGAGATCGCCTACTTCGAGTGCTTGCACGAGTTGAAGCTGATCGTAGACCTGATGTATGAAGGCGGCATGGACTACATGCGCTACTCCATCTCCAACACGGCGGAGTACGGCGACTACAGCCGTGGCCCGCGGGTCATCAACGACGACGTCAAAGATGAGATGGCGGAGATTCTCTACGAGATTCAGAGCGGCGAGTTCGCTCGCGAGTGGATACTCGAAAACAAGGCCGGTCGCCCGGTGCTCAATGCCGCTCGCAGGCACAGCAGAGAGACGCTGATCGAAGAGGTCGGCGGCGAGCTGCGCGAGATGATGCCGTGGCTGAAGAAGAAAGCCTAGGTTGTTTTAGCATATCGGAAACGGGGAGCAGGGGTCAGCCTCTGCTCCTCACTTTGTAAATATATTTCTATGAGATACCTGTTAATCGTTTTGCTCGTGGTGGGCCTGATGTCGTCTGGAGTCAATGCTCAGGTGCAAGTCAAATCGCCGGTGAAGATAATCTTCGATACGGATATCGGTGACGATATCGACGATGCTCTGGCGCTTGCGATGCTGCATGCTCTTGCGGACCGAGGTGAAGTCGAAATATTGGCGGTGACGATTAGCAAGGACAACCCCTGGTGCGCGGTTTATGCGGATATATTAAACTGCTTCTACGGGCGCCCGGATATCCCCATCGGAGTAGTGACTAACGGCAAGCGGCCCAATGACGGTTATGCTACCACTGTGGCTTCTCGCAAAGTCGATGGGCAATTCGTTTATCCCAGAAACCTTGAATCGGGCACGATGGCTCCCAACGCTGTCGATCTTATGCGCCGCGTGCTCTCCCAGCAGCCGGACAACTCCGTAGTTATGATCAGCGTCGGCCCCAAGACCAACATCGCTCGGCTGCTTCAATCGAACCCGGATAAGCGATCCCCTATGAGCGGTATGGATATGATCAAAAGCAAAGTCAGCAATTATGTTATGATGGGCGGCGATTTCAGAGAATCTGCTGCGCCGGAGTTTAATATTAAAACTGATGCCGACGCTGCCCGCGAGGTTTTCAAAGACTGGCCGACGCCGATTGTGATAAGTGGCTTTGATATCGGCAAGAAGGTATATTTCCCAGCCACCAGCATCGAAAAAGACTACGGATATGTTAAGGATCATCCGGTAGCGGAGGCATATCGCGCCTATGCAAAAATGCCTTATGATCGCCCGACGTGGGATTTGACCGCTGTTCTTTACGCCGCACGTCCGGATCACGGCTATTTTCATCTATCTGAGCCGGGGCAGGTGACTGTCGACGAGAAAGCGGTGACACATTTTACTCCAGCTAAGGACGGCAAGCACCGCTATTTCATCCTCCCGGACGACCAATGCGGCGCGGTCTTGCAGGCGTGTATCAAACTGGCTTCGTCGCCACCGGGTGCAAAAGAGTAGATATGAGCAACAGAACTGCTAAAGAGACTGCTTTGGACTATTTCGCGCAAAAGTATAGCTGCGCGGAATCTGTGCTGTTAGGATTGGTGGAAGCGCACGGTATCGACTGCCCTAATGCGCCAAGGATCGCCAGCGGATTCGGCGGAGGGGTTGGGTCTTTCGGAGAGATATGCGGAGCGATTTCCGGAGCGGTTATGGTTTTGGGACTAAAATTCGGCCGGGATTCAGTCGATGCCGAGCAAAAGGTTATATGTTACGATAAAGTGAGCCGACTTCTCGAAGCGTTTGAAAGTGAGTTCGGCTCTGTCAGATGCGAGGTGTTGACAGGGTGCGTGATGCGAACCCCGGAAGGAAAAGCCCGGGCAAAAGAGCTTGATCTCCACAATACATTGTGTCCGAAATTTGTAGCTTTCGCAGCAGAAACCGCATCCGAGCTGATAAAATAAACAGAGCCGAATAAACGAAGTGAGCAGGCAGTTCGTATTCCGTCATTTCGAGCAAGGTGAGAAATCTGCGCACAATGTCATTTCGAACGCAGTGAGAAATCTGCTTTTCTTGACGAAGCGAGCAGCCCGCGCACATCGTCATTTCGAGCAAGGCGAAAAATGTGCGCACAATGTCATTTCGAACGCAGTGAGAAATCTGCTTTTCTTGACGAAGCGA
>CAZBSI010000010.1:46164-106991 GCA_964494345.1 uncultured bacterium
AAGGCGAAAAATGTGCGCACAATGTCATTTCGAACGCAGTGAGAAATCTGCTTTTTCGGGACGGGCTGCAATACCGGCTAATGAACCTCTTTACCGCATAACCGGTAAAGACTAATAAGCGACGGCATAGCCGCCGCATTTTGAGCTTAAAGGTGAAGTGATGGCTAGAAAAATCCGTATTTTTGACACCACGCTGCGTGACGGCGAACAATCGCCGGGCGCGAGTATGAACATTGAGGAGAAGCTGGAAGTCGCCAAGCAGTTGGCGCGGCTGAAAGTGGACGTAATCGAGGCGGGGTTCCCGATATCCTCGCCGGGTGATTTCGAGGCAGTAAAGGCGGTCGCGCAGACCGTTAAGGGGCCTGCTGTCGCCGGGCTGTGTCGAGCAGCAGTTGCCGACATAGACCGCGCCTGGGAAGCCCTGCAGCATGCCAAAAAACCCCTAATCCACACATTCCTCGCGACCTCCGATATTCACCTTGAAAAGAAGCTCAAAAAGACCAGATCCGAGGCTCTCGCAATCGCCGTTGCCGCTGTGAAGCACGCTAAAGCCTACACCGAGGAAGTGGAGTTCTCCGCTGAGGACGCCTCCCGAAGCGATTTCGATTATTTGTGTGAGGTCGTCGAAGCGGTGATCGACGCTGGCGCGACCATAGTAAATCTGCCGGACACGGTCGGTTATGCGATTCCCAGCGAGTATGGCGATATGATCCGCAGGGTAATAGAGAAAGTGCCTAACTCCAAAAAGGCGATCTTCAGCGTACACTGCCACAACGATTTGGGCCTGGGTGTTGCAAACTCCCTGGCTGCGGTTGCTAACGGTGTCGGACAGGTAGAATGCACTATAAACGGCCTCGGCGAGCGCGCCGGCAATGCGGCTTTGGAAGAGGTCGTTATGGCGATCCACACCCGCGCTGATCTGTTCTGTGCGACCACCGGCATAAACACTCGTGAGATTTACCGCGCCAGCAGACTGGTTTCGGACGTCACCGGACTGGCGGTTCAGGTAAATAAGGCTATCGTCGGCAGCAACGCATTTGCGCACGAAGCAGGTATCCACCAGCACGGCGTCTTGCAGGACAAACGCACCTATGAGATCATGGATGCGGAGTCCGTCGGTCTGACCGAGAGCAAGCTGGTTCTGGGCAAGCACTCCGGTCGCCACGCTTTCGAGGACAGGCTGAAATCGCTAGGCTATAATTTGGGCAAGGCGGAACTTGACAAGGCATTCGCCCGTTTCAAGGTCACGGCCGATAAGAAAAAAGAGATTTTCGACGAGGACCTGGAAGCGATAGTCGCCGACGAAGCGCACACCATTCCGGCCAAATACGAGTTAACCTATATGCTCGCAATGACCAGCCTCGACGGAATACCGACCGCCACCATCAAGCTCAAAAGCGACAGCGGCGACATCGTAGAAGCGGGAATCGGGGTTGGTTCGGTCGACGCGATCTATAAGACCATCGATAAAATGGTGGATGTGGAATACAGCCTGGTGGACTTCGTTGTAAAGTCCGTCACCGGCGGCACCGACGCGCTCGGCGAGGTCACGGTGAAGCTGGAGGCTCCGAACGGGGAGATATACACCGGCAGGGGTGCAAGCTTGGACGTAGTTGAGGCCAGCGCGAAGGCGTATGTGAACGCGATCAATAAACTGGTACACTACGAAGCCCTTCGTGGCAACGGCAGCAAACCCAGAGACCGTGCAAGGCTGTAACAGCGGCTAATTAAACTTGTGGCGATGTCCGAATCGCCACATAGACATAAAAAGCAGGGTATTGCTGTAAAAACCTTAGAGAATTGATCTATTTTCGAGGGGTGGCGAATATGGGTACTCTTGAGGTAACATTTCTGGAAGTGCCGCAGGTGGGACGGCCGGCGAGTATTTTGCACGGCGCGGAGAAAAAAGCAACGTCAGCGGTAACGTGGACACAGCAGCATCCGACCAAAAAGAACCTGTATCGTGTTGCGGTTGCCAACGGACAGATATTCGTAGGCGAATACAATCCATATGCGCTCGCGAACACACAACCTGTTCAGGATCAGATGCAAAACCCTGCATCTACGCCGGTTTATGGCTACGCCCTCCCTGCAGGCTGCCTTGCGCGAGCGGTAGGGGTGAATGGTCAGATAGAGCTTTATGAGGATTATCTTACAATAAAAAGAAAAGGTGTCATTTCGTTTATTTCACACGGATTCAAAGGCGATAAAGAAATCTACCTGGATCAAATCAGCGCAGTGCAAATAAAACAGTGTGGCACGGTTACCAGCGGTTATCTGCAGATAGTATTCAAAGGCAGCCAGGAAAGCAAATCTGCACTTTTGGATTCCGTGACTGACGAAAATACTATTGTGTTCTGGCCGGACCGCGAATCCGAGTTTCTGCACCTGAAGATGCTGCTCGATAAGCAACGGCGTCTATCAAGGCAAGGACCGCCGGCGTCTACATCGACATCAGTCGCCGATGAGATTGAAAAATTGGATTCTTTGAGACGGCGGGGCATAATAACAGACAAGGAATTTGAAGCGAAAAAGCGAGAGCTTTTGGGCCTTTAAAATACATAAATACTAAGCAAACAGTTAAGGACTAATCATGGGACAAACAATCACCCAAAAAATACTGGCCGCGCATTGCGGTAAAGAGAGTGTGGAGCCGGGCGAGTTGATCAACGCTCGCCTGGATATGGTGCTCGGCAACGACATCACTGCGCCGATCGCCATTCGTGAGTTCGAAAAAATCGGGGCGGAGACCGTCTTCGACAAGGACAGGGTCGCGCTCGTGCCGGACCATTCCACCCCGAACAAGGACATCAAATCCGCTCAACTCGTGAAGATTCTGCGTGACTTCGCGCGCAAGCATAATATCACCTATTTCTTCGAGATCGGCAAGATGGGGATTGAGCATACTCTTCTCCCCGACGAGGGCCTGGTGCTGCCGGGCGACGCGATCATCGGCGCCGACAGCCACACTTGCACCTACGGCGCTCTTGGGGCATTCTCCACAGGTGTCGGATCCACCGACCTGGCCTGTGCGATGGCTCTCGGCGAGACCTGGTTCAAAGTCCCCGAAGCCATCAAGTTCATATACTATGGCAAACTGCCGAAGTGGGTCAGCGGCAAGGACCTCATTCTATATACGATAGGCAAAATCGGGGTCGACGGCGCGCTTTATTGCAGCATGGAGTTCACCGGCGAGACCATCTCCGAGCTGGATATGGCAGGCCGGTTTACTATGTGTAATATGGCCATCGAAGCCGGCGGCAAGAACGGGATTATGGAGCCGGACGAGAAAACCCTGGCCTATGTTCAACCTCGCGCTAAGCGCGAATTCAAGCTCTACAAGAGCGACCCGGACGCGGTCTACAAAGACGTAATCGAAATCGATGTCAGCAAACTGGAACCGATCGTCAGCTTCCCGCATTTGCCGGATAACACTAAACCAGTCTCTGAGGCGACTCATATAAACATCGATCAATCCGTGATCGGCTCCTGCACCAACGGCCGCATTGAGGATTTGCGCATCGCTGCCAGTGTTATCAAGGGGCATAAGGTTCATCCCGATGTCAGGCTCATAGTTATCCCTGCGACCCAGGAGATATATCTCCAGTCTATTAAAGAAGGCCTCACAGAGATATTCGTCGAGGCTGGTGGGGCGGTCAGCACCCCGACCTGTGGGCCGTGTCTTGGCGGTCATATGGGAGTGCTCGCGGAGGGCGAGCGCGCCGTCTCAACCACAAACCGCAACTTTGTCGGTCGAATGGGTCACACCAAATCCGAAGTATATCTCGCCAGCCCCGCAATAGCGGCGGCATCGGCTGTGTTGGGCCGCATCGGCAGCCCGGATGAACTAAAGTAGAGGACAAAATGATCAAAGGTAAGGTACATAAATACGGAAACAACGTCGATACGGACGTTATAATACCGGCGAGATATCTCAACACCACCGATCCTGCCGAACTGGCAACCCACTGCATGGAAGATATCGACGCCGACTTCGCGAAAACGGTGCAGGCTGGCGATATAATCGTAGCAGAGGACAACTTCGGCTGCGGTTCATCGCGCGAGCATGCCCCGATCGCGATCAAAGCGTCCGGCATCTCCTGCGTAATCGCAAACACGTTCGCCCGCATCTTCTATCGCAACTCGCTGAACACGGGCCTGCCGATTTTGGAATGCCCGGAGGCGGTCGCCGGTATCAGCAAAGGCGACACAGTCGAGATCGACCTGGAATCAGGCAAGATCACAAACGTGACGACCGGTAAATCCTTCCAGGCGAACCCGTTCCCGCCCTTTATGAGAGAGCTAATCGAAGTTGGCGGCCTGGTGAATTACGCTAAAGCTAAGGTTGGCAAGTGATGTCATCTCGATCGTATAAGATAGCTGTTTTGCCGGGTGATGGGATCGGCGTTGAGATTGTGCCTCAGGGCATCAAGGCTCTCGACGCGGTCGCATCCAAGCTCGGCATCGCGTTTGAATACACGGAAGCACTTGTCGGAGGCGCGGCGATCGACGCAGTAGGGGTGCCGCTTCCGGATGAGACGCTCAAGCTATCGTTAGAAAGCGACGCGGTATTTTTCGGCGCAGTCGGAGGAGCCAAATGGGACAACCTCCAGCCGGTCAGTATGCGACCGGAACCGGGTGGTTTGTTCCCGCTTAGAAAATCACTTGGCGCTTATGCCAACCTGCGTCCGGTGATCGTCTTCGAATCGCTTATATCCGCCTCCAGCCTCAAATCCGAACGGTTGGAAGGCGGCGTCGACATCCTGTTCGTGCGTGAACTCACCGGGGGCATCTACTTCGGCAAGCCTAAAGAAAGACGGGAAGTCGATGGCGAAACGGTAGCAATCGACACCTGTTCCTACAGCGATTTCGAGATCAGACGAATCGCGCACATGGCTTTTTTGCAGGCACGCAGGCGGCGTGGGATCGTCCATTCGATCGACAAAGCCAATGTAATGGAGACATCCAGACTCTGGCGCGAAGTGGTGACAGAAGTGGCGGCTCAGTACCCGGACGTCACCCTTACTCATATGCTGGCCGACAACTGCGGAATGCAACTATTGCGCAACCCGAAGCAGTTTGATGTAATACTGGCGGATAACCTCTTTGGTGATTTGCTTACCGACGAGGCCGCTATGCTTGCGGGTTCGCTGGGGATGTTGCCTTCCGCAAGCGTAGGGGAGCAGCACGGCGGGCTATATGAGCCTATTCATGGTTCCGCGCCGGACATAGCAGGTCAGGACATCGCCAACCCTATCGCCACTATTCTCACTGCGGCTATGATGCTGCGATACGCGTGCGATTGCCCGGACGGGGCGGTAATGATTCGAGCCGCTGTGGAATCTGTGCTTAACGACGGCTATCGAACGGTGGATATTGCGGAGCCGAATTGTCAAACCGTTTCCTGCAGCAAGATGGGCGATCTGGTCGCCGAGCGAATATCTCAGAGTTAGAGACGAGAACCTAGAATGCCAAAAATAGCAATTTATGATACTACACTACGCGACGGAACCCAGGGCGAGGGGGTCAGTTTCTCCGCTGAGGAGAAGTTGAAAGTCGCTCGCAAGCTCGATGAGTTTGGCGTGGCCTACATCGAGGGCGGCTGGCCAGGCTCCAATCCTAAAGACGTGGAGTTTTTCGAACTGGCGAAAAATGTCAAATTCGAGAACTCGAAACTGACCGCTTTCGGCAGCACGCGCAGGGCTAACCTTACCGCTGCTGAGGACCCTCAGATTCTCAAACTCATCGAGGCGCAGACCCCGGCTGTCACCATATTCGGTAAATCGTGGGATATGCACGTCACCGAGGTTTTCAGAATCAGCCTCGAAGAGAACCTTGAGATGATCTACGATTCGATCAAGTTTCTCGTCGAAAACGACAGAGAGGCGATTTTCGATGCGGAGCATTTCTTCGACGGCTACAAACGCAACCCGGATTATGCCCTCGCGGCCCTCGACGCCGCCGCACAGGGCGGGGCTTCGGTTTTGTCTCTCTGCGACACCAACGGCGGCACACTGCCATCAGAGGTCGGTGAGATAGTAAAGGTAGTAGTCGACAGATTCCCGGACATATCCATAGCGCTCCACGCTCACAACGACTCCGGTTTGGCCGTTGCAAACTCTGTCGCGGCTTGCGAAAACGGCGCGACTCAGGTTCAGGGCACTATCAACGGCTACGGCGAGCGTTGCGGCAACGCCAACACTTGTGCCATAATCCCGATTTTGGAGCTTAAGCTCGGCATGAAATGTGTACCCGATGGCGCATTGGGCAATCTTACTGCTCTATCCCGTTGGCTAGATGAGATCGCCAATCGCATACCGGATGATGGGATGCCGTTTGTAGGCGCAAGCGCGTTCGCACACAAAGCCGGCGTCCATGTCGATGCGGTGACCAAAAACCCGACCACTTATGAGCACATCGACCCCAAACTCGTCGGCAATCGTCGCAGGTTCCTTATATCCGAACTTGCCGGCAGCAGCAGCATTGTGCAAAAGGCGAGCAAATACGATATCGACCTCGGCAAAAAATCCCCTGAGGTCAAAGCTGTGCTCAACAGGGTAGTGCAGCTTGAGCACCAGGGCTACTCATTCGAGGATGCCGAGGCCAGCTTCGAACTGTTGCTCAAAAAAGCGATGGGCCAGTATGAAAAGCTCTTCGAATTGGTCGGATTCCGGCTGATTATCGAGAAGCGCGGGCCGATGGAGGAGCCGATTACTGAGGCTACTTTGAAGGTGGTCGTCGATGGAGTAGAGGCGTTCACTGTTGCTGAAGGCGACGGCCCTGTTCACGCATTGGACAACGCCTTGCGGTTGGCTCTGAAGCAATTCTACAGCGACGAACTTGACCAAATTAAGCTCTCTGACTTCAAGGTCAGGGTGGTCAATTCCGGCGAGGGAACCGCTGCACGGGTTCGCACGATAATCGAATCCCGCGACGCAACGGACTCGTGGAGCACGGTAGGTGTATCCACCAACATAATCGAGGCAAGCTGGAATGCGCTGGCCGACAGCGTAGAATATGGACTGCTGAGGCAAAAGTGAGGGTAATCGTCGCTGACCATGCGGGCGTCTGTTTCGGTGTAAAGCGCGCCCTTGATCTCGTCGAGAACTGTTGCGAGACCAAAGGGCCTATCTCGACGCTCGGGCCTCTGATCCACAACCCTCAGGTGGTTCAGGGGCTGAAAGAAAAAGGCGTTCGTGTGGTCGGCAGCGTAGACGAAGCGGGGCAGGGCGCTATAGTAATGCCTTCGCATGGCGTCTCTGCAGATGTTTTTGATGCGGCGCGGGCAGCCGGGCTTGAGATCGTCGATGCCACCTGTCCGTTTGTCGCCAAGGTCCACTCCCGCGTAGGATCCCTTGCCGCCGATGGTTATATGGTTGTAATCGTCGGCGACGCCGGCCACTCCGAGGTCAAATCTATTCTCAGCGCGGCCGGGGATGACGCTGTGGTTATCAGCGAGGCATCCGAGGTCGATAGTTACGAATGGCGCGGCAGGCGGGTGGGGATCGTCAGCCAGACCACCCAGACCCCGGAGAGGTTCGGCGAGATAGTCGGTTTGATTGCCTCTCGCGCATCCGAAATAGTGGCCTATAACACGATCTGCTACGCCACCCACGAGCGACAATCCGCCGCCAGCGCTCTCGCGCCAAAAGTCGAGGCTATGTTTGTAGTGGGCGGTCGAAACAGCGCCAACACCAACCGCCTGACAGAAATCTGCGAGCAGGCCGGCGTGCCAACCTACCACATAGAGACCGCTTCTGAAATCGACCCCACCTGGGTCTCCGGCCTGACCACCGTCGGCCTTACCGCCGGCGCCTCCACCCCACAGTGGATCATCGACGAAGTCAAAACCGCCCTGGAATCCATCTGTTCCTGAGCAATCCAGTTTCCGCTAACCCTCTCCTAGTCCCGCACTCTTCAGCGAATGCCCCACGCGCACCCTGTCACGCAAAAAACACAACAAAAAAACACGATAATCAAGTTGACATGTGGGCAGATGCCGGATATACTTCATGCAGTATCGAAAATAAAGAGACGACAACCTGTAATGTGAACCAATAAGGTGTCAATCATAAACAGTGTCGTGTACAACATGGAAGGAAATGACCACAAGTGTTCAAATCAGCAGCGCTCATTGTGGGCATTCAAGTGATTGTTCTGTTTTTAAGTGGGGTTGCAGTAGCGGCTAGCGGGGAAGTGACACCACTGACAACCGAGGAAATGGCCTCAATACAAGGCGCCGGGGCTGTGTACAAAGTTTGTAATGTGCTTATCGGGCTGGGGTGTTCGGCTCCATGCATCTGCGATTCCGCCTCAGGGAGATGGCACAAAACCATAGGAAACTCCATGTACATGTGTGGAACTTCGACTGTCGCCCCGGACAAACCATGCACAAATGAGATGTTATGTTTCTGCGGCATTCGCCTTTCATTTGACAATGAAGCCGACTGCCACAGCGGAGAGAACTTTGGCTCAGTGCCGGTGTGCAGTTATTCCTTCGGCTGCAAGGACACATACAACCCTTGGGGCTGCAAGTGGGGTGGTCCAGGACAATGAATAACAGGAGGGACGTGAAATGAGGAACAACAGATACGCTATATGCCTGGTGTTGGTGTGCATTTTGCTCATGCTTCTGCCGAATGTGGGTTGTTGCCTGGAGACGGGAACTATCAGAACCGCAATAGAACGTTCTATGGCCTCTATGAACAGCGGGTACGGCTATTTCGCCATATCGTACGTCCAAGGAGATGACTTGTTTCGGGTTGAGCAAGCCCGGTTGAATGCCACACAGGGCAGCACAATACGTATTCAAACGCCCACCGGCCCTGAGTCTCTGGACAAGTTGTACTGGGCTTTCGACGGTCTTAAATGGCGTTTCGACAAGAGGACACTTGTCCCGGAAAAGACTTGTGCCGGACTGAGTCAGGTTGCATGGAATGGCACATCAGGCTCTGGGCTGACCGGTGCGGATGGTTTCATATCCAACGATCAGAAGCAGACTCGACTTCAGTCGCTGATCGGCATAATGGACCCGTTTATCGGCAATGAGCGGAAATCATTGTTGAGCGAGGGACCTGCCTATGTTGGGGATGAGACCATTGACAAGCTGCCTGTACACCATTTTGTTTTGCGGCAGGGCAGCGTGCTGCGAGATATCTGGATATCGCCACAAAACGGCTACCTTACTAAGCGTATGCGCACGACTCCTGATCCGGGCAAAGGACGCGTGAGCATTTACAATGTAGAGTCGTTTCGTCAATATGACGGCGTCTGGTTTCCAGAGGCAGCCACTGTTGTCAGTTATCTGGACAAGAGCGGCATTAAAACACTTCCTGACGTCAAACGTTTCCGCACGTTAGAGTTTCATCCGAACGCTTCCGTACCCGCCTCGATTTTTACCGTGGAGTTCCCCGTGGGTACGACTGTCTACGGCCCACAGACCGCATCGCAAACTCAGGTCGGTGGATCCATCGCAAAGGAGGAAATTGCAGCGCTCCTCGAACCTCCATCATTACAATAGGAATAGCCGAAGTTCAAGGCGAGAATTATTTTTCGATTGAAGAAAGGGTAGGGAGTTAAAGAGATGATATCAAGTAAAGTGGCCTGACGCGGTATGCGTTCATAGCACGTATTGCTGTCATCTGTTCTGTGCTTTTCGCCGGATTAGTTGCAGCCGCCGAGCCGACAGCGGAACAGTTGAACGCCCGAGCGCAAGATTTCATCCGGAGCGGGAAGATTGATGCAGGTATTGCAGCCTTTAGACAACTGGCAGACGTTTATCCCGACGATTCCCGCGCACCTGCGGCATTGCTGTCCGTTGGCGATCTGGAATCAAAACAGGGAAATCGCAATAAGGCTCTGGATACATATCAAAGAGTAGCCGTGTCTTATCCTGGCAGCCGAGAAGCTCCGACAGCTATCTTGAGGGCAGGTTACACTCTCACTGCTTTGGGGGCTGTAGACGACGCCATCAGTAAAATTTCCGAGTTGGTGGACAGGTATCCCGCCTCAATAGACGCGGCAGATGGACAACTGCGGATTGGTTATCTGTCTATCAAGAAGCGTCGATTAGCCACAAGTTTGAATGACAAGACAAGGTGGATAACTGCTGCTCGAGATGCATTTGGAAAAGTACTGAAGGACTACTCTGAACAGAGAGAGACCGCTGCTGTGGCTGCTGTGCAGTACTCGGGTGTTCTCTTTGAGATGGCTACCTCCAAATTGGCGCCTTGGGATATTGTGGAGCCGCAACTAGAATCGGTGCTACACGACTTTCCAGACGCGCCAGTTATAGTAAAGGCGCGTGTTTTACTGATGCAGGCGGAAGCACGGCAGACATCGGGAGATCTAAAATCCGCACTGGAGAAAGCAGCGGAAGTGACCCGGGAATATTCTGACTGTCGCACAGAAGCAGCGTGGGCCCAGCTACTACTGGGTATGATTTACCGCGATTCTGGCGACTTAAATGCTGCTATAGCAGCATTTAACAAAGTGTTTGCCAATTACAGCGACACAGACAATTTCGCCGGAAACAACGTTAGAGCAGCTGCACTCCTGGCTGTTGGGCAATGCATGCATGCAAAGGGAGACAAACAGGGAGCCCGAGCAGCTTTTGACAAAATCATCAGCACATGGCCAACCAGCTCAGAGGCGCTCGATGCCGACGTGGCGGCAAAAGCGCTTCTGATTCTCAATTAGATTGCGAGGCCAAGCTTATGTCTACGGCAGGCATTCCCGAACCAAACATAGGAAAATGTCGAACGGCTCAACGAGTCACTCTGTGGGTTTGCCTGCTGGCCTTGGCTTTTGTGGTGCTTTCGGCCTGCAGTTGCATGGTTTCAGCTGCTGCTGGCAGCGAGACTGAGTCCGGTATGCTTAACTGCGGAATCGGAAGCGTGCTGGCTCTCAAAGAGATGATTGGTTCGTCGCCGACTGGCGACCGGGCTAGTGATCTCAGCGGCCGGTTCGGTAGTGGATCAATGTCGATGTTGGAGGTTCAGGAGCTCGGGCTCGAGTTGGGAATCGAACTGGTCGGACAGCGCGTCTCTCTGGAAGCGCTGATCTCGCAAAACGGACTATTTATAGCCCATATGAAGATCGGCCATTTTGTAGCAGTAGACAGCGTATCTCCGACCTATGTTCGGGTGTTACGCTTGGGCGACTGGCCGATCTTGGTTCCAACAGTGGATTTTGCGAAGGAGTTCTCAGGGAACGTATTGTCCTTCAAAGGTGCATCTGCCTCAGGTCTCGTCGTAGACGGAATACACGATTTTGGGAACCGTGTGGAGACAGGCTCTCTATCAGCGGAGTTCAATATCGAAAACAAATCGACATCGGCAATTAAGCTGATCGAAATCGACAGTGAATGCGCATGCACGGTTGTTGCACCAAAATCGCGGCTCATAGACTCAGGAGATCATTCGACGATCTCGGTTTACTTTGTGGCTGGGGAAGAACCTGTTTTTCAAAAGCATATTCGTATTGTAACTGATGATCCAGCTAGACCGATTTACTATTTATCAATTTGCGGCGCAGGTGGCCCCTATGTGCGCTCGGACCCGGCTAACCTTTATATGGGTGAGATAGTAAGGCACTCGGAAACTGAGCCAGGTCGAGTTCGATTAGCCGCAAACGGTGCATCCCAGCGCTTTATCACAAAAATAGTCAGCTCAGCTGATTGGCTGGTTGCTGAATCGGCCTCAGAGGGTAATGAGATCATTGTAGCGGCGTCAGCCACGTCTGCACCGGTCGGGTCGTTCTATGAACGGTTGACAGTTACAGTTTCAACTCCCGGCCAAACCAGCATTACGATCCCAGTATCCGGTGAAATAGTGAATCAAATCAAACTTCAGCCCGCAGAAGTTTTTTTCGGTGCGGTCGACCGCGGTGCAACCCATTCCAGAATCATCAGGTTTACCGACCGCTGTGGTGGTGTTGTGAAGATTACTTCAGTAGACACGGTCCCGGGACTCACTACAACAAATACCGAAGACACACTGACTGTGTCGCTTGGTGATATTCCTAACCAAGCAGTTTTCGATGAGGTGGTACCTGTGCACATATTAGGCCAAAGCCAGGCGGTCTTGGTTCCGGTGTTTGCCGTATTCGATGAGCTGCCGGTGAAGACCCCTAACTAATTTGACCGCACTTCCCCGTAGCCCGAGGCTTGGACTCGCACAAGTAGTGTTGTAATAAGTTTCTCTTCTTGTTATTTGACTCTACCATAATTCTGTCGGTATAATGTCATTGATTCGGCCTGTATACGGCCGAAGCGTGTCCGAATGTCACGAGGTCTCGTCCTTCCGCGCGCAGTCGCGGAATCCACGGGAAACAAGCGAAACGTGATCCTGCGACTTCGCGCAGGATGACATAAACCGACAACCCACCCGCCTCATTTGCCGCCTATCAGAGCCTTATGATATAATTTCACCGTGAATGCGCGTGGGCTGCTGGCCGCGTGCGACTCGGAAATGTTCGCATTTCCACAGAGAGGATAACCTTAATGGATACCAGTGATTTCAAGAACGGCCTTTCCATCATCGTGGATAACGACATCTTCACCATCGTCGAGTTTCAACACGTAAAACCAGGCAAGGGAGGCGCTTTTGTGCGCAGCAAGCTCAAAAATGTGCGCACTGGGGCGGTCATAGAGAAGACCTGGCGCGCGGGTGAAAAGATGGATCAGGCTATTCTGGATCGATACCCACTGCAGTTTAGCTACGAACAAGATGGCGATTACTATTTCATGGACACCGAGTCCTATGAGATCAACCCTGTTTCCAAGGACAAGATCGGCGACGGGGTCAAGTATCTCATTGAGGGTCTCGAAGTAACCGCATTGGCTCACAAAGGGGAGCTCATCAACGTCGAAATGCCGATCACGGTCGAGGCGGTCATCGCCGACACCGAGCCTGGCGAGAGAGGCAATACCGCATCCGGCGGCGGAAAACCCGCCACATTGGAGTCCGGAGCGGTGATTCAGGTCCCATTCTTCATTAATATCGGAGATAAGGTCAAGGTCGACACCCGTTCGGATCAGTACCTGGAGAGAGTTAAAGAGTGAAATTATCGTGAGCGACAGCCGCAGACAGATCAACAACTTCCTTGAGATGGTCGCAGGACTCGGCCTCAAGCTTGGGGCGGTGGCGACTGGATTAGCGCTTGCATATCTGCTATACGTGGTCTTTGGGCCAAAACTGGCGGCAATGAAAGGAATGAAGGCCGAAGAAAAAGACGCGCTGCTGCAAAGCATCGGTTGGGCGAAATGGATGCTGCGCTACGGCTCGATTGCGCTCGTCTTCGGGATATGCGTTCAGTTCTTCAAACAGGAGACTATCGGCCTGATACTTACGCTGGTCGGCGCAGCGATCTATTTCTTCAGCCCCAGCGGCTTCAACAGCCTCACGCTGGGCGCGATGAAACAGAGCGAGATATATCAGGGAATTGTAAACGACATCGCGTTGGTCGGCCTTTTCTGTTTGGCGCCGGGGGTGCTGCTGCTGGTGCGCGACGTGATAATGGGGGTGGTCAGGCGATTCACCGCCCCTCGACAAGCCCCCACCCAGGAATCGCAAACTGAGATCACGCGCAAAGTACATAAACCCAAGCTTTATGAAATGTGCTGGGATATGGCGGTATGCAACGAGCGCTCAAAACGATTCTGCGAACCGGGCAAAAGACGAAAACCGTGCTGGCAGATCAAATCCGGCTGTTTATGCGACCAGGAAGTGATTCGCAAGGCGCTTATGGAGCGCGACCGCGAGATGAGCGGGGAGGCCAACGCTGGCGTTAAGGTGGCTGATAACAGACCTAAGGTAGTCCTGTCGAGCCAACAAAAGAAGGAAAGATGTCGGAACTGCACTATATGGATCGAACATCAGCGGCAGAAGTTCAAGATTGTGACGCCTGTTGGTTTGGCGCTGGTCGGTGCGGGGTTTGCCTACCTCTACCATAGGCTATATGAGATTCTATATAAGTTGCTGGGCAATATGGACAGGTTTATGAGCTTTCTCACGTATCGTCAGGAGGCTACTGATGCCTCGTTTGCGGCGCAGGGCCACACTGTTACCACGCTGGCGTTGATATGCCTCGGCGTCGTTTTGCTCAGCTTCACTTTCCGCGCAATTGAGTACCTTATCTTTGAGTTGGAGATTTAGCCTGCATGGATGTTGATAAGATCGAACAATTGATTCGCGTGCTGGAGGGCTCCCCCAACGAGGAGCTTTGCATACAAAAAGGCGACTACAAAGTATGCATAAAGAAAGGGAGCAAGCCGGCTGTAGCGCCGAAACCTCCCAAGCCTAGCAAGGCGCCTGCAGCTCCTGCTTCACCAATTAAGGCTGAAGAGCCAGAGGGACTGTTCATCACGGCCCCTATGGTTGGCATGTTCCGACTGACGTCTGAGCTGGCTGAGGTCGGCTCTGAAGTATCAAAAGGCCAGGTGGTCGGCTCGATCGAATCAATGAAGATCAAAAATGACATTGTCTCCCGGGTGAGCGGAACGGTGGCGGAGGTGCTGGTGGAGGACGGGATGCCCGTCGAATACGGCCAGCCGCTGTTCAGGCTGGAGTAGTGATGAATACGCGCACAAAAGGGAGCGTCGGCCTGATAGCGCTGCTGGTGGTGGCTGTCATTATTGTTGTTGTGGCTGCAGTATACTTCGCAGGCAAGGGCGGAACAGGGACGGTAAGCAAGGACAGCGAACTGCTCGATTCAAACAGCGCCAAAAAGACCGTGGTCGGCCAGGCAATCGATACGGGCAAGGCAACCGATTGCAGGGAGAGGCTGAAACAGATACGTACCGGTATCATCAACTACAAAATGACGGCTGATGACCAGAACCCGCCGACTCTGCGCGACATTGGCTTGTCGGTACGCCCGGACTATTTCACTTGCCCGGTTTCCAACAAACCCTACACCTACGATCCCGGCACGGGCGCAGTCCATTGTCCTACCCACGACAAATTCTGAACGGAGAATTTGATTTGTTCAAAAAAATACTCATAGCAAATAGAGGCGAGATCGCCATCAGGATCATCCGCGCGTGCCGCGAGATGAACATTGCCACTGTAGCGATATTTTCCGAAGCGGACACCGATTCCCTGCACGTCAGAGTGGCCGATGAAGCCGTCTGCGTCGGGCCCGGGCCGAGCAAGGAAAGCTATCTGAACATGCCCAATATCATCTCTGCGGCGATAATCACCGGCGCAGAGGCCATCCATCCGGGCTATGCCTATTTCTCCGAGCAGCCGCAATTTGCGGAGGCTTGTGAGGCTTGCAACATAAAGTTCATCGGCCCCAGTGCGGCCGCCATTGAATTGATGGGCGACAAAGCTCGCGCAAAGGAGACCGCTGCTAAGGCGGGCGTTCCGTGCATTCCCGGCAGCAAGGGAATCGTCAAAAGCGAGCAGGACGCGTTCAAGACGGCCTCGAAGATGGGGTATCCGGTGCGTCTAAAGGCTACGGCGGGCGGCGGAGGCCGCGGCATCAGGGTGGTTGCAAGTGAGGAAGACCTCGCCAGCCAGTTAAAATTAGCCACTGCGGAGGCTCAGTCGGCTTTTGGTAACGGTGACCTTTATATAGAAAAGGAAATCGAAGAGCCCAGGCACGTTGAGATTCAATTATTAGGCGATGAGCATGGGCGCTATGTCCATCTAGGGGAGCGCGAGTGTTCCATCCAGCGCAGAAATCAGAAACTGCTGGAAGAGGCGCCTTCGGTGGCTGTCAATCCCGGCATACGATCCAAGATGGGCGATGACGCCATCAAGCTCGCAAAGGCAGTGGGATATGCTAACGCGGGCACGGTGGAGTTTTTGCTGGACAAACACGGCAACTACTATTTTATGGAGATGAACACCCGCGTTCAGGTCGAACATCCGGTAACTGAGGCTGTGACGGGTGTTGACATAGTTAAAGAGCAGATTCGAATAGCGGCCGGCGAAAAATTGAGCGTTACACAAAAGGACATCAAAATTGACGGCCATTCCATCGAATGCAGGATAATCGCTGAGGACCCGGCGCAGAATTTTGCTCCGTCTGTGGGGACAATTAACCATTATGTCGTGCCTGGTGGAAACGGTGTCCGGCTGGACAGCCATGTTTATTCGGGTTACGAGATTCCGCCTTACTACGATGCTATGCTTGCGAAGCTCATCGTGTGGGGAAAAGACAGGGACGAGGCGATCGCGCGAATGCTACGGTGCTTGTCCGAATATGAGATTGAGGGCGTCAAGACCAATATCGAATATCAGAAACAGATCCTGTCCAACACATATTTCCGCAAGGGAGAGCTTTCTACTGCTTTCGTCGCCAAGCGTATGAACGGAGGCGGCTAGTTGCTGATTTGTTGGGGTATTATGGGCTGTTTTGACTTTGGTGGGGTAGTATGAAGACCACGAGACGAGCTGCGCGGGAGTTGGCGTTGAACGTATTGTATCAGGTGGACGCCGCTGGTATGCCGTTTGATGAGGCTCTTGAGACGGCGCTTGAATTTGCGGATGTATCCGGGCTGGCTGCCGAGGGTTCGGAGAGAGCTGAGCAGGCGAGGGAATATGCCGCACTACTCACCCGTGGGGTGCGGGATCACCGGGAGGAACTCGATGCCTATATCGAGCAGCTTGCCGAAGGCTGGGCGCTGGATCGCCAGCCCGCAGTGGACCGCAACATCCTGCGATTGGCGCTTTTTGAGATAAAATACATCGACTCGGTGCCGCCGATAGTGGCGGTCGATGAGGCGGTGGAGTTGGCAAAGAAATACAGCACTGCGGAGTCCGGCAAATTCGTCAACGGTGTTTTGGCGGGATATCTGCGCGATAATGCGCCTGTTATGGAGGAGACAAATCTTGGCTGCGAAGATTCTTGATGGAACGGCGACTGCAAAACAGATCAGGGCGAACCTTGCCGAGCGCGTGGCGGAGCTAAAAGCTCAACGGGGGATCACACCCAGGCTGGCGGTGATTCTCGTCGGCGACGACCCTGCTTCGGTGACATATACCAGGATGAAGAAAAAGGCTTGTGAAGCCGCCGGGATGATCAGCGACCTCATATATATGCCCCCTGACAGCGAGCAGCAGCAGATCAAAGACACCATTATGCAGCTAAATGTCGACCCCACGGTTCATGGAATTATGGTGCAGCATCCTGTGCCCGGCCACCTTGATGAGCTTGATATCCTGTCTACGGTAGCGGTCGAAAAAGACGTAGATGGAATAAGCGCGATGAGCCTCGGTAAGCTGGTTTTAGGAACCGCCGACTACATATCCTGCACTCCGCAGGGAATTGTAACCCTGCTGGAGACGTATAATATTCCGATCAAAGGTGCTGAGGCTGTGGTCGTGGGACGCAGCATAATCTTGGGTAAACCCGCTGCATTGGCTCTTCTCGAGAGGCACGCTACAGTGACGATTTGTCATTCCAGAACTCAGAACCTGCCGGATGTGGTTCGCAGAGCGGACATTTTGGTGGCGGCGATCGGCAAGCCGGAGTTCATAAAAGGCGACTGGATCAAAGAAGGCGCCGTTGTCATCGATGCGGGGTATAACAAGGTCGATGGCAGGGACAAGGACGTTGGGGATGTCGAGTTCGAGGCGGCTTCGCAGCGAGCCAGCTATATTACCCCGGTGCCCGGCGGAGTTGGGCCGATGACGATAGCGATGCTGCTCACACACACGGTCAAAGCGGCTGAGAAATACGGCAAAAAGTAGACGAGCTAGATGGGTGGCAATCTCTGTACTAAAAAGATGGATGGCGATCTCCGAATCGCAACCCTATATAAGACCAGAAACATAAAAAACCATGCGGCGATGCGATAATTGCAGAATAATTCTCGATGATGATTTCAGATACTGCCCCAAATGCGGGGCAAATATCTCATCTGACGTCACATCCTCCCAGCGCCCGGACGCCGATGTGCAGTCCCTGCTGGCCTCTGCCAACCTGCACAGGCTGCGCGCGGAGTATGACCAGGCCATTGCCGACGCGACCGATGCCTTGCGCCTGGATCCTCGCAACCCTGATGTTCCGTCCCTGTTAGCCGAGACATACGAACAGAAGGGAATGCGCGAGGAAGCCATTGCGTGGTATCAAATGGCTTTGGAAATGAGCCCCGAAAGCGAGCATACCCAGGAACGCCTCGATCGTCTCGGGGAGTTGATTTTAACCGAGAGCCGACAAAACCAGCGCAAAGAGCCAATCAACGTGTGGCAATGGAGCGCTAAGTGGGCTTGGGCTTTGGGCGCAATATTTATAATCATCGTGATTATGGCGGTGATTTCGGCGTTCAGAGGACGACCGGAAGTCCCCACAAGTCACCCTGTGCCGACTGCTCAACAGCAATATCAGGCTCCTGCCCCGCAGCTTTCCGGTTCTGAAGCTCTGCCGCAGCGACCACCAGGCTCATCGCCGGAGACCCCGTCCGCTCCGGCGCCGGCTGGGACACCCGTACGCACTCCTGCTGAAGCATATATTCGCAGCGAACTTGCGTCTGCGCAGCCAGTAACTGATACGGGCGCGGGGATAAACGACGTGATTGCCGACCCGCGTTCGGGAGTGGTCAGCGTCACTTTTACTTTGCCGTTTTCCCCGATGCTGACGAAACAACAGATTATCACAGCCTCGACCCAAATTGCCAAAAAGGCTTTTGATCTTAATCGAGAAGTAAAATTCGTCACGGCCAGATGCCTGGTGCAGATGCCGGGTGCGCAGGGCACTCAGGTGGCTTTTATCGGCGATATCGCAAGACAAACCGCCGATGGACTTCCGGCGGCCCCCAGCGAAGAACAATTATTGGGTTCTTTTACGGGTGCGTGGTGGAATCCGCAGATCAAATAAACAGCCCTTGTATAAGTTCCCAGCCCCTATCTTATATCTGCTTGCACACAACACTGAAAGCCCGCATGCTACTGTGGAATAATACCCCGTTGACGCGGTATATATAGTGTGATAGACTTCTGATTGCTACTATATGTAGTGGCTGAGGCTCTCACATGAAGTGTCCATTTTGTGGCTGTTTTGAAGACAAAGTTCTGGATTCGCGCTCTGTTAAAGAGGGGGAAGCAGTGCGCAGACGACGCGAATGCGTGGCTTGCAAACGACGCTACACTACCTACGAGCAGATAGAAGAGCTCAGACTTTTCGTTGTTAAGCGAGATGGACGCCGTGAACCATTCGATCGCACAAAAGTCCTGAGGGGGCTGACTGTGGCGTGCGAAAAACGCCCGGTGGCGATGGATATCCTTGAGGCTATTGTCGATCGCATCGAATGTGAGATAGTCGATTCCGGCGCTGTGGAGATCTATTCTATGCGGATCGGCGAGCTGGCGATGCAGGAGTTAAAAAAAGTAGACCAGATCGCGTACGTCAGGTTCGCCTCAGTCTACAGACAATTTGAAGACCTCGGACAGTTCAGAAAAATAATTGACGGGCTGGGCCGCGCAAAAACCACACGAAAAAGCTAAGGAGGGCAGGGTATGCGCACATTGACCAATAACGCACTGACTGTGCTTGAAAAAAGATATCTTCGCAAGGACGAAGAGGGCAAACTCATTGAAGAACCGGATGGGCTGTTCAAAAGGGTTGCCGACGCCATAGCCCAGGCGGAACTGAACTACGGTAAATCAGCGAAGCATGTTCAGGGATTGGCTGGCGAGTTTTATAAACTGATGAGCAGTCTGGATTTTTTGCCCAATAGTCCCACCCTTATGAACGCGGGCCGCGATTTGGGGCAACTTAGCGCGTGTTTCGTGCTGCCGATAGACGACTCGGTCGACTCCATCTTCGAGACCGTCAAAAACACGGCGCTTATCCATAAGAGCGGTGGCGGGACGGGATTCGCGTTCTCAAGACTCCGCCCTGCCAACGATTGCGTCCGCTCCACCAACGGCATATCCAGCGGCCCGATATCATTTATGGAAGTATTCAACGGCGCCACGGAGGCCATCAAACAGGGCGGCACTCGCAGAGGCGCGAACATGGGCTGTCTGCGGGTCGATCATCCCGATATCATTGATTTTATAACCTGCAAGCAGGATACCACCAAGCTCACCAATTTTAACATCAGCGTCCTTGTAACTGAGGCGTTTATGGAAGCGGCCGCCAAGGGTGAGGACTACCCTGTTCTCAATCCCAGAAACGGCGATGTGGTGAAGTATCTCAACGCGGGTAAGGTTTTTGACCTTATAGTCAACATGGCCTGGCGCAACGGTGAGCCGGGGATTATATTCATCGACCGGGTCAACAGGGACAACCCCACACCGCATCTCGGTCCTATCGAGAGCACCAACCCGTGCGGAGAGCAGCCGCTGCTGCCTTATGAATCGTGCAACCTGGGCTCAATCAATCTCGGTAACATGGTATCTATCGTAGAGGGCAGGGCGGAGATCGATTATCAAAGGCTGCAGCAGGCCGTGAAGCTGGCCGTTCGGTTCCTCGATAACGTGATCGACGTAAACCGATACCCGCTGGATTCCATCGGCGAGATGACCCGCGGCAACCGCAAAATTGGCCTCGGAGTGATGGGCTTTGCCGATATGCTTATTCAACTCGGCGTGCCTTACGATTCCGAAGAGGGTATCGCGGTCGCCGAGCAGGTGATGAGCGTCGTCTCCAAAGAGGCGCAGAAAGCCTCTCGCGAACTCGCCGAAGAGCGCGGGGTATTCCCGAATTTCAAGGACAGCATCTACGACCGTGACGAGGGTATGGAGATCCGCAACGCCACCGTCACCACCATCGCGCCGACCGGGACCCTGAGCATAATAGCTGCCTGTTCCAGTGGAATTGAGCCGCTGTTTGCGATAAGCTACATTAAACGGGTTATGGATGGCACTGAGCTTGTCGAAGTCAATCCGCAGTTCGAGAAAATCGCACGGGAACGCGAGTTCTATTCAGAAGAATTGATGCGCAAAATCGCCGAACAGGGCAGCGTAAGGGATATTCCTGAGGTGCCGGAGGACGTTAGAAGAGTCTTCTGCACCGCTCTGGACATAGCCCCGGTATGGCATGTTCGAATGCAGGCAGCGTTCCAGCGCTTCACCGACAATGCCGTCTCAAAGACAGTCAACTTCCCGGAGGAGGCTACGGCGGAGGATGTCCGGCTGGTCTACGAGTTGGCCTATCGCGAGGGCTGCAAGGGCTGCACGATCTATCGCTATGGCAGCCGCGACGCACAGGTGCTGAACGTCTCCGGTAAGGACAAGAAAGACAAAGTAGAAACCATTACCGCTCCGATGGGTCGCGAGCCCAGGCCGAGACCGTCGACCACCCACGGCAGCACCGAACGCATCAACACCGGCTGCGGCAATATGTATGTGACAATCAATGAGGACGAAAACGGCCTCTGCGAGGTCTTCGCCTCAATGGGCAAAGCGGGTGGCTGTGCGCCAAGTCAACTTGAGGCAATTGGCCGTCTGATATCTCTGTCTCTCAGGGCAGGTGTCGATCCGGCCTCGATCCAGAAGCACCTTCGCGGCATTCGGTGTCACAACCCCGCCTGGGGCAACGGCGGGTCTGTGCTGAGCTGCGCGGATGCCATCGGCATCGCTATTGGTCACTATCTGACTGAACGCGACACCGGTGAGGCCACCGATGAGATATCAAAGCGCACCAGCAAACTGGATATGCTGGTGGGGGCCTGCCCGGACTGCGGTTGTGCGGTCGAGCATGAGTCCGGTTGCGTGGTCTGTCGTTTCTGCGGGTTCAGCAAGTGCGGTTAATGCTGCAAATATCCGCTATAATGCAGACGCGAACGTTTTTGCAGGAGGCACTTGGGTAACATGGAGGTTAATCGACCGGAGCACGGACGCTCCGGTCGGTGCCTAATGATTTGTTATCTGTGCTTTTGCAGGATGCGGGTAGGCGACATGGATGTTAATGGGCGCTCGGGGTGGATTCTCCGGGCGCTCATTTTTTTAATGAACCATTTTGTGAGTAGTACAATATACCTGATTAGAACTTGGTGCCCTATAGCACTAAGTGCTTGACATCGCCGGTCCGTTTTCGAATAATTAAAAGGCGCTTCGGGCCAATCAAACCACGACGTCATTTCAAGACAGGACCGAGCATTTATATTTTACGATATTACAGGTGAATACTCGCAGGAAGGAAGCTAAAATGAGCAACAACAAACCCGGAATCGACACCATTGCCCAACACGGCGGACAAGTACCAGACCCCACCACCGGATCCAGGGCAGTGCCGATTTATCAGACATCCTCTTACGTCTTTGACTCAGCCGACCACGCCGCCAACCTCTTTGCGCTCAAGGAGTTCGGCAACATATATACCCGGCTGATGAACCCGACTACTGACGTGCTGGAAAAGCGTCTCGCCGAGCTTCACGGCGGCACTGGGGCTTTGGCTGTTGCATCGGGTATGGCTGCTATTACGCTTGCCGTTCTGAACATCACGCAGGCTGGCCAGAACTTCGTCTCCACGAGCTATCTATACGGCGGCACGCACACGTTATTTCACTATACACTGGCCAAATTCGGCATAGAGGCACGGTTTGTAGACTCGACCGACTCTGCGAATATCGAGGCCGCCATCGACGACAAGACCCGGCTGGTATATATCGAGTCGATGGGTAATCCCAAAAACAACGTCGACGACTATCCGGCTATTGCGGAGATCGCCCACAGGCACGGCATCCCGTTGATCATGGACAACACCGTCGCCCCTCCGCCGCTTCTTAACCCGTTTGAATATGGCGCTGATATCGCGGTCTACTCGCTGACTAAGATGATCGGCGGCCACGGGACCAGCATCGGCGGCGCTATCGTTGATTCCGGTAAGTTCAATTGGAACAATGGCAAATTCCCGGAGATCACCGAGCCGGATCCTTCGTATCACGGCGTGAGCTATTGGGATGCTTTTGGCCTGCACGACAAAGCGGCCGTACAGGGAATTGCCTACATAATCAAAGCACGTGTGCAACTGCTCCGTGATATGGGCCCGGCGCTGTCCCCATTCAACTCATTTTTGTTCCTGCAAGGAATTGAGACTCTGCCGCTGCGGGCAAGGGCACACTCAGCCAATGCGCTGAAGGTGGCTCAGTGGCTGGAGAAGCACCCGGCTGTTTCGTGGGTCAACTACGCAGGACTTAAGAGCCACCCGGATTATGAGAGAGCTCAGAAGTTTCTGCCGCAGGGGCAGGGGGCCATCATCGGGTTCGGCGTAAAGGGAGGAATTGAGGCTGGGGTGAAACTGATCAACTCCGTTAAGATGATATCCCACCTCGCCAATATCCTTGACGCAAAGACCCTTATCATCCACCCTGCGTCTACAACTCATCAGCAGTTGAGCGCCGAAGAAAGGCTCAGCTCAGGGGTCACGGACGATTTCGTTCGCTTCTCCGTCGGCTTAGAGGATGTGAACGACATCATCGCTGACCTGGACCAGGCATTAATCAAGAGTCAGCAATAAGTATGACATCGGTTCTCGACGATCTTAATATAGAGTTTAGCGACGCCACCACTCGCAATTGGCAGCCCGGTTCCGAGGCTGCTCGCGACATAGCTGTGCTGATGAGTGGTGGCGTCGACAGCTCAGTCACGGCTATGCTCCTCCGTGACGCGGGCTGGAACGTGGTCGGGGTCACCCTGCATATCCCGATCGCAGGAGGCTCCGGACAGGCGCCAAAAGAGGCCGTCGAGGTGGCAGACTCATTAGGGCTGGCTCATTACTACCTCGACGTGCGAGAGGCGTTTGAGCGCCTTGTAATCGAGCCGTTTCGCCGATCATACGAACACGGCCGCACCCCCTGCCCGTGCGCTGATTGCAATATGTTGTTCAAATTCGGCATGGTCTGGGATGCGATCAAGGAGCATTTCGCCGTCGAAAATCTGGCCACAGGTCACTATGCACGTGTGCTCAGGGATGGCGAGCAGGCTTATCTTGTAAGAGGCGACGACCACTCTCGCGACCAGAGTTATTTTCTTTACGGCATTCAGAAATATCGACTAAAGCATCTCTACTTGCCGTTGGGAGATTTTGGAAAGGACGAAGTGAGGCAGCTTGCGGCGAAATCCGGCCTGCCGGTAGCACATCGAGACGACAGCATGGAGCTGTGCTTCGCATCCGGCGACGACTACCGCACTGCCCTCGGCCTGCCCTCTGAAACCGGCCCAATTTTGGATATGGATGGAAAGGTTATCGGCGAGCACAAGGGCATCGCGAATTATACCATCGGCCAGCGCAAAGGCATCGGAATAGCAGCCGCAATGCCTTTTCACGTGATATCAATTGATCCCATTAATAACACGATTACTGTGGCGACAAGGGAGCAGGCTCTCAGCAGCACCGTCGAGGCGCATGAGATTAATATCTTAATCCCCGAGCAAATGTCTCCCAATTCGCGGTTTTGCGGCAAGATAAGATCACAGGGCGAGCCGTCGCCGTGTGTGCTTACTCAGATCGGCGAATCGACTATGTCCGTACGATTCGACCAACCACAATTCGCACCAACTCCCGGCCAGAGACTTGTTCTATACGACTCCGACAGCAGGGTCGTAGCGGGAGGAGTAATATGCTCCGGATGCATAAAATCAGAGGATAAATAAGGAGAACATAATATGCGGTCATCGATAGCTAATTCTATTTTAGAGCTCATAGGCGGCACACCGCTGCTCAGATTATCACACACCGACACTCCCGCCGATCTCGTTGCCAAGCTGGAGAAGCAAAACCCGTGGGGCAGCGTAAAGGATCGGATCAGCTTATACATGATCGAGGACGCCGAGCGGCAGGGCCTGATTAACAAGGACACCATAATAATTGA
Organism: uncultured bacterium; assembly: GCA_964494345.1. Classification (GTDB taxonomy): domain Bacteria; phylum Armatimonadota; class UBA5829; order UBA5829; family UBA5829; genus DTKD01. The sequence goes on from CAZBSI010000010.1 coordinate 70,934, forward strand.
GCCAACCAGCGGAAACACCGGCATCGCCCTCGCTGGAGTCGCCGCAAGCAAAGGCTACAAACTGATCCTCGTAATGCCGGATACTATGAGCATCGAGCGCAGAAAGCTGTTTTCCGCACTCGGTGCCGAACTCGTCCTCAGCCCCGGAGCATTGGGAATGAAGGGCGCGATAGCTAAAGCCGAAGAAATCGCTGCGCAGCATCCGAATTCATTTATCCCTCAGCAGTTTGAAAACCCGGCCAATCCGAAGGCCCATTTCGAGACCACAGCCGAAGAAATCTGGGCCGACACCGAGGGTAGGGTGGACATAGTGGTAGGCGGGGTCGGCACTGGCGGCACGGTGACTGGGGTAGCGCAAGCTCTAAAGCCGCGCAAACCTGGCTTGCAGGTCATCGCGGTCGAGCCTACCGACTCCCCGGTCCTCTCCGGCGGCGCTCCTGGGCCGCATAAAATTCAGGGAATAGGCGCGGGATTTGTGCCGGGCATAATGGATATGAGCCTCATAGACGAGGTAATCCAGGTCACAAATGATGAGGCGTTTGAGGCCGCAAGAAAACTTGCCAAAACCGAGGGCCTTTTAGTAGGGATATCCAGCGGAGCAGCCGCCCACGCCGCGATTCAGGTCGCCAAAAGGCCAGAAAATGCCGGCAAGATGATCGTGGTCGTACTACCGGACACCGGCGAACGCTACCTCAGCACCGCACTTTTTCCTTATGAGGATCCACAGTGAATCGTCTTCACCGGGTCCAGAGCAAGCTGTATAGGAGTATAGATAACACGACCAGCGTCACCACTATATAAATGCGATCGCGCTGTATGATAAAGGCCAGTAACGAAAGGGCGACTCGTACGACCGGGACGGCTATCAGCAATAACACGCCCAACTGAATCAGGCCCCTGCCGCTAAATGAAAATGCAAGTCGAGCTATTTCCGGCACCCCGCGAAGCGACCTGGGTTCTCCTCGGAAAATATGATAGCTCGGAGAGGCGTGGTGCCGTGTGAGGAAGACTACGCCGCCCATAAAAACAACAGCCGCGGCCAGAAGAACTCCGAACCTGAGCAGGTTTCCGATTACCTGCTCTATTTGTTCATCCGATAAATCAAGCTTTATTCGCATTACGTCGTCCCTATAATGCCCTTCTGAAACATCTCCACAGCCATTGCGAATATGACTGCGGCAAAAATGTATCGCAGAAATTGGGTCTTTGCTCTCGGCAATATTCTCGCCCCAATCAGCGACCCGACAAGCACTCCCAGCATCACCGGCATCGCAAGCCCAGGCGCGATATAACCACGGTTTAAATAGACTCCCGCACTCGCGGCTGCAGTCACGCCGATCATAAAGTTACTGGTGGTCGTGGACACCTTGAACGGAATGCGCATGATCTTATCCATCGCAATCACTTTCAGGGCGCCGGAGCCTATTCCCAACAAGCCGGATAATACCCCGGCAATTAACATCAACCCTGCCCCCCCAGGAACCCCCCCGCACATTGTAACTCTTACGGCCCTGGTCGGTCGGATAGGTGCCGTTCATCCTCAAACGAGTGGCCAGTGGATCAGGAGCCACCGCTTCTGAGTCCTGCTGCATCGTCCGAATTGAGCTAAAGGCAGAATATAAAAGCACCAACCCGAAGACTATTGAAATCACGTTGGCAGAAACCAACCCTGCGACAAATGCTCCCGTCAGCGCCCCTATGGTAGTAGCGACCTCCAGAAACATACCAACGCGTATGTTTGTGTAACCTTCCTTTACGTATGCGGCCGCTGCGCCGGATGAGGTTGCGATCACAGAAATCAACGAAGCGCCAATGGCATACCGAATGTCAATGCCAAACGCTATAGACAGCAACGGTACCAGCACCACCCCGCCGCCGAGCCCCGTCAGCGACCCTAATAGCCCGGCAAAAAGTCCACTTGCGCCAACAGCCAAAGAAAATATCAGGTTGTTCAAGCTCTGCTTCCTTACTTCAATTCAATATAGTATCGGCACTTATCCCCGCGCATCACGCTGAATCGAAGTTCAATCGGCTTATTGTCTATTGTGTAAGCCAAACGCTCAACCATAAGCGCCGGCGAACCAACTGAAACCTCGAGAAACTCCGCCTCGTAACCGCCGAGCGCAATCGCCTCGAACGCCTCTTCCGCGCGATTCACATAAATCCGGCACCGTTCCTGCAGGGCATCATACAATGCCCCCTCTACAAAATCTTCCATTCTCAGCTCGCTTACCAAACGGGCGGGCAAATGGCAAGTTTCCAACAGAATAGGCATATCTGCAAGAATGCGAAGTCTCTTAACGCGCAGAATCCGCTCTTCCGGTTTGATCTTTAGTCGCGTGGCTACATTTGCCCCGGCTGATTCCTCTTTCCATTCAAGCACCCTCGACTTAAATTCTAGTCCTTGCTCTTCCGCTTCACGCGCGAATGAGTAGAATCCCATCAGACGTTGTTCAATAGGCCAACCGGTGACATAGGTGCCATCACCCTGTCTGCTTTCCAGCAAGCCATCGTTTATGAGGTCGGCGACAGCCTTACGCACGGTGCCTCTGGACAAATTTAGGGATTTGGATAGTACCGGTTCGGACGGTATCTTCCATCCTCGCGGCCATTCTCCGGTGTTGATGCGCTGTCGGATCGCCCCTTTAAGCTGCTGGTAAACCGGTATTGGGTTTTCGCGTTTTATATCCACGGCAGTATCTCTTTGCGACCATCCAAAGTTGTATATACAAGTATACTCTTTTTTCGGATCATGCTACCAAGAAAACGGACATAAATCCCCCGGTTGCCAGTGTATAATTCACATCCTCGCTATTGCCACCGCCCGCTCTCTGTGTTAGAATCCGACAGTGAATCTCGTTATGATTAAAAGTATGCCCAAGATTACTGCAGGAATCATAGACAAAGTTGAGCCGAATAGTATCGCCGACGACCTGGGATGGCTGCCCGGCGATCAGATCATTTCCGTCAACGGCCACCAGCTCTCCGATATCTTCGACTACCAGTTTTATACGGCCGATGATATGGTCACAGTCCTGCTGCGCCGGGGAGATGAATCGACGGAGTTTGAGATAGAGAAGGACATCGACGACGACCTCGGCGTCACATTCACTGACCCTCTATTCGACGGCATCCGCACCTGCGGCGCTAAGTGTGTATTTTGCTTCGTTGATCAGCTTCCGAAGGGCCTGCGCAAATCGCTGTATATAAAGGACGACGACTACCGGCTGTCTTTTCTGCATAGCAACTTCGTCACCCTTGCCAACGTGACAGAGTCTGATCTCGCCCGCATCGTGCAGCAGCGGCTGACTCCCCTGTATGTCTCGGTTCATACGACGAACCCAACTCTGCGGGAAACGATGCTTGGCAGAAAAGCTCCGAACATTCTGCACCAGATCGACACTCTCGCCCTTGGCCACATTACCCTGCACACCCAGATAGTTCTGTGCCGCGGAATTAACGACGAACAGGAGCTTGAGCGCACAATAGAAGAACTGTCGCAGCGATACCCGACCGTGAAATCTATTGCTATTGTGCCCGCTGGCCTCACACCGCATCGCAGGCACAGCACCCCAATACCGCCGATAGATGCCCAATATTCAGCAGCAATCTTGGACAAACTTGCAAAATGGCAACGACTATTTTACTCGAAATTTGGGACACGACTGGTATGGGCAGCAGACGAGTTCTATCTCTGCGCAAACCGTCCTGTGCCAAAAGCAGGGGCCTACGAGCGTTTCCCTCAGATCGGTAACGGCATTGGACTGGTTCGCAAATTCAAGGACAGCGCCTACAGAGCCAAAGAGCAGTTCCGGCATATAACTACTGATCAGAAGAAAGTCCACATATCAATCGCCACAGGCCAACTCGCCGCACCTGTTCTAAGCCAATGGGCTGAATCCGTCAACTCCGACAGGCTGCATTTCACTATCCGCCCAATTAAAAACACTCTGTTCGGTGAATCGGTCACGGTGGCGGGGTTGATCTCAGGCGGCGACGTCATTGCGCAGCTCAAAGGTAAACCGTGCGGCGATATTCTGGCGATTCCCTCAGTCGCGCTGAGAGACGACGCGTTTTTGGACGATGTCACCCTTCGTGAAGTCGAAGAAGCGCTAGACGTGAAGATATTGCCGGCGTCAACAAGCCCCACGGCGTTTGCAGGTCAACTGCGCCGGCTAATAGAATCAAAATAACAGAATGAGGCAATAATTATGCGGCCCGACCGGGTCGCTTAGATTCCTCATTGTCCGCATCCGGCGAGGTTTACTGCAAGCGACGCCAGTGCGGCAAGTGTCAGAAGAAGTCGTACAAGTTTCATTACATTTCACCCCCAACTATTGTATCAAGCACCTTAATTTGCTCCAAAGTTTCAGGCTTCACGCTGTATGGATCGTCCGACAGAACCACGAAATCCGCCAGCTTGCCGACCTCCAATGAGCCTTTGTCATTCTCCTCGAAGCCAGCGTACGCGCTGCCGTAAGTATACCCGCGCAGCGTCTCGTCCACCGTCAAACGCTCACTGAGGCTCTTCGATTCTCGGTTCACGGCCCTGTGGATCGTCTCTATTGTATCCAGCCTCTCGACCGGGCAATCTGACCCAATTCCGATCTTTGCGCCGGCATCAAGCATAGTCTTAAACGGATACATATATTTATATCGCTCCGGCCCGACCCGTTTTTCGGACCAGAAGTCCGTAATCACAAACTGCGGCTGAATCGAGGCGATGACGTTCAATCTAACCACATCCGCGATAATCTGCGGGCTGAGTTGTGCGATATGCTCGATCCGATGTCGCAGCCGATTGTTCTCATTATTCTCCGGCATTGCTATTTCTATCGCCCTAAGCGTGTGAGAAATAGCACGGTCACCAATCGCGTGTATTGCGGCCTGGCAGTCATTTTGCTGAATGCTGATCAACATTTCCGCCAAATCTTCAGCATCTCTGAACAAATCCCCGGTGTTTCCGGGATCATCAGAATACTCCTCACACATCGCCGCCGTCCGCGCGCCCAACGAGCCGTCCATAAATATCTTTATAGAACCGATCCGCAAATGGTCGTCGCCGGAACCCGTCTTTAAGCCCTCACTGACGATTTCATCCATCCGCTCAACAGGCCACTGCAGCCGCACTCTTACCGGCAGCCTGCCTTCAGAGCGCAATTTTCGCAACACGCCAAGGTGCTGCATATTGTTCAACTGACAATGCACCGTCGTCAGCCCGGTCGACTTTGCGTCGTTTAGCCCGTAAAGCAATGCCCTCTCAAGGTCTGCTTCTGTATTAGGCGGAACCTGGCTCCATATAAGATCAGTTGCGTCCTCCGTCAGCTTGCCCGTCTCCCATTGCTCATCTGTCAGCTTGTCCCGAACCGGCAGCAAAGCGGCAGTATTAGCCACCAGCGCGTGTCGACACAACCGAACCACAAACACCGGCAGGTCTTTGCTGACTTCATCAAGGTCCTGTCGCGTTATCCACCTGCCTTCGGAGAACAATTCCTGATCAAATCGCTCCCCGTTGACCCACCGCAGGTTCGAGTTTTTCTGCAAGTGACGCCGCAGCCTGTCCTGTATCTCGCTAATTGACTGGCTATCCGACAGATCCGCCATCTGCGTTTGAGATATTCCATGAGTCATCAAATGACAGTGCGTGTCAATGAAGCCGGGAACCACTGTTTTTCCACCGAGATCGATCTCTTTAGCATCAGACCCAGCCGCCGATCTGACTTCGTCGATGCTGCCGAGGGCAATTATCCGCTCTCCATCGACCGCCAGCGCCTCGACCTGCGTCCCGGCTTTATCGAGAGTATAGAAACGACCATTTACAAAAATCTTATCAGCACCCATCAATACGCCTCACTCAACTTTTCGCCCACAACCGTCTCATTGCCTTCCGAATCCACCTGACGGAAGAAACACGATCGATACCCAACATGACAAGCCGCGCCGGTTTGGTCCACTTTTACCACCAGGCAATCCTTATCGCAGTCCACATAAACCGACTTAACCGCCTGGATGTTTCCGGAACTCTCTCCTTTAATCCAAAACGTCTGCCGAGACCTGCTCCAAAAACACGCCCGGCCGCCCGTCAACGTCTGCTTTACGGCATCACGGTTCATATACGCCACCATCAGCACGTCGCCGTTAGTATCATCCTGCACCACCGCCGGAATCAACCCATCTCTATCGTATTTTAGACTATCCAAAAACTCGTTCAGCACCAGCCATCTCCTCTAAACCCTTAATTGCACAGCTACATTCTACACCAATCAGACCCCGGCTGCCAGTGTCATAATTTCCGAACTCAACCCAATAACCTATGCTAATAAATCAGCAAGGGAACTAATGGGGCGATGGAGAAGATAGATAGGGTAGTGAATCTGGAGGCACAATGTGAACAACACAGTTAAGCTGATAATCGTTGCAGTTGTCCTGGTCGGGCTGTTCGTCGGGGCACAGCACTTTTTGCTGAACTCCGGGGGCACGCACGTCTGCGCCCCGGGAGACGGGTGAGGCGGATCATCGACGCAGTCTGCGTCGAATACAAAGCCACCTAAAGCGCTGCTTTTTATAGTTGCATCTCCGAAAGACTTCTCCGACCAGGATATTGATGAGATATCTCAACTGGATTTAGTCACTTCGCGCGAGGTCGTATTTGTCGTCGTCGATACAGCAACCCAGGATGGGCAAAGCGCAATCAAGGACTACTCTGTCAAAAAGACCCCGGCTTACCTGTTCATTGGTGCGGGGGACAAACTTCTGAAGAAGCACGAGGGAAAACTTGACCCGAAGGCAACCCGAAAACTGATAAACGAAGTGACCTCAAAGATCTAAGCTGATTTCAAAAAGGATTATTTGATTGGTTAGCAATCCCAGCATCAGACGTTTCGCCGCTGCCGGCTCGGAACTGAATCTATATTTGGGTGATTGCGTCGCGGGAATGCGCGAGCACATCGCCGATGGCAGCGTGGACGTTGTTGTAACATCTCCGCCGTATAATCTCGGCGTGCAATATAATGGCTACGACGACACCCAAACGCGTGAACAGTATCTCACGTGGATGGGCGAGTGGGCGGCAGAAATCTACAGAGTGTTGGCTGAGAACGGCTCACTGTTCTTGAATGTCGGTTCAAAACCCACGGATCCATTAGTGCCATTTCAACTACTGAGCGTGATGAATCAACGCTTCAGCCTGCAAAACGTCATACACTGGGTTAAATCTATCGCCATTATGAAAGACGAGGTGGGCAACTACCCATCAATCACCCAGGACATCGTCGTCGGGCACTACAAACCTATCAACAGCCAACGGTTTCTAAACGACTGTCACGAATATATATTTCATCTTACAAAATATGGCGCGACGCCGCTGGACAGGCTGGCGATTGGTGTGCCATATCAGGATAAAAGCAATGTGAATCGTTGGGCTAACGGCGGCAGCGATTTGCATTGTCGCGGCAATACCTGGTTCATCCCTTACGAGACAATCCAGAGCCGTGACAAAGAGCGTCCGCACCCCGCCACATTCCCTGTTGAACTACCATCGCGCTGCATCAGGTTGCACGGAGTGGAGCGCACGGGGTTGGTTATGGACCCATTTTTAGGAATAGGCTCAAGCGCTATTGCCTGCGCGAGCCTCGAGGTTCCTTTCGTTGGTTTTGAACTGGCGCCGGGCTACTTCCAGGAATCCTGCGAGCGCCTGGCGGCAGTGACAAGTGAATATGAGGTTAATCGAGCTTGAGCGTCTGAGCTATGGCTCGAACAGAAGGAGGCAACGATGAGAAGAAGCAGTATCGTATTGAGAGGGCTAATAGCGGCTCTGTTGGCGCTTGCGGTATGCGGCAGCGTGATGGCGGCCCAAACCAGGACCAAAAACATCATCTTTATCACCGCCGACGGCCTGCGTTGGGAGGAAGTATTCCGTGGAGCTTCTGAGGAACTGTCCAGCAAGGAAGGCGGCGGGGTTGCGAACGAGGCCGCGTTTAAGGAGAAGTATTGGCGAGATACTCCGGCGGAGCGTCGAAAGGCTCTTCTGCCGTTTTTCTGGACTACGGTCGCAAAAAACGGCCAGATTTATGGCAACCGCGACCTCGGCAGCGAATCGAGGGTGGAGAATCCGTACTGGTTCTCATATCCTGGCTACAGCGAGATGCTGTGCGGATATGTCGATAAGGAAGTCAACAGTAACGATCTGAAAAACAACCCTAACGTCAGTGTGCTGGAGTGGCTGCATCGGAAGCCTGCATTCAAAGACAAAGTGGCGGCGTTCGGTTCGTGGGATGCGCTGTCGTTCATACTTAATCGCGACAGGGCCGGGTTCTGCATCAACAACGGCCTCGAGCCTGTAACAGGCAAAATATCCCCTCGTCAGCAGCTTCTTAACGCCCTGAAGGCGGAGACTGTCGATCTTAGCCCTGGTTCGCCGCCGGACTCACTTATGTTCTACAGCGCGCTGGAGCATTTCAAACAGAGCAAACCCCGTGTGATCTATATTATGCTCGGCTGGACTGACGTTGCGGCACACCGTGGGCGCTATGATGAGTATCTCAAAGCTGCTAAACTCTACGACGAATACGTTCGAAAGATTTGGGAGACAGCGCAGTCGATGCCGGAGTATAAGGGCACGACTACTCTGATTATGACCACCGACCACGGCCGCGGCGAAGTCGGCCCAAAGTGGAAGGATCATTGGTCGGGAGTTCCCGGCTCTGAGAAGACCTGGATGGCATTTATGGGCCCGGATACCACTGCGTTGGGTGAACGACAGAATGTCGAAGAGGTCACCAACAGCCAGTTCGCGGCGACTCTGGCCTACCTGCTCGGCGAAAACTACAACGCCGCCCAGCCAAAGGCTGGCAAAGTCATCCAAGACGTCGTCAAAGGCAAATAACTTACACTGATTTACCAAAAAAGATGGGTGGCGGGTCTCAAATCGCCACCCTCTCCCAACCTCCAACTACTAACCTCCAAACTACATCCTAGTCAACTTCGCCAAGCCCCTGAACTCCTTCTCAAAAGCGAACAAAATCGGCACTCCACCGGTGTGTATGAAGACCACGGTCCTGTCCGTATCTATCAGCTTCCGGCGCGCCATATCCAGCATCCCGGACACTGCTTTTCCCGTATAAACAGGGTCCACCAAAAGCGCTTCGGTCCTGGCAAGCTCAAGCGCGGCAGCGTTGCCGGCTTCGCTTGAAACCCCGTACTTTTCACCGTAGTAGCCGTCCTCGATATGCAAGCTCTGCGCATCCACCGGACACTCAATACCGAGCAACTCAGATGCCTGTGGAGCCACCCGGCCCACAATTTCTCTGATATTAGCCGCGCTTCTGGACACGCTTACGCCCACAACTTCAGATTCTGGTAAGAATAATTCCGCGCCGATTGTTGTGCCCGTGATAGTTCCCGCTGACCCCACCGCGAGGAAAATATATGCGTTCTTATCCTCATCAGCCAACTGCGTCGAAAGCTCTCGAATGCCCGCGACGTATCCCAGCGCCCCGTATGGACTGGAGCCGCCTACTGGGATCACATACGGCGTGTGGCCTTCTGCGGTCAGTTTATCGGACTCAGCCTGCATAGCCGCCGACATCTCGTCGACCGTAGCATCCTTCATAAACCTGATATCCGCATCGAACATCACGTCCAGCAGCAGATTACCCTGCAACACGTCGAAATCCGGCCCGCCTAAAAATAAAATGCACCGGTCAATTCCAACTTTTCGACATGCCGCTGCGGTCAATCTGGCGAAATTCGACTGCGGCCCACCGCAGGTGATGACCACATCCGCGCCTTTGGCCATCGCATCCGCCATAATAAACTCCAGCTTGCGGACTTTGTTGCCTCCCAGACCCAGCGATGTGCAGTCATCTCGTTTAATCAACAGTTTTCTCAGGCCAACGCGCTCCGCCAGCCTCGGAGCATCTTCAAGCGGCGTCGGCGGGTGCATTAACGGTATGCGAGCAATATCATTCAGTCTCATAGCAGACCTCTAAAAACAGTATATGGCGGAGCAACGGCCGCCGGAATTTGTTTATCGCCCGGCTATTACTTTCCCTTCTAATGGCAACCATCAAAACGACAAATCGCAGGCTACGTTAACAATCCGTTCCGATGTCCGATATCCGAGCTTCGAAGTCCGATCAACCTCTTTGGCTAACCAGATTACGCCACGATATCGTTATTTCGGGCTTTCGCCCCTTTCTGGTTTTCGCGTTTTCCCTTCCCAAAATTCCGTCCGCCCTCCCACTCATGTCCTTTCCACCTCCCACCCATGTCATTTCGCCCCTGTCATTTCGACCTCCCACCCCTGTCATTTCGAACGAAGTGAGAAATCTGCTTTTTCCGATGTCCGATATCCGAGCTTCGAAGTCCGATCAAGCCCTCTTGAGCTAACCAGATTACGCCACCATATCGTTATTTCCGGCTTTTGCTTCTTTCGCGTTTTTCCTTCCCATCACTTCGTCCGTCCTCCCACTCATGTCCTTTCCACCTCCCACCCATGTCATTTCGCCCCTGTCATTTCGACCTCCCACCCCTGTCATTTCGAACGAAGTGAGAAATCTGCTTTTCCGATGTCCGATATCCGAGCTTCGAAGTCCGATCAAGTCCTCTTGAGCTAACCAGATTACCCCATCATATCGTGATTTCTAATTTTCGCCCCTTTCTGGTTTTCGCGTTTTCCCTTCTCCTCTCCCACTGCTGTGCTTGCACAAATTGGCTGCACTGCATAATATGTAAATATGGCGATAGACCTGCAGGCGAGGGCACGTGCGCGGTTGGCGCGTGAGCACGGTGGAATAGAGATCAACAGGGCAGCTTCGGTGCGCTTTGCGCTGGGGTTCCCCAACGTTTATGCTGTTGGAATGGCGTCGTTAGGCTACCAACTCGTCTACGCGCTGATTAACGAGCACGCGGAAGCATCCTGCGAACGCTTCTTTTTGCCAGACCCCGAGGACCTCAACGAGCACGAAAGATCGCGCGTAGAGCTGTTTACCCTGGAGAGCCTGTCCTCGTTGTCCCAGTTCGATGTTGTGGCATTTTCTGTGAGCTGGGAGTTGGACTATGTAAATGTATTGCGAATGCTTCGGCTGGCCAATATCCCTATGTGCAGTGAGGATCGCGACGAGACTCGGCCGTTGATAATCGCTGGCGGTCCGTGCGCCACTTTTAACCCGGAGCCATTGGCGGATTTTATCGACGTGTTTGTAGTCGGTGACGGCGAGGAGACGATACCGCAGCTTATCGACTCTATCAACTCTACGCGCGAATCGCCCCGGTCAGAGGCGCTCTCTCAGCTTTCAAATATCCCTGGAGTCTATGTGCCTGCATTGTATGAACCGCTCTACGACACCGACGGCAAGTTGCGCCAAGTTATAAATTACAAGCCGGCGCCTGCAAAAGTCAGCCGTGCGATCGCAACCGACCTGACAGTTCATCCTGCCGGTTCTACAATACGCACATCGGAAGCCGAATTTGGCGAGATTCAGCTAATTGAAGTTATGCGTGGATGCGGCAGGCAATGTCGTTTTTGTGTGGCGGGATACATCAACCGCCCGCCGTGGGTGCGCAAAATAGGGGCAATCCCGGATGTGGGCAGGCACGGTCTTGTAGGGCCGGCGGTTTTCGACCACCCCGAAGCGGAAAGACTATGCGAAGAAATCGTGCAGGCTGGGGGCCAATTTACTGTATCATCGGTTCGCCTGGAGACGATCACCCCTGCGACGGCCGAATTGATGGCAAAAGGCGGACAGAAAACCCTCACCATTGCCCCGGAGGCCGCCACCGAACGTCTCCGAGCCGTTATAAACAAAAACTCCACCGATCAGCAGATACGCCAGGCTGTTGCGGCGGCGCGTGATGCAGGTATATCCCGCATCAAAATGTATTTTATGATCGGCCTGCCCACCGAGACCGACGACGACGTTATCGCGATTTCCGAGCTTGCGGGTAACTTAGCCGCTGAATTTCCAAGTGTTGATTTTCATGTCTCCGCGAGTTGCTTTGTTCCCAAACCCTGGACGCCGTTTCAATGGTGCGAGATGGAGCAGGAACGAGTGCTCCGTCGCAGGTTCGCCACTCTCAAAAAGAGCATACTATCCATAGGTGGCGTGCGATTTTCCGGCGAAAGCCCCAGGCTTGCGACCGTGCAGGGCTATCTCGCGAGGGGTGACCGCAGAATCGGCGACATTTTGGAATCTGCAGCTAACAACGACGGAGATTACCCTGCCGCGGTGCGCTCCACTGGCGTTGATGTCTCATCGTATATTTACCGCGCGCGAGAACGCGCGGAACTGCTGCCGTGGGATCATGTTGATGCTCGCATCAAAAAGAGCTATCTATGGAAAGAGTATTCCAAGTCGCTGAAAGGAGAGCCTACCAAGCCGTGCAAGCTCGGCAAATGCACGACTTGCGGCGCCTGCGTGCTGCCTGATGAGGATTCCTAACTGGTATCGAATCGATTCCGCCGGGTTACGCTATTATGTACCCTGGCATTTTCAGGCCTCTAACCTCGTCGACTGCGGTTTCAGCACGCGCATTGGCGGGGTCAGCAAACCGCCGTTTGATACACTTAACCTGTCCCTTGCAGTGTCAGATAACCGCGACGATGTCCTTACAAACAGAAAATTATTCGCCTCAGCCCTTGGCTTCGATCCGGCGCGCATTGTCGTGCCGGATCAGGTTCATTCTAACGTGGTGCGCAGGGTAGATGAGGCTGACGCAGGCTCTGGCGCTTTTGATCACGACAACGCAATCCGCGGCACCGATGCTTTGATCACCAATGCCCCAAACCTTCCCCTGGCGTTGCACTTCGCCGACTGCGTCGGGGTGCTCTTTCTCGACCCGTTAAAAAGGGCTATCGGAGTTGCGCATGCTGGTTGGCGGGGCACTGTGGAGGGCATCGTATGTGAAACAATCGATGCGATGAGCCGCGAATTTGACACGGAGCCGAGCACGCTGCTTGCAGCCATCTGCCCCGCCATTGAGCGTCACTGCTACGAAGTCGGTGAAGATGTCGCCGGCCGATTTTTCCACATATTTCCCAACGAAAACGTGATTTCTCCGGCCGGGCGTGGGAAGTGGTATGTTGATCTCAAGATGGCGAACCGCGTAATGCTTCATCGCGCTGGAGTCGAAGATACGAATATTGCGATCAGTGAACATTGCACATGCTGCGGTTTTGATGAATTCTTTAGCTACAGACGCGACCGCGCAACCGGACGCATGGGCGGCTGGATTTCCCTCAGACCCCTGTAAAAGTACATGCGTAAAATATTATGCAATAATATGCTTGACAGGGAAGGTGATTAGGTGTGATACTTATAAGCTAATAGCAGAAGGTCGCTAGTAATCCTGTGATTACCGGTGATTACTTTATGTTAGATGTTCTTAGCAATTATACATGTCTAGTATCTCTGAGAATTTGCGCATCGTTGAAGACCGCATAGATCAGGCGGCCCGAAGATCCGGAAGAAGTCGACAGGATGTCACCCTCATCACTGTCACCAAAACCAGATCAGTCGAACAGATCAATGAGGCCTTAGCAGCCGGTGCGACCGATATCGGCGAAAATTATGTCCAGGAAGCACAGGACAAATACGCAGAGATCGGAGATTCGGCAAGGTGGCATATGATCGGCCACCTGCAGCGCAACAAGGCGCGACACGCAGTCGAGGTATTCTCGATGATACACAGCGTGGATAGCTTGGAGCTGGCCGAGCAAATCGGCAGACGTTGCACGGCCATCGGTAAAAAGATGGATGTGCTGATCGAGGTGAAAATATCACCTGAAGCGACCAAATTTGGCGTCGATCCGGAGAGTACTCTGGCCCTGGCGTCCAAGGTTGCACAAGTTTCGGGGCTGAAGTTGTGCGGGTTGATGGGAATGGCTCCGTTTGAGCAGGACCCAAAGGATACTCGCCCATTCTTCAGAGCTATGAAAAAACTCTGGGACAAGCTGCCGGATGAGCAGCGGGTTTACCTCTCAATGGGGATGACCTCGGATTATGAGGTCGCCATAGAAGAGGGATCGAATATGGTGCGTATCGGCACGGCCATTTTCGGTCCGAGAGGATAAAATCAGCCCAGCGCAATGCTCGATCGAGAAATCTCGACGGGCCGAAGTTATAACTAAATATGATTGTCCACCCGGCAGCATAAGCTGCCACTGTCCGCGGATGCAGGATGCGTCCGCATATCCGGTGCGCTGAGTCACGGATTAGGAGTGGACGCCCAACACCCAACCATGGCTGGCACCAATACCCAAATGGGAGGGTCAAGAGCGTGAAAGCAGCACCACAAGAAGAGTATTATGATGATCAGCCGAAGGGCCTTATAGGGCGCTTGCTGGAAAAAGTTGGTTTCGGCGGATACGATGACGAAGAGGATTATTCCGACGAAGACGTATCCCGAAAGAAACCTGCCGTGTTGCGCGTGCAACAAGCCAAAATGCACTACGTATCAGTTTGGCACACGATAAAGAAATTGGACAGCGCACGACAGGCCGCAGATGGCTTAAAGGCAGGCCATCAGCAGATTGTGAACCTTGAACAGGCGGCGCCGGAGGACAGACTCCGCATAACGGATTTTCTCAACGGCGTAGCTTATGCTCTGGACGGGGTCATCGAGAGAGTCGGCGAGGGGGTCTATCTTTATACCCCGCGCAACTATCACGTCGAAGTAGAAGACGAGGAAGACGGCCGCAGAGCACACAGCACATTTACCGATAACTAACACATCGAAGACCCGGTGTATGCCGGGTCTTTGTCTTACAAATGGAGCACTGACATGGTCAGACTGGGCATCATCGGCGGTGGCGCGATGGGAGAGGCGTTCGCGGGCGGAGTGATTTCGTCCGGGTGGCTTAAACCCACCGATATCACCATCGCCGATATAGACGAATCCCGACAAGAACGACTTCGTGAGCAACTCGGTGTCAATGTCGCAAGTGACAACGTTCTAACTGCGGCAAACGCCGATATCGTCTTGCTCGCCGTCAAACCCTCAGTAGTGCCCACAGTCCTTGACACGATCAACGAGTATCTCATCACTCAGTTGGTTATATCCATCGCGGCTGGGGTAAGTTTGGATGCGATGCAGAGCAGGTTGAAGGATAATATCGGGGTAATCCGGGCTATGCCCAACACGCCCAGTCGAATCGGGGCGGGGGCTATTGGCTTTAGCATCGGCAAGGCAGTGACCCAGCGGCAGGTCGAACTCGCCATTAAATTATTCGAGTGCGTAGGGATTTGCATTGAGGTTCCGGAGCGGCTAATTGATGCAGTGACTGGCCTCAGCGGCAGCGGGCCTGCTTATGTCTATCTTATGATTGAGGCTATGTCAGATGCGGGCGTAAGGGCGGGATTGACGCGGCCGGATGCCCTGAAACTCGCGGCTCAGACGGTCTACGGCGCAGCGAAAATGGTCATCGACCAGAACGAGCACCCGGCCGTGCTGAAAGACCAGGTTACCAGCCCCGGCGGCACCACTATTGCCGGAGTAGCGGCGCTCGAAAAAGCAGGCTTCCGATCGGCTATAATGGAAGCCGTCAAAGCCGCCGCCAAACGCTCTGCGGAGCTTAGTTAAAATTGACTCTGAAGTATAGGAGTTCGTGGGCATGCCTTTCATGATAGTCGGACTTATTGCAATGTTGCTGCGCGCGCTGATTTGGATCGTCATAATAGACTGCGTGCTCACGTTTATTCCGTCAGTCGACAGACGACACCCGATCGTGGTCGCAATCCGCCGCATCACGGAGCCGATGTATACACAGGTGAGAAGACTCGTGCCGGCGATAAGAAGCGGCAATATGGGCCTGGACCTCGCACCTTTGATCGTGATAATCGGGTTGAATCTGATGATCTGGATTGTAGTTCGCATTTTCTAACAACTTTCAGCTTGAAGGAGTACGAAAATGGCACTGACACCAGTGGATATGCTCCATACGGAGTTCAAAACAAGGCTTCGCGGCTATAATAAAAATCAGGTCGATGAGTTTGTAAGGACAGCGGCTGAGTCGTTAGAAGTTGCCCTTAAAGACAGGGCCGAACTACAGCGAAAATTAGACGCACTGCAGGAAGAGGTGGACCAGGTCCGGCAGATCAAAGCCACTCTAACCGAAGCCCTTACGGTTGCGCAGAAAAGCGCCGACGACCTTCGGGCGGGCGCCCATCAGCAGGCTGAGGCGATTATCAAAGAGGCCGAGGTTGCGCGGGTCCAGCTTATGGCCGAAACCCAGGCAGAGGCCGAGAAATATCGCACAGAAATCTCTCTGCTTCAGGCCACCAGAGATCGATTCGAAGCTGAGTTTCGGGCGTTACTCTCCAGTTATAATCAGTGGCTGGACAAACGAGTGCCGGAGAAACCCGCTCGCAGCGAGGTCGCCTGATTGGATCCTGACTTCCGACCAATCGATACCGAAACACAGTCTTTCCGCGTCGGAATGGCGATTCTAATTATTCTTATAGTCGGCATCGCGGCCGTCCAGGTTTGGGCGGGGCTTGAAAATACCAGCCAAACCGAGACATCGGATAACACAAATGTCCTGATTGTCGAGGATTATGTAGCTCGACGAGCAATAGCATCCTCTTCGTCAGAAGAACGCATTTTTGGGTTTAACCTTGCCCTCCAAACAGAATACCCTTCCTATCAGAAAAGCCCCGCTTACTATCGTCGACGTGGGGTAATGAAACAATCAGTTTCAAAAAAAGACGGTCTCAGCGATTTCAAAAAGATCGATTCCCCCGCCGCAACCCGTGGCCTGAACAAGGAAGCCGTCAACCGCCTGCGTGCCGAAAAGACAATGTGGTTGCACATCTACGGGCCGGAAAAAATAAGCGATAAGCAGGCGAAATCTTATGCTAAAGAGATTCGCGATCTGAACCTCGGCCCGCTCAAGGACATCGCCATATCCGACGTCTATCGCCGCGCGGGGCTGATTAAGCAAGCCGATAAACAGCTAAAACAAGCCCAATCATCGGCCAGAACTGCTTTAATAGCAACTTATGTGGTCATAGGTGTACTAGCTGCCTGCGGCTTGATCGGGTTTATTCTACTGCTTTTTGCGGTGCCCAAATGGCTTTCGGGGATTACCCATTCATCGCGCTACATTCTATTCGCATCTATCACCCTGCCCGCATTTTTGATATATCTGGCCGCATATTATGGCTTGAGCGGTGTGGTTCAAATCGCCATTGATTCCTTTACCGGATCGCTTGAATATATTCAGCAGGGCACTGTATTTTTGTCACTGTCTATCGGCGCCGCTTTGGTTGCAGGAGCGATTGGACTCACGTTGCTGCGCAAGAGGGCAGGGGAACTTAATCAGGACTGGCGCCAGATTGGTTTTCGCACCCAGTCTTTTACGTTAGATATAGGCAGGGGATTGGTCGGTTTTATGATAGCATTGCCGCTGGTATTGTTTGCTGCACAGCTATCTCAGAAGATGTCCAGCACCATATTCAAAAATATTCCAACCCCCCAGCAGCCATTTCAGGACATAATCGGCAGGGGCGGGGCGCTGGAAGTTGCGCTAATGTTTATTTTGGCCTCCGTAGTAGCTCCGGTCGTGGAGGAGACTTTCTTTCGAGGCGCGTTATTCTCTGCTTTTAGAGCCAGAATGGGCGTATTGCCGTCGGTGTTGCTGTGCTCTGTTTTCTTCGCCTTTATCCATCCGCTGCCGGGCGGTTTTTTGCCAATATTCACTCTCGCCTGCGTGCTCGCGTTCCTACGAGAACGAAGCGGCTCGCTGTTACCCGGCATGGTCTGCCATTCGGTATATAATGCAATGACTCTAGCACTATCGGCTCTGTTTTTCTGATCGCACGGCCATAATATTCCATGCAAAGGATCACGCAGTAATGTCTCAGGCTAAAATAGTCGTTGTCGGTAGTTCCAATACGGATATGGTCGTCCGGTCTCCTCGTATCCCGCGAGGCGGTGAGACCCTGCTGGGAAGTGATTTCACGATGGTCCCAGGCGGCAAGGGCGCCAATCAGGCAGTATGCGCGGCCAAACTCGGCGCTGAGGTTACGTTTGTGGCACGAATCGGCGACGACGTATTCGGCCAACGCTCCCTCGATAACTTCCGCAGCGTTGGAATAGACACCCAATTTATCACTCGTGACAAGACGGCGACGAGCGGAATTGCGCTGATTACAGTAGATAATAACGGCGAAAACTCAATCGTCGTCGCGCCTGGTGCGAATTATCGACTCAGCCCTCAAGATATCGATTCGGCAGCACATAAAATAAAACTTGCCGATATTGTGCTTATTCAACTGGAGATACCGCCTCAAACGGTCGATTATACTATTGAGCTGGCCCATAAAATCGGCGTAAAAGTCGTACTCAACCCGGCCCCGATTCGGCCGATGTCGCCAGAGATTATAAAAATGGTCGATGTGCTGGCGCCGAATCAGCACGAGGCTGCCGAATTGATCGGAAGAGCAGGGCAGGGCGACGACCTGGATGCGCCGGACGCCGCCGAGCAACTGCTGCAGATGGGGGCTAAGAGAGTGGTCATCACCCTCGGCAGCCGCGGTGCGTACGCGACTGATGGCAAGGTCGGCGATTATGTCGATTCGATAAAGGTCACGCCCGTCGATACGACTGCTGCGGGGGACGCATTCACGGCCTCTCTGAGCTGTGCGCTGGCTGAGGGCCTTGATTTATTTGAAGCGGCCAGATTCGCCAACAGGGCAGCGGCAATTGCTGTTACGCGATTGGGCGCGCAGAGTTCTCTGCCCACCCGCGCAGAAGTCGATTCGCAGCTTTTCGGGAACTAGACCGAAGTTTTGAGCGTTAATATAACTGATCTGAGCGAGCTGTGCAATGCTCACTATTACGCCGTCTGCGGACGTTGACCGCTCAGGTTGGATTATAGTAAGATTCAAGGGTTATCAAACACTCGAAAGGAGTACTCATTTATGCGCAACAGAACACTAGCGGCGATTCTGGCAATGCTCATCTGCCTGCTGTTTAGTATTTCTGCAATAGCCGCAGTCCCTGACACTAAGGCCCCCGCCAAAGCTCCGGCAAAGGCGCCGGCGAAGGCCCCTGCCAAGGCCCCGGCTAAAGCCCCGGCTAAGGCTCCCGCCAAGGCTCCGGCTAAAGCTCCGGCTAAGGTTGCTCCGGCTGCCAAGCCTGCTGCAACACCCGCTGCTGCTAAGGGTTTTGATCAGGACGCTGAGCTTCAAAGACTGTGGAAAGCTCCGGACAGCGCCGTTGTCGGTACAGTGGACGGCGCAACGGTTACCAAGGGCGAGCTTCTCCACGCACTTTGGTACTATAGCGCACCACAGATGGTGACGGAACTGCTCAATCAGAAAATGATTGAACAGGCCGCCAAAAAGGAAGGCGTCACTCTGACTCCGGAGGAACTCAAACAAAAGCAGGACGAGGCCGCCAAAAGAATGAACGTCAACTCCATAGACGACCTCTTGAAGCAGTTCAAAGTGACCAAAGCCCGGTTTGTATCAGGAATCAGAACCTCTGCCCTGGCCGAAAAAACCGTGCGCAAGCAGGTCAAAGTAACTGATACGGAGTATGCCGAGTATATCAAGGCCCGCCACATCCTGATCAAGTTCCCTGAGGACGAAGAGGATCAGGCCAAAAAAGAAGAGGCTGCCAAAAAGAAGATCGACGAGATCGCAGCCAAGCTTAATGATGGTGGCGACTTCGCGAAACTGGCCGACGAGTACTCCGAAGATCCTGGCAACCTCAAAGAGGGCGTCAAACAGGGCGGCGATCTGGGCTGGTTCACCAAGGGTAGAATGGTGGCGGAGTTCGAAAACGCCGCGTTCGATCTGCCTGTCGGCAAAGTCAGCGACCCGGTTAAGACCTTCTACGGTTATCATCTCATCAGAGTAGAGGCCATCGGCAAAGATGCCTCGCCGGCTGAGAAGAACGAACTTAAGACTATGATCCTGGAGCGCCAGGTGCCAACCGAGATGCAGAAGTGGTTCGGTGAGCTTCAGGCGGGAGCCAAGATGGACAACAAGCTGCAGGAGCCTGTGGCCCAGCAGCCTAAGCCGGTTATCAGACCGGAAGCAGCTCCCAAGCCCGCGGCGCCAAAGCCGGCAGCAAAGCCAGCTACGACCCCGCCCCCTCCGCCCGGTAAGTAAACCGGCAAGAAGGCAGAATTAACTGATAAATAATCAGGCCGCGGAACCTAATCCGCGGCCTGATTTGCATTTGCCATAAAGAAAGATGGGCAGCAATACATCGCCGCCCATCCAAAGATTTATAAAGCTCAGGTTGTTGTTTGCGCCATTAAACTGTGGCCGACTCCCTGATCTCAAACTTATAACCCACGCCCCATATCGTGGTGATCCGGCACGGGCTGCCAGGGGTCTCGATCTTTCTGCGCAGGCGCTTGATGTGCTGATCGACTGTTCTCTCGTCTCCGTAGAACTCCTGATATGCCCAGACCTGCTCCAGAAGCTGCTCGCGGGTGAATACGCGATTGCGGTTCGACGCCAGATACCAAAGAAGATCGAACTCCTTGGGCGTCAGATCAATCCTGCTATCCCCAACGATAACCTCACGGGAGATTCGGCTTACCGCCAAACCGGGCAGGTTCAGAACCTGCTGCTCATCCGGACTGGGGATGTAGGCGGCGCGTCGAAGAACGGCCTTCACGCGGGCGAGCAGTTCTCGCGGAGAGAACGGCTTTGTCACATAGTCGTCTGCGCCGATTTCCAGGCCCAGGACCCTGTCAACCTCGTCAACTCGCGCCGTGAGCATAATAAGTGGGACATTGCTGAATTTGCGGATTTCCTTGCAGACATCCAGGCCGTCCATACCAGGCAGCATCAAGTCTAAAATGACCATATCCGGTTTTTGTGAACGAACCATCTCGATACCGTCATTGCCGTCACCAGCACAAGCGACAGCATACCCAGCCTTCTCAAAGTAAAGGGTAATTAGTTCACAGACGTTTTCCTCATCGTCTATCACAAGTACTACAGGTTTTGATGTACCAGTATCATCGGTCTTTAGCACGTTTTGCACGTCCATTCCAAAAATTACCTCATTAATTTATTGCCCTACGTAGCGGCTTAGCGAAAGTAGTATAAGTGAGTCTGACGTCTATGTCAAGAGTGAAACAAAAAGTCACATAAAAAAGCATGCTCAGCACACAATAGAACCGAATACAGCGTTGAAGAACCTTCGACGCAAACGACCAAACTCAATGCCATCGTCGTCATTACATACGCGATTTGTGAGCAACAGGGCATAAGTGTCGCGTTCCGGATCGATTACGACGCATGTTCCTGTGAAACCAGTATGCCCAATTGCAGACTTTGTTACAAAATCACCGCCCGCTATGCCATCATTCGGCCATGCACACCAGCCAAAGGTATGTCCGCCAACTGATTCTGATATGGCATTGGTGAACATCCTGTGCAACACGGGTGGGTTCAGCGGGAAGTCACCGGATCGCAGGCGAGCGTCAAGAGCGCGTTTGCAAAACACAGCGGCGTCATGAGCTGTCGAAAACAGCCCCGCGTTTCCCGAAACCCCTTCCATAGCATAGGCGTTGCCGTCGTGCACCTCTCCAACAAGCGTGCGCTTACGATACGGACAATTGTCAGTCGCTGCAATCTTTGAGGTTGTTTTAGGATTGTAACCGGTGCTTTCCATCCCCAGCGGAGCGAATATCCTGCGCCTGGCGAATGTATCGAGCCTCTCACCTGTGACAGATTCCAGAACCGCCGACAACATTATATAACCCATACACGAATAAACATGCGTCGAACCGATCGGGTTAATCAATTGTATCTCAAAAAGCTCATCAAGCAACTGTTCGCGGCTCTGACCGTTGGAATACATATCCTTCCACGCAGGCAACCCTGATGTGTGCGTCAACAGATGACGAAGCGTAACATCCTCAAGGTGCTTAATATCTCGGTTCGGGAAATAACTGGTAACGGATCGCACTGAGATATCGAAATACCCTTCCTGGGCAAGCAGTAAAATCGAGGGCGCACACGACATCGCCTTTGTAAGCGAGGCCATATCAAAAAGGGTATCCTCATCGACTTTCGCCTTACCCGAAAAATCCGTCGACCCTGCCGAGCATACCAGAGCATCAAAGCCCCTTCTATACACCCACGCAGTCCCGCCTGGGTAGAGTTTGCGTTCGATTCCTTCGTTGAGTATTCCCTCGGCACGTTCCAATCCCGCCGGATCAAAACCCGCCTTAGTCGCATCAACCTTAATTTTGGACATCACTATTTCTCCTGGTGCATGCCAACCTTGATTTATTTCCCAATTGTAGGATGATCCTCAAGCCTCGTCAATGCTCGTCGATTTTCGACGGACTGCCCGTTGACGGTGATCCTGCGCGAAGTCGCAGGATCACTCAAAAAATAAGTAAGTTTCCGCGAACCTTCATCTCTCTTGATAGGTATTAATCCCTGATGTATAATTAATCGTTCTAAGGGCTTATGTGCAAGGAGGTTTGTATGTCGCAGCTAACCCGAAATGAAATTGAAGGGGTTGCGAGCCTTAGCCGGATAAAGTTATCCGAATCGGAAAAAGACAAGCTCACCATCCACATCAACGAACTGCTCGATAGCGTTCAAGAACTCATCTCCCTGGACACCGACGGCGTTGAGCCGACCGTCCAGACAACAACCACTATCAACGTGTTCCGCAAAGACGAAATCACGCCTTCTTTATCTGTCGACGACGCCACAGCCAACGGCCCACAGGTGGCGGAGAATTGTTTCGTGGTGCCCAGGGTGGTAGACACCTGATAAGTTGCTGAACGTTTCTTACTTTGCAGTCGAGGAATGACGATGAAAGACAAATTATATCAACTAACGGCTCACGAAATAGCGGACCTTATAAGAAGCAAACAGATCAGCGCCAGGGAGGCTGCCGAGAGTTTTATAGGCCGAATCGATGCAGTTGACAAACAACTGAAAGCCTATGTCACCAAAACTCCGGAACAGGCTCTAAGACAGGCGGATGCGGTGGATGAAGCGATAGGGCGCGGCGAAGAGGTCGGTATTCTTGCAGGCGTGCCGGGAGCGATCAAGGACAACGTCTGTACTAAAGGGGTTCTGACCACCTGCTCCAGCAAATCGCTTGCCAACTATAAACCCGTATATGATGCGACGGTAATTGAGCGGCTCAACGCGGCCGGCTTCGCTCTGACGGGAAAAACGAATCTCGACGAGTTCGCTATGGGCTCTTCGACGGAGACTTCTGCGTATTTTACCACCCACAACCCGTGGGATCTCGAGTGCGTGCCGGGAGGCTCCAGCGGCGGATCTGCTGCAGCGGTGGCCGCTGACGAATGCGCATTCGCTTTAGGTTCGGACACGGCGGGTTCTGCGCGCCAACCGGCCTCGTTTTGCGGAGTTGTGGGCCTGTTGCCGACCAATGGCAGGGTTTCGCGTTCCGGTGTGGTTCCTTTGGCTTCGTCGATGGATCAGGTCGGGCCGATCACAAAGGACGTCACCGACAGCGCACTTGTGCTGAGCGCCATCGCGGGAAAAGACAAGCTCGATTCTCTTTCGCTGGACATCGCGACTCCGAATTTTATGGCGGCGCTGATTGATGATGTTAAGGGTCTGAAAATCGGCGTTGTTAAAGAGTACTTTGAAATGGGAGTCGAGCCTGATGTCGAAAACACGGTGCGTGCTGCTATAGAAGTATTGACCGGGCTTGGAGCGGAATGTTGTGAGGTTTCGCTGCCGCACGCGCGTTATGGGATGGCTGCTTATACAATCATCTCGGCGGCGGAGAGCAGCTCGAATATGGCCAAAATCGACGGAGTGCGGTTTGGATATCGGCATAGGCAGGCTGGCGATTGGGCGACGATGTTCGATGAGACCCGCGGAGAGGGTTTCGGTTTCGAAGTCAAACAGCGGATTATTGTTGGCACTCACATTTTGTCTGCGGATTGTTACGACAAATATTTTGTGAAGGCACAAAAGGTGCGCACACTGATCAGGCGTGATATACAAGAGGCATTCGCGGAGTTTGACGTGCTGGTTGGCCCTACGTCACCGACTGCGGCGTTCAAAATCGGCCATCGCGCAGACGATGTGGTTGCGATGAAATATTCGGATGCTTGCACGGCGGGTGCAAACCTGGCTGGCGTGCCGTCTATTTCGATCCCGTGCGGGTTTGTGGGCGGTCTGCCGGTAGGATTGCAGATAGTCGGCAAGGCGCTTGATGAAGAAACGCTGCTGAGAGTCGCTTATACGTATGAGCAAAACACCGAATGGCATAAGAAGAAACCAGTTATCGGCTGAATGTGAAGTCCTTTAGGAGCCAGGCGAAGATGATAGAATACGAACCAGTCATAGGTATGGAAGTTCACGTGGAGTTGCAGACGAACACGAAGATGTTCTGCGGCTGTGAGGTCGCCTTTGGCGGCAATCCCAATACAAGGTGTTGTCCGGTGTGTATGGGTCTGCTGGGGTCGCTGCCGGTGGTAAACGAGCGTGCTGTTGAGTTTATGACCAGAGCGGCTCTCGCGCTGAATTGCACCATTTCCCCGCACACCATCTTCTATCGAAAAAACTATTTCTATCCGGACCTGGCAAAAAACTACCAGGTGTCGCAGGGCGATGACCCGCTTGGTATGAACGGCTATGTCGAGATATTCGCCGGCGGCAAGGGCAAGAAAATCGCCATCCGAAGAGTCCACATGGAGGAAGACACAGGCAGATTGTTTCACGTGGAGGGCAACCGCAGTCTGGTGGACTTCAACCGCAGCAGCATGGCTTTGATGGAGATCGTCACTATGAACCCGCCTCCGCCGGGGCTGGACCAGATAGAATCTGCTGAGGAGGCTCGCGAGTATCTCCAGCGACTCAGGCAGATTCTGCTCTACCTTGGAGTGTCGGACTGCAAGATGGAGGAGGGGAGCATGCGTTGCGAGCCTAACATCTCCATCAAACCAAAAGGTAGAGAGAAGCTCGGCACCAAGACCGAGATCAAAAACCTCAACAGCTTCCGTGCGGTGTATATGGGCGTCGATTATGAGCTTAAGCGACAGGAAAAGGTTCTGCGCGAGGGCGGCACAGTGGTCCAGGAGACGCGCAGATGGGACGACGATCGAGGGATTACCTCGTCGATGAGATCAAAAGAGCACGCGGAGGAGTATCGCTATTTCCCAGATCCGGATTTGGTTCCGGTGGAACTGGATGCCAGCTATATCGAGAAACTACGCTCTGAGCTTCCCGAACTGCCAATATCACGAATCCGGAGATTCATAGCGGACTATGACGTCTCGAAACAGGACGCGGAGGTATTGACCGATTCAAGAGCCATCGCCGAGCTTTTCGACGGCTGTGCGAAGGCGACGAATGACCCTAAAGAGGCTGCGAATTGGATAACTGGGGAGTTTTTAAGGTTGGTCAACGCCACCAATACCCCTGTTGAGCAGGCAAAGATAACCCCGCAGGGTCTCGCAGAACTGCTGGATCTGATCGGAAAGGGTACAATCAACCGCAACACGGGCAAGACGGTTTTCGAAGAGATGTTCAACACGGGCAAGAGCGCCTCTGAGATAGTCAAAACAAGGGGCCTCGAGCAGGTCTCCGATACCGGAGCTATTGAATCCGCAGTCGATGCCGTTTTGGCGGCCAACCCGCAGGAAGTCGAGCGATACAAGGGCGGTGAGGAGAGATTGGCGGGCTGGTTTGTCGGTCAGGTAATGCGCGAGACAAAGGGCAAAGCCAACCCTGGAATTATTAACCAAATATTGAGCGAGAAGCTGAAGGGGTAAGCGAGAAGCTGAGGGGGTAAGCGAGAAGCTGAAGTGGTAAGAGAGAAACTGAAGGGACGGTTCTCTTGTCATTTCGAACACTTATCGTCATTTCGAACACATTTTGTCATTTCGAACGAAGTGAGAAATCTGCTTTTTCGACTATCTGATAGGCGGCGTTCTCCGAATCAGGTTAAGTACGATAGGTGGCGATGCCACCTGATCACCTTAGTAGAGAACCTCGCTTCTCTAAAATAAAGGAACATTAAAATGAAGCAATACACGTGCGATGTGCTGGTCAGCGGCGGCGGGCCGGGTGGTATCTGTGCGGCGGTCAGCGCTGCTCGCAATGGCGCCGACACTATGCTCGTCGAGCGTTACGGCTACCTTGGCGGAATGGCGACGGCGGGGTTGGTGTTTCCGTTTATGACTCGATACGCCGGCGGTGTGCAGATCATCGACGGAGTATTTCAGGAGTTGATTGAGCGCCTTGATGCAAAGGGTGGCTACGGCGGGCCGGAGCGTTCGGCTATGTTCGATGCGGAGGCGTTCAAGCTGGTTGCCGACGAGATTTGCCTTGAATCGGGGGTGAAATTGCTTCTCCACACGCTGGTCGATGGCGTCGATGTCGAGGGCGGGCTAATTAAAAAGGCCATAATTCATAACAAGTCCGGCGAGGGATCGGTCTCTGCCAGCGTGTTCGTAGACGGCACCGGTGATGCGGATTTGGCGTATATGGCCGGCGCTCCGTGTGAGAAGGGTCGTGCCAGCGATGGGCTGTCACAGCCGATGACCCTGAATTTCCGCATGAGCGGGGTCGATAAATCGCGTATGCCGGATCGTGAGAAGATCACCGAACTCTATCTCAAGGCGCGAGAGGCCGGTCGGATTGACTGCCCTAGAAACGACGTTCTATGGTTCCACACAATGCGCTACGACGAGATTCATTTCAACACAACTCGCGTCATCTGTCTTGATGCGACAAACGCCGAGGACCTCACCAGGGCCGAGATCGAGTCTCGCAGGCAGGCTTCTCAATACGCCGAGTGGCTAATCAGCGACGTTCCCGGTTTTGAAAATGCGCACTTGCAGATGACCGCGACTCAAATCGGGATCAGGGAGAGCCGTAGGGTGGTAGGTGAGTATCTGCTGACTGCCGATGATCTTTTGTCGACTCGAAGTTTTGAGGACTGCATAGCACGCGGGTCATATCCTGTTGATATTCACGACCCTGACGGCGGCGGCACTGTTTTGAAATATCTCGCAGATGGTGAGAGTTATCAGATACCGTACAGGTCGCTGGTTCCGAAGAAAGTCGACAATCTGTTGATAGCCGGCAGGCCGATATCGTCCACTCACGAGGCGCATTCCGCGATAAGGGTAATGCCGATAGCCGCTGCAATAGGCGAAGCAGCAGGCACAGCCGCGGCGTTGTGTGCCAAAGACGGCGTCTTGCCGCGTCAATTGGATACAGAAAAACTGCGAGCCACACTCCGCGCCCAGGGCGCCAATTTGCCCTAGGTTATATTTGATAAAAACATGATCGGTAGTGACCTCCGAATCGCCCGAATATGATCAATGGCGATCTCCGAATCGCCACCGCACAACCAGAAAACTACCGGGACAAACGCTTTTAGAATTTTCCGATTTTCGCTCTTTTCGCCCTTTCGCGTTTACTGCCTTCACACAACACAAGGAAGGTCATCAGCCCACGCGCGTCTAAATCTAATATAAGCTAGTTGAAGCGGGCGTTGAGCTTGCTGAGGGAGTGTAAAATGTCGAGAACTTTGTGGTATGTTTGCGCAATAGCGGTTATGGCGGCTGTATTGGTCGGCGGGTCCGGTATGCGCGAAGCAGAGGCTAAAGCCAGGGGGAGCAAAAAAATGTTATGGATTGCGCACAGGGGTGAATCTTATATAGCCCCGGAGAATACGATGGCTGCGTTTAACCTAGCCTGGGAAAAGGGCGTCAAGTTCGTTGAACTTGATTGCTATCTCACTAAAGACAACAGGATAATTTGCTCGCACGACGCCAACACCAAGCGCACCGGCGGCGTATCGATGGTCATCAAGGATTCTTATGCCGAAGACCTCAGAAAAGTCGACGTAGGCAAATGGAAAGGCGAGAAATACACCGGCGAGAAGATGCCTTTCATTGAGGAAGCGTTCGCCAGCATACCCAAGGGCGGGACGATCTTCTGCGAGATAAAGAGCGGCCCGGAGATTCTGCCATTTTTGAGAACAGCCCTTGATGAGAGCGGCAAACGATCACAGGTTACGATTATTTGCTTCAGCCTCGATGTTTGCGCTAAAGCCAAGAAAATGATGCCGGATTTGCAGGTATATTATCTCAGCGCTCCGAAAAAAGACCCCAACAGCGGCGCACAACTGCCCTATGGCGACGACATTATCAACGCCTGCCTCGACAACAAGCTTGATGGCCTTAACATCGAATACCACCTTGTGAACAAGGAATATGTCGATCGCGTTAAGGCTGCTGGTCTCAAGATATTCGTCTGGACTTGCGACGGCGTCGACGATGCCAGGCGACTCAAGGAAGCGGGAGTAGAGGGCATCACCTCGAACCGCGCCGCCTGGCTTTCGGATCAGTTAGCAAAATAGCGCTTATTTAATCGCCTGAGACAGGTGACGACAATTTCTAATTATCGAGGTCGGACTGCGTTGTCTGACCTCAGATTTTATTTACGGAGGAATATAGCTTGTCTGAAATAGAAGGCTTGGTGATACGTGATGCCGTTCAGGATGATATCCCGATGATCCTCACACTCATCAAGGAACTCGCCGAATATGAGAAATTGACCCACACGTTGGAGGCGACTGAGCAATCGTTGAGCGAAGCCCTGTTTGGTCAGAACCCGGCCGCAGAGGCTCTGGTGGCGTTTTACGATGGGCAGCCGGCGGCTTATGCGATATTTTTCCACTCAATGTCGACATTCTTAGGTCGCGCCGGACTGTATCTCGAGGATATCTACGTCCGGCCACAATTGCGCGGCAAAGGCATCGGAAAGGCCATGTTCAAAACGGTCGCCAGCATCGCCGAGAAGCGAAATTGCGGTCGAATGGAGTGGCAGGTGCTGCGATGGAACCAGCCGGCCATTGATTTCTACGAAGCTCACGGCGCAGAACCGCTCGACGGCTGGCTGACGATGCGACTGACTTCCGAGGCTATATCCAGAGTCGCAAAGGAATAAAAAAACCGGCCGACTGCGCTCGGGTTGCACAGTTGGCCGGCTGTTAATTCGCTTTATATCACGCGTATCGCAGCAGATACTCCACCAGAGTCCCCGCACCAAACCCGAGTGCTCCCTTCCTTGCTAACGGAAGATCCTTCTCGGTGAAAGTCGATGACATATCGATATGCGCCCACGGGGTATCATCCGCAAATGCCTGAATAAACAAGGCTCCCTTGATCGCTCCTGCACCGCCGTTGCTGGTGTTCTTCATATCGGCGATGTCGCTCTTGAGATCCTCTTTATAATTCTCATGCATCGGCAACTGCCAAATCAGCTCTGAGCACGATTTTCCCGAAGCAATCAGCGCATCCACGAGCTGCTGATTGTTACTGACTATCCCGGATATTTCCGTGCCAAGCGCCGTGACGCAGGCCCCGGTCAGCGTCGCGAGGTCGATTATCTCATCTGCGCCCTCTCTTTTTGCGTAAGTCACCGCGTCGCCCAGCGTCAATCTACCTTCAGCATCGGTATTATTGATTTCAACTGTCTTGCCGTCCAATGACGTGACGACGTCGCCAGGGTGGGTCGCGTTCGGGCCGATGGCGTTCTCTGTCGCGGCGACCAGCATCAGCACGTTGACCTTCGGCTTAATCTTATCGATTGCCCGCATCGCCGCCAGCACCGCGCCTGCGCCGGACATATCGTCTTTCATTCTATACATAGAATCGCTGCCCTTCAGCGAGTATCCGCCGGTGTCGTAGGTGATTCCTTTTCCCACCAGTGCGATGGTCTTCTTCGCCTCAGGATGCTCGTAACCCAGCGAGATAAACTTCGGTTCAGCGCTTGCGCCCTTCGCAACGGCCGCAAACATCCCCATTCCCATCTCTGTGAACTCATCACGCTCCATCACCCTGCATTTCAGGTTATTTTCCTTTGCTATAACCTGCGCGACTTCGGCAAGATAAGAAGGTGTGATCACGTTCGATGGCTCGTTTACCATGTCTCGTGTGAAAGCGACCGCATCAGCAACAAGCTGTGCCCGCTCGATCCCTTTCTTTATATCCGGTATCTTCTCAGCAGAGAGTTCGACGATCTCGACGCCGTCGATTTCGACTTTTTTCTCGTCATTGGTCTTATATCGAGTAAACTCATAACTGCCAAGCAGAGCGCCCAGCGCTGTCGCCTTTGCGCATTCAAAAACCGGCAGCCCGGCAATCCCCGCCCCGTGCAAAATAGTGGCAACCTTGCGAGCCTTGATCCCCTGGCATTTGCGAATGGCGTTAGCCGCAGCGATTGATATCTTTGCTGCGTCGAATTTCTCTGCTTTGCCAAGCCCTACCACAATCACTTTTTTAGCTGGGAACTCTTTAGTGGGGCGAACGAGCATGCACTTGCCGAGCTTGCCTTCAAACTCTTCCTCTTCAATTTGCCGGGCGATTTGCCCGCCGAGCGCCGTGTCCACAGCCCCGGTTCCTCCTCCGGGAGCTTTAACACCCTCAAATAAATTGACGATCAGGGCATCACATGCCGCCTCTGCAAGCGACCCCTGTTTAACGGATATATTCATCTGCTACCTCCGCAACCGAATGCATTGTATGACTACGATAGTATTTACCGACCGACCATTAGATTCCCTCCGAAGTTATAACAAAAACACCGGCATCGCTATCGCGTGGTTTCAAGGCGATTGATGCCGGGGTAGGAAAACGACGACAACTACTTAGAGGTGTAAAATGAAATTAGCCGATCAGAAATGCGCCGCATGCGAGGGCAGCACGGGAAAATTGTCCACTGAGGAGATAAATAAACACCTTGAGCAGACTCCAGGTTGGGAGCTTGTGCATGACAATATGATTCAGAGATCATTTTCCTTTGCAAACTTTGTGCACGCTATGGATTTTGCCAATGAAATAGCAAAAATAGCCGAGCAGGAAAATCACCACCCGGAGTTGCATATATCCTGGGGCAAGGTGCGCGTCGAGCTGACGACCCATTTTGTCGGCGGCCTGTCGATTAACGATTTCATAGAGGCTGCCAAGATCAACAGAGCTTGGGAAAAGACCGAACGCGGCACATAACTAAATTGCTATCCAAAGGGGGTTATGCACATAGAACAGGCAAGCATTTTAGGACAAACCGCGCTTATAACGGGCGGGGCTAAAAGAATCGGCAGGGAAATAGCGCTTACGCTGGCACGCGCCGGGGCCAATGTTGTCGTGCATTATCGCTCTTCGGCGCACGAAGCGGAGAGCCTCGTCACCGAGTTGCGTGCCATTGGCATAAAGGCCTGGAGTGTGCAGGCGAACTTCTCTGATCCCGATCAGGTTGATAGACTCCTCGACGAAGCCGCCAAGCTCGCCGGGCCTATAAATATACTGATAAACAACGCCTCGGCATATCCCAAAACGGAGTTCGAAACTCTCACCCTTGATGAGCTAATATCCAGCATCACCGTCGATGCGTGGGCGCCGTTCGCTCTCGATCGTCAGTTTGGCGGTTCGCCGCAGGCAAAACATATCATAAACTTGATCGACACGCGAGTGTTCGGCGAATACGATTGGTGGCACTTCGGATATCACGCAGCCAAGAATATGCTGGCTTTGTTCACCAAAACTCTGGCCATAAAACTCGCGCCTCAGGTCGCTGTGAACGGTGTCGCGCCTGGCTTGATATTACCTCCGGAAGGAAAGCCGCAGAGCTATATCGAAGGCCTCAAAGGCGAGCTGCCGATGCAGAAAATCGGCAGCCCGGATTCGGTTGCTCAGGCAGTGCTGTTTTTGCTTAACAGCAAGTTTACCACCGGCCAGGTCATATTTGTTGACGGAGGCAGGCATCTCAGAGAGGCGGGGCGTGGATAAAATCACCATTAGGGAGATCGCCTTACGATGTATAATCGGCGTCTACCCCGAAGAACGGCGCGAAAAGCAGGACGTGATCATCAGCATCACCCTGCATGTAGATTTGGCAAAAGCGGGTAAGACGGACGATGTGGCGGATACGGTCGATTATAAATCGGTAACGAAGGCGGTAGTCAAACTCGTAGAAAATAGTGAATATGTGCTCGTGGAGGCTCTCACGCAGGCCATAGCTGAATTGTGCCTTAGCTTCGATGGCGTTGAAAAAGTTGATGTAATAGTTGAGAAGCCGGGCGCGCTGAGGTTCACACGCACCGTCCAGGTGGAGATGACCCGCGTGCGGAGCGGTTGATGTGCCGGGTATTTGTCAGCGTTGGCTCAAATATCTCACCTGAGGCAAATATCCCCAAGGCATTAAAGCTGCTCGCGAAACGGGTGGTAGTAGTTGGGATTTCTCGTTTTTTTCTTACTGAACCGCTGGGTACAGTTGGCCCGGCGTTTTATAATGGAGTGATAGAGATCGAAACCAGCCTATCGCCTCGCGATCTGAAATACCAGGTGTTAAGGGAGATCGAAAACACCTTGGGTCGACTGAGAGGGCCGGACAAATACGCGCCGCGACCGATTGACCTGGACGTGATTGTGTATGAAGATTCGATAATCGACGAGCCGGACTTGAAAATACCGGACCCGGATATAACGCAGCGGCCTTTTCTGGCCGTGCCGTTATATGATCTAGCTCCAGAGATGTTATTGCCCGGCGCAAATTGTGCGCTGGCGGATATTATAAGTGCAATGGACGGCGGAAAAATGACCGTGCTTGCCGATTTTACCAGATCACTACGCAAGGAATTGGAATTGATAGATGAATAAACAAAGAGTTGCCGAGTTGATTCGAGAACTGCTGATTGAGATCGGGGAAGACCCGAACCGCGAAGGTCTTGTTCGCACCCCGGAGCGAGTCGCGAATACTTATGAGTTTCTAACAAGCGGCTGTCAAAACAGCGTTCACGACATAACTTCAGGCGCCATTTTTGAGCAGGATACCAACAACATGATCGTGCTTCGCGACATCGAGGTCTACAGCCTCTGCGAGCACCACATGCTGCCGTTTTTCGGCCGATGTCACATCGGTTATATCTCCAAGAAAAAAGTCCTGGGTGTCAGCAAACTTGCCCGCATAGTCGACTGTTATGCGCGGCGGCTGCAGATACAGGAACGGCTCACCCAGCAGATCGCCCGCGCCGTCATGGATTCGTTGCATGCGGAGGGCGTGGGGGTGGTAATGGAATGCCGCCATCTGTGCATGATGATGCGCGGGGTTCAAAAACAGAACTCGCTGATGAACACGTCCTCGGTTTTAGGCAGTTTCCACGATTCGGTGGCCACTCGAAACGAGTTCCTTTCCCTTATCAGCAAACGACGCCCGGACGACGGTTAAAAAATCTATCGTAGAGAGAGAAATTTTGGCGGCAAGGCCAACAACTCCTTGTATGGCCGCCCGATATTTGGTACTATATTTTTAGTGATAGCGATCATTGACTACAACGCCGGCAACCTCACCAGCGTAAGGCTGGCCCTGGAATACATCGGGGTGGACTGCGAAATAATCAGCAATCCCGACCGCATTCTATCGGCAGAGCGCGTTATCTTTCCGGGGGTGGGGGCAGCGGGGTCGGCTATGGCGAATCTGCGAGAGCTTGGGCTTATCGAGACGGTAAAAACAGTCGTCGCCAACAATACCCCTTTTCTGGGGATATGCCTCGGCACTCAGGTGATATTCGAGTTCTCCGAGGAGGACGGCGGCACGCCTGGGCTCGGTTTGGTGCCGGGTTCGGTGAAGAAATTTGCGCCGTCTGACCCGATGTGTAAGATTCCTCAAATCGGCTGGAATACGGTGCGAATCGAATGGCCACACCCATTGTTTGAGGGAATAGAGGATTCCAGCGAGTTTTACTTCGTTCACAGCTACTATCCATCCGCATCCGCCGAAAGTTATGTTATGGGCGAGACCGAATATGCGAACACGCGCTTTGCCTCCGCCATTGGCAAAGGCAGCCTGTTTGCCGTTCAATTCCACCCGGAACGCTCCGGCAGGGTCGGGTTGAGGATGCTGGAGAACTTCAGCAGGTGGGTACCGTTATGTTAGTTAAAAGAATTATTCCTTGCCTTGATGTGCGCAACAGAAAGGTGACTAAAGGGATCAAGTTTCGCGACAACGTCGATCTTGGCGACCCTATCGAGATGGCGGTAGCGTACAGCGAGGGCGGTTGTGATGAGTTGGTTGTCTACGATATCACAGCCTCTGCGGAGCGCCGCCCGATAGACATAGAGATGGTCAAAGAGGTCGGAAAGGTCGTGCATATCCCGTTTGCGGTCGGCGGGGGGATTGAGACGCTGGACGATATGTATCGCGTCTTAAATGCAGGCGCGGAGAAAGTGTCCGTAAACTCGCTGGCTGTAAAGAACCCGGCGATAATAGCCGAGGGTGCAAAGCAATTCGGCTCACAGTGCATCGTTTTGGGAATGGACCCGGTTAAATCGGATGATAAAAGATTCCCCAGCGGTTATGAAATCACCACCCGCGGCTTCAGGGAGTTCACGGGAATGGACGCGCTGGAGTGGGCCAAAAGAGCCGAGCAGATGGGGGTAGGGGAGATAGTTGTGAACTCCGTCGACGCCGATGGAACTCGCGACGGCTTCGAACTGACCCTTACAAGGCTCATATCGACCAACGTCGGGGTGCCGGTAGTGGCCTCTGGCGGCGCTGGGACCCCTCAACATCTCATAGATGTCTTTAACGAGGGCGCGGCGGATGCCGCTATTGTGGCGAGCATGGTCCATTCCGGGGACTACACCATCAGGCAGATCAAAGAAAACCTCGCCGAGGCGGGCGTGGCTATCCGCTGCACCTGGTGATTCCTAAAGGCTGACAAAAGGCCGCAGCTTATCGAGCTTTTTGGGGCCGATGCCCTTTACATCGTCGAGTTGGTCGACGCTGTTGAATCGACGGATCTGTGATCTATACTCCAATATCGCCTGCGCGGTAGAAGGTCCCACGCCGGGAAGTCGTTGCAGTTCGCTTGCATCTGCAGTGTTAATATTGACTTTCCCATCGCCGGGGTTGTGCAGTTTATTTGAGAAACTGGATCGGGATGTTGATTGCGATTTGCCTGCCACAGGCATAGTCATAACCGCCGTTGTGTCGGGTTTTTCAGATTTGGACGGGATGTATATTTTGCTCCCGTCCTCTATTTTTGCCGCCAGATTCAGCGATTCGAGGTCAGCGTCAGCAGTCGGCCCGCCTGCCATTTTTATGCCTTCGATTACCCGAGTCCCTTTTGGCACAGTGAAAACATCCGGTTTATTCACACAGCCAGCGATCTGAAAGATCACTTTGCCGTTACTTTCTTCCTGCGCAGGTTCGGTCAGCACGACATCGCCGTGTATGCGTGATTGCGTGTTTCGGGCCAGTTTTAAGGCCAAACCAAGCACTACTACGCCTATGATGGCGACTAATACGAGCTTTTGATTTCTGGTGAACTCCGGCACGATCCTCTCCTTGAGGTTGATAGGTATTTCAGCTTCGCCTGTGACGGCGTATTTTAGCACTATCCGGGCTTTAAGTCGAGCAATTTTCGGTTGTGAGGTATTGACAGTTGTTGTCGCCGCCAATATAATATATCGGACGTGTCGAGACGGTCGCGTTTGCACGGGTTAGTGCGATCATTCGACTGAAGCATACAAGTCGACGTGGGCCGACGTAGCTCAATTGGCAGAGCAGGGGTTTTGTAAACCTCAGGTTGCGGGTTCGAGTCCCATCGTCGGCTCCAGGCTGCTACTCGACCGTTCGACTATCGTGGGGGGATGCCCGAGTGGTTAAAGGGGGCAGACTGTAAATCTGTTGCCAGTGGCTACGTTGGTTCAAATCCAACTCTCCCCACCATTATTTTAATGCAGTCCGGCTTCTCCTGTGGGGCGGGGTATAGCATCCCGCCCCATAAGAACATAGCAGGGCAATTTTCTGCCCACGTGGCGCAGGGGTAGCGCACCTCTTTGGTAAAGAGGAGGTCATGGGTCCGAATCCCATCGTGGGCTCCATTTTTTTATTAGAGCGATAGACTGGTTGTTGATCGCATTCTAAGACAAGAAAGGACATAAGCGGGGTGGGTGCGAATCGTCGCCTGCAGGTATAACCCGGCACATTGCACTACTCTTTAGGAGGCAACAAAGATGGCTAAGCAACGTTTTGAGAGGACTAAGCCGCACGTAAACATCGGTACG
>CAZBSI010000011.1:0-93827 GCA_964494345.1 uncultured bacterium
AATAGACAACCGCCAACCGACAACCAACAACCGAAAAAGTAGTGGCCGGTCTCTGCAGGCTGTCCTAAAAGCAATAGTATCGTCCTAACCATTGGCCGACGGTAGTTGCTTGTACTTGTCAATAATGACAGTACTAAAAGCTCCTTGCATCGGACGGCCGCTAACAAATCAGTAAACCGCGCAAGAAGCTGTCATGACGCCAAAAGTGCCCGATTTAGGGTCCACATTCGGCCAATTTTGCCGATATTGTGCGCAACACAGGAAAGCAAATACTCTATCTCTGCACCTTTTAAGCCACGCAAAAGTAGACGACGCATCTTGTTGTTTTCCTTGAGGTTACCAAAAACAGGCTCTATTATTTGCTTGCGCAGTTTGTAAATTGATTTGGCTTCAGCGGTGCTCATCTTTTGGGCCATCTCTTCCTCAAGCTCACCGTTTACACGTCGCCAAAGCTCTTTCACACGACTCTTGGAACCACAGCATGATGATCGCATCGAACAACTTGCACAACTGTGGCGGTATATGCGATAGATACGATCCCGCTTCTGCCTGGTTATTGCATAAATTAGCCGGTGACCACACGGGCAAATATATTCGTCATTCGCCTGGTCCCATTCAAAACCAATCTTACCTTTTTGCGCATCGTTGTCAGGAACATAGATATTAAGACTATTGTCTTTGCCATACCTAAGCGTCTCATTGCTGAAGTAGCCTGCGTCCATTGTCACACAATCGGGCTTGCGGCCAGTCAACTCCTTGACCTGTTGCATCATAGCAGGCATCTGGTGGTGATCGGTCTCGTCCTGAACTACCCCGGCACCCACGATGATCTGATTCTCCTTGTCCACTACAGCCTGGCAATTATAGGCTGGGCGATTGCCACAACGAGTCTTCATTACCCTTGACTCAAGATCAGTCGCACATACAGTGTTACTACCAGTCTGTTCAAGATGCCGCTTCGCCTGCTCAAGCATCTTCTTGCGACGAAAGGCGCTAGAAAGTCGCTTGGGTAACTCATCGCCGCGACAATCACCATAAAGATTATCTTCTTGCTCATCAACTTTCTGAGCCTGGTCAAGAATATCAGCTACCCAATTGCCGACATTTTCAAGAGCAGCATCCAAACGCTCCCTCTTGTAAGTATGCTTGCCTGAAACATTGGCCTCTATCTTTGTCCCGTCAAGCGATACATGCTTAAGCAGCACAAGGTTCATCTCAAAACCCAGCCGCACAGTCTCGTCGAAAGCTTTGCGTATTGCAGCATTATTCATACGCCTGAATCTGGCTATCGTCCTGAAATCAGGACGGCTCATCTGCGCAAGATACATAAATCGCAAGTCCTGACCCAACGCAGCATCGAGTTTTCTGCTGCTTCTTATACCCTCACAATAACCAAATATGATGACTTTGAGCATAGTTATAGGATCATAAGCCGGCGCTCCGCCACCTGAATACTGGCTGATAAGCTCACTGTGATCCATTGAATCGATGATCTCGTCGACTATGCGAACAGGATCATCGTCACCAACAAAATCATCAACACTCGGAGGCAACAGCATCAACTGCGATTTCGGCGCAACCGGATCTTTGAACAACTTCAAAACACATCTCTCCTAGTCAAATCTGTAATTAGGAATTCGACGCATTACTAAAATTGACCTTCATCCAAAAATAACTTTTGGGACAGCCTCTCCGTCTCGGCCAATCCCTTCGCCTGTACACTCCGGTCCGGGATAGAAACTAGCCCCCACATCGATTCTCCACACAATGTGCATTATTTCCGGCTTTCGCCCTTTTCGCGTTTTCGCGTTATTCCCTTCCCCTTCTTTCCTCCCAATCCCCATTCCTCCCACTTGACGGTCGCCTAATAAATCAATACACTAGGACGTATGCTAGCCATTTGACTACATGAAATTAAAGGAGTACTATACGCATGTCTATTATCACCGCGACTCTTATCGTCGGCGGGTTGGTCTTTGGTATGGCGGCGGCTTCCGACGCTGTTCCTCGACCAGAACACCCCCGGCCTGACTTCCATCGCCAAAACTGGCAAAACCTCAACGGCCAATGGCAATTCGCCATAGATACCCAAAAGTCCGGCCTGCAGAAGGGTTGGCACACCGGTAACGATTTTCCTATGCAGATCACCGTCCCGTTCTGCCCGGAAAGCAAGCTCAGCGGCATCGGCCACACCGACTTTCTTGAGGCGGTATGGTACAGGCGCAAGTTCACCGTAGACAATGCCCTGCGCGGCCGGAACCTGCTGCTGCACTTCGGCGCTGTGGACTACGATTGCCAGGTCTGGGTCAACG
The DNA here is from genome assembly GCA_964494345.1 of uncultured bacterium. Lineage (GTDB taxonomy): Bacteria > Armatimonadota > UBA5829 > UBA5829 > UBA5829 > DTKD01. The sequence goes on from CAZBSI010000011.1 coordinate 2,313, forward strand.
GCCAGCAGGTCACAAGACATCGAGGCGGCTTCACGCCATTTTATGCCGATATCACCAAAGTCGTGAACTTCGACGGCGAAAACGAGGTTGTGGTCTACGCCGAGGACGACGAACGATCACACTTCCAGCCGATGGGCAAACAATCCTCCGCGCTCAAATCCGCCGGCTGTCACTATACCCGCACCACCGGCATCTGGCAGACCGTGTGGCTGGAGGCCGTACCGAGTTCTCGAATAAGCAACATCACCATTCTCCCCGACGCCGCCAACGGCAAAGCGTCGATATCGGTTGACGTGATCAACACGCGCACCGGTATCGGAGTCGAGGTCGAGGCTTATGCTGACGGCAAGAGCGTCGCCAAGGCATCCACGGCGCAGTGCTCCGGCGGGAATCTGCTGACTCTGCAAATCCCGAACCCGGTTCTGTGGGAGATCGGCAAGGGCTTCCTGTATGACCTCAAAGTGCGGTTGGTGGAGGGCGGTAAGACGGTTGACGAGATCGACTCCTACTTCGGCCTGCGCGACGTCCGCGTCAACGGCGACCGCGTGTTGATAAACGGCAAGTCCGTCTTCCAGAGGCTGATCCTGGACCAGGGATTCTGGCCGGATGGTATTTTCACCGCTCCGTCCGATGACGAACTCCGAGCCGACATCGAGCGCAGCCTTGCCTGCGGCTTCAATGGCGCCCGATTGCATCAGAAAATATTCGAGCCAAGGACGCTGTATTGGGCGGATAAACTGGGCTATATACTCTGGGGTGAGTTCCCGGACTGGGGCGTCTCCGTGCGCCATCACGCTCAGGCCAGGGACAATTTCCGCCGAGAGTGGGCTGACGTCGTCGTGCGCGACCGCAACCACCCGTCGATTATCACCTGGGTTCCCCTGAACGAGGCGCGCTCCAACAGTGACCGCTACGATACGACATTCTTTGTGGAGATATATAATCTCACCAAGCAGCTCGACCCGTCCCGCCCGGTCTGCGACACCAGCGGCTATACTCACGTCAAAACCGACATCTGGGACCTGCACGACTACGACCAGAACATCGAGACATTCGCCGCTCGTTACGCTCCGTTCGGCAAAGACCCCAAGACCGAGACCCTCGCGCGCAACGACGCCGACTATGAGCCGCCATACGGGGGCCAGCCGATGGTCGTCAGCGAATACGGCGGCGCGTGGTGGAACCCGGCTCAGAAGGAAGACAACGCCTGGGGCTACGGCGACCGACCTGCCGATGAGAAGGCGTTTATGGACAGGTTCAAGGGATTGGCCGATGTGCTGCTGGACAACCCGCACATCGCGGGGCTTTGCTACACCCAGCTAACCGACGTCGAACAAGAGGTCAACGGCCTCTACACCTACGATAGAAAGGTCAAGTTCCCGCCGGAACAGTTCAAAAAAGTCCTGAGCCGCAAGGCAGCAATAGAGGACTGATAGCCAAAATCAAAACGGGCGCGGTATCAGCACCGCGCCCGTCCATTTCAGTTTCAAAAGAGGCTATACAACCCCTTCCCACGCCGTCTGGCTTTTGTTGTCGAGGTCGGTGATCTGCGGGATCTCAAACCGATTGCCGTCGACATCATTTATCAAAAACCGCCCCGGCTCAATCTCGTGAATGCTGTCGCGCAGCCCACGCAGAATAAACTGCCGGTTGCCGCGATCCGTCTCCACATCCCAATACACCGCCCCAAACTCTTTTTTTGCCGCAATAATCCTGTTTATCCTGGGTACGAAATAGCGCTTGTCTATCTCCTGCTGCACCAGCAACCGGGCCTCGCCGTCGATATTGTGCAGGTGCCTCAGCATCCCGATTTCATGGCCGCTGATCGCATCAAGCAGCCCGATGAACTCATGCAATTCGCTGAGAGGAAAGGCCCTCACTGCCCGCACCTTGAGATACGTTCTGTCGTTGCGCACCGTCAACATCAACGCATCCCCTCGCTTGGTGAATGTCAGCGTGGCAGGATCCAGATATTCCAACTCACCGCCGTTGTCTGTTTGATCTTTGTAGTCTAATGTCCAATCCGTCATTATCCGTTCACCGCAGTAATTTCTGAGAGTTCCCGTTGAATATCGACCAAGCGTCTATATACGCCCGTCTTCTCCATCAATTCATCGTGTGTTCCGATCTCCGCAATCTTTCCGTCCTCAAGCACGATCAGACGGCTGGCCTGCCTTAGAGTCGACAGCCTGTGCGCTATCGCCAGCGTAGTCCGGTTTTTGACTAATCTGGACAGCGCCTGCTGGATCTGGCTCTCGGCCTGGGTGTCGATAGACGAGGTCGCTTCGTCCAATATTAGAATCTTTGGATCACACAAAATGGCCCGGGCGATCGATACCCTCTGCCTCTCTCCGCCGGATAATCTCCCGCCTCGCTCACCGACCTGCGAGTCGTATCCATCCGGCAGCTTCATAATAAACTCATGCGCGTTGGCGGCCTTGGCCGCGCGGATCACATCCTCACGATTGGCGTTAGTTTTGGAGTAGGCGATATTGTCGATAATCGTGCCATTAAACAGGAACGGATCCTGCAGCACAACGCCGATCTGGCTGCGGAGGTCCTGCATCGCTATGTCGCGCACGTCCTCGCCGTCGATCAGTATCGCACCATCGCTGACGTCGTAAAATCTGCATATAAGGTTAATAAGCGTGGTCTTACCGGCGCCGCTGTGACCAACCAACCCCACCATCTCACCGGGTTGGATATGCAGGCAGATGTCCTTCAATACAGGGTTGATCGGCTCATAGCCGAAGTTCACATGTCGGAACTCGATATCACCCTTCATATCCGGCATGCGCTTAGGCTTCGACACATCGGCGACCTCCACCTCCTGATCCAACACCTCGAAGATGCGCTCGGTGGCGGTAAGGCTGTTGGAGAGAAAGTCGCTTGATCGGCAGATGGTCTGGAAGTTGCCGGAGAACATCGCATAATACTGCAAAAACGTCAGCAGCGTACCCAGAGTTATGTTGCCGTGCAAAACCTGCATGCCGCCGATTGTCCAGATAATGGCGGTGCTGAGGCTGTTAAGCAGGGTAATCGACGGCCAGAAAGTGGCTGATGCCGCCGCAACCTGTGTGTCAGCGGTGTAGACGGCATTGACACGTTGGTTGAAACGTTCGATCTCCTGTTCTTCACGCGCAAAGGCCCGAATTACGCGGATCCCCGCCAGCGCATCGTGCAAAACTGCGCCTACTCTCGACCACGTATGCCAATATTTGTGCCACTGCCGCTTCAGTCGTGTAAAGAACTTCACCGACAGCAGCGCTATCAAAGGGCTTGGGATAAGCGCCCACAGCATCAGTTTCGGAGACAGAAACAACATCAATGTGATCCCGCCTACGATCTGAATCGTGCTTGCCAGATAATACGACAAAAGCTGGTTCATAAAACTGTTTAGCGCGCTGGTGTCCTGGGTGATGCGCGACATTATCGAACCAACCTGGCGCTTATCGAAGTAACTGAGGCTGAGTCGCTGAAGAGCCTGATACAGCGCCACCCTGATATCGAGTGTTAGCCTGCCCGATAACCACGCCGCCTGTCGACCCTGTATCATCTGCATCCGCCACGATATGACCCACATCAGCACATAGGCCAGCACTATGGTAATTAGTGCGCTGAGTCGCGGCTGCCCCGGTATGTTTAAGGAGACCGGCAGATGGACATGTTTAGGGCCGAAGTTATCGACAAACGGCTTCCAAAGCCACGGAGCCGCCAGTCCCATCGCCGTTCCCACCAGCATCAGAATGGCATTGCCGGTTAGTTTGCCCCAATACGGCTTAGTGAGGCCCAAAAGCCGCTTCATAACAGCAGTCTTGTTCAGACACGCCGGGCAGACTTTAGTGCCTTCGGGCAAAAATCGGCCGCAGTTATCACATCGTCTGTTGGCCTCGTCTTCGGTAGGGGGGATTATCTCATTTTTTGAGAGATGCTCAAGGGCGCGCGCCACTTTGCCGAACCGAGCCGCGTACGTATGGGTGTAGTGCAGTAAATCGACGACCTTGCCGCCGACTCCGACCTCAAGAACTCCGCTGCCGACCAGAAACTCCGCATTGACATTGTCAATAGACTGCAATGGGACTTGATGGAGGAGCTCGGCTTTGCCGTTGTCGTTTAGAAAGACGTAAAGAGTATCTCCGTTGGCGATCAGCCAACGTTCGCCAAACTTACCACTTCCATCGATATCCGTCGACACGGCGAGCTTTGTTTCCCCGTTCTCTCCCGCTAGCTTGCCCAGTTCGTGCTTGACGGAATCAGGTAACGGTTCCACTATAGCCATTTTTCATTCCCTCATCAATTGCTCGCCTGCTGCAAGCAATAAACAAAAACATTATAGCACCCGACCATCTCATAGTCCACCACTCAGACGGTCGATCACGCACAAATCGACAATAAAAAAACAAAATATGGGTGTCGGCGCTACGTCATATCAGCGCTCTGCTTCAAGCATACCCATCAATGACTCGCCAATTCTCATATCCACGGAATATTGCCCACAAAGAGTGCCTTCCAAAAGCAAAATCAGTTCTCTTCCAGGCCAATTTCCCACATACGTTCAAGGTCCTCGCGAGAATAACTCTTAAAGGCGATCAGCGTATTCGTTCGCTCAATACCCTCCATTTTAAGCAGGTTCTTTGTAACGACGTCGGCGAGTTGATCGTGCTGTTTTACCCGAACAATAGCTACCAGGTCGTAATCCCCAGCCACCGAATACACTTCCTTTACCCCCGGCACAGCAACAAGCTTCTCGGCGGTCTCCGGCAGCTTATCTCTCTGCCCCTGAATCAACACTATAGCAGTTACCATATCACCAATACCTCCAACACAACCTTCTCCTGCATGCCAGCCTCGTCCTTCGGAAGATCAATGCTTACCAATTTTATTTATCGCCCACCGAGCGACCTCGCGCAGCGTGAGGTTCTCATCGACTGCCATCTCTACCAGCGAATCAATAGTGGCCTCGCATCGCAGATTTCCCGCAGCAATTGCGGCATTTCGGCGAATGCGCGTCCGGCGCAACCACGCGATCGAACTTGTTGCCACCTGAGCCTTGAACTCCGCAGCCGTTAAGGTTAAAAGAGGAAGCAGGGCAGGGGACTTACCGGGAAAAACTATCTGGGCGAACTCAGGGGTCACAGGCTGGATGCCCTTATTATGCGGACAGACCTGTTGACAAATATCACAGCCGTATATGTTTATGCCCATCGATTCCCGAAGCGCCGCCTCAATCGACCCGGAAGACTGGGTCAAAGCAGATACACATCTACTTTTGTCAATCACTCCCGGTTCAACAATCGCTCCGGCAGGGCAGGCCTCCATACACAGCCTACAATCGCCGCACCGGCTGTGTTTCGGCTCCGCATCACCTATTAACGGAAGATCGGTGACGATTTCTCCAAGCGCCACCCACGATCCCAGGCCATCGACAAACACGTTGCCGTTTTTGGACGGCCACGCGATTCCCGATAAAACCGCCAGCTTGCGCTCCGGCAGCGGGCAAGTATCGACACACACCTCAAGCCGCGCATCCGGCCGACAGTGCGCTATTACACCAGCAACATCTCCCAGCTTCTCCCGCAGCACGATATGGTAATCGAGGCTCCTCGCAAAACGGGCCACCAGCCCGCGAGGCTCATCACACTCATCAGCATATTCGGGAGGCAGATAAGATATCGCCGCGCACACCACGGACTTGGCCCACGGATATTGCCCAACCACCTCGTCTATTGCAGGCGCGACTCCAATGATGCCAAGCCCGACACTATTGGCAGTTCCCCTAAGTAGTTTGATCATCAAGCTATTCTATCAAATTCTCGACGATCAGACTCATAAATCATATCTTCGCCGCAGGCTCCCTGTCCTCCGCTTTTGTTTCAACAGAGGTCGGCACACCAAATTGCCGCACGGATTCGGTCAGCGCACGCAGTCTTCTGTTCACCAGGTAATGCACCGTGCCGTCTGGGTAGAAACCATCAGCCTGCTGTTGGCCTGCAGCAACGCCAGTCAATAGTTCGATCCCCTGGTCTACATGATCAATTGCCCATACATGGAACTTATCATCCCGCACCGCTTCCACTACCTCCGGCTTGAGCATCAGGTGACGTACGTTTGTGGATGGGATCATAACGCCCTGCGTGCCGTTTAACCCTTTCGCCTTGCAGACTTCATAAAAGCCCTCTATTTTCGCGTTCACCCCTCCAATAGGCTGAATCTGTCCGAACTGGTTCACCGAGCCGGTTATCGCTATGTTCTGTTTGATAGGCAGCCCGGAAAGCGCCGACAGCAGAATATACAACTCTGTGCTGGATGCGGAGTCTCCCTCCACTTCTTCATAAAGCTGCTCAAACGCCAGAGTCGCGAACATCGAGATCGGCTTCTCTGCGGCATACTTGCCTTCGAGATATCCTGAGAGGATCATAACCCCTTTATTGTGGATAGGTCCCGCCATCTCGCTCTCCCGTTGAATATCCAGTAACCTGCTTCGACCTGCAGCCACCCTCGCAGTTACACGAGACGGCCGACCGAACTCCCGCCCGCCGATGCTATAAACCGACAGCGCGTTAGCCTGCCCAACCACAGCCCCGTCCACGTCAATCATAATAGTGCCCTCTTCGATTAGGGCCTGGATTTTATCCTCGATCATCCGCGAGCGATACTCTTTATGCTCAAGCGCCTGCTCGACATCCTCACGCCGCACGATATCGCTTTCTGCGCGCCCTGCCCAATGAGCCGATTCGCTGATAAGATCCGATATCTCCAGAAACCTCGCAGAAAGTTTATGCTTATCCTCGATCATGCGCGAACCGAAATCAATCACTCGCGCCACCGCTCCCTTGGTAAACGGTTTCAGCCCACGTTCCGCACATTTCAATGAGATAAAAGCGGCATACTCGGCCATGTGCTTGTCATCCCTGCTCATCTCGATATCGAAATCCGCCCTCACTCGGAACAGCTTTCGAAACTCCTCGTCGAGATAATATAAAAGGTAGTATAAATACGGGTTTCCGATCAGCAACACTTTAACGTCCAACGGAATCGGTTGGGGTTTGAGTGTCGCAATCGACACCAGACCATACTGATCGACCAGGTTCTCCGGAGCAGCCTCGCCTCCCCGAAGCACCCGTTTCAATCCATCCCACGAAAATGGATTGACCAGCACATCCAGCGCCTGCACGATCAAATAACCCCCGTTAGCTTTATGTATGGCCCCGGCCTTCAGCATATTATGATCGGTAAACATAAAACCCAGCCGCGCCTTATAGTCTATTTTGCCGAGCAGGTTCTGATATGTCGGGTTATTCTCGCTGACCACGGGAGCGCCGTTGTGGTTCTCGTGAGTGACAAAGACGTTGACTTGATACTGATCAAACACAGGCTCGGCCATCTCCGCAAGCACCGGCGGAATCCCCTGCTGGCGTTTATCCGGGGCTCTGAAATCGTCTAGTCTTTCGACTATGTCCTTTTCCACGCAGTCCAGGTAGTCTAAAATGTCCCCACAATTGCCAAATCCTTCACACCGAGTATACTTCGCGCGCAGGTCCTCCAGAAGATGGCCGACTGCAAACAGCGCTATCTCTGTATCGAGTTCCCTGAGCTTCTCCTGAGCCTCTTTTTCTAAAGCGCGGGAACGGGAGACGAACTGGTTGATGAAGTCCTGCAGCCGCGCCCCTTTTTGCTTGATGTCCTGTTTAAGATCGTCGGATAGAGACTCATATTCCTCACGAGAATACGGTCTGCCCTCGCGTGTCAGAGGCACGGAGGCTATCCCGACCGGCGTCGCCTCTATCGAAAACCCCAGCTCCGTTGCCTGCTTCTGCAGTTCGCCCAGCATATTGTCCCGCCTTCGGCCGAACGAGTCCAATACCTCAGATTTTCTCTTCTCATAATTGTCGCTTTCAAATGCCCTTGGTATCTCTATTCGAGCTACTTTGACGAACTCTTCCATATCTTTGGCGAACTCCGGCCCTTTGCCGGAGGAGAGTCGAATAGCCTTTGGTCGGTAGGGGTCGTGAAAGTTGTAGACATAACACCAATCATCCGGCGTCGGTTCGGAGATGGCCTTATTTGTGGTATGAGTAAGCGCGTTTGTGCTCCTGCCGGTGCCGGATTGGCCTGATATATATATGTTGAAGCCCTTGGTCTCTACACCCAGGCCGAACTCCAGTGAGCTTATTGCTCGCTCCTGCCCAAGGGTGCCGCCGAGTTCGGCGACCTCGGCTGTGGTTTCAAACCCCAGGCTGTCGGGGTCGCAGTTGTGGCTGAGTTGGTCGTGAGAAAGAGCCTTTATTTCGTCCATTGTGACAATCACTCCGTGTGTGGTTTATTTAAAGCATTTACCCGGCAGTTCGGAGCCAAAAACAAGAGCAGGGCGAGGTCAACCGCCCTGCTCTTGATCGAATCATGAACGCGCTCTCGCCAAACCCAGCCAGTAGTCGACAAATGGCATCACATCCACCACCTGTTCGGTGAACTCCGGGCTGTTACGAACATCTGACTCCATCGCCGGCACCATTACAAGGGTGTGAGCGATATCCAGATACATCCCTTCCACAGGCACCAGGGAGACTTTATGCGATTGTGTATCCTCGATAGCCACAAACACAATCTGTCCGCTGCCGGCGTCGGCCAGCATATCGGAGACGATACCAAAAACCACCCCTTCCATATCGGCAACCTGCCAACCCATCGCGTCAGGCTGCCCGTCCGCAAGTTGATATGTCACACAGCTCAGCCTCACCAGGCCGATCTGCTCCTCCTCATCTTCCGCAAAATCCGGGTAGTACTGCATTTGAGTACCTCGCCACACCCAGCCGCTCGCCCATGCGCCGGCCTGGTTTTTTTGATCGCACAGGCCAAAATGCGCCATCGCAATCATGTACGGGTTACCCGCAGCTTCACCTGACCACACCGGGTATTTCTTAGGATGTGGCCGTAGATATCCTCCGGCTGCATCTTTTTCAACCTCCAACTCCAAACTTTTAACAACCAGATTGCGGCGCAGTTTAATAGGCTGAGATTGATACTCTTGAACAACGGGTATAAAATCAGGCAGGAAGCTTGCGGCATGAAGTGCAACTTATAGGCAAATAGTTGCGACAATATAATGGCACATACAGAGCAAAACCGTATTCTCAAAGATAGAACGGAACGGGTTCCGGATTGGATATGGGAAATCGACCCGGAAGGGGTCGTCACCTATTCCAATGGTGTCGTCACCGAAACCCTCGGCTATGACGCGCAGGAGATAATCGGCAGGCAACTTATCGAGTTTATTCCAGAAGAGGAGGTGGAGCATTGCAAGACGATGATGCGTGATGCGTTGACGGAAGGCCGCACCATCAAAAACGTCGCCACCACGTTCTATACTAAAGATAATCTGATGAAGACCATTGAGTTGAGCTGTGTGCCTTTGCCTGGTACAAATGGCAGCCCGGTGGGACTACGCGGGATCGCCAGAGATATAACCGAGCACCTCAATGAACAGCATCTGGCAGAGCAGGTGCTGGGGCATTCGCCGGTGGGGGTATTCATTCTACAGAACGATCAACTGGTATATGTAAACCCGCAGATATGCGAACTGATGGGCTACGGCAGGGAGGAGGTGCTGAATACTCCTGTTTGGCGTTATGTTCACCCCGACGACATGGCCTGGCTGGCCGATCACCAAAAGCGCAGATTAGCCGGTGAGGATGTATCGTTGAACTTCATTGCCCGTGGAATCACAAAGAGCGGGGATATCCGTTACTATGATCTGCGCATCGCTTCGATCCCATACAAAGCCCAATCCGCACTGTTGGTTAATGCTGTGGATATTACGAGCAGAAAAGAGGCTGAAGACCAACTACGTAAGGCTCTTACAGAATTAGAGACCGTTTTCCACGCTTTTCCAGATGTATATTTCTGGCTCGATACGGAGGGGACAGTCCTGGAATACCACGCATCCGACCCTTCGGAGCTCTACGCCCCGCCCGAAGAATTTCTCGGCAAAAAAATGCAGGACGTGCTGCCTCCGGAGGTAGGGCAGAAGTTTGCAGAAGCGTTGCCCCAAGTAGAAGGTTGTGCGACTCCGGTATCTATGGAATACGCCCTGAAAATTGACGATACGGACAGATACTTCGAAGCCAGGCTCTTGCATTTGCCCGAAAACCAGATTCTTGTGATAGTTCGGAATATTACAGACCGATATAGAGCGGTGAAATCTGTCACTGAGTCACGGGAAATGCTCGAATTGGTGCTGTCAAATATCCCCCAATACGTGTTTTGGAAGGATACAAACCTGGTCTACCTCGGCTGCAATCACAACTTCGCTCGAGCCGCTGGAATTGAAAGCCCGGAGCAGGTAATCGGCAAGACCGACTATGATCTTGGGTGGACAAAAGAACAAGTAGAGTCGTATCGTTCGTGGGATCGTCGCGTAATAAGCGAAAATAAACCGGCATTCAATATAATTGAGAGTCAGTTGACGGCGGACGGCACGGAGATATGGGTAGACACAACCAAAGTTCCTCTCCACAACGCCGATGGAGAGGTGGTAGGTGTTCTCGGCACCTACGAGGACATAACTGAACGACTAAAGTCCGAGCGGGCACTACAGGAGGCCGAAGCGAAATATCGCAGCCTGGTCGAAGAGACGATGGTCGGAGTGTATATGATCCAGAACGATCGTTTTGTATATGCCAATCCGAGGATGCTTGAGATATTTGGGGCGCGCGAAGAGGAACTGGTCAATCAACCCCCACTGCAGTTTGTGGCGCCGCAGGATCGCGCGTTGGTGGCGGAGAGTCTGCGAAAACGATTCAGCGGTGAAGTAAAAACAGCCCGGTATGCATTTAAGGCGCAACGAGTCGACAAGACCCCTGTAGATGTGGAAGTGCATACCGCGATTGTGGACTATCTGGGCAAACCGGCTGTGATAGGCTCGCTTTTAGACATAACGGAACGGAAACGCTACACGGAAGCCCTGCAGGACAGCGAGGAGCGCTATCGAAGGTTGTTCGAATATAGCCCGGACATGGTGCTGCTGCTCTCGGCTGCGACGGGGGCTTTTATCGGGATGAACCCGGCGGTAACACATGTTCTCGGCTATGCGCCTTATGACGTGCTCGGCAAAAATCCTGGTGACATCAGTCCGGAATTTCAACCTAACGGCAAATCTTCGCACGAGGAAGCCGTGAGGCTCATTCAGGAACAGGCAGGTGGGCCTGCACAGCGTTTCGAGTGGATACTCAAAAAAAAGGATGGCACGCTGGTAGAGTGTGAAATCGGGCTGGTGTCTTATAAACTGCACGGCGAAGAGCTTATTCAGGCGATCGTACGGGATGTGACGGAGCGCAAGCAGGCTGAGGAGCGTCGACGCAGCCTTGAGCAAGAACTCGACAGGCAAAAAAAGGTATTCTATCGCGACACTATCCTCACCGTGACTGGAGGGAAGCTCGACGTTTGCGATTACGCCGACGTGGAGCCTTTCGTGGTGCGTTCGTCGATCAGTGTGAAGATCGAGGATACGTCCAGAGTGGGATATGGCAGGCACCAGACAAAAAAGATGCTTGATGAGTTTGGCCTGACCGGGGATAGACTTGATGAGTTCATGGTGGGAGTTGGAGAGGCCATCACAAACGCGGTCAAGCACGGAGTGAGAGGAACTGTATATGTGGGACACGACGACGCTTTAGTGTGGACTGTAGTGGCGGACCAGGGCGGCGGGATCGAGTCGCTGATTCTTCCCAGGGCGGTATTGTTGAGGGGATTTTCGACCAAGCCTTCCCTGGGGCTGGGCTATTCAATTATGCTGGATGTCAGCGACAGGATGTTGCTCAGCACTGGCCCCAGCGGAACCAACGTTGTGCTTATAAAGGATAAGGTGGAGAGTACGGCCGAGTTTTCCGAATTGCTGCCCGATACCTGGGACAATATCCCCGGCTGATCCAATATCTTGACCCCGTAAGGCAGCGTTGATATACTCAATTTAATGAAGCGCTCCAAATCTGATCAAACTTGCTCCTCACATGCATCCGAATCGAAGCTATGCGGCAGGCAAACTCAGCTCGCCGTGGCCTCCGTGCCGGCATTTCGACACGGGCTGACGGCTGCGTTCGCAGGATTGTTGTTCGGAGTGGTGGCAGGCTGGGGTGTGGACTTTTTTGGGCTGTTTGTTTTATTTGTTGCGGCTGGGTATGGAGTCGTTTTGGGAGAGGCAATAGCCCGGACCTCCGGCAGAAGATCGGGGTTAGCCTTGGAGATTCCCGCCGTATGTGCGACGCTTATTGGCGCGGTGTCGGGCAGAATAGCGGTCGCTATGCTGCTGATTCGTTCCGGAGATGCCATGCCCCCTTTAGGTCTGCTGGATGTAGTAGTCGATCTGGTGAGACCCTCCCCTGTACCTCTTATCGCTTTGTTTGTAATAGTGACGTTCGCTGTAGGCTGGATGCGCCACACATCCATTGACAAAACCTGACAGTGAGTGTATAACTCAGTTGGTTGACAAGCAAGGCGGGCAAATGCGGGTACGGCCTTGTTTTCGAACTTCAGGCAGTTCCCCCAGAAAAACCGTGGGTTTCAAGGGTTTGTCCTCGGAGGGGCCGGGTTGGTTTTGTTTGCGTTACGCATTCGTATACCACCGCAGATCGCACTCTCGATGGCGCTGCTGTTGCTGTGTGTATCTGCCGGCTATTGTGGCGGCTCAGCTCGGGCTGTGCTGGTAGTCGAGAATATCAAAAGCAGCATATCCACCGAGATCGCCGATCATTACGTCGCCGCGCGTGGCATTCCATACACCAACCGGTGCAAAATCAGGTGCTCCACCACCGAAATCGTGAGTCGCACGGAGTTCGAGACTAATGTTGCCGAACCTATCAGGCGATTCCTCCAAAACCCCTCAGTTTCCGGCAAAATCGATTATATAGTGCTCACAAAGGGTACGCCGCTGGGGGTTGAATACGGATGCAGTTCCGGCCCACTTTCGGTCACCAGCGTACTGACGTGTCTCGATGAACCGGACGTGTTGGCTTGCTTTGAGAATCCTTATGGTCCATTGTATTGGAGCCAGGAATGTGCATTTTCTCATCAGCTTGACCTGTATGGACGGCGGCTGTATCTGGTTACCAGACTTGATGGCTATACTGCGGCAGATGTCCACAGTTTGATCGACCGCAGTGTGGCTTGCGGTGAGCCGACCGGGCCGGTGATGCTGGATCAAAAATATCTCGGGCCGAAGCCATCCGGATCAAATGCGACGCTTAATCAGAGACTGCGCGCTGCTAACGAGCTGCTTTTGGGACGAGGAATACCCACCATTTTCGATGACACCGACGTGTTTTTATCGGGCGGATCTGGTCTTATGGGCTACTTTAGCTGGGGCAGCAACGACTCATCATACACTTCTGTTGCTTATCGAAGCAACACATTTGCTCCGGGATCCGTAGCCGATTCGTATGTCTCAAACAGCGGCAGAACGTTCAATCCCACCTCCGGAGGCCAATCGCTGGTAGTCGACCTTATATCACAGGGAGCAAGCGGTGTCTGTGGCTATGTATCCGAACCTTATGTCGCATATGCAACTCATCCCGACGTCTTGTTCGATAGATACACCAAGGGCTACAATCTTGCGGAGAGCTTCTATGCGGCTTGCCCGATGCTGGTCTGGAAGTCGGTGGTGGTGGGAGATCCGCTGCTGGCCCCGTATGCCACATCTCCAGAGGTGTCGTTTGTGGCACCTGATGAACCCCTGACAGGCATAGCTGAGCTACGCGCGGTTGCTGTCGATTCCAAAGGCGTTGGACGGGTGGATTTCTACTTCGACGGCGTCGATATCGGTTCGACTGTAGCTGAGCCTCACGTTATTACCGTGGACACCACGCAGTATAACGTCGGCAGCCATACTGTGGATATCAGGGCGGTGCAAGTCGGCCCGGTAGCCACAGAGAACTGGACATCGGGTAAGGTTAATATTGTCAACCCCGTATCCCGGCTCCGCATACTGGCCGATGCGTTCGGATGCGAGGATGAGCAGGGGATATTCTGCAGCGGACAGATAGTGACGACCTCGACGTCTGATATGGGCGCCGGTGAGTTCTATATTCAGGAGTTCAACGGCGCCAGCGGGATCAAAGTGATCTGGGGCGGGGTGGTATCTGAGGGAGATGTTGTGACTATCGAGGGCAAATTGACTACAGACGACGGGGAAAGAAGCATACTCGCCGAGTCAGTGGTCGTAAACAACCAGTTGCTGACCCCATTGCTTCCGCGGGGTATGTCCAACAAAGTAGTGGGCGGGGGTGATTTTTGCCCTCAGACTCGAGGGGTTACGGGCGGAACAGGACTGAGGACTATTGGGCTGCTTTCAAAATCCTGGGGCAGGGTGACCTATTCGGGAGGGCAGGGCGAGGATTATTTCTATATCGACGACGGGAGCAGGCTAAACGACGGTTCCGGCAATATCGGCCTGAGAATCAGATGCCGTGAGCTTAATAAGCCGCCTGTTGGGAGTTATGTTGTGGTAATAGGGGTTTGTGGCGGCCATGCAATGGGAAATACGGTTATACCTGTGCTTAAAGTGCGACGGCAGTCAGACATCACAGTATGTTCATAATGTCACCAACATAGGCTGTTTAATAATGTGTAATACTTCATAATTGGCACTTGACAAGCACGAATTCCTGCGGTAGAATGCTGTCGTCAGAGACGGGCATACTGTAGACCGTTGGTTCAGGCGCGGACCTTACGGTGGGTATTTGATCCGGCAGATAAGCGCCAAATCAGGCGGGGCTATCCTTTTGCGAAGCCGCCGCGATTTTAAGGAGGAGGTATCATGGTCTTGTCTAGAGTCAGCCTATTGGCTTTAGTCGCTTTGTTCCTGTTGTCGTGTGGTGTGTTTGCGGACACGGTTGTCGCTACATCTACGGATACCCTGACCGGGCATAACGCGATACAGACTATAACCTGCAATGCCACAGTCACGCAGGGCTTGGATAACATTTATACATACACTTACGAGTTGCTCTACACGTCCGGAACGGCGACGGTGCATACTTATAAGGTGGAGAACCCTAACCAGGCGACATTTTTTGATGCAGCCAACGTGCCCGGCGCAGGTTCGACATCTTTTGTTGACCCGGCCGATGGCGACTCTTACTGGTTGCAGTGGGGGTATGGTGATCTCACTCCGAACAGCAGTTGTGTATTCAGTTATAAGTCAGCTTATGCGCCGATGGTCGATGTTAAGGGATGGCAGGTTGTTATCAACGGTGGCAGCTCTGCTGTAGGTAAGACTCTGGTTATGGGCGACACCATTCCGGAGCCGGCCAGCTTGGCGGCAGTGCTTATGGGAGTCGCGGGGATGGTGCCGGTGGCTCTAAGACGACGCAGTCGTTCGTAAACGGTAAATTCGGATTCAACGCAAGCGCTGCCGTCTTTGTCGACAGCGCTCGCGTTTTATGGGAGGGATAGTATGAGAAAACATACTAAATACACGGTCGTTTTTGGGCTGGTTCTCGTGCTGACGAGCTTGACCATCGCAGCCGTATGGGCCGTGCCCGCCAATCCTTATGTCAGTAATCTCATTTGTCTGGATCGACCATATTCAAACCAGTTGACCGCTATGGTCACTGGGAATCTGGATGGTACGTATCATTATCTTTACACGCTGGTTTTTGCGCAGACCGCATTCCCGGGTCAGAACTTGACGTCTTTCAGCGTGTCTAATTTTAATCACATGCCATTTACCAATCAGTGGTGCGATTATTCGTTTACTGCGGCTGTTAGTGCGGAATCCATTTATTGGTATATCAACGTGCCGGTGGGAAAAACGGTCAATTTTTCCTATGATTCCCCTGCGTTCTACGATTTGGCAGATGTTACTATGGACGCGGGCCTGCCAGCCGACGGAATCACACTCGGAATGATCCCGGAGCCAGGCTCTTTAGCTGTAGTGGCTTTCGGGCTGCTGGGAGCCGGTTGGTTGAACATAAGAAGACGACGTTAGTCAACAATATGCAGGTGGCGATCTTCGAATCGCTGAGAAATGAGCGGTGGCGGTTTTCGAATCGCCACCGTACAGCCCCAAAATGGCCAAAACAGGCCACTTTCAGGATTTTCCGACTTTCGCCCATTTCTCGTTTGTTTCCTTCCACGGCCCTCATCTCCTTGACCACCTTCGGCGCTCGGACTATAATTAAATATCGCTGCGGAGGCGTGGCCGAGTGGTTTAAGGCGGTGGTCTTGAAAACCATTGGACGAAAGTCCCAGGGGTTCGAATCCTCTCGCCTCCGCCAATGTTTTTCTTAAAATATTGTGTTTAGCGTTGGCCCGCTATTCCGTCCTCGCTCAAGCTCTGCTACAATAGACTCCTATGCCCATTCTTCGGAGGTGTATTATGTCCCGAATGCGGGTTTCAAAATGGCTTGCGGGCGTTGTGTTGCTGTTGATTATCGCTGCGGTTGTTTTCGCGGCATCGTTGGATCCGGCGGTTATCGGAAAGGACTATCCCGACCAATACGCGTCCTTTAAAAAGACTGCTGACGATACTCAATCGACCCCGTATGGCGGCTCCAAACCCTATGATAAACTACAGCGAGATCCGAATCTCAAACGCCTTTACGCCGGATATGCCTTTGCGGTGGAATACAACGAAGAGCGAGGGCATTATTATACTTTGATAGACCAGCAAGCATCCAAGCGTGTTCAGGTTGCGGCTCAGCCCGGCGCCTGCGCTAACTGCCATGCCGCAGAGGCCCCCGAGCTTATTCAGCAGATGGGGTGGGAGAATTTCAATAAGACCCCGCTCAAGGAACTCTCAAGCAAGCTGCATCACGGCCTCACCTGCGTCGATTGCCATGACCCGGAGACTATGGAACTGCGCATAACCCGAAGGGCGTTCATCGAGGGAATGGCTCAGAGGGGCATCGACGTCACGCAGGCCAGCGACAACCAGATGCGCAGCTACGTATGCGGCCAGTGCCACAGCGAATACTACTTTAAGGGCGAAAACAAGCTGCTTACTTTCCCGTGGAAAAACGGGCTTACGGTCGATGATATCGACAAATACTACGATGAAGTTGGTTTTTCGGACTGGGTACACGCGGAAACTGGCGGGCCGGTCGTCAAAATACAGCACCCTGACCTTGAGACGTGGAGCACCGGCATACACGCGAAATCCGGGGTATCGTGCGCTGATTGTCATATGCCGACGGCAAAAAACGGCGACTCGACCTATACGGATCACTGGATTCGCAGCCCGCTTTTGGCTGACATGAAAGCGTGCAAGAAGTGCCACCAGAGAAGCACGGCTGTGCTGCGTGAGCGTGTGGCGTTGATACAGGATCGCACGGCTGGATTATTAAAGGACACTGAGACGGCGTTGATCGACGCAATTGACGCAATTAAAGACGCCAAGCAGTCCGGGGCAAGCGACACCGACCTTGCGAAGGCTTATCAGCTCTATCGCTCTGCCCAGTTGCGATGGGATTTCGTGTCGTCCGAGAATGGAATGGGGTTCCACAGTCCGCAGGAATCCGCCCGTGTGCTGGCGACTTCGATAGACAGAGCCAGGCAGGCGCAATTGGCCGCCATATTGGCCAAAAAAAGTCGTTGACAGAGCCATAAACAGGGCTTATAATTACTGAAATCTGGAAGTCACCTTTAATTCAGCCCCGCGAGGCTGGCAAGGTTTAAGTTAAGATGGGCGCATATATCGAATGCAAAATAACAGGCCTTCTTGCCAACTCGCGGCAGGAAGGCTTTTTTGTGGCTCGGATACTGATGTCTGAGGTATAAATCTCACTCGTTGCGGAGGGGACATGGCAGACAACGTAAAAGAAGTGATGGACGAAAATGAGATCCGGCGTGCGCTGAAAAGGATCGCTCATGAGATCGTCGAGCGCAACAAGGGCGCGGAGAACCTGGTCATTATTGGAATCCAGAGCCGGGGTGTGCCGATGGCGCAGAGGCTCGCGAAATTGATTGGCGAGATCGAGGGTCTGGAGATGACCATAGGCAGCCTCAACGTGGCCTTATACAGAGATGATTTCGCTACTCGCACCGCCCGAACGATATCGGCCAGCGATATTCCATTCGATGTGACCGACAAAAACGTCATTTTGGTCGACGAGGTGCTCTACACCGGACGCACCACGCGGGCTGCCCTTGACGCGATTATGGATCTTGGAAGACCTGCTGTTATTCAACTGGCGGTGCTCATAGACAGAGGGCATCGCGAACTGCCGGTGCGGGCGGATTATGTCGGCAAAAACATCCCAACTGCCCGGCGGGAGAATGTCAAAGTCCAATGGCGTGAAACCAACAGCAAAGATGCGGTTGTGATATCGCAGTAGCAAGAACCTTATTGAGGATCGTTGAAACCCGAGGATACGGATAGATGCAGCTTCAGAGAAAAGACATTTTGGGTCTGCAGGATATGACTGCCGAGGAGATCAGGCTGATCCTGGATACGGCTATCTCGCATAAAGAGATACTATCCAGGCCTGTCAAAAAGGTGCCTATTCTGCGCGGCAAGTCCATCTGCACCCTGTTTTATGAAAATAGCACGAGAACACGCACCAGCTTCGAGCTGGCGGCGAAGATAATGAGCGCAGATACAACCTCTATTTCGGTCGCGGGGTCTGCTGTCAATAAAGGGGAGTCGTTCAAAGACACTCTGTTGACGTTGGAGGCGATGGGCATAGACCTCTTCGTAATTCGCCACGGCGCCAGCGGTTCGCCCCATTTTGCTGCCAGGACTGTGCGATCATGTGTGGTCAATGCCGGCGACGGTACGCACGAGCACCCTACACAGGGTTTGCTGGATATGTTGACTATTTTGGAAAACAAGAAGGGGATCGAAGACCTGAAGGTCGTGATTGTGGGCGATATTATGCACAGCCGGGTCGCTCGATCAAATATATGGGGATTGAGCCATATGGGCGCGCAGGTGAGGGTCTGCGGGCCGAGCACTCTGCTGCCTGCGGAAATAGACAAACTGCCGGTTCAGAAGTTCACCGACCTTGATGAGGCGCTCGACGGCGCCGACGTGGTTAATATTCTGCGAATCCAACTCGAAAGAATGGATCGCGGCTTCTTCCCCAGCGTGAGAGAGTATTCCAGGTTCTTCGGCATAAACAAACAGCGGCTGCGAAAATGCGCTGATGACGTTCTGATTATGCACCCAGGACCGATGAATCGCGGCATCGAAATCACCCCGGATGTAGCCGACGGAGAGTTCGCGGTAATAACGGATCAGGTTACCAACGGGGTCGCGATACGAATGGCGTTGCTGTATTTGTTGTTAGGAGGTGGGGTGTCTAATGTGGCTTCTGCTTAAAGGCGGTAGAATAATTGATCCGCTGCGTGGGGTAGATGAAGTCGGCGACTTGCTGATCGTGGACGGGCGGATAGCGCCCAATTCTCCGACTCCTTCTAATGGCGAGGGGCAGACTATCGACTGCACCGGATTGGTGGTTGCTCCGGGTCTGATAGATATGCACGTCCACCTCCGCGAGCCGGGTTATGAGCATAAAGAGACCATTGCGACTGCTGCGATGGCTGCTGCGGCAGGTGGGTTTACTACCATATTAGGAATGCCGAACACCAAGCCTGCTATAGACAATCGCGCCGTGGTGGAGTATGTGCTTACTGAGGGTAAATCGGCTTGTGTGAACGTCCTTACGACTGGCGCTGCCACGAAGAGCAACGATGGGGCAGAGATGGCTGAGATCGGGGATATGGTCGAAGCTGGCGCAGTTGCGATCTCAGATGATGCCTATCCGGTGCAAAACACCGACTTGATGCGGCGGGTGATGGAATATTCGCTGATGTTCAATGTGCCGGTGTTGGCGCACTGCGAGGACACCTCCCTTACCCGCGACGCGGTGATGAACGAGGGAATCAACTCCACCATTTTGGGCTTAAGGCCGTGGCCGAGACAGGCCGAGACTATAATGGTTCTGCGCAACATATTGTTATCGGAACTGACAGGCTGCCCTTTGCACATTCAGCATATCAGCGCGTCCGAATCCGTCGGCGCAGTGCGATGGGCGAAGAGCCGGGGCATACCGGTAAGCTGCGAGACTTGCCCACAGTATTTCTCATTGACAGATTCCGCATTGAACACTTATGACACCAATGCAAAAATAAACCCGCCGCTGAGAACCGATGCGGATGTGGAGGCTATAAAAGAGGCGCTGGCGGACGGCACAATCGACGCCATAGCCACCGACCACGCCCCGCATTCACTGGAGGATAAGCAGGTCGAGATGCAATACGCCGCGTTCGGAATGGTCGGTTTGGAGACTGCTCTGCCGCTTGTTATAACAAACCTGGTCAAGCCGGGGACGCTGACGCTTAGCGATGCTATCTCGAAGATGACTGTCGGTCCCGCGAAGATTCTCGGTTTGGACGCCGGCACATTGGCCGACGGCGCAATCGGAGATGTCACGGTCTTCGACCCGGACGCGACTATCACCGTGCGAGCCGATAAGTTTAAGTCGATGGGCCGAAACACCCCGTTCGATGGAGCCGAGTTGACCGGCAAGGTAGTGGCCACCGTAGTCAACGGAAAGGTCGTCGGTGACGATGAATAGCCTTTATCTCAAAATATACGACGCCGGCTGCATCAAGTTCGGCGAGTTCAAGTTAAAGAGCGGGATTATGTCTCCGGTATATTGTGACTTTCGCGGCCTGGTCGGCAAACCGGCTCTATTGAAGGAGATCGGTGAGGCGCTGGGCGACAGAGCGAAGCAGATCGGCTGCGACAGGATCGCGGGGATACCCTATGCGGGGCTGCCTCTGGGGGTAGCGACAAGCCTGGCTTCGTCAATCCCGATGATTTACCCGCGCAAAGAGGCAAAAGACTACGGCACCAAAAAGCTCATCGAGGGTGAGTATTCCGAGGGCGATAAAGTGCTGGTGATAGACGACATCATCACCGACGGCGCCTCAAAAATCGAGGCCATTGCACCCCTGACTGAGGCCGGGTTGGTGGTTAGGGATGTATTGATTATTCTGGACAGAGAGCAGGGCGGGGGCAAAATCCTTGCAAAATCCGGCTATAACCTGCACTCACTCGGCACATTGAGCGAAATACTTGCCGTATTAGTCGAGGCCGGAAAAGTAGACCCATCAATGCAATCAAAAGTCGCCGAATTTATTGCAGCGAATCAGTTTGGCGGATAAAGGTTGTCGGTTCACGGTTATCGGTTATATGATGGGTGGTGATCTCCGAATCGCCACCCCCTGAAAGCGAATATCAAGCTGGCGCACTAAACGTACTGGCCGGTTTCCATCCCGCCACACCTGCTTCGGCAGACAAATTGGAGTAAAAGTTGAAAGGCATATTGTTACTCGAAGACGGAACCACATTCGAAGGAACTTCCATCGGTGCGCCCGGCACTGTGGTTGGCGAGGTGGTCTTTGACACCTCAATGGTCGGCTATCAGGAGAGGCTTACCGATCCTTCTTATGCCGGTCAACTGCTCACTCTCACCTATCCGCTGATTGGAAACTACGGCGTAAACGAGGTGGATTTGGAGTCGGAGAGGTTTCGGGCAAAAGGTCTGATCGTGCACCAACTCTGCGACAAACCCAGCAACTGGCGATCAAACGGCAGTTTGGCGGATTATTTACAGCAAAACGGCGCCGTCTCAATAGAGGGAATCGACACCCGCGCCCTCACCCGCCACCTGCGAATAAACGGCGTGATGATGGGAGCCATCAGCACAGAACTAACCTGCGACGAACTCAAAAATGTCCTTCAAACGAGTCCAGTCTACGGCGACGTCAACTATGTAGAACAACTTTCGGCGGGCGAGGCGTACGAGTGTCCATGCTCATCACCACAAGCGAAATTTCACGTAGCGATTATCGACCTCGGCGTCCCGCGTTCTATGCTAAACCAATTTTCACAATCAGCCTGCAACACCACCGTCCTGCCGCACGATACTTCGGCAGAGGCAGTGCTGGATCTAAAATCTGATTTAGTCGTGTTCTCGCCGGGGCCGGGGGACCCTCGTCTTCTGTCAAAACCGTTGGAGACTATGCACGAACTGATCGGTAAAATACCGATTTGGGGGGTTGGCCTGGGTCATCAACTTTTGGCCATGGCTATGGGCGGGCATATTATCAAGCTCAAATATGGCCACAGAGGGGCCAATCACCCCGTCAAAAATCTGATCACAGGCAAAGTGAGCATAACTACCCAAAATCACGGATTCGTCGTCGATACTGAGTCGCTTTCAGATGAATTGGAGGTGACCGCCACCAGCCTCAACGACGGCACAATAGAAGCTTTGCGACACAAACATCTGCCGGCTACATCAAGTCAATATGTGCCGGGCTCTCAACTTCTCGAGGAGTATTTAGAGTCGATCGCCGCTCAGAAATAACGACGACGGGCCTTAGTATTGGAGTATCAATGCCGAAACGAGCTGATCTAAAAAAAGTAATGGTAATAGGAAGCGGGCCGATAATCATCGGTCAGGCGGCTGAGTTCGACTACGCCGGAACCCAGGCGTGTACGGCGCTGCGGGAAGAAGGTATCTCGGTTGTTCTAATAAACTCCAACCCCGCTACCATTATGACCGACATCGAAATTGCGGATAAGGTCTACATTGAGCCTATCAATCTGGAGTTCGCCACTCGCGTTATAGAAAAAGAGCGGCCGGACGGTCTGCTGCCGACTTTGGGCGGCCAGACCGGACTGAATCTGGCCGTAGAACTAGCCAACGCCGGTGTTTTGGATAAATATAATGTAGAACTCCTCGGCACCCCGCTCGATTCGATCCAGGATGCGGAGGATCGGGATCTGTTCCGAACTCTTATGCGCGACATCGGAGAACCGGTGCCGGAGAGCTGGATCGTGCAGACACGAGAGGAGCTGGAGGCGATTCTCGACGAAGACCCGCCGTGGCCGCTGATCGTCAGGCCGGCATACACGCTTGGCGGAACCGGCGGTGGGGTAGCGCATAACCCGCAGGAGTTGCTCGAAATCGGCATGCGCGGACTGAAACTGTCCCTCAAAAGCCAGGTTATGATAGAACGCTGCCTGCTCGGCTGGAAAGAGGTTGAATTTGAGGTTATGCGCGACGCCAACGATACTTGCGTGCAGATTTGCTCTATGGAAAACTTCGACCCTATGGGCGTCCACACAGGGGACTCCATCGTCGTCGCACCGATGCAGACGCTCACGGACAAAGAATTTCAGATGCTGCGTGCGGCGTCGTTGAAGATCATCCGCGCTCTTAGAATAGAAGGCGGCTGCAATGTACAGCTTGCGATGAACCCGAACGGTTTTGAATATTTCGTCATCGAGGTCAACCCCAGGGTCAGTCGATCCTCCGCGTTGGCATCCAAGGCTACCGGCTTCCCCATTGCTCGAGTGGCGGCCAAAATCGCAGTCGGACTCAATTTGGACGATATCCCAAATGCCGTCACAGGTACCACCAAGGCCGCATTCGAGCCGACAATCGACTATATCGTAGCCAAAATCCCGCGCTGGCCGTTCGATAAATTTTATCAGGCCGATCGCACTGTCGGCACTCAAATGAAGGCCACCGGTGAGGTCATGAGCATCGACCATACCTTTGAAGGGGCTATGATGAAAGCCGTCCGGTCCTTGGAGATCGGCCTGCAGTGGCTGAGGCTGAAGAACGCTGACGAGATCACTGACGCGGAGATTGAGGCGGGTTTGATAAAAGCCACCGATGAGCGAGTATTCCTTATCGCAGAGGCTCTAAGGCGCGGCAGGGCCGTCGAGTGGGTGGCTGACCTTTCCAAAGTCGATCCCTGGTTCATAAATAAAATCAAAAACATAATAGATATGGAAAACGACCTGCGAGATCACGCAGCGGAGATTCGGGCGCTGACTTCAGGCCAAATCGCCTCGCATCCGGGCGCGATGGATCTGCTCAGCCGGGCAAAGGCGATGCGATTTCCGGATAAGGTGATTTCCCATCTCACCGGCGCGCTGGAGAATCAGCTCCGGTTTATCCAGAAGAAATACGGCATGCTGCCTGTTTATAAAATGGTGGACACGTGCGCCGCCGAGTTTGACGCGCAGACACCGTATTTCTATTCTTCTCAGGAAGCCGAGGATGAGACCGGTTGCAGCCTGGACTATGCCGCAGGTTGCAATTCCCGGCCAAAGGCCATCGTCATCGGTTCCGGCCCTATTCGCATCGGCCAGGGCGTAGAGTTCGACTACTGCTCGGTCCATTCCGCCTGGGCGCTTCGTGAGGCCGGCTATGAGTCGATAATTATCAACAACAACCCGGAAACCGTCTCCACCGACTTCGACACCTCCGACAGGCTCTACTTCGAACCGCTGACCTTAGAGGACGTGCTCAACGTTATTGCTTATGAGCAGCCCGACGGAGTCATTTTACAATTCGGCGGCCAGACAGCGATCAACCTCGCCAAACCCCTGCATGCGATGGGTGTGCCGATATTCGGCTCCGATTTCAAATCGATAGATATCGCCGAGGACCGGGACAAGTTCGAGAAGATTCTGCGCGACCTCGACATCCCGAAACCGGCTGGCCGTGCTATATTTGGCGTCGATGAGGCAGTGCAGGTTGCAAAGGAGATAGGCTATCCCGTCCTTGTGCGTCCGAGTTACGTGCTCGGCGGTCGTGCGATGGAAATCGTCTACACCGAGGCTGAACTCAGGCAATATATGAAACACGCCGTCGACATCTCCCCGGACCCGGACGCGCCGATTCTGGTCGATAGATATGTGATGGGCAAAGAGGTCGAGGTGGATGTTATCGCCGACGGTGTCGACTGCCTCATCCCTGGTATTATGGAGCACATAGAGCGCGCAGGGGTACACTCCGGCGATAGCATGGCCGTGTGCCCGCCGCAGACTATCTCGCAGGACATAATCGACCAGATCGTCTCACACGCCACCAAACTTGCGATGGCATTGGAGGTGCGCGGGCTGATGAACTGCCAGTTTGTGGTCGACGGCGACGAGGTGCAGGTAATCGAGGTCAACCCACGCGCCAGCCGCACTGTCCCTTATCTCAGCAAAATAACCGGGGTGCCGATGATCCAGGTTGCCACAAACGTGGTTCTTGGCAGGAGCTTGAAAGAGCAGGGCTACAGTTCCGGTCTATATAAACAACAGAGCAGCCTGGCCGTCAAAGCGCCGGTCTTCAGCTTCCAAAAACTGACAGAAGTCGACGTCTCATTAGGCCCTGAAATGAAGTCTACCGGCGAGATCATGGGCATAGACAGAGATTTTTCGCGGGCGCTGTATAAGGCTATGATCGCGTCGGGCCTTGATGCGCCTATCGGTGGCAAGATGATCGCCACCATCGCCGACCAGGATAAAGAAGAGGCGCTGCCGATAATTCGCGCATTCGTAAATGATTTGGGATATTCGGTATACGCAACTGAGGGAACTGCACATTATCTGAAGGCGAATGGCGTTCCTGCGACCGAAGTTGGGAAGATCAGCAGCAACGACCAGCTCAATATGATGGACTTGATCGCTGGCAACAAAATCGACTTGCTGATAAATACGGCTTCTAAAGACAAGAAAATCGAGCAGGAGGCGTCGGTGATTCGCAAGGCCAGCGTGCAGCGATATATCCCGTGCCTGACATCACTGGATACGGCGGAGGCTCTGCTGGTGGCGCTGCGTTCCAAACAACGCGGCGAAATGCCGGAGTGCTTGCCTGTGGATCAATATATGAGCCCAGCCAGGTGATCTGAAACATTCGATCAATGTCATATCGTGCCATCTCCCGTCATTTCATCCGACGACCTGCCCAACGCGGCAGCCGGAGAGACAGATAGGCAGGCTCTCCAAATCGCCATCCGGAAGGATGCCGCAGAGGCAGTTATGGCCTTGAAACATTCGATATTCGCGTCCGTCTGAATTCTGTGGTATTATGTGCGAACGTCAGACACGATGCATCGATATGTCACGGAGATGCAGTCCAAGGAGTTGGCAAATGGGCGATACCGTGAATAGTGGGATAAAGAAAAGACTTAAGCGGAATCTGACCGCGGGTCTGTTGGGGATTCTGGCCGCGCTCGTGCTTTTGTTGGTCACGCTGCGCTACCAGGCATTTCTGCCTGCTTATGTCGCCAAGACTGCGCTGTGCATATTTCCAACCCCGATTGCGTTTGGGTTGGCTATCGGTATGATCTCCCCGCGCAGGGCTATCGCGTGGGCGCCGCTGTGGTCGGGTGTATTCAGCCTGTTATTGATCGCGATTATCTCAACTGTCCTCAGTCGTGCGTTTGTGAATCCGAGCGAAAGAATAGCGTGGATGGTTGCTGGTGGGGTAATTGGTTTAGGGGCGGGAATCCTTGGTCAACTGCTGGCTGCCAGGGCTTTCGTCGGCAGATCGATATTGGCTTTTATTGCGTTGTGTTGTCTTGCTGTGATCGTGGGCGCGATGATGTTGAACAGCCAGTTGACCTCCTATCAACAGGCCAGTATGGGGCATGTGCTCGACGATGTAGACCGGGAGTATATCGCGCTGTCTTCGGGAATGACCTGGCAGTGCAAGCGCGATGTTGGCCGCGGGGTATATGTTCTCAGTTCGACGCTGAACGGGAGCCCGATATACGTTTACGCTGTTCCGGACCCGGCGGTGGTGGATCACATCGAATATGATCACCAGATGGACTGCAAGCTCGGCAGCGACCAGGCGGCTGTTCACGATTGCCTTCTGCGCGCCGGAGTAAGAGAGGAACTGCTGCTGGGTTTGACTCAAGAGGAAAGCGGCAAATGGATCGCCGTCATCCGCACGACGCAGCTCACCCTCGGCCCGAACGGCCGATTCCGTATGACGGCAACAATGAAAACGCCCGCCCGCTCCACCGACACCTCCCGCCCTTTATAACTTCCACGTCTGCAAAAAAACGCGCCGCTCTTATTAACGCATTTACGTTATGAAGCAATACTGCCGCGAACTGCTTACGAAAGATGTGGTGAGTGAATATTTCCTCATAATAATATCCCAAATGCCTTGACAAGTATGTTAATTCTGTCCACAATACTGGTAGCTGGTTTTATGGTTATCACGTGAGTTGTGTGCTGTTTTACCGTCCAACAAAACGAGGCGATTTTGTGAGACAATCCGGGAAAACCAGGCTTCTGGCTGTGCTGCTGTTGGCCGTGATGTGTTGTTCTACGGTCGCGGGGCAATCAAGCCGACGGATTGCCGTATCCTTGCAAAGGAAGACGGCATGCGCCTGCGGGTGCTCAAAAACAAGCCACGCCGACGATCCGTTTCGTCAGATAACCTGTCATCTGGAGCAGGACCACGGCCAGGCGAGTGCAACTGATCATTGCGTGAACCACGGCAAGAACGGATGCGGCTGCAAGCTCAAATCTGTTACAATTCCGGTGCATATGCATGCGATTATGGCCGACAAGTATGAGTACGATGAGCGCCTGTCTATCTCTTTTGCGTCCGATTCAGATATGTCTCTACTCAACGCTGCTCTTCTTTGCGTTGCTGGTCACTGTTTTCATAAAGCATTAGAACAATCCTCTGACTACCAAAGCCCAACGATTTCCTTCCAAGGCCCTCGTGCGCCTCCTGCCTGATCTCTGTAGGCGGTCGTTGACCGTCCAGGCTGTAACATCACAATCTCGCGGGTGAAATGACGTCTTTGCGCCGATGCTTTTATCGGCCACCCGTGCTGTAGTTACAAGAGAGGGAAATGGCATTGAAACATATCAGATTATTGCTTACGTACGTGGCATTGGCAGCGCTGGCTGCCAATATGGCGACGATTTTAGTTCCTGTTAAGGCCGATGCCAGTGGTTGCGGCTGTAGTTCATCCTGCACCACAACGGGAAAATCAGCAGATTCTTTAGATCTGACTGCGGCCCAGAAGCAGAAGCTCGCTTCTATCGACAAGCAATACGACCCTCGCTCTCAAAAGATGACGAGCGAGTCCGACGGGCTCCGCAGGGAGTTCGCAAAGCTGATCTCTGACGCAAATGCCGACGAGTTGAGGCTCGCCCGCGTCGTTCGCCGACTGTCCTATTTGCAAGGCGAGATATTTCTATGGGACAGACAGAGGGATAAGGCCAAAGACAAAGTCTACACAGTAAAACAGAAATCAATTCTGGCGAAAACAAACGGTGGGGGCTGCGGATGCGGTTCTGCATCCGGAGGCTGTGGATCGTCACCTGCATCGAGTAATAAAGGAGGGAAATAGCAATGCGTTTCAGATTATTTGTATTCGTGCTAATGGTCGTATTGGCAGCATTTTCTGTTTCTCTATTTGCGCAGGATGCGCCTCAGTCGGACGCGACGTTTGACGCTCATGTTGCCGAGGCTTTTGTCGAGGCGTCGGCTGCCGCCAAGTCCAGTAACCATGATCAGGCGGCACAGATTTATTGGAGCATCGCGGAGCGATTCCCTGATCATGCGGATGCTCCGCGTGCGGCTAAGCAGGCGGCCTATACGACAGACAAGCTGGGCGACAGAGATAAATCGATAGCCGCTTTCAAGCGTGCGCTGGATATGTATCCGGACAGCGGATATGCGCCTGCCCTGAAGAGGTGTTTGGCGCTGAGTTATCAGGCAAAAGGTGAAAAGGAAAGGGCTATTCGGGAGCTTGATGATCTGATTAGTCGGTATCCGAAGTCTGATGCGGCCTGCCTTGGGCTGATCAACCTTGGGCTTTTGCACATAGCCCAGGTCTGCAAGCAGAACACCGACGAGCAGAACTGGCAGCGCAAGGAAGAAGCCGACGCTGCATTCAGTCGTGTTACCGAGACATTCCCCGACAAGAGTGACCTGTGCGCCAAGGCGGAGATGTATCGCGCGGGAATCGCGTTTGAGAGGGCGCTGGCCCAGCGGTCAACTTGGGATATAGCCGCAGAACAAATCCGAAACGTGTTGAGCACGTACGCGGATGCTCCCGGGGCGATAAAGGCGCGGTTAGAGATAATGCTGGCCGAGATCGCGCTAGAGAATTCAGACGCGTCAGCTGCTTTGCAGCGAGCGGAGGATGTCTTGAAATCGTACCCGGGCTGCAAGCTGGAAGTGGGGTGGTCGCACTACATTGTGGGCAACGCCTGCGAGAGCAGAGGCGACTATGCAACCGCGTTGACTCACTACTCTGCCATTATCGACGGCAAATACACTGAGGTAGATAACTTCGCCAACAGGGATATCACGCTATATAGCCTGAGGCGGTCCGCCAATTGCTATGCCAGGCTTGGGCAACCAGACAAGGAGCGTCAGATGTGGGAGGCGATCATACAGCGCTATCCCGACAATCCGATAGCGAAGATCGCGGAAGCTGAGTTAGCTAAGCGGGTAGGAGGCAAGTAAGCTATGGCAGGAAAGACTATAGGTCGCTTGTGTCTTCTGCTGGCAGTGGGACTTTGTCTAGGGTTTGTGGCGGCTGATCAGGTAACAGCCGGAAACGCTTGTGGCTGCATCAATGGATGCTCTCTAATTGACTGCCATTGCACTGCGTGTGCTTGCGGCGATGACTCCTGTGGTTGTGCGTCCTGGGGCAGCAAGTGCCCTGCACAAGCCTGTGGCGGGAACACGGTGACGAAGAACTGTGAGTGCGGCGGAGAGGGGTGTTCGAACGCGTGTCCGAGCAAGACATTCTGCGCGCCAAACGTTCAATCGCCATACAAGCCGTGCGGGGATCCGGTTGATTGCACGTGCGGAGGTAAAGGGTGCATCAAGTCCGATGGTTCCAGAAACTGTGCCAAACATTGCTCAGCGGCGTCCGGGGATTCTTATCTCAAACCGTGCGGCGGAGCGAAGGACTGCGCAAGCGATGACGGGTGTGGCGGGCCAGAGTGCACGTGCGGGCTTTTCTGTCTGCCCATTCCCAGCAGTTGTGGTGACGATTGTGGAACCGTGGATTAGCAAATAACGGATTGGAGGAGGTCGATTCGATGAAAAATATCTATCTTTCTGTCTTATGTAGCATTAGTATATTGTTGTGTGCCTTAGGGATGTTGGCTGCTGATAGCTTAAGTCCGCAACCGGGTGAACTGAAGCTCAAATTGGCGGCCGGTGACCAGTTTCGGCTTAAGCATCAAACCAATGTGGCATTTCTCCGCGATGGGACAACAGAGAATCACAGCTTCAAGGGCGAAACTGTTCTTGTTATTGTTGGGGAGAGGGTGCCTCACACCTACATAGTCTATGCTCAGTCAGTTATTTCTGTGGACGGCAAACCGGAGACAAAACCAATGTTGTCTTCCTATTTGGTCACAGATGCAGGCAAGGTAGTGTCTTTCCCTGCACGAGACAGGCTTCTAAATGGTGGAGCCAGCGGAGCTTTGGATCTTTCTTGGGGAAATATCGTGCCGTTCACGTTGCCCGAGGCAGGAACCGGACCATCTTGGGAAGCCGAGATACCAGTCCCAGGCGAAATGGCGGACCGGAGCGTGAGCGCTCAAGCACGAGTTACCTCACTTCGCGAAGCACGAACTGCCGCTATAGAGATGGAGGCGCTCAATATCAAAAAAGCAGATTCTTTGGTCGATATTAAGCTTATGTTATATTTTGATACTACTGGCGGAGTTCCGACATCTTGGGATGGCAGTATGACCGCGGGTAGCGACCACAGTTCACGGCCTGGTATTACTTTAAAGTGCCATACAGACTTCTCTCGGATAGAGCGTATTGCCATTAGCGACATACCTGGTTTGGCTGATTGCGCGGCCTCCCTATTGGATATTCAGGGCTGCCTGGCATCGGCCGATGATTCAAAAGCTGCGGCTAAGATCAGCGCGCTGATGAAGAGCCAAGTCGGCAACACAAGACTGCGGGGAATTGAGTCTCTAGCCAAAGAAGCGGAACGTGTAACGCATAGCGATGATCAATCGAAGGCAGGCAAGTAATGTGCCGAACCAGTCGCGATGCGGGCAATCAGCCTGCGTATAATGTTGTGGAGGTAACCGATAATGAGCGCTTCACATATTGCTCGAATCTCATCGGCTGCGGTCGGGGTTCTTCTGATAGCAGGAGTATGCGTTTGGCTTAGCTATGGCGCCGTGTCATCAGATGCAACGACTGCTGCTCAGTATCAATCGCCTGTCGGGATAAAGTCGGTCTGTTCTAAGGTGACAACCGTTTACACGGCTGCGGGCCGAAAGAATAATTCGGCTGAAAGCTGGATCGTAGTTCCAAACAAGCTAAAGGTCGAAACCGACGACATTATCCGAGTGCGTAACGGTGTTGATCACTGGATACTGAACAAACACAACAATCGCTACATCGTAATCCATCACCCCACAAATCCTTCGATACAGGTGGAAAAATGGAGCAAGCCGTCTGATGTTGTGGATAATTGGCGGCACGTGGAGCCGAATCTGACAGAGAGCAGGGTCAGAAAGAATCTCGACGGGGTAGAAAGAGATGCTGTCGAGGTTGATTTGCCCAACTGGAAAGACGGTTCGCAGAAAGTCGACCTCTTTCCAGATAAGGCTACAGGTCGCACAGAAACAAAAATAACCCGCCAGTTGGATCATCGAGGCAATTTGATATGGACCGAACGAGTAGATTTTGAATATAACAGGGAAATTGACGACAAGATGTTCGTTTTCAGCCCGCCGGCCAATGCTGTGGAGGTTTCGGACCAGGAAAGCTTAAAACTACCGGCGAATGCTATATCAAATAATGTCTGTTTGCATTGTTAGACATGAGGGGTGGCATGCAGGGAGTTGCACGATGACCGACGGATGCTCCGTCCGCCCTTCGATTTTGATTGACACCAAACGCCCCCTGTGATAATGTATTAAATGTAAATCAATCGAGATTTTAGTTGTCAGGGAAGCAGAGGGTTGGGCCAATGTTTCCCTTTTTATCCGTTACACGGGATGAATTATGAACTTCCTCAAACTCTTCAGTTCAAATGAACGCGAAATCAAAGGCTTCCGCAGAATCGTCGCGAAAATAAACGCGCTGGAGCCGTCTATGAAGTCGCTCAGCGACGAGCAACTTCGCGCAAAGACGGACGATTTCAAGGCAAGGTATCAGGCTGCGGTCGCAAGTGATCAATACTCGGACGAGGAGCGCAAGCAAGCTTCGCGAGATATATTAAATACTCTGCTGCCAGAGGCGTTCGCCGTAGTGCGAGAGGCCAGCATGCGCACCCTCGGAATGCGGCACTTCGACGTGCAGCTTATTGGAGGAATGGTCCTCCACCAGGGCCGTATCGCCGAGATGAGAACGGGCGAAGGCAAAACCCTGGTCGCCACACTTCCTCTGTATCTTAACGCCATCACCGGACGCGGGGCGCATTTGGTCACGGTAAACGACTATCTTTCTAAAAGAGACGCCCGGTGGAACGGTCCTATATTTCATCTTCTCGGCTTGACTGTTGGCTCGATTCACGGCCAGAGCGCCGAGACCTCTGAGACGGGCAGGTCGTTTATCTACGATCCGGAATATGCACCGGAAGATCCCGGCGAATGGGAGAAACTGCGGCCGATTTCCAGGCAGCAGGCCTATGCTTGCGACATAACATACGGCACAAACCACGAGTTCGGCTTCGACTACCTGCGCGACAACATGGCCTTCAGCGCGGCGGACCTGGTGCAGCGCGAACTTCATTATGCAATAGTCGATGAGGTCGACAGTATCCTAATCGACGAGGCGAGGACCCCACTCATCATATCCGGCTCCGGCAACCGATCAAGCGATATGTATTATAAAATGGATCGGGTGGCGCGCAGGCTGGTCAAGGATCGTGACTTCACGGTCGACGAAAAGGCCAAGACCGCGATGCTCACAGAGGAGGGCATCGCAAAAGTCGAGGAAATGACTGGCTGCGGAAACCTCAGCGACCCTGAAAACCTCGATGTTAACCAATATATCAACTCCGCTATAAAAGCCCACGCGGTCTTTCGCAAGGATATCGACTACGTTGTCAAAGACGGACAGGTGACTATCGTCGACGAGTTCACGGGAAGACTGATGTTCGGCCGCAGGTGGAGCGATGGCCTGCATCAGGCTGTCGAGGCCAAAGAAGGCGTGCAGGTGGAGGAGGAGAGCCAGACCCTCGCCACCATCACATATCAGAATTATTTCAGACTCTACGACAAGCTCGCGGGTATGACGGGTACCGCCAAGACCGAAGAGGACGAGTTCCGCAAAATCTACGCACTCGACGTAGTCGAGGTCCCCACCAACAGGGAGATTATGCGTAAGGACATGGCCGATGTGGTCTATAAATCCGAAGAGGCCAAGTTCCGCGGGATTACAATCGAGGTTTTGAAGGCGCACGTCCGCGAACAGCCTGTGCTCGTAGGTACTCGATCAATTCAAGTATCTGAACGGATCAGCGATAGGCTGCTTTCCGACCAACTGCAACTGCTCGGCGCGACGATTCTTCTAAGAAACAGGCTCGAAAAAGCCTCTGATATGTCCGTTGAGGAAAAGAGAGAGGCGCACGCCCTTATAAACGGCAAGTTCGACGCAGTGGTTTCGGAGTTTGTCGGTGATTATCTTCCTATAAAAGATCAAACAGGTATAGTTCGAGGGATCTGGCTAAAGGACATCGACCAGGCTGAGGACAGCGACTACCTGGGGATGCTGGTGTCCAGAATAGCAAGGGAACAGCCGAAAGACGTCTTCCCGGCGGAGTATACTGAGGAGTGTGCGGCTGGGCGGTTTAAAGTCTTTGCCAACCATTTTAACCAATCCGGAGGCGGGTTTGTAATGTTCGGCGGTCATCCCGCGCCCGGAGGCAAAAGAGGGACGAGCGGTCGAATCGATATGCCTTCGCTTAAGAAACTGGCTCGCAGGCTGGATTTCGACCTGGAGATGCTTTCAGACGAAAACGTGGCCGAGCTTGCGGCGGCTCTGGAGATAAGCCGGAGCGGAGTTGAGAGGCTCAAAGAGTCCCTTAAAGAAGGCGTCGTTCACAGCATCCTGAATGCGAAATATCACGAGATGGAAGCTGAGATTATATCACAGGCTGGCCGCAGAGGTTCCGTCACGATCGCCACCAACATGGCTGGTCGAGGCGTCGATATCATCCTTGGCGGAACGGAGCTTACTGACGAAGAAGAAGAGGAAACTCGCAGGGATCTCGCCCAGTTCGACGATTCCGAACTGACCTGGGATTTTAATTTCTGGAAAAGCAGCAATCCGGATAAGTTCGAGAATGCGGTTCCGGGGGCTCTCGACGTGGTCAAACGGGGCGGATTATACATAATCGGCTCAGAGCGTCACGAAAGCCGCAGAATCGACAACCAGCTTCGAGGACGAGCCGGACGTCAGGGCGACCCGGGGTTTTCAAAGTTCTTCGTCTCACTCGAAGACGACCTCTGGCGGCTGTTCGGGGACAGGTCTAACTCGTTTTTATTGGGCGGATGGCAGGAGGATCAGGCTATCGACGCCAAGATTCTCTCCAAAATGATCGAACGTGCGCAGAAAAAGGTGGAGATGCACCACTTCGATATGCGCAAGCACGTTCTCGAATACGACGACGTTATGAACGTCCAGCGCGAGACCATCTACGGCCAGCGGCGCAAGATTCTCGAGGGTGTCGATTTAAGGCCAACAGTCGTCGGATATCTGCACCAGTCGATGCAGGATGCCATAAACATGTTCTGCCCGGAGGGGGTTCACCCTGAGGAATGGGATATAGACGGCCTGTTCAATTATGTCAACGAGATTCTGCCGTTGGAAGTGCTCATAAAACCCGCCGATTTGAAGGGTAGCAAGCGCGAAGATCTGGAAGATATACTCGGTGAGATTGTCGAAAAGACCTATGAGCTTAAAGAGCAGGAGATCGGGCCGGAGCTGATGCGCGACGTAGAGCGTCACGTCGCTCTGGACCTGATCAATCGCAAATGGATAGACCACCTCGATGGTATGGACTACCTGCGCGAGGGCATCGGGCTTCGCGGGTATGCCCAGCGCGACCCGATTGTGGAGTATAAAAAAGAAGCCTACGACTTGTTCCAGGAGATGCTCACCAGCATCCAGGACGAGATGGTGCGTATTGTGTATCGCGTCCAGACTCAGGAGCCGCCCAAGCGTCGCAGAATGACCTATGACAATGTGGTAGAGCTTGCAGGCGCTGAAGTGCCGGATATGGGCGAGAACCCGAACGCCAGCCCTATGGCGCGACCGCATGCAGCGCCAAAGGATAAGGCAGCACAGAAAGTCGGGCGCAACGACCCGTGCCCCTGCGGCAGTGGCAAGAAGTTCAAAAAATGCTGCCTCGGAAAGATAGAATCACAATTCTAGGTTGGAGCAATTAAGTGTTAAAAGATATATACGACCGGGCCTCCGGTCTGCAAACAGTCCTCGAAGAGCTTGGAGGTCATCTTTGACCAGGCTGGTAAGCAGAATGAAATAGCCCGCCTCGAAGAGCTGGTCGCCGGGCCGGGATTCTGGGACGATGCTGCTGAGGCGCGCAAGACAATGAAAAAACTCAGCGACCTGAAAGCGGCAATCGAGCCTTTTATGGAAATGGAAAAGCAGCTCCAGGATATTAAGGAGCTTGCCGAGCTTATCGAAGACGAGGGTGACGAGGAGAGCGCCGACGCGGCCGAACTGCGCTCGGAGATTGATTCTTTGGAATCTGATTATGCTCGCCTCGAACTGGAGACGCTGCTCTCCGGGGAGCACGATTCGGCCAACGCCATAATGGAAATCAACGCAGGCGCCGGCGGCACTGAGGCCTGCGACTGGGCCGATATGCTACTGCGGGTCTATCTGCGATGGGCTGAGCGACGAGGTTATCATACTCAGATACTAAACAGCGTGCCCGGTGAAGTGGCAGGCACAAAAAACGTGACCGTGCTTATTGAGGGCAGAAACGCCTACGGTTATCTAAAAAACGAGCGCGGAGTCCACAGGCTCGTGCGCATATCCCCGTTCGACTCAAACAAACGCCGCCACACGTCTTTTACGGCAGTCGATGTCATTCCCCAAATCGAGGACGAATCCGATATTCACATCAACCCAGACGAACTGCGAGTCGACACATATCGTGCCAGCGGGGCAGGGGGCCAGCACGTCAACAAAACCGACTCGGCTGTTCGAATAACCCATATTCCCACCGGCATCGTGGTCTCGTGCCAGAACGAAAGGTCTCAGACAGCCAATCGCGAAAGCGCGATGAAAGTTCTCGCCGCCCGCCTCGCCGAGATGCAGAGAGCGGCCTCCGAACAGCGTTTGGCAGAACTTCGTGGAGATATTCGTGCGATAGAGTGGGGAAGTCAGATGCGCAGTTACGTCTTTCAACCATATACGATGGTGAAGGATCATCGCACCGGCCACGAGACCGGAGACGTGATCCGCGTAATGGACGGCGATATTGACGATTTTATACAGGCCCAACTAAAGGCATCAAGCGGCCAACAGACCTAATCAGGTTCGTCATTACGAACGTTCTAACATTGTCATTGCGAACAATCTAACGTTGTCATTACGAACGTTCTAACGTTGTCATTTCGAACGCAGTGAGAAATCTGCTTTTCCGCACAAAGGAGAGGTGAAATTATGGCAAGACGGACTGCAATTCTGTTTGTGGCATTTGCGTGCCTGGCGATGCTGGCCCTTCCCGGCTACTGCGCGGCAGAATCGACGACCTCCGCGCCTCTCCAAAACAAACAACCGGGCATCTCTGAGACCTCCATCGGCGACCTGGTGGCTGATGCGTTTCGCTCTCAAATGCGAACGGACGCAGCCTTCGTAGCCGCGGGAGACCTGAAAGCGTCCGACACCGAACTTCCGGCAGGCAAGGTCACCTCTGCCGACGTCTCCGCATTTCTTTCCTATCCCGACGACACGTTAACGGTGTTAGCGCTCACCGGCAAAACCATAATCGACGCTCTGGAGCGATCAGTGTCCGGATACCCGCGGCCGGGGCTGGGATTTTTGCAGGTATCGGGCTTGAAATATTCTTTTGATGGCAAAAAGAAATCCGGCGAACGGGTTATCTCTGCCACAATAGCCGATAAACCAATCGCGTTGGACAAAACTTACACGGTTGCCGTGATGAAATCCCTTGCCGACGGCGCTTTAGGCTACTGGAAGGTGTGGTCGAAATCCAATATAGTTGCCAAGACCGACGCGATGAGCAGCTCCACGGCGATTGAGAGATTTATGCTCGCCAATTCCAAGCTCAACTATTCATCACTGAACAGGATATCAGCGACAAAGTGAGAAGCCTGCGCCTTATTCTCATATTGAGTTTGTTGCTCGGAACGGTGCTGGGGTGCGCGCAATCGGCGGATATCCCCAGGTTCGACTCGTCATCTGCCTTTTCCGCGCTCAAAAAACAGGTCGACATCGGCCCCCGATATCCCGGTTCCAAGGGCCAGCTCGCCTGCCGCGATTATATAGTCTCGCAGCTCAAGCCCTATGCTGACGAAGTAACAATACAGGACTTCAAACACGCCGCATCCGGCAAGGAACTGCCGCTGTATAATATAATTGCCCGGTTCAATCCAGACGCATCGAGTTATATATTGCTCGCCGCACACTGGGATTCGAGACCCATCGCCGACAAAGAGGTGAACCCGGCCAAACAATCCCAGCCGATTCCCGGCGCAAACGACGGAGCTTCCGGAGTGGCCGTGCTTCTTGAACTCGCTAAAATGTTTAAGCAGCGCCAGCCCGAAGTCGGCGTCATAATGGTCTTCTTCGATGGCGAGGATTACGCTCTAGAAACCGACTCCTCCGAGCACATGTTCCTCGGCTCCAAATACTACGCCGCAAATACGGACGCCAGGACCAAATCATCCATACGCTTCGGCATCCTCCTCGATATGATCGGCGACAAGAACCTCGCGATATATCAGGAAGTCCAGTCAGCAAAGGCGGCGCCGGAGGTTGTGAAGAAAGTCTGGGATACGGCCAGGTCGCTGGGATATGAAAAGACCTTTATCCCGCAGACCAAATACGACATTATAGACGACCACGTGCCGCTTATTCGCGCAGGCGTTAAGTGCATCGATATCATTGACTTCGACTACGGCCCCTGGCATGCTCTCGACGACACCGTCGACAAATGCTCCCCAGATTCTCTGAAAATCGTCGGCGAGGTCGTCGCCAAAGTAATATACAAGGAAAAATCCAATTGATCGACTCCCATGTGCATTCTAATTGCTCCGGTGACTGTCACACAACTATGCGCGATGCCTGCCTTGCTGCAATCGAACGCGGCATAACTGACCTGACATTCACCGACCACGTCGATTTCGACCCAAACGACCTCTGCCACGGCAAGTATGACTATGAGCTTCAAAAACGCCGAATCGCCGAGGTGCAGGAGGAGTTCGCCGACAAATTGACTATCCGTCGAGGTGTAGAAATCGACTTCACGCTCAGATTCAAGGCGGATATCGAGGAGTTTCTAAAAGGCAAACAGTTCGATTTCGTGCTCGGCGCTGCGCACTACGTCGACGGGGTCATATTAGAGGAGCACGAGTCATATTTCCCCGGAAAAGCGATGCATGAGGCCTACGCGCCCTACTTCGAGACTGCCCTGGCGGCGGCGGGCAGTGGGTTGTTCGACGCATTAGCTCATGTCGATCTGTGCAAGCGCTACGGCGTCCTATACTACGGCCCATTCGACTGGTCACCCCACCGCGAGATACTAGAAGAAATACTCACGCTGGTAATAAAACAGAATATGGCCCTGGAGATAAACACATCCGGGCTTCGACAGGCTCCGGGCGAAACCTACCCTGGCCGCTCGATATTGGAGCTGTATCATTCGCTCGGTGGGCGCATTGTAACAATAGGCTCAGATGCGCACCGAGCCGTCGACGTCGGAGCGGGTATCGAGCAGGCACACCGGATGGCCACCGAAATCGGCCTGATGCAGGTCAGCCCAGCGTCGCTATAGCCTCTATTTCTATTTTGGCCCCTTTAGGAAGCGCGACCACCTGAATAGTAGACCGTGCCGGCGGGTCAGACTCGAAATACTCCGCATAAGCGTCGTTCACACGCGCAAAATCGCTCAAATCCGTCAGGAATATAGTGGTCTTAACTAAATCCTTAAAGCCCAACCCTTCGGCGGACAATATCGCGCCCAGATTATCCATGACCCGCTTCGTCTGTGCGACCACATCGACTGCGGCCATAGACCCCGTCTCCGGATCGATCGGTATCTGACCGGATACGAACAAAAACCCGCCTGCCTTAATCGCCTGCGAATACGGCCCGATAGCCTTCGGCGCCGCTGAAGTCTCAACTACCACTTTCATCAGATAACCTCCTAAATCCGTCATCGATCATCCGCAAAAACTGCGCATGCACTTCCGGGGTGGATGAGGCTAATATGGACTGTATATTCCCCTCAGAGCTGTCCAGCAAATCTACCTCGTCCAGAGAATTACCCCACGCATCCGTCACAACACAGCCTGCCTCCATCGCAATAAACGCCGCCGCTGCGAAGTCATAAGGAAACAGCCCTATCACCCTGCCGTTTCCCGCCTGCAAGAAATTATCCCTTGTCCACGGACATTGGTTCAACATCCTGCCCGCCACATCCACTACTGCGCTCAACTGCCCAGTCA
Source organism: uncultured bacterium (assembly GCA_964494345.1). GTDB lineage: Bacteria > Armatimonadota > UBA5829 > UBA5829 > UBA5829 > DTKD01. The sequence continues at coordinate 41,794 of CAZBSI010000011.1, forward strand.
CAAGCCTGCTCAATGAAAACGCAGTGCTATTAAGCACAAAGAACCCGCCGGTGATACTTGAAGCCGCCAGCGCATTCCGCAGCACCACCCCGGTTTTATCAAACGGCCGACCCGCCACCTCCGCAGTCCACGCCGCATTAGTTATGCTGGTCACTGCGGACGGAGAAACTTCGGCCTCTTTTCCATCGCAGAAAACTTTCCCACCGTCCCCTTTTAATGCGGTAAACAGCCTGTCGTGTTTTATTTCATATATGCACCCGGCCACGACGTCTTTCATGCGCACTTCTTCCCCGCATTTGGCCACCGCGACCGACACAACACAGCTCTCAAATCCTGCCGCGGCGGGACGTGTGCCGTCTATTGGGTCGATAATCAACACCGCCTCAGGCTTGCCAAACTCTTTCAAGCCTTCGTCCTCGGTATATACCGCCACATTCAGCCCGTTCTGCTCAATATACTGCAAGACCGCTTCTTCGGCGATGTTATCTATATTAAAAGTAGCGTCCCCGCTGGATGCTGTGCCGGTTATCCCCCGCGCAGCCGGAGTTCCCAAGTGCGGCCGCACAGCGCTTCTAATATGAGCAGCAATGCCCGCAGCAGTCTTCACATAGTCCATATAAAATCTCCCAGGCAGATTATACGTTTAATTATGGATGCGGTCGAGGGGTTTTGTAAGAGATAACAGCTTACACATGATGAGCGCTCCTGCCATTAGTGTCCGTTCTCCGTCTCGGACAAGGCTGTAACAGAGGCCAGTTACTAAACTCGGATGCCGCAGGTTAAACTCGTATGCGTCAGATAAATTGTCATTCCGAGGCGAATGCCGAGGAATCTGCTTTTTCCCTCCCCATTTCTGGGTCTCGCTTCTTTTGAGCTTTCGCGATTTACAGAAAAGCAGATTTCTCACTTCGTTCGAAATGACAGGAATGACGTTCGAAATGACAGAATGACGTTCGAAATGACAGGAATGACGTTCGAAATGACATAGTTTGTGTGGCCGGCATAAAACCGGCCACAGTCGTTTCGTTTCAGCGTGTTACTTATAATCGCCTTGCCGGCAGCAGGAACAACCTGCCTTCTCCGCTGTCGAGGGACAACTGAAGCCCCGGAGTATCAGGCGAATCATCCCGGACGGGCTTCTCTTTGCCATCGGCCTGGTCGACTTCGATTACTTTATCTGCGGGCAGGTCGAACTTCACAGTCGGCCACATCCCATAGTTGAAATCATAATTGTTCAAAAGAACCGCCCGGCGACCGTCGGCGTGCTTGAAGACTCCAACCAGATAATCTCCAGGGGTGATATCCCGAATAGGAGTGTCCTTCAAGACTTCAGCGGGGTTGTCGCCCGGCTTAACCCGAATCACATCAAGGCTGGTTAGCTGCATAAGAGTCGGCCCGAGGTTGCCAATAGCGGCATTGATTCTCTTGGCCTGGTCGTAGTGCCGGGTGCGGATACCCTCGGCTGTGATAATCGCCCCTCCCTTTGGGAACTCCCAACCACGCGGCGTCCAATAGCAGAAATACAACACGCCCTTTGCGCCATAAGCCAAAGAAGTGTATATCTGCCAGCGTAGCTGAGATTCAGTCGGGTCGTTGTGCGGCCCGAACGGCATAGTATTAAAGAAATTCCAATGCGGGATATTCTGCTGCAGGGAATACTTTCGCATAACCGCCAAATTGCCGCAATATCCGTCGCGGCCATCGGCTGTAGGCGTCATCATTGGATAGTAGTCCATACATAGCACATCGCAGCCGGTCTCCTCGGCAAAACGCTTGATATATTCGTCATAACTCGCAGTGCCGAGCACAGAAAGCGGCGCATAGTCCGGGTTCAGGTTGAAATACCCCAGCTTACCCGGCCTCTGCTTTCTTATGGAGTCGATGATCCCCTTAATCTCCGGGATTGAGGCAACTCCGGGTTCATCGACTATATGATACCCCCAGCACGCCGGTGAATCCGGCCGCTTCTCAGGGTCAAAGACTCGCACAATCGCTTTCATTCCGTATTTTTCACACAAGGCAAGCTGCTTGGCCACGTCCTTCTCATTCTTAGGCCCAAACGCTCCCAGCACGAACGTGAATCCGGCGTCGGCTATCTCTTTATAACGCGCGTCGGTAATCTCCTCAGCAGGCGGGTCCACCCAGAAACCAATAGCGAACCTGTCCTGAACAAATCGTCCTGCGTTGTCAGCAGACACGGCCACACTCGCAGCCAAAAGCAGCCCGGCAGTCAACATAAATGCAATCATCCTCATACTATCCTCATTTCATAAACTTCGTTATAAGATTCCCTTTTCAGTCCTCCGGTGCGCCACCGCCCACATCCAGGGTCTCGTATCTCATCCTGCGCGCGCCCCAGTACCTGTTGACGTATGGGGAAGTCGGGTCGTCGAAGCGCGTCACCTGCACCCCGCCCCGGCCGCCGGAATGTATAAACCAATCGTTGTCCATAGCCATTCCGATATGCGTCACAGCCTTCAGATCCGGCTCAGGTGTCTTACCGAAGAACACCAGGTCACCGGTTCTGACATCCTCTCGCTCAACTCTTTGACATCGCGGATCCCCTGCCTGCATGTGCGCATCTCGCAGCAAAGTGATTCCGTGAATACGGTGAACAAGCTGAACAAATCCGGAGCAGTCGATACCGAACGGCGATGTGCCGCCCCAAAGATACGGCACGCCGATAAATCGCGCAGCAGTCTCGATCATCTTCTCGGGGTCAGGCAGCCATATCGTCTGCGCAAGCCGCTTGTCGACCAGTTTGGCGTCCTTCTTACGAATATACCCCGTCCGCGAGTCCGGAAGCTCCAGTTCCACCCATTCGCCCGTGGAATCGGCCACCTTCAACTCCGCACTGATCGTGGCCTTGGTGAGTATCATCGACCTGTCGCTGGGCTGTTCGTGGATATCGCACCACAGCTCGCGGATTATCGCAACCGGCCCCTCTGACGCATACGCCGGAGTCGAGCGATCCTCAAAGAGCTTAATCGCAGGGCTCGGAATCCAGCCGCGATACGTATCCCACGTCTGCACATAATACCAGTCTTTCTGGCCGCCTTCGGCAATCACCGGCTGGCCAATCAGCGCCTGAGTAACGCATTCCGTATCCGAATCGGCTGAGGCTCTGAGGGAGATAACGTTAGAAGTAATCACACCTGGCTGCCCGGCGGCGGGCTTGGTGGTCTTTTGCGAACTAGCTTTAGGCATAGCATACCTCACAAATCGGCTCAAGTAATCGTGCCTATTGTATCAGCTTAACTATACCAAAGGAATACCCCAGCACAAAGCGAGGCCGGCGATTGTATTATCACCGGCCCCGTCTATATGCTTCATCCAACCTCAGGCGACTTATCCGCTCACCCGCCCCGGTCTCACTTCAATCGGATAATATCCATGCACCAGGCCGTATTTCGCCCTCGGGTCGTGAGCCTGCATTAGCCAGGACACATACTGAGCGCGCTCGAACGCGTACGGATCGCTCATTTTATGCTTGGCCAGCTTACCTCTGAACGCCTCGATATTCTCGTAGTTATGTTTATCCATCCACTCCGAGATCGCAGCGTTCAGAGTCGCTATATGCTCCAGACCGTGGCTATACACCGCCGACACAATTTGCGTCGCATGCGCACCCGCCAGAATCTGCCTGATCACGTCCTCCGCCGTATAGATGCCGGTATTCGCCACCATATCCACGTCAAGCTGATCTGATAGCAGGCCTATCCACCGCAGCGGCATCCCGCTTTCCTCCGGCGAGCTTAAAGCCCAATCCAGCACAAGTTCTTCCTTCTCCGGGTCGATTATCGGCTGGTGGAACTTGTTGAACAACACCAGACCATCCGCCCCCGCCTCGGTCACCTTCGCGGCATAATTCGCCACCGACGTATGCCAGTGGCTCAGCTTCACCGCCACGGGAATCGACACACTGGCCTTCACATCCGCCACTATCTCCAACGATTCCTGCTCAATGGCCTGCGGGTCTTTCGCAGGATCAGGTTCGATAGAATATAAGTTCACTTCGAGCCCATCGCAGCCTGCCTCCTCCAGCAGCCTGGCATATTCCAGCCATTTGCCCTTGGTAGTGGCGTTTAAGCTGCCGAACAGAGGAAACTTCACCTCTTTTCTGGCCCTTTCCACCCACATAATGTGCTCTCGCGCCCCGGCGTGTTCCATTTGTGGGAAGTAGGTCAGAGACTCCGCGAAATGATTAGAGCTTATTAAAAGCTCCTCTTCGATCTCCATAGCCTCAAGTTCGATCTGTTCCTGGAAGAGCGAGTGAATGACCAGCCCTCCCGCGCCGGCATCCTCCGCGCGCTTGATATTGTCGGTTTGATTTGACAGAGTACTGGCGCCGACAACAATCGGGCTGCTCATATTAATTCCCATAAATGATGTAGATATGTTCGCCATCACATTGCTCCTCCGTATTGTTGAGTTACCCAAGTTAATACCCCACTCAGAGCACATAGAAACAATGAAATTGCAAATTTATCGCTGAGGCCGTTAAAAATCTCTGTCGGGGCCGATGATTTGTAACAAAGAGCAATGGGGAACGTCTATAGTTTGTAAGATTAAGATGCTTCGTACTCCGGCTTGGGACTTTCGATACGAGAGCCAGGGGCCAATTTTGAAGGAGGAATCGAGTTGAAAAGAACAGTCTTATTTGCAGTTGCGCTTATGCTGATCTGCGCTCTAGTGGTTTCAGCCCAGCAGGGAACTCAGGCTCAGCGGCCTCGCGCCGGTGCGCCGGGCGCTGCGCCTGGCGGCATGATGGGTGGCATGATGGGTGGCGGAATGATGGGAATGTGCCCGGCTATGGCCTCTGCCCCGCCCTCATTAATGATGATCGATCGCAACGCCGAAACTCTTGGGCTTACGGCTGATCAGAAAACGAAGCTGACCGCTGCTTTGACCAGGCACGATACAAACCTTGGCAATTTGCGCACGGCTGCTCAGCAGGCAAGCAAGGCCCTGCACGACGCCATCTATGCCCCGACGTTTGATTCGGCAAAGGTCAACACACTTTTGGCCGCCGCACAGAAGGCCGACGCGGCTATATCGACCGCCAATGTCCAGTCGTGGACAGAAATCAGATCAATTCTAACACCGGCACAGGTCGCAGCACTTTCTGAGGCCACTACGCGCCGAATGGGTGGGTTTGGCGGAGAAAATCGCCAGGATCAAAATCGGGATCGAGCCCGCCCGGGAACCGGAGGCGCACGCGGAGCAGCACCTGACGCACAATAACGTGACATAACAGTGCTAAATAGTGATAGAATTAACAGCGATGAGTATAATCAAGCTCATCGCTGTTTGTAATTGGCAAAGTACTCCCAAGTATCGCAAGTTTCACGAGATACGCCGTTAATACCCAGTAAAATTACGGATTGACGGAAAAGTTAATTAGCAGTCATACTAAAGGATAAACTGAAAGGTCTGGAAGTCGGGCAGGGCATTGTGGCCGGCTCAGCCCGCTTTCGACTCATCAGAAAGCTTTTGAAGGGAGTACACTTCATTGGGCAGATTTGCTGTGCGAGGAATATTCGTGCTGCTGTGCATTTTTGCATTATGCACAACAATTGCTTATGCCGGCGGCGTATGGTCCACGTGCACACGGACCACCAGCCTCGGCGGATGGGGAGCCTATGCTGGAGGGGAATGCGGAGATTATTGGGTTGGCTGGGGTAGCAACGGGGCTGACCGCGCTCGATTGAGCACCAGCAGCGCCGGGGTTGGGCGCGATATGTTTTTTACCTACAGGCACCTCTTCCAGAAAAGAGCTAACGGCGACACCAATGCGCGTCATTACTCTTATGCAGAGGGCGCCTATTCGGGCAACGTAGCCTGTAACCAGAAAGGCTCCGGAAGCTACGAGCACACTATAGGTTCGAGAGCGGCTTATAACTGGGACGACTGGCTGGAGGTCGGCTCTGACGATGGTGGCACTATGGATACCGTCGTCGAGAAGGCCAAGTTCTATCCTGAACTCGATGCAGTTTATGATAGCAAATCAGTAGTCACCAGTATGTATATGGGCAACGTCTACCAGTGGATGTATAAAATGAGCAATCCTGGCTCAGCCTGGTGGACTTGGAACGACCCAAAGGACCTTTTCTATCACACCGGCGGAGTCGTTGAAGGCCCCGGTTGGTATGCGGCGAAGTCTGTCATTAGCGCTCCCGGTACTGCGCCGGGCGGAGTTATGACCACATATTTCAACATGCGCCCCACACAGACCGGCGCTTCCAACGAAGACTTCCAGATGATCAGAAACGGCACATCGTGGTTTGGCGATAAATTTGCCAGCAACACCAGCATGCGCACCGCCGTTACCGTTACCCGCAAGGCTCCGGCCAGCACGCCCGGCGCGGACAACGGCGCAAAGAAAAAAGGCGAGACCGTGCGATTCAGCATCGCAGGCGCGGATAGCTGGGGAACCGGCAATAACTACGGCTGGGACTTCGACGGCTCCACCACTCAGGGATGGGCAGCCGCCAACAACTGCACCCTGACACCGGACGGCGCCAATGGACGGCTGAAAATCGCTGTATCCGGCGCAGATCCTCATCTTTTGAGCTCGGCTGGATTGGCTATTAACACTGCCAGTTGCAAATATATGTCCATCAGAATGATGGCCAGCGGCGGCACTTCCGCTCAATTCTTCTGGCAGGGGAGCGCCGGCGGATGGGCCGAAGTCCGACATGTGGACTTCAACATCTATCCCGACAACAAATGGCATGTCTATCGAATTGCTCTGCCTGCTTCGTGGACCGGCACTGTAACCCAGGTTCGGTTTGATCCGGTTCAGAACGGCGCCGCCAACGGACAGACGGTCTACGTCGACTGGCTGCGGATTCACAACGGAAACGAAGGTCTATCGGCGAATATCTGGATGGGCTACGAGAATGAAGAGTGGAACATCCTCGAGTCCAGCCCGATGACGTGGGATGCCGGCAATGGAGCATGGTACAAAGACTATTCCATCACCGGAAACTATCCGCAGACTTACTATAATATGATGCACGTCATCAATGGCGCAAGCCAACAGTGCGACAACGACGACGACCGCCGATATGGCCGGTATGAGAGAGCATACAAGATGCTCAATACCGCCCCGACGGCCGCCAATAAATCATTCGATTCCAACGCGTGGAGCGTCACGAAGACTCCGGGGCTCGGTTGGAATTACGCCGATGCCGATACTAATCCTCAGAGCGCTTATCAGGTTCAGATCGCCAGCGATTCTGAGTTTGTCAATGTGATAGCCGATACCGACCTTGTGGCATCTGCGGCAACTTCGTTTGAGACTCCGTCGCTGCCGGAAGGTCAACTGTACTATCGCACCCGCGTTATGGACGGTGCTTATTCGAACCTGGACGCCACCTGCGAAGGCGGCTGCACCACCGGCGCTAATGGCGTCTTTGCTGCCGATGGCGACAAGTCCGTCGAATTTGACGGTGTCGATGGTTACGTCAGCCTTCCCGCCGGATTCGACAGCTTCGGCGGTGGGTTTAGCTGTGAGTTCTGGGCCTATCCGACTGCGGCCAATAGCTGGGCACGCTTCTTTGATATAGGCAACGGTCCTTCACTTGATAACATTGTCCTTACTCGTGAAGGCACCACCAACAATCTGCGTTTCGACGTCTATCGCGGCGACACCGTCGTTGGCAGGCTGCTTGTCTCCAATGCGATCGATCTGGACACCTGGCAGCACTTTGTTGCCACAATCGACACCACCGGCTACGGCCGCATCTACAAAGACGGCGCTCTGATCGGCCAGGGGCCGATGGCGGTACCGGTCGTCTCCTCTCGCTCGAATTGCTATATTGGCAAGAGCAACTGGGTGGCGGATTCCTATTATCAGGGTCGAATCGACGAGTTTGCGATCTACGACAAGTGCCTGTCGGCAGCGGAGATTTCAGATCACTACGGCAAGGGGCAGGACGCGGTTGCATATCGCGATGCGGTCTGCACAAGTGGGCCGTGGGCGTATTATCAGTTCAATGAACAGACCGGCGCTTCCGCAGCGGCGATCACCGGCCTGCTCTCCGACTGGTCTGATGCCACCGGATTCAGGGTCGACAGCATTGCGCCGACCGTTCCGAGCATCACTGATGTTGCTGTAAACGGCACCACTGCCACCATAACATTCGGCGGCTCTACCGATGCCAACGATTTCAGCTATGAAATCAAGCTAGACGATGGCGATTTCGAGGCTGCAACCAGCCCGTTTGTCTTCACATCGCTGACTGGAACCCATACGGTTTACGTGCGTGCTATCGACGAGGCCGGTAACATAAGCGAAGAGGCCAGCCAGGCGTTTTCGGTAGTCAACCATATCCAATCTTATGGCTTGAACAACAAGGCTGCCTGGGATCCGATCATCGGATTGGTGGATGCCAACACTAAGTTCACCATTTGGGGCAAGGTTACCGTAGTTGATACGGATAGCTTCATGGTTGACGACGGTTCTGGTATGCCTGTGAAGGTGCTGTATGCCGGTCATGGATTCAGCGATTCCGACTACGTATCGGCGACTGGAACGCTCGATGTGAGCGGAGCAACACCGGTACTTAATGCACTGGTCGTGAAGAACCAAAGCCCGGTAAACGCCGAGTAATCTTCTTGATCTTCTAACTCACAAGGGCCGACCTCCGGGTCGGCCCGAATCATCCCTCGACGCCAATCCTACAATAATTCGCGCAACCGCGGAATCAGATCTGGTGTAGCCCACAACCTACGGTAAAAAATCGTAGTGGCCGACCTCCGTCTCGGCCAATCCCTTCTTTTCGGATGTCCGAAGTCAGATGTTGGAAGTCCGATTCCAATAACCCCAACTATGTATTATTTCGCGGCTTTCGCCCATTTCGCGTTTTCGCGTTTTCCCTTCCCCGTCGTGTTGAGCATCCCTCCTGCCATTTCGATCGCCCACCCCTGTCATTTCGAGCGCAGCGAGAAATCTGCTTTTCCGATGTCCGAAGTCAGACGTTCGAAGTCCGATTCCAATAACCCCAACTATGTATTATTTCGCGGCTTTCGCCCATTTCGCGTTTTCGCGTTTTCCCTTCCCCGTCGTGTTGAGCATCCCTCCTGCCATTTCGATCGCCCACCCCTGTCATTTCGAGCGCAGCGAGAAATCTGCTTTTCCGATGTCCGAAGTCAGACGTTCGAAGTCCGATTCCAATAACCCCAACTATGTATTATTTCGCGGCTTTCGCCCATTTCGCGTTTTCGCGTTTTCCCTTCTCCGTCGTGTTGAGCATCGCTTCCCTGCTTGCAAATCCTGAGATTATCCGCCATAATTGGAACCTCACAGAGACATAGTTCGTAGTATATAAAGCAGACTTAATGCTTATTTAATAAATAAAACGCCGAATCCCGCAGGCTTGCGGGAGCGGGGGAACCAGCATCTTTGGGGCTAATCTCCACCAAAGGAGAGGGGTCACTTCCGACCCTAGCCCGCCAGCTAACCTCGCAGGCGCGGCAGGAAGAACCACTACTTGATATGCCGCTGCGCATGCCCTGTCCGCTCCTCTCGGCTCTTTTTTCAAAGACACATCACACAGGGAGGAGAAGCATGAACCAAACCACAGATGTGACCAAATTCGCGGTTCTGGGCGCAGGGCACGGAGGCACGGCTATGGCTGGCCACCTGTCGCTGATGGGCTTCGATGTATCGCTTTACAACCGCGGCGAACAGAGGCTCATCGCCATACGATCCGCAGGCGGCGTAGACATACAATCAGAAGTATTAGAGACTCTCCCTCGCGGGTTTGCCAATATCGACGTAGTTACCACCGATCCTGCCGAAGCCATCGCAGGAAGAAAAGTCCTTATGGTCGTCGTTCCGGCCACTGCACACAGGTTCATCGCCGAGCAAATCGCCCCACACCTCGTAGATGGGCAGCTAATTGTGTTAAACCCTGGCCGAACCGGCGGAGCTTTAGAGGTCTTGAAAACCATTCGCGATAGTGGATGCCGGGCGGATATAGTCGTCGCGGAGGCGCAGACATTCCTGTACGCCAGCCGTTCGATGAACCCGGCGCAGACCAAGATTTTCCGTATAAAAAACAGCATCCCGGTCGCCGCGCTGCCCGCCTATCGCACGCCGGAGGTAGTCAAAGCCCTTCGTGTGGCGTTTCCGCAGTTTGTGCCGGGCGATAACGTGATGAAGACCAGCCTCGACAATATCGGCGCCATCTTCCACCCAGCCGTCACCGTGCTCAATGCAGCGCGAATAGAGAGCACAAATGGGGACTTCGATTATTATACAGAGGGAATCACCCCCGCCGTCGCTATGATTCTGGAGTCTATGGACAGGGAGCGAGTGGCGGTGGCCGGAGCTCTTGGGTTCAGGGCAATGACCGCCAGGGAGTGGCTATATATCGCCTATGACGCCGCAGGCCGCACGTTGCACGAGGCGATGCGGGCCAACAGGGGTTACGATGGAATCAAAGCGCCCAAGACCGTTTTTCACAGGTACATTTCAGAGGATATCCCTATGAGCCTGGTCCCTATCTCATCGCTGGGGCAGTTGGTCGACGTGCCGACACCGAGCATCGACTCTATTATTCTGCTGGGCTCAGTGCTGCACGGGGTGGACTATCGCGCTCAGGGCAGGACTGCCGAGACTCTCGGACTAGCGGGAAAGAGTCTCAAAGAGATCAGGCGGTTTATCCTCGAAGGCGAGGCGGAAGCTGCTGGCCAGCCTGTGGCTAAGGAGGATTCGATATGGCAAGGACTATAGTAGCAGGGGCGCTCGGAAATTGCGTACACGTAGCCGGGGTGGCGGCGTTTCTGAATATAGCCGAACAACTCGGTTACAAAACCGTATTTTTGGGAGCGGCTGTCCCAATAGATAAGTTTGTCGATGCAATAGAGACCTATGAACCTGAGATTGTCGGCGTTAGTTATCGCCTAACCCCTGAGGTCGGCGAAAGGCTGCTCAACAACTTGCACGATGCTCTCATATCTCACAATTTGACAGATAAAAGATTCATGTTTGGCGGCACCCCGCCAATGTGCGAAGTCGCAGACAAACTCGGCTGGTTCGAACAGTCTTTCAATGGTTTGGAGAATCCGGATGAAGTTTGGGCGTATCTGCGAGGCGAGAAGCGCGAGTCCAAACCGGAGGATTGCGGCAACGACCTGATCTTCCGCCTCAACTCCAAACATCCATACCCGCTGCTGCGCCACCACTACGGCCCGTCTACTATGGACGAGATGATAGAGGGCGTCGGCAAAATCGCTGATTCGGGAGTATTGGATGTAATCTCGGTCGCGCCGGATCAAAACGCGCAGGAATCTTTCTTCAAGCCGCATAAAATGGACCCGGCTCTCGACGGAGCGGGTGGGGCGCCGATACGTTCCGAAGACGACCTGAAAGCTATTTATGAGGCCAGCCGCAAGGGCAACTATCCACTGCTTAGAATATATAGCGGCACTCATGACCTTCTCGACTGGGCGGAGATGTCCCAGAGGACCATCTCAAACGCCTGGGCTGCGATTCCGCTGTGTTGGTATAGCGCCCTTGATGGTCGCTCCGACCGCACCCCGGAGCAGGCTATCGCTGAAAACCAGGCCGCTATGAAGTGGCATGCGGTTCGGGGTATTCCCGTGGAGGTCAACGAGCCACACCATTGGGCGCTGCGTGATTCGCACGATGTGACTTCCGTAGTAATGAGCTGGCTGGCGGCATACAACGCTCGTTCGATGGGCGTCAGTCGCTATGTGTCGCAGTATATGTTCAATACCCCGGCAGGCATATCCCCGGAGATGGATATCGCCAAAATACAGGCGCAGATTTCGATAGTCGAGAGTCTGCACGGGCCGGATTTCTTCTCATTAAGGCAGGTGCGAGCGGGACTGCTTCATCTGTCGCCTCATCTTTCCAGAGCAAAAGGTCAACTGGCCGCCTCGACTACTCTGGCGCTTTCTGTATCTCCACATATCATTCATGTAGTCGGATTCTGCGAGGGCGACCACGCCGCCACTGCCGACGAGGTCATAGAAAGCTGCGAGATCGTCAATGGTGTGCTCAGAAACTGCCACGACAGTATGAGAAACCTCATCTCCAGTGCCAGGGTTGCGGATCGCAAGCAGGAACTGTTGGCTGAGACCGAGGTGCTGTTGAAGGCCATATCTGAGTTGCGCGAAGGCGACGAAGACCCGTACAGCAGCCCCAGGGTGATTGCAAAAGCGATCTCTCTTGGACTACTCGACGCCCCTCATCTCCGCGGCAATCCATACGCATGCGGCGAACTCAGCACACGGATAGTCGATGGCGCAGTTGTCTGCGTCGATCCCGTGACAGGAGGGGTTCTGGATGAAAGGCGCCGATTGAAATCCCTTTTGCTGCCATCAAACGCGACCGCCGCTGCCGCCGAGGCATGCCGGGTCACGATTTTTGGTATGAATCACTCTTTTCAATACGTTAAATGAAACATTGCGCTGCCGCCTGGGTGTCTATTCATAACGCAATGATTCTATAGGATCCAATTGAGATGCCAGGCGGGCAGGGTAATAGCCGAAGAAGACGCCGACCATGGTAGAAAACCCGAAGCCAAGAACTACCGACCATAGAGAGACCGTTGTATTCATACCAGTTAACTTGCCGATCGAAAACGATGCGATCATACCCAGCAGTATCCCTACTGTTCCGCCTGTCATCGAAAGCATAAGCGCCTCCACCGTGAATTGTCCGCGAATGTCACGACTGCGCGCTCCTAACGCCTTGCGGATTCCGATCTCTCGAGTCCGCTCTGTTACTGAAACCAGCATTATATTCATAACCCCTATGCCGCCGACCAAAAGAGATACGCTTGCAATGCCTCCCAGCAATAGCGACATTGTCCTGGACATCTCGTTGGCCATCTCCATAATCTCAGCTTGGGTGCGGACCACGAAGTCGTCATCGTTGCCCGGAGTAATTCGGTGGCGCTTTCGGAGAAGATTAGATATCTGATTTGTTGCGCGATCCATATGATCCATTGAGACAGCCTGGGCGTTTATCGAGCGTATATGTTGCAGTCCGAAAAGCCTTCGCATTGCAGTGGTGATAGGGACCATAACCTGATCGTCCGGGTCACCAAAACCGCCGGCGCCTTTGACGGCCAACAAGCCGATAACCTCAAACTGGATACCTTTGATACTGATCCTTTTGCCGACCGGAGACAGCCTGCCGAATATGTTCTTGGCAGTAGTAGGACCAATTACAGCAACCTTTCTTGCAGATTTTACGTCTCTGGAGCTGAAGAACCTGCCATTTGCCACTTTATAGTTCCGAATGCCAGGGTAATCGGGCGTGGTGCCCATTATTGTTGTATTGGTGTTCTTGTTCTTGAATTTGACTTGCGCCCCGGACTGCACTTCCGGAGCCGTCTTGACCACAGCCGAACACTTCCCGACTATGGCGTCGGAATCTTTAAGGGTAAGTGTCTGCATGCTCCCCATTCCGCCTTGAACGGCTCTGCTTCGGCTCTGTCCGCTCATCACCGTAAGCACATTGGTGCCCATCTGCTGGACCTGCTGCAACATACGTCCGCTTGCGCCTCCGGCGAGAGCCAGCATTGTAATGACTGCCGATACTCCGATTATTATGCCGAGCATAGTGAGCGCCGCACGCATCCTGTTTGCAGACAGACTCTCCAATGCCACCGCCATACTCTCACGAATGTTCATTGCTCCTCCTCCACAGGCAGGCTTGCCAAAACAGGTATAGCGTCTATTGGCTCATCGACGCGCTGATCATTGACGATGTGGCCATCTCTGAACCTTATCACCCGCTGAGCATGTCGGGCAATATCCTCCTCATGAGTGACTATGACAACGGTCTTGCCTTCTCGATGAAGCTGCTGGAATATAACCATGATCTCCTCGCTGGTGCGAGTGTCGAGGTTACCGGTCGGTTCATCGCCGAGTATGATCACAGGGTCGGTAACCAATGCGCGGGCTATAGCCACCCTCTGCTGCTGCCCTCCCGATAGCTCGTTGGGTTTGTGACTCATTCGATCTGCCAGTCCCACACGCTCCAATGCCGCTCTGGCTCGCGTTTCGGCGTCTATTACATCGGGGTTGTATAACAACGGCAGCATAACCTGTCGCAGCGCGGGTCGTCTCGGTATCAGATTAAACGTCTGAAAAACAAAGCCGATTCTGCGGTTCCTTACTTCCGCAAGCTGATCGTCGTCCATACCCGCCACCTCCTGATTGTCCAGAATGTACGAACCTTCAGTAGGTTTGTCAAGACACCCCACAATGTTCATAAATGTGGACTTACCAGAACCGGATGGCCCCATGATGGCGGCGAACTCTCCTTTGTTCACCTCAAGAGAGACACCCTTAAGAGCTCGAACCGGAACGTCCCCCATCAGATATGTTTTATGCAAATCAGTAACTTTGATCATTTTCGGCCTCCTTACATCGGTGGTGGCGGGCCACCTCTTGAAGTCTTAGTTGTCGATTCTTCCTCCGGTATAACGACTGTCTCGCCATCTCTAAGACCTTGGACAACTTCACAGTAATCGTCGCCGGTAAGCCCTATCTCCACCTTGCGGATAGTGGGCTTGCCTTGATCCATCACTGTGACTTCCGTGCCGGAATCGGTCTCGACGATCGCTTCAACTGCTACATACAGCACATTGTCTTTGCTCTCGATTACAAAGTCACACGTCGCGTTCATCTGAGGTTTCAGGCGCGAATCCGTCTGAGCCAATTCAACCGTAACAGGCACCGTTGTTACGTTCTGATTAACCTCCGCTTTAGGAGCTATTTTAGTGACTCTAGCCGCGAATAGTTCGTCCGGACAGGCATCGACTCTGACATTCACTTTCTGACCTATTCGGATCTTGCCGACATCCATTTCGTCCACATCCACCACAACCTGCATACGGCTTGTATCGGCTATCTCGACAATGGTGATTCCGGCCCCGCCGCTTCCGCCGATTGCCTGGCGTCCTCCGGTGACGATGGAACCAATTTCCGCATATTTCTTGACCACAACTCCTGATCGAGGGGCAACTATCGTTGTGTATCCGAGTTGGGTGGTGGCGTCCTTGACAGCGGCTCGTGATCTCTCGAGTTGAGCGCGAGCCTGCTGTATGTCCTCGGCTTTCATCTTGTCCTGATACGCCGAAGCCCGAGCGGTGGCAAGCGATGCTATTGCTTGTCGCAAAGTTGCCTGAGCGGCAGCAAGCTCCTTTTTCTTGACGGTGTCCTGGACGCGGTTAGCCTCAGTCGCTGCGAGTGCGGACTTGGCCTGCGTTACCTTTGAGCGGGCGTTTCTTAAGTCCTGTTCCGACTCATCTTTGGTTGTGTCGTATTTTTTCTTCGCACTGTCCAGTTGAGCCTTTGCGGTGGCATACCCGGCTTCGATTGAATCTGCCTGGCTTTGTGACACAAAGCCCTTTTCGAGAAGCGCCTGGTTGCGCTTAAGGGATCGGGAGGCCTCGTCGTATGTGGCTTTTGCCTGATCGTAGCCGGCTTTGGCTGTGGCCATTTTCTGAGGAGCCAAAGCCGATTCTGTCTGAAGCAGGTTCGCCTCCGCTGATTCCAGGGCGCTCTTAGCTTGGGCTATGGCTTCGGACGTCAGCTTGGGTTGGACCACTGCTTCTTCCTCAGCCTGCTCGAAACGCTGCCTGCTCGCTTCCACCGACTGGTTCGCTCCTGCGATACTCGCCTCTGTCTGAAGCTGCTGCATACTCAACGCCTGCTTTGATTGAGCGACTTTTGCGCTGCTGCTTACATAATCGGCTTTTGCTTGTTCAAGGGCTGATATGGAGTCGGATGGATCAATCTTGGCTATCAATTGGCCAGCCACAACTTTATCGCCTTCGTCTACGGTCAGTTCCACAATCTGTCCGCCGACATTGGACCTTACATCCACCGTGGTCAGTGGCTCCAGGACCCCGCTGCCTGATACGCTTGCCACCACTGTGCCGTATTTCACGGTGTCGGTCTGAAGATTCGGCGGGGGAGGCGCCTGTCTTGCCCTGAATACGAAGAAACCGGCGACCAGTAATATCGCCACAGCTACGATCAAAGGTTTTTTTGTGATCTTTTTTCCTCTCATTTTACACCTCCCTGACCGACAACATATTCCATTTGAGCGACGGCGATATGATAGTCATATAGGGCCTGAACATTATCACTC
Organism: uncultured bacterium; assembly: GCA_964494345.1. GTDB lineage: Bacteria > Armatimonadota > UBA5829 > UBA5829 > UBA5829 > DTKD01. The sequence continues at coordinate 57,941 of CAZBSI010000011.1, forward strand.
TGCGCAGTTATAGCTTGCACTTCGGCGTTAAGTAGATCCAGCGTGGTGCCCAGTCCAAGCGAATACCTTTCCTGTTGAGCCTGATAATTGACGTTTGCGGCTTCCAGGCTGGCGACGCTTGCTTCCATTCTCTGCTTGGTAGTCGTTAAGTTCAGATAAGCATCTTCCACTTGTGATTGTATGTCCCTGCCTACCTGCTGTTCTTGTAGTTTAGCGTTGGACTGATTGACCTTGGCTTCCTTATATGCTGCGCGATTTGCGCCGCCATTGAAGATGTCGAAGACTACGCCACCCACCATCTGCGTACCGCTGCTGGAGAACCCGCCCGATACCTGGCGTTGATAGTTCGCCGAGATTACCGGTCGAGGGTAGAGATTGATCCGCGCTGACCTCACGGAACTCCGAGACGCATCTGCGGCAGCTTTGGATTGCAGCACATCCGGACGAGATTTTAACCCGGTCTCCAGATAATCTTCCAGAGAGCCGATCTCTATTTTCGGTTCGTCAGAAACATCCCGGATATCGAATCCCTGCCGGGTCTCCAACCCCATCACACTTTGCAGTTGGATGGCCGATGACCGCACTTTGCTCTGCGCAGAGAGTAGACTGACCCGCGCGCCGGCAAGTTGGGCTTCGATGGGAAGAACGTCAATCCTCGCGGCTTCACCTTCTTTGGCACGCGCCCGTACCTGATCTCGCAGGCTTTCGTTGTACGTTACATTTGTCTGCGCAACCGAGGCAAGACGCTTTGCTCGAAGCAGTTCGTAGTAAGCATTGCTTACATTGAATATGATCGTCTGCTGAGTTCGTGACAGCCCAGCGGTGCTTTGAGTCACTTCATGGCGAGCACGCTGTGTGTTGGCTTCGCGCAGACCGCCGTCCCACACGCTCTGGTTTACTGTAAGTGCGGTGCCCGTGGTTGTTCGTTCGAGAACGCTATCGGATCCCCAAACGAACGCGTTGTTTTGCAGTGAAAGCTGAGGAAAGTAACTGCTCATTGCGCTGGCTGAGCGGCTTTTGGCCGCGAGCACGTTGTTTTCCGCAATCAGTACGTCGGTGTTTTGCGCGAGCGCTACGGATATGCATTCGCCCAGATCAAGTGCAGCAGGCGTCTCGGCTTGATCCGCACTGACGAACGGGCAAACGGCAAATATCATCAATAGCGCGATAATACAACATTGTAGGCTTGTTCCTGGATTCGCCACATCAACCTCCCTAATACAATCCAGCTAGTATACCGAACATTCAGTCAACATTTTTGCCGACAGAAACGCCTGCCGCCAAAATACACTCGGCCGGGTTATTAAGTTCGTAAACTCGATAGTTTCGCTATGAAGCGGCAACCCCTGTCGCCATGATGTCCATAGCGAGATCTATATCTCCATCCGCGTCTCTATCCGTTTCCATATCCGACTCTCTCCGGATATGCATCATCACCAGCGAATGCACGATCCCCATTATGATATGCACAGCCCTGTCTGCGTCCATACTGCGGAGTTCACCCTTTGCGATACCCTCTTCAACGATTGTCTTCAATAGCGATGTTACTTCGTCGAAAGGCTTCCGGATGTCGATATCCGACGACAGGTTGCCCTCAAGTTCAGCGCGCATTGCAATACGACCAATATTGGGTCGGTTTGCGTGCAGTTGTCGAAATAGTGTCGTAAAGCGTCGAATTCTGCCGAGTGCAGTATCTTCGTGTGCATAGGCCGCCTGAGCAACGTCGATGATGCACTGGCCGCCGTCTCGCAGGATCGAATCGTGAAGCGCTCGTTTGTCTTTGAAATAGTAATATATCAGCGCCCTCCCTACGCCGGCAGCTTCGGTAATATCGCTAATGGAAGTGGCGTCAAATCCCCTATCCGCAAATAACTGCCCTGCTGCGTTCATAATTCTCAGCCTCACGTGGGGCTGGTCAGTCAATTGATTGTCAATCGAATCAGTCATTTCTCGCAACCTCCATTCTTACAGACTGAACGGTCGTTCATATTGTTCCATACCTCAGCCGACATGTCAAGCTCCAGGGCCAAAAAATATTATGCATATTGTTGAGCGACGATCATAGCATACCGGGAATTCACTTAGCCTGGTACGGTTCTGCGTCACAACAGCCAATCTGTGATATAATAACTAAGCACGCACCCGTAGCTCAGTGGATAGAGCGCTTGCCTCCGGAGCAAGAAGTCGGGCGTTCGAATCGCCCCGGGTGCGCCATTTTCCACTTTATCCGCCCCCTTTAGCCCTTCCATTTGCCATTCGATGTTGTATAATGCAGGCGTTGCTGAGGTTATGAAAGGAGTCTGTTATGCGAATGCACCTATTCGTCGCGGCCGCATTGGTCGCGCTTATTGGCAATCAGGGAGGAGCAGATATGAACCTGGTACAAAATGGCCGGTCCGATTACAGCATCGTGCTGGCTAAAGACGCATCACCATCAGAACATTTCGCAGCAAGCGAGCTAAAATTGTTCATCGGAGAGATGTCCGGCGCAGTTCTAAAGTATGCTGAAGACAACGGCCAAGTGCCTCAAAAGGCGATCCTGTTAGGAGATTCCAAAGCTCTGCAGTCGCTGGGAGTGAATGTCAATTTCGCCGACCTCGGCGAAGAGGGCTTTACTATTAAAACCGTGGGCGACCGCATCATCATCGCTGGCGGCAGGCTTCGCGGCACGATGTACGGCGCTTATGAGTTTCTGGAGAGGCTTGGATGCAGATTTCTAACAGACACTGTAAACAAGGTCCCCAAGACAAAAGACATAACCATCAGCGACCTCGATATAACCCAGAAGCCGGTCTTTGAATACCGTGACGTATATATTCGAGAGGCAATGACCCCGAACTACGCCGCCCGAAATCGCGGCAACAGCTTCATGGCCAAAATCGACCGCAAGCGGGGAGGAAATATCGCCTACTATCCGTTTGTGCACAGCTTTAACCAACTGGTGCCTCTTGAAAAGTATTGGGACAGTCATCCGGAATATTTCTCGATGATTGAAGGCAAGCGCACTAAAGATCACACGCAGTTATGCATGTCGAACCCGGAAGTGGTGAAGATCGCGACAGAGACCGTAATGGGTTGGATGCACGACCACCCCGAGGCCAGGATATATTCTGTCTCTCAAAACGACTGGTATAACAACTGCCAGTGCCCGAATTGCAAGGCAATCGACGAGGAGGAGGGCAGCCCGTCGGGTTTGATGCTCCGATTTGTCAACGCTATTGCAGAGGAGACCTCTAAAGTCTATCCGGACAAGCTGATCGACACTCTGGCCTACCAGTGGACAGAGAAGCCGCCGAAGATCACTAAGCTGCACCCCAACGTTCGCGCCCGATTGTGCCCTATCTTCTGCTGCGAGTCGCATCCTTATGAAACCTGCGGCACCAATGAGAACAAGGCATTCATCGACAACCTGCTCGAGTGGGGCAAGATCACCGATCAGCTTTACATCTGGCACTACAACACCAGCTTCGCGCATTATCTGAACCCGTTCCCCGATTTTTGGCAGTTGATGGACACTGCGAAGCTGTATAAGCGGCAGGGTGTCAAGGGGATATTCTGGGAGGGTTCTTATCCTCCGGGCGGCGGCGGGGAGATGGCGTATCTGCGCTCATATCTGCTATCCAAGATCACCTGGGACCCGGACATCGACGGCAATGAGGTAATGCGTGAGTTTTGCGACGACTACTACGGCAAGAGCGGCAAGTATATCTATGAATATGTGCAGCTTCTTCTGAACAAGGTGACCAGGGATCATATCCATATGAAGATTTGGGCCACCCCGACAGAGCCGTTTTTGACCCCGGAGGTCATAGCCGCATCCGACGAGCTTTTCGACAAAGCCGAGGCGGCTGCGGAGTCCGATGAGACTCTGGACAGAGTCAAGCACGACCGCATCCCTATCCAGTATGTGAAACTGATGCAGCCGATTATGAACAAGCAAGTCAAGGGCAAGGAAGCGGAGTATCTCAAAAAACTCGATGACTTTGTTGCGATGTGCAGAAGCAGAGGCATGACCCACATCAGCGAATGGGAGGATCTCGGCGCATACCACGAGAGAATGAAGAAGGCCATCGAAGGCAAGGAATAAACGTAGATAGATGCCAATCTACGAATTGCAGTAGTACGATAGGTGGCGATTTCCCAATCGCCACCTCGTAACCAAATCCAACCTCCAACTTCTAACTACTAACTTCCAAACCGTAGTGGCCGATCTCCGTCTCGACCAACCCTTTCACCTGTGCACTTCGGGCGGGGATAGAAACCGACCCCTGCATTTTGGTTGTCTGGAACTCAGAAATCCGGCGCTCCCATACTACGTCATAATTCGCCAATAATTATGTTACCCTGCGCCCCCAATATATGTCATCCTGCGCGCAGTCGCAGGATCACGTCCCGCTTATCCTCGCCGTGGATTCCGCGACTACGCGGAATGATTGTTATCTCCTCCAAGCCTCCAACTTAGCACAGCGGCTCAAGAATAGCGATCGCCTTCTTGATATCCGCAATCTGCTGGTCTCCGCTGATCTCTCGCTCTATGGTCAGCGCCCCCGCATAACCAAACGACTTGAGCTTCGGCACTAAAACCGGGAAGTTCACTCGCCCTTCTCCCATCGGCTTCTCTACACCGAGCTTGCTGGGTTCGGTGGGATATTCTCCATCCTTGGCGTGCACTCCTCGCACATAAGGTCCGATAATATCCAGCGCATCAACCGGGTTCGCCTTGCCATACATCAACAAGTTGGCGGGATCCAGGTTTATGCCCAGATTTCCTGTGCCTATGTCAGTGATCGCCCGCAGCAGGGTAATTGGGGTTTCCTGGCCGGTTTCGAAACAAAAATGCAGACCGAGCTCTTTATTTCGCATCGCAACTGTACGCAGCGCCTCAATGGTCCCCTCATACAGCGGGTCGGTCGGGTTTTCCGGTATAAAACCCGCGTGGGTGATGGTATCCGGTACCCCCAGCTTCGAGGCGAACTCAGCCCCTTTAAGCAGCGCATCAACGCGCATCTGCCTCATCTCAACAGGCACCAGGCCGATGGTAGTCGGGCCTTCTGTGAAGTTCCAGGCATGTTTGCCCGGTGTGCCGGTCCAAAGCGCCGATATCTCCACGTCATAATCCACGCATGCCTTCTTAACCCGGGCCGCGTTTTCATCGGTATAGCTTTCGGGATCCCATGTCGAGAGCTGGCAGCTTCCCAGCCCAAGATTTCGCACCTTTTTAATCTCCGTCTCAATTTCGTGCCCCATCGAAACAAGAACACCAATCTTCAACTTCGCCATTTTTCAGACTCCTCACGTTGATCCATTCAAGTAACCCTTCTCCCATCACCTGCATTCTTCCTGCCGCCATAACGCTATGTCACGAAGGAGGTGCGTGGGTAAAGCTATAAGCGTCTACTGCTTCTTAATCAAATGAAAATAATTGAGGAATATTTCATGCATAGAGCTTTCTGGAGCCTCGCACCGGCGACGGATGGACGAGACGACAAGTGGTTCTTCGATAAAAGCGTATGGCAGAAGATGTTTCGCACTATGCACGGCTGCGGCTTCAACTGCCTTTTCTTCTTTAATGAAAATCCATTCGCTACTATGATCGACGCATCGGCATATCCCGACGCGAAGGTCTTCGATGATGCATCCGCTGTGGATTATCGACAGATGTATCATTGGATATTGGAGGCTGCCCTGGACTACGACATAGCGCCTTACCTCGCCTTCAACGCCAGCCAATCTGACCTCGACTTTATCCGGGAATGCATGCGCGCTTTGCTGGATGACTACCCGGTGCTGCGGGGCTTGATAATAGGCGGACTCAATAGCGAATCGACTATGGATTTGGCGCAGCGGGGGATAGTGGATGTGCTGGATGCGGTCAGGCCGGATGCCTCTTTGTATCTGCAATCCGACGAGAGTTCAGATGAGATCATCGAAATAACCCGCCGGGGCAATCGAAAGATCGGCTATCTTGTCAAATATACTCACGATCACCTCGTTGACGAGAACCCCGATGAGCAGTTCACCGGATGGATAGACGAGGTAGAGGCGGACAATGTCATTGCCGAGTTTGAAATCGCTAATTTTGAGCCGTGGACGAGCTTTTCATTCGACACGGTTGGTGGGGCGCTTGCCAATCTCGAACACGCTGGTTGCGAAGGACTTGCGCTGAAGCCGCTGTCACCGACCCAGTGGCCGTTGGTGTCGGATACATACTTTAAATATCAATGGCAGCGCGATCTGGTGTGGTATAGCGTTTGGGGCGGCAGAAGTATCGAAAAGCTCAAGAAGCTGGGTTCGCCGAAGTGGCTTACTCGCAATCCCAGGCTGGTCATCGGTTTCGAGGCCGCTTCGCGGATTCTTGAAATACTCTCTTTATACTTCGCCGGAGATCGCTCCCGTGCGATCCGCCCGCAATATTGTTCAATTGACGGCACAGACGGCCCACATTTGATAAGCATAGCCGATATCCTGCGGCCGGAGGATATAACGGAGTACTCAGGCCGCGACTGGTGGCAGGAGATCACTGGAGATCCGGTCGTTTATCTCGGAGAATACATACATCGCGGCGCGCCGGAGAATACCTACGGCCCGGAAGAGTTGATCGAGGAATTGAGCGACCTCTCCCATCTCGCTGTTTCAGCAGCGGAAAAAGGTATGAGAAGCGCCTCAGGCGAAAAGGAACTCCCCAGCCTCGCACGGGACGCGTTTTGTATGGGGAGGCTTGGCGAGTTTTATGTTGAGAGACTACGGGCAGCGTTATCCCACGCTCGCAGCGAGAATGCAGAGGCAGCAGAGCACACCGCAAGGGCGCTCGGTCTGTATCGGGAATTGGCCGCTGTAGACTCCACCCATCGCGATAAGTTTACTCTGCAGTGGAGAAATATCTCGGTCGAAGGAGGCTGGGGTGCCATAATCCGTGCCCTCGAGAGAGAGTATGAAGATGTCTCAAAAGTCGATTTCAAGCCTGGGTCGGAATATCTCATTACTTGAGCTTCCCGGCGCAGCCTGCCCGGTCGTTTATTGAGCTATGGTGCAGGGTAAAAATATAAAGGATTTCACTTACGGAGGTGGTCTTATGCCACAGGAGAAAACGCTGGCCAGAAAAGAGCGTTCGGAACTGGAATCCTTTGAGCCGTGGGATACGTTCCGAGCAATGGAAAGAATGTTTCGGGATTTCCTCACATTGCCGCCGTCGATGATGAGGTCACGACGCTGGATGATGCCGGAGTTGCGTCAGGAAATAATGCCTGATGTCGATCTTACCGAGACCGAGAACGAGCTTACATTGAAAGCTGCGGTGCCAGGTCTTTCAAAAGATGATATCGACATCAACGTTACGTCAGACCGCATCACGGTTAGCGGCGAGCGCAAGTCCGAAGAGCAGAAACCCGGAGAGACCTATCACGTAAGGCAGCAGACCTACGGTTCGTTTAATGTCTGTTATTCACTGCCGGCGGAGGTCAAACCCGAAGAAGTGAAGGCTTCTTACAAAAACGGAATTCTAATGGTGCATATGCCCAAGGCCGAGATAACCCCGGAACATAAAGTCAAAATTGAGGTACAGGAGAGCGAACAATAGCCTCCTTGCCCTGTTAACCGCTTGAATGGCGGGGCCCGCGCCCCGCCATTTTACTTCATCCTGGCCTTCCCGTGTATTCGGCGACTGCAATTTTATGGGGACGATTCATCAATCCAATGACTTTCTGTGCGAACAGCCACAATCAATCCTTGCCTGCCAAATCATACCAAATGGTAGATTTGTTTAGCTTCTGGCTCAACGGGTATTATAATTCTGCCAAATCCGGTTCAGGGTCAATTCTTCGCAAGACGAAAGAATGATCCTTTTCCTCTTAGTTGTGCGGCACAATAAGATTTCCGCCACCCCACGATCATTATGGTCGGGGGGGTTTTTTTATCGATAGACAACCAGGTAGAAATTGCAGTAGCGCGGCCGGCGGTTTGCATGTTATCTTGAATACAAGCCTGCTTATCCGGAGGATATGATGTCGAAGTCTTATATTTTGCCTGCAAACGTCATGCTGGTATTGGTCGGAGTTGCCGATCTGCTGAGCACTTTGTACTGGCTCAAGACGGGGCAGGCGATTGAGGTCAACCCGGTGATGGCGGCAGTGCTGCACGGAGGCATCGGGTTGTTTATCGGCGTCAAACTCGCCACGCTGGCAGCTTTTGTCGGGGTTATGGAATGGTACAGGCGTCGTCGCAGCGCCGCATTCGCCCGCCTGGTCGGAAGCGCGACCCTTATAGGCTATATCAGCATATATGCCGTTTCGTTCTGCTGTGTGAACTATCCGACCCTGCTTTAACTACTCCTTACACTACTGCTAAGTTATAAGCCACATTCTGCCGATATTAAAGATGGCCTGCAATAAATGATGGCCTGGTGATCACAGAATGTTTGGCAAGCAATTAGAAAAACCATTCACTAACAGGGTTGGGCTGGATATCGGCACGCACTCGGTTACGGGTGTCGAGATAGTGCAGCGCGGCTCCGAAATCGTCATCCACTCGGCCAGTTCCGTCACCATCCCAGACGACCGAAACAGCCACGTCAGTATTTTACAGGCAATCAGGAGCCTGTGGAATACCGCTGGGTTTCGATCCAAACGGGTCCTGGTAGCTCTCCCATCGTCAGCCATATACGCTAAATGGCTTAACCTGGAAGCTCAGGATGAAGAAGAACTGGCAAATACAGCCAGGACAGCCGCCGCCAGAGGAGCGCCATTTCCCGCCTCCGACGCAATAGTCGACTACAGGGTGCTTTCTTCGAGAAGCGCCAATGGCCAAAACGTCCATCTGACTATGCTGGTCGCGGCTTCTGCTTCTGCAGTCGAACAACTCCTCAATACCGTAGAAGCTGCCGGCCTTGATGTCCTGGCCGTCGACATAGAATCCGCCGCCACCACGCGGATATACGGCGTTCAAAAACACGCTGTCAGCCAACTCTGGAGCGGCCAGCCTCAAGCGCATTGCCAGATAGGAGCCAACAGCACATTAATCACAGTGAGCAGAGCCCGCAATCTGGAATTCGCAAGGACTGTGCCGGTTGGCGGCAACGATTTTACCACTTGTGTTTCGGAGATGCTGCAGATCAACAGGTCCGAGGCTGAGAAGATCAAATTAGCGCCAGGCTGCCGGCTCACAGCCGAAGGGGAACTGATAGCTTCCTACGCCGGAGAACAGGTATGTGTGCCGTGTGAATCTGTGGTAAGCCGGTTGGCGCGGGAGATGGACAGATCGTTCAAATATTTTCGCAGTCAATTTGCCGAAGGCAGCTATCTCGGTATGACCGGCGCAGCCACTCTCAGCGGGGGAGGGGCGTTGCTCAGGGGAATCGACAGTTGTCTTGAGCGGCAGGGTCTGGAGATCGCAGGAATAGTAAACCCGTTTGCCGGGCTATCGGTGGCGGCAGAGGGAAAAGGCGTCGCAGATGTGGCCGATACGGCCGCTCAATATACCACCGCCGTAGGTTTGGCTCTCGCAGATCATTGGAGCGAAGTCAGCGAACATTCGGCCGCTGCGTAAGTCAGATTGGATAATGATTTGAGACCGTTCAATTTAGCCGAAGCGAGAATACTGGAGAGAAACTACTGCCAGGCGCAGATAAACAAATACCTGACCAGCATGGCTGTGATGGTCGTCTTGACCGTGCTTGTCGCAGCCGGCTGCGGTATTTGTAAGTCTATGTTCGCAGGACAGGTGCAGGAGACCAAATCCAAGCTCATCGTCGCACAGAATCGATACCTGCGTGCAAAAAAAGACATGAGCATAATAAACACCAGGGTCACGGAGAAAAAATGGCAGAGTCAACTCGCCGCAGACAGTAAGCGATGGCTGGGAGTATTAGAATCCGCGTTGGGTTCTGTGCCTTCGGATGTCTGGCTGGAATCGGTGCAAAACTCCGATAAGGAATCTAAAATCGCGATCGTTGGGAGGGCGTATTCTCTTGATGGCATCACGCAACTTATCTCGACGCTCAAAACTCGCCCCCAGTTCGGCGATGTGCGACTGGAGTCCGTCAAAAGCGAGTCTGTGAATGGCGCCATCAGCGTTGGTTTTCTCTTGACGATCACGCTTGGTCAACCTGCTGGAGTCGAAGAGACTCCCGATTCGCAGGCTCAGCGTCCTGGATCTCAGGTGAAGGCAGCGCAAGTTAGAGGAGTGATCTGATGGTTACCGCGCCAAAAGTATACTGCGCTGACAATGTGCAGCGCGCGAAGTACGCTCAAATCGCAGTTCTGGTTCTGGCGTTGGCTGTGTCGGGATACCTGGGGGCAAAGACGATATCATCCGTTCGTCAGGTCTGGAAATCGCAAAAAATGCTCAACGTAGCTCAAAAAGACGCTGTCGCGCTCTCCAGGACGGCGGCAAGCCTCCAGCAGAAAGATGCTCCCAGAATGCCGCTGCACAACGGCGGAGTCGATGTGTTCGCTCTTCAGGTATCTCGATGGGCTGCCGATCAAAGAGTCAATGTCGATTCGGTTACCCCGCAGGGCGTTCCGACCTCCAACGATATCAGCGTAGACGACATAAAAATAGGCGCCTGGGACGCAGTCAAGGTTCGTGTGGAGGGCAGGGGAGATTATTTTCGGGTACTAAGACTGCTGAATCAATTCCGAAACCCGGGCATGCCCGTCAAATTGGAATCATTCGCTTTCCAATCGGAGACGTCAGGTAGCCCGGACGAGGTTCGTTTTGATCTTATGTTGACCGTATACGAGAGAAAGGTCAAATCTGGCTAATGACGGCTAAAAGCGCATCCAAAAACTCGACACCGGCAGTCGTGGTCCTTCTGATCATATTGGCAGGGGCTATAGCTGTTACAATCGTGCGCCTCAGTCCTAAAAGTGCGTCGGCAGTAGCGGGGACGGAGCAACCCGCAGTGGCCGCACAGGCAGGATCAGGATCGGTAACCGTTGCGCCTGCGTTTAGTCTGTCGCACAATCCGTTCCGCAAACCCGACGCCTTTCGCACGGCTTCCAATGCAGCAACAGAAAACACAGGCGTGATGGCGCAAAATCAGGGCACAAAATCCACCGCGACAGGGTTTCGGCTGGATGCAATGCCGATAGGCAAACTTCCGTCATCGGCTGTCGTGATGGCTCCCAATAACGAAGATGCAAGCGATGTCGAAGCGACAAATGCACAAAAACCTGCTGAGCCGGAGTTCGCGCTTCTGGCCACCGTTGCAGGCTCTGATGGAATCAGCGCGGTGATCCGCAAGGGCGGCGCAAATACAACTGTGATAGAAGTTGGAGATGTCGTAGACGGCGGATATACGGTCCAGAAAATCGACAGGGATCAGGCTGTTTTGAAGAATGGGGTGGACATTGTTGTTGTCAAAAGGCCGGACTAAAAATAAATGCGTAGGTCGCAATGGTATGCACATTGTCATTCTGAACGCAACAAGAAATCTGCTTTTCCCTCAGAATGTCATTTCGAGCGCAGCGAGAAATCTGCTTTTTCCGGGGGCGGTCTTTCTGCTAATGCTCATATCAAGCCTGGCGTGCACTGTCACTGCCGCACCTGGGCTATATGACGTCGATGCCAGCGGCGGGGAGATAAGATATGTCCTGGAGGCGCTCGCCAGGCAGTCTGCAGCCAACATCGTAATCGGCCCGGACGTCACAGGCATAATTACGGCTCACCTCAAAGGAATGCCGCTTGACGAGCTATTGAATAACCTCGCCCAGGTACACGGCTTTGAATGGAAGAAGCAGGATTCGACTTATGTGATATCTATGCCCGACAAGACTCCAAAAGTCGAAATCGTGCCCCCGCCGCCCGTGCCTGTATATGAATCACTTGTCTGGAGATGTCGTCACGTCAAGGCCAACGATCTGGTCGCACTGCTTAATGACATGTTTCCGGACTGCAAAGCAGCAACTGGCCCATCGGTAGTCACGCCGACGCTGCAGGCTCCTCTCAGCAGCGCTAGTGAGGCGACAGGTGCGAGCGCCAGTTCCAACACCACCTCCGCGTCGACCACCCAGGGCAGCGACAGCGCTTCTACGGTTGTCTTATACGGCCAGGCCGCCGACATCGCCAGGGCAAAGGTTCTATTAGGCGATCTCGACAAGCCCAGCGCACAGATCGCAATTGAGGTTTCTATCACCGAAATCGGCTCATCTCAGTCCAAAGACCTCGGCATAAACTGGTCGTGGAACGAGATCGTTCTTTCGGAGAGCGCCCCAAGCGGCATAAGATTTGGCCGTTTCAACAAAGAGCCCAACACTATCACCGGCGCCTTGACCGCACTGGCAGCCAACGGCAACGCACATCTGCTCGCACAGCCGAATATATCAGTTATCGACGGCGGCTATGCGGACATACTGATCGGCGACAGGATTCTTTTCCCAAAACTCGTCGGCTACACCCAGTTTGGCACCCCGATGTATGACAAGGAAGAGGAGAGGGTCGGGATATATCTGCAAATCGCGCCAAGGGTGACTGAGGACGATGAGGTCGTGCTCACGCTCTACCCGCAGGTCAGCCTGGTGACGTCGTACCTAAAGACTCAAGCGGGAGATTACCCGCAGATCAGCACCCGCGAAGCTCGGACGACGGTCGCAGTAAAGAGCGGCTCCACGCTGGCTATCGGCGGGTTGATAAAGGATGAAGAGCTTAAAAACGCAGAAAAGATACCGCTGCTGGGGGATTTGCCCATCATCGGCGGTTTCTTCAGGCATAACAAGCAATCCAAGATTCGCACTGAGATTGTTATTTTCCTGACTCCGAAGATCATCGCTCCCGGCGACACCTTGAGACAGCGAGGCGAAAGTGGCAGTTGATGCGTCATTGACATCGGTATTCGTAGATGAGGGAATCCTCACGACCAATCAACTCGACGCCGCGCTGGCTTTGCGTTCCGACGTCGGGGAGGATATCGGCGAGTTCCTCGTGCGCAAGGGGATGATAACCGAGCGCGACCGCGTGCGATGCGTCGGAATTCGTCACGGAATACAGTTTGCGGAGTTCACGGATACACCACTGGATCACGAGATCGCACGGCTGATACCTCACGCCATCGCGCTGCGCCACAAAGCAATACCCGTCGGACGATCCGGGGATCTGCTTAAAGTGGCTATGGTCAACCCTCTCGACGTGCAGGCCATTGACGAAATCGCCAGGGTCACTGGGCTCGAACCGCTGCCGATGATCGCACTCGAAGAGGAAATTCTGGAAGCCATCTTCAACTGCTTCGGCGCGGCCGGAGATATTAGCGACATCATCGTAGAGGCAATCAAAGATGCCGACGCAGAGGTTAAAATCCGTGAAGATGAGCCGGAAGAACCTGAAAGCAATGTGGCCGACCTTAAAGACCTGGCCGGCGGCGCGCCGGTGGTTCGACTCGTAAACGCTCTGATCGCCCGCGCCATAGCCGAACGGGCAAGCGATATTCACATCGAGCCCGAGGCCGGTCGAGTGCGAGTAAGACTGAGGGTGGACGGCATACTGCACGAGGTAATGTCCGTGCCTAAGGATCTGCAGGCCCCGGTGATCTCCCGTATAAAAGTCATGGGAGGTATGGACGTCGCCGAACGCAGAACTCCGCAGGACGGCCGAATTACTCTAATTGCCCGACCTCAGGAATACGATTTCCGTATCTCTACATATCCCGCAATACACGGCGAAAATATCGTCATCAGGGTGCTGGAGAAGAGCGCCGCTAAGGTCACTTTGGATCGGTTGGGCTTGCAGCCGGAGGTCGCCGAGACTTTTGCACAGATGACAGGCTCGCCTTACGGGATGATCCTGACCTGCGGCCCGACCGGCGCCGGAAAGACGACTTCTCTATATGCCGCCCTGAATATGATCAACACCGTCGAGCGCAACATAGTCACTATTGAGGACCCTGTCGAATACCAGCTTGCGGGGGTCATTCAGGGCAATGTCAATCGCAAAGCAGGGCTTACATTCGCATCAGGATTAAGAACCTTAGTCCGCCAGGACCCGGATGTCATACTGGTCGGCGAGATTCGAGACTCTGAGACCGCCGAGGTCGCCGTAGAAGCGGCGCTGACCGGACACCTTGTCTTGAGCACCCTGCACGCCAACGATTCATCGAGCACCGCCGCAAGACTTATAGATATGAACGTCGAGCCGTTTTTAGTGGCTTCTTCGATAATCGGTGTGCTATCCCAGAGGCTCGTGCGCACGGTCTGCCCAAGATGTGCGGAACCATTTGTTCCGGATGACGACATCCTTCAAAAACTCAATCTCAACATCACCTCTGCCGATATGCAGGGTTCTATGAAGGGCGTCGGTTGTGAGCAATGCGGCAGGACCGGCTACAAAGGACGCACCGGGATCTATGAATTGCTGAAGATGGACGACGAGGTGCGCTCGGCCATCATCTCAAGAAGCTCGGCTACCACTATTCGACAGATCGCCGTCGAACACGGCATGTGTACTTTAAGAGAAGACGCCGTGAAAAAAGTGCAGTCCGGGTTTACGACTCTCGAAGAAGTGATCAGGGTCACCACTGAGTGAGGAAGGGAAAACGCGAAAACCCGAAAGAAGCAAATCCGGAAAACAAGGCACATTTTCACCCGAAGATTGACATCTCGAGCGCAGTGAGAAATCTGCTTTTTCCGGTGGCGATCTTCCTGGTCCAGGTAATCGGGCTTCTGTCCCGGCGATTCGGAGGTCGCCACCTATCGAGGTCACCATTGAATAACGATGCCAGTATTTAATTATAAAGCTCTAACCCCATCCGGGACGGCAAAAAACGATCGCATTGATGCGGTCTCAGAGTCGCAGGCCAGGGCCATGCTGCGTCTGCGAGGCGAACACGTCATACAAATACGCGAACTCGGCCCCCAGCAGGTTGCGTCTTCCGCCAAATTGCGCGGAAAGAAGCCGACTTCCGAGGAAATCGCCAGCACAATTCGGCAGCTTAGCATACTGATTCGCGCCGGCGTTCCTCTCGTTGAGGGTCTAACTGGGCTTTCCGAACAGGCGAAATCACCGCTCTTCGCACAGGTGATCGAAGATATCACCCTTAATGTCAGCCACGGAGCAGCTCTAAGCGAATCTTTTGAAAAACACCCCAACATATTCCCCCGACTGGCGGTGGAGATGGCGCGAGTGGCGGAGACGGGGGGCAATCTGGCGGAATCGTTGGAGAAATTGGCTGATCACATGGAAAAGGGCGCCGAAATCGTGCGCAAGATCAAAGGTGCGCTCGCCTATCCGATCGTTGTGGTCTGCATATCCGTCGCCACGGTGCTGGTAATGGTTACGTTTATTCTGCCGCGCTTCACTAAGCTCTTCGACAAAATGGGCGCAAAGGTGCCGTGGACTACCCAACTGTTGATTAACATCTCAAACGTCACCACCACCTACTGGTATTTATTCGTAGGCGGAGGGATTGCGCTTTTCTATCTTATTCGCAAATATTTAGCCACTCCATCCGGCCGACGCCGTTTCGACGCCGTCGTGTTGAAATTGCCACTTGTTGGCGATGTGGTCAGCAAAGTAGTCCTGAGCCGTGTGCTGGCGTGTATGTCCACTTTGTTAGGAAGTGGCGTACCTATGATAAGAACACTAGAGATTGCCGGAGCTGCGGCCAATAATGAAATAGTGAAAGATGCGTTGTTGAAAGCATGTGACGATGTGGCCGAAGGAAACGCTACTTCGCAATCACTCAGGTCTGCAAACATCTTTCCGCCGCTGGTGCTCCAGATGGTATCCAGCGGAGAAAAAACGGGCGAATTGCCGACGATGCTGGAATACGTTTGCGCCTTGTTCGACAGAGAAACCGAGGCGAAAGTAAAGTCGCTGACATCAATAATCGAACCAATTATGATTGTTGTGTTAGGTGTGATTGTCGGCTTCATAGCGATGTCGGTTATTGTGCCGATCTATTCGTTGGTCGGTGGGGTCAAGTAGCCCTGGGCCCACAATGAACGGGAGGTTTCGTTCAATGAAATTATTCTACAATTCCGAGGTAAACAAAAGACCCAAAACAGGCTTCACACTTGTCGAATTGCTGGTTGTGATAGTAGTTCTTGCGGTACTGGCTGCAATTGTGCTGCCCAAGTTTATGGACTCCAGCGTCAGAAGCAAGGAATCCGCGCTGAAAAGCGACCTTAAGCTGGTTCGCACCGCCATCAGTCTGTTTCAGGCGGATATCGGCAAATACCCGAATAGTCTGGCTGATCTGGCAGAATCTGACGTCAGCAAGGTAAAAGACAAGGATGGAGCTGTTGTGACCGCAGGGGACTGGCACGGCCCATACCTGGATTCAGTCATCACAGACCCCGTATCCGGCCAGGCTTTCACCTATGCCAAGAACACCGGAAAAGTCACCAGCAGCGCTAGCGGTTCTGCTATGGACGGCAGTTTATATAACACCTGGTAATTCGGGCTGTTTATATAAGGCCCTTATACAACCTAAGACGGGAAAGGGATGAGGAAATGCATATTTTATCCAAAATCAGGGATCGACGAAAAGGCTTTACGCTGGTCGAACTGTTGGTAGTCATTGTAGTGCTCGCAGTTCTGGCGGCAATCGTGCTGCCCAAGTTTATGGACTCCAGCGCCAGGAGTAAAGAGGCCTCCCTGAAGACCGATCTCAAATTGGTGCGCAACGCCGTTGCCACATTCCAGGCCGATATCGGGAAATACCCCAACAGCCTTGAAGACCTTGTCGAAACTGACAAAGCCAAAGTCAAAGACAAGGACGGCAACGTGGTCGCCGCCAGCGACTGGCACGGCCCGTATCTGGAATCGCTGCCTGCAGACCCGATCAGCGGCAACGACTTCACTTATACTGCTGCAACCGGCAAGGTTACCAGCAGTGCCTCTGGAAACGGGCTGGACGGAACAGCATACAACACGTGGTAGTATGACTCCGTTCAGGCGCAAAAAATATGAGGATGGCGGCTTCACTTTGGTTGAAGTGTTGGCCGCCGTTCTTCTTTTGTCCATCGCCATGCTCGCCATACTCTCAGCAAACTCGGCCGCAAGATCGACTCAACAGCGAGCGACAGGATTGGCCGCCGGCCGCTGCGTGGCTGAGAGCATTATGGAGCAAATTAAGGCGGCGCCTTTCGACGAC
This sequence comes from uncultured bacterium, assembly GCA_964494345.1. Lineage (GTDB taxonomy): Bacteria > Armatimonadota > UBA5829 > UBA5829 > UBA5829 > DTKD01. Next base: position 75,021 of record CAZBSI010000011.1, read on the forward strand.
ATAAGCTCTATGTCTTTTCCCAGGACAGATTCATCACTGCCGGCTGGCAACATGATCACTGTTGCTGTCAATCGTTACCCAACCATCAGTGAGGCAAACCTGCTCAAGGCTGCGGTAAAAGTAAGTTGGCCTGAGGCTAATGGAACTCGAACACTGCGATATGAGACGCTTATCGTCCGCAAATAGAACGCAACTCGGCTTCACACTCATCGAGCTGCTGGTCGTCAGCGCGGTATTAGCGCTCGTCCTCACCAGTTTGTGCGGGATATATCTTTCTGTGGCAGGGGAATGGGAGAGGCAGGATGGTCAGGGAACGGCTCTTTCCGCCACCTCGATGGCCTGTTCGCGCCTGTCTGAAATATTGTCCCAGGCGACGGGGGCGATTGTGCTGCAAAGGTTTGATCCAGGTGATGCAATCGCTGTGAACCTGCCCGCCAACAGCGCAAACGGGATATATGTTCCGGTCTGGAACAGCGGAAAGGTTCAGTATCAAAGCGGCAATTGGATAGTCTTTTACCTGTCGGATGCCACCGGCAATTACAACCGCCGAGGCGATATATTGTGGTCTGCAGCTATGAATTGGGGCACATACCCAGCCGGAATCGTGCCTGATACTGATTGGAGTCTGTATTATAATCAGCCCAGGGGCAGGGTGTCCCCTATATCGTCGCTGCAATTTACCGTGATAACCTCGGAACGCCCGCTTGTTACCATCGTTGCCACTTCTCAGTATAAAGCCGGCGCCGAGCAGGCGTCATTCCGCCGGCAGAAAGCCGTCTGCCTACAAAATGCTTACTAAGCCTGTAAACAATAATAAAGGCGCGGCATATATGCTGGCATTGGTCACTTTGCTGGTCGGATGTGTGCTTGCATTAGCGATGCTGCGGGCGAGCAATACCTATTTCCTGGCCGAAGATTCCCGCAGCAAAAAACAACTGGAGGTTTACCTGGCTGAGGCGGGTGTCAATTATGCGTACTATCAAGTCCACTATCAAGGCAAATCACTTCCTTATTCGGCCGAGGTGAATCTGGAACGAGGCTCTTTCACGGTGCAGGCCATAGACGATGGCAATCGCGACCAATCGACTATGCTCATAACCAGTACCGGCAAGTGCGGTGCCAGCCAGGTAACCATCAAGCGCGTCACGCTCGGTTTGCTGCCATATAACTACACCTGGTGTGAGAATACCAGTATCTCATCCACCAATCAGTTTACCAGCACAAACAACGAGCGCGGTTTTCGCACTAATAGTGACGCAAATCTTTTCTCTTTTTCCAATAATATCAACACGGGGATATGGAGCGCCGGCTACATAGTGGCTTACGGGTCTGTTTCCCCGCGCAACAGCAACAGTCCGCAGATAACGTTTCCAAACATCGCTTATTCCTATTATTTATCCAACGCATCCTATTATTACAACTATGATGTATTATTCACGGGGCTGGACCGCGACGGAGATGTCATCATATACGTCATTGGCAACGCGACAATAAACATAAGTTCCAGCAAATATCGCGGAGCGTTGACTATCGTTTGCACAGGCAACATCACCGTCAAAAGCAGCCTTACTCCTCATAACACCAGCTCATTTCTCGCTCTGGTCACAACCAGAGATATCATACTGGAACCAGGCGCTTCGAATATCACTGCGATACTCTATGCTCACAGACCCAACGGCAACGGCACTATACGCATAAATGGCAACACGACCGTTGTGGGAAGCATATCCGCAGACGATGTCATAAGCAATGGCCGAATGGACCTAAACCGCGACACCAGGCTTAATCTGGACGTAATGCGAAGATTAAAGTTGCCCGGACTCTAATGCAGTGGAGCAAATCAACCGAATAATAGACGGGGGACTATGGATAAGAGAAGACGTGCCGAACGGCTAATAGCATCATTAAGATGGCTGGTAATCATTCTGGGGCTTGTGACGGTCTCCGACGCAATGCCTCGCGCCTATTTGCTGGCCGCTATCACCCTTGTCGGTGCATATAACGGCATCCTGGTATACTGCTTATCAGATCCTGATCGTTTTGTGCAATGGGGCAGGAAGTGTTCGATCGCGGTAAGGGCGTTGGATACGGTGGTGATCAGCCTTGCGGTGATGGCCAGTGGCCCAAGTTCGCTTGTCTATTTGCTGTATTGGTTTGTATTGGTTAGTTTTGGTTTCACTTCTTCTGATGCCCGCAGGCTCAGTTTGGTTGGGGCAGGGGTAATGTGCGCCAACGTGGCAGCCACTATTCCCAGTTTTGCTCATATCCCGGGCGGATCATCGCTGGCTTCTGTGTTGGCGGTGCGCAGCGGCGTCATTCTTAGTGGCTTTTTCGTCGCCCTTTATGTGGCGAATGTCAAAAGTAGAGAGGAACTTGCGCACGATCGAGGGTCGTATCTCCAGGCTATTCTGGATTGTGGCGCCAAACTGACCAGTTTCAAGAGCGCACACGAACTCGCCTTATACGTATTGGGCTCGGCGGTCAATGAGACCGGCACTGCTGGGGGCGAGTTACTGATGTTAAATGACGGCCATGAGCTGGAATGTGAAGCATTTTTCGCTGCTCCGGACAGCGGCATAGCCGGGGAGGCCCCTTCTGATAGCCAGCTTCGTTCCTATGCGAACTGGGTTATGGGCAGCAGGCGCGAGCTTTTAATCAAAACGGGCGGCAAGGCATCCGAAGACCAGGCTGCGCCCAACGACGACCGACCTGTGATAGCTGTGCCACTTTTAGGGCAGTCGGCTGATGCCAATTCGGAGTCGGAAAACGCGGTCTTGGGTGTCTTGATTGTCTGGGGCTACCCTGGTGAGGATTTCGCCGACGATGCGCCGGATATACTGCGAATCTTTGCCGCTATTACAGGTGCGGCTATAATAAACCTGAGGCTTTATACGGACCTTCAAAAATCATTCCTGCGCACTCTTCAGAGCCTCGCAAAGGGTTTGGAAGCTCGTGACGAGTACACCAGCGGCCATTCCGAGCGTGTTATGCAGGTGGCCTGTTTGATAGCCGAACAACTCGACGTTCCGTCTGAGAATATGGACGCTTTGCGTAACGCATCTTTGCTGCATGATATCGGTAAAATCGGGGTGCCCGACGCCATACTTCGCAAGGCCGGCAAGCTCACCGCCGAGGAATGGGAAGCGATGCGCCAGCATCCTACTGTCAGCGAGCAGATATGCCGCCCGCTCGGCCTCAGCGAGGAGATTTTGTTCCTGATTCTGCACCATCACGAGCGATTGGACGGCAGAGGTTATCCCGACAATTTGCCCCCGCAGGAACAGCCGCTGCTGCAGCGGATATTAGTGGTGGCGGATTCGTTTGACGCTATGCGTTCTCGCAGACCATACAGAGATCGTATGCCACAGGATGAACTTCTTTGTGAGCTGAACAGAAACGCGGGTCGTACGCTGGACCCGACAGTGGTGGACGCTTTAATGCGGCTGATGGAGCAGGGGCAAGTGGATCCCATCTATGAAGGCCACGATTACCTGATAAACAACGTGTTCGACGAGAATCAACAAGAAGCGGCTTGATATAAATTAACAAGCGCGCTCAAAATTGATTGTCAATCTACCGAACCGCCGCTTCCGGACTTCAAAATGGCGGCATTACAGTCATCCTGCGCGCAGTGGCAGGATGACGCGCCAATCGTAGTCTTTTCGACCACATTTCTGGCTTTCGCCTTTTTCGCGCTTCCCCAACCTCCAACTACCAATTTCCAACCTCCAAATGCTATACTGGGTATACTTCGCCTGACGGAGGGATAAAGTGGTCGACAGATTTCTGCTCATACTGCTAGCGCTCGCTTGCCCCACAGCCGCTTTTGCGGTCAAAAGCATTACGGTTGAATCCTCGTTTTCATACTATAAAGATCGCAGCGAGGAGAGCATAGTCGAGGAGCTTAAGGCCAACGACTATCGTGATGTGCGCCTGCTAAGCGGCGCCCCTAAACTGGTCAAGGCATTCAAAGATGCCAGCGTGAGGGTCTGGTATCTCACCTTTATGAACGGGACATATTCGACCAGAGGACTACCTGAAGGTTGGGACAAGTGGCAGATGAAGCTGCGCAAATCCGGCAACCCCGACGGCTTCACTTATCTGTGCTGTAACAATCCGGAGTACAGGGAATGGAAGCGCAAACAAATCGTCGAGGCGCTCAATTCGGACGGCTACGATGGCGTCGACCTTGTCGAACCTTTCTTTCCCGCGTATCCAGGGCCGTCGTCAGGCCTATACGGGTGCCTTTGCGACCACTGCGTTGCGGCGTTCAAAAAAATGTATCCCGATGTAACCGATTTGCCGGACTTTTCCGATGCAAAATCCCCTCACTATTGGAAGACGGATAAGACTCTTTATGAAAAATGGGTCGGGTTTCGAGCAGTCAGTGTGGTGAGTTTTCTCGACGAGATAGTAAACGGCAAGGACGGGATTCGCGAGAAGTGTCCCAAAGTAAAGGTAGCCACCTGGAGCCTCGGGTTGGACGTCGCCGATCAGATCACTAAACTCCGGGAGGCCGAAGGTCTCGACGCAGCCGCGATAGTCAAGCGGGTCAAGCCGGATATGCACGTGATTCAAACTCATTGGCCGGATTGGACCAAGTCATCGCTGCCCTCAAAATATCCGGCCAAATATAAGCCTGTTATAGACTCTATTCGAGAAGTATCCCCTCGTCTGCCGCTGATGCTGCAGACTGATATAGGCTCTCTTATGGATATGCGACGCAGCAGGAGCTGGCTCGACGAAGTTGAGAAAAACGCGAAAGCGGCGGGTTTTGAGGAAGTTACCAGTTACGAATACTCCATCGGCAGGTATATGTATACCGAGCCTCCAAAAGTAGTCAAAATCGAGCCTGAACCGGGCGGCCTAAAGCTGGTCTTTCACAAACGCCTTAATGCCGCAACTGCGTCAAACATCGGCAATTATACGGTCAGCTCAGGCAAGGTAGATTATGTGCGAGTCGACGGCAACATTGTGAGGCTCTCCATATCCGGTGCGGATGGGGAAATTGAGGTGACGATGTCCGGGATAAGTGACGACGAATCTCGCAGGCTATACCACGATAAGCCCGCCTGCGTGATAGATGAAAACACCGGGGCACAATTGTCGGACACACCCGATTCCAAAGAGGATAAGGACACAGAAAACGACTTCTAGGGCGTTTCTCTAATCCACCTGTATCGCGACCATCGTGAGGTCGTCGAGATGCTGCGGTTCGCCGATCTGCCTGATAAGCTCGTCTCCCCAGGTCCGTATATCGCTGCCTGCCAGTTTTTCTATGAAATCACGCAGCGCGCCGATGCCGTCGCCGTTCGACAGCGCATCCGTCACGCCGTCGGTATACAGCACTACGGTGTCCCCTGGCTGCAACTGAAGAGTCTGCACCGTGTAATCCGGATGCGTCAGGACAGCCAATGGTGGGTCTGAATGCTCGGGAGAGAGCGTCTCACCATTTTGACGGACTACAATCGGCGGCATATGCCCGGCATTTACATAGGCAAACTCCCGCTTTTCAACATCGAATCTGCCATATAGCATGGTGACGAACATGTCATCTGTGGTGATGGGGAGCATGCTTTCGTTGGCTGCGCGCGCCATTGCCGCGAGATCATCGGACATATTCACCCGAACCGCGTATTTACAGCTCGACACCAGCAGCGCGGCCGGCACCCCTTTGCCGGATACATCCGCAATCAACACCCCGGGCTGCCGGTTGTGGACCGGATAGAAGTCGTACGTATCTCCTCCAACTTCCCTGGCGGGTTTATAGGTTGTGGCAATATGCAGCCGTTCGACCGCTGGGATTTCCGGAGGAAGCTGGGCGCGCTGGATAGTGGCCGCCACCTCCATTTCACGCTGATTGGCCGCCCGTTGAGCGTGTAACTGAAGCGCATCGTCGTCCAGCGCCCGAATGCGCTCCCGCAGCGCCCCGGCGATAAATGCCGTCAGGAAGAGATAGGGTATGGTGCGCACGGCATCCGTGCCGAGGCCGCCGTGTTTATGAGATGCCGATGCGATCAAATCAATAGGCAGAGAGATCAACGTCAGCGCGACAGCACACAGCAGCGCACCGCGCAAGCCGTAATTAACCGCCGCGATAATCACCACGATATAATAAAGAGGATAAAACGGGCTCAATATCCCATCGCTGAAATACACCACTGCGCTGACCATAACGATATCGCCAAGCAGGACTAAAATCGGTCTTTTCAGCCACGGCAAACGACGTGCTGCCCGCTGAAGTAACAATGTGGCGGCTGCGATCACCGCGATGGTGATCATCACCGGCAGCCGGGACACCTCAGCCCAACTGAAGGGTATCTGCCACGCTGCAAGGAATACATACGCAAATGTCGCCCAGCGTATGGCTGACATCAATCGGTGTAGGGGCTCAGTTGTAACGGGATCAGCACGTTCTGTTCGCATTCGATTATTACCTGTTCTCAAATACGTCAAATGATATTCAGTCGTTCCCTCTACAATACATCGCAAAAAAGATGTGGGTAATAATGCCCGGCTTTTTTACCCCGAATGCCATTGAATCACTTAGAGTTGGGATGCTATAATCTTGCCGTCCCCTATTATACTACTTCGCTGGTGGGTCGGGAAAAATTGTCAGAAAAACAACTCCAACTTGGTGAGGATGCTGCCTTTCTGGCACTGCAGGAAGCGTGGTCTAATGCAATGACTGCGCTGAAGGACATGGTCGGTGAGGTGTCGTTCAAAAGCTGGATCAAAACAGCTTTCCCGCTCCGTATGCAGGGGGATACCGCTGTATTAGGCACAAACAGCAACTTCGCGAAGCACTGGCTGGAAAACAAACACGCCGAAGCTATCAAGCAAATCCTGTCTCAGCACCTTGGTTTTGATATAAAACTCAAAGTAGAGATACAGGAGCGCGAAGAGCCGCCGCTGATGGCCGATAAGCTGCCTCCGAAGCCGAAACCGCAGACGAATCTCAGCGACGAGGCCGTCTTCCAACCACTCAATGAAAAGTATTCTTTCGAGAACTTTGTTGTTGGCCCAACAAACAGGCTTGCACACGCGTGTGCGGCCGCTATCGCCGAGCAGCCCGGAAGCACCTACAACCCTCTGTTCATATACGGCGGCGCGGGGTTGGGCAAGTCCCATCTTATGCATGCGGTGGGCCTCTCCGCACTGCAGACGCATCCCGATTATCGAGTGGTCTACGTCTCAGGCGAACAGTTCACATATCATTATGTTACGTCTTTAAGAGAGCATCGCACGGCGGAGTTTCGGCGAAGATACAGAAACGTCGATTTGTGGCTTGTCGATGACGTGCAGTTCCTGATGGGCAAGGAGCGCACCGAAGAGGAGTTCTTCCATACATATAACGAGATATACGAAACCGGCAAACAGATAGTCCTCACCAGCGACAGGCCGCCGAGGGATCTCGAACTTGACACGAGGCTGAGGTCACGTTTCGAGTGTGGTATGCTGGCCGATATTTCCCCTCCGGACCTTGAGACGAGAATGGCTATCCTGCAGACTAAGGCGCGGAGCGGGTCTGTGGCTTTGTCCGATGAGGTTATTTTATACATAGCGCAGCTCATAACATCGAATATTCGCCAACTCGAAGGCGCTATGATTAAGCTGCACGCCTACGCCTCGTTGATGAAAACCGAGGTCACGCCGTCTCTTGCCGAAGAAGTCCTCGGGGAATACTACGTAAACAACGCGCCCCCAGTCATCGATGCGGGCAAGATCGTAGAAGAAGTCGCGGATCGTTTCGGAATCGAGCCTGCGGATATAAAAGGCAAGTGCCGGGGTAAAGAGATAGTAATCTCGAGACAGGTGGCGATGTATTTGATGAGAATACTCACCGAATCGTCACTGCCGGCCATAGGCAAGGCGTTTGGCGGAAAAGACCACTCCACTGTGTTGCACGCGTGCAGAAAAATCGAGGAGAAAATAGCCGGGGATCGTGCTTTTGCGGCACAGGTCGATGAGCTATCCAGGCGATTGCGCAAAGAGCGTTAAAATGACCGATCACCTCCTGTCATACGGCTTAATCTCGGTCTACACGGGTTCGGGACGGGGCAAAACCACCGCGGCGTTGGGTTTGGCGCTGAGGGTTCTGGGGTGGGGCGGACGAGTCTGTGTGGTGCAGTTTATTAAAGGCTACTCTGAGATCGGCGAGGCCAAATTTGCGCAAAAGTACACGGATCGCTTTACTCTGATGCAGTTCGCCTCATCTGGCATACTTTCAATAACCGAAGATGATCTGCCACATCGCCGCGCCGCCGCACAAGAGGCCCTGGTCTTTGCAGAAGCCACCATTTCCGAAGGCCACTTCGACCTTGTCATCCTCGACGAGATCAACAACGCAATGCACTACAACTTAGTAGATTTGTCGCGTGTAATAAAGATGCTTCGGACGAAGCCCGCACACGTCGAGCTTGTTCTAACAGGCAGATTGGCGCCGGAGGCGATTATCGAGCTGGCAGACTACGTCACCGAAATGCAGCAGATCAAACACCCCTTCGAATCCGGCATCTCGGCCCGCAGAGGAGTAGATTACTAACTCGACAATACCTCCGTCATTCCGAGCGAAGCGAGGAATCAGCCATTTTCGATGTCCGATATCCGAGCTTCGGAGTCCGACAGGCCGGGACAGAGTCCCGGCCACTGAGTTCCGTATGTGAAGTAATCCTACTTCTTAGGCCCTTTGACCTCGACCACCGCCCCGTCTCTCGCAAGTACGGTGACCCTCTCAGGCCTATCCATGCCGGCGGTTATGAACTCCACCCTGTGCGGCTCATCGGTCATATTCGACAGCGCAACGGCAATCGAACCGTCCTCCGCCTCCCATGCGCTTCCGAAGACGCTGGGCAAATCCAGAGTATACTCACCTCCAAATGGGTGGTCGGCGGTGAACTTCACTCTGGGGTTGTCCCCCTTGACATCCACCAGACCCAGCAATCGACCCTCCAGCAGATACTTGTGCGCCTTACCCCTGCATCTCGCCAGATTGCGCACGAACTCGCGTTCTTTCTCCGCTTCCGGTTTCATCAACTGTATCGCCAGCACCCAGCCCATCTGCGCGCCGAATATGAACTCCCGCGCCATTTTCGCCCTGAACGGAGTGGACGCAGCGATATCGTCTTTGCCAATATACTGGAACCCGAATGTGATCGCTCTGCCGGAGTAAACTGCCGGGAACAGAGGAATCACGTTCGAATACGAGTTGCACGGCGTATTTACCACCAACAGCGCGTCGAACTTGTCGATGAAGCATTCGATGTTCTCCTCAGTGGTGAACATCCGATCCCGAGGCAGCTTCGCTCTGGCCTTATCCAGCAGCTTGCGATATCCATCTACCCAGTAAGTACCCCCTCCGAGCGGGTGGCCGTGATTCTTGTCATAGCACAAATATGCGTGACCACAGCCGATCTGGTCGATATAAACCCCATTCACCCCGCACTCGTGTGTCAATCTGTGCGTAAGATAAGCGACCTTATCCTGCCATCCAGCAGTATACGGGCACATCGCGTTCAGGGGCACCTGCGAACCATACACCTCCGTATACGGCTCGCCGTTCTCGTTTCGAGCGGCCGCCTTAGACAACCCCTCTTCGTTCCAACCCTTGGAGTTGGGGTCGACTATTCGGCCATTGATATACGGCATCACGTGAAATCCCATCGACTGAAGCTCTTTAACCCCCTCGGCAAAACCGGGTCGGGTGGGGAAGTAGTCCGGATACAGCGTGTCATACGGAATCTCGTGCCATTTATACCAGTGCAGCGATGTCGGCACGTCGAAGTATTCGCGAGCCTGCTTGCAGACATCTGCGATGCCCTCATAGCCGAACTCGACCCTCAGCCACATATCCGTGTCTTTAAGCCACTGCGGAATAGGTCGTTCGGAGATTTTGCCGGCTTTGCTCCACGGAGCGGTCAGCGCCCACTCTCTATATAATTGTGCAGCCTCATACCAACCGCCGTTTACTACTCCCACAGCAGCCTCGTAAGGCAGTTTATACTCACCGCCGCCTTTTTCCGCCTGCCCCGGCCAGTTCTCGCACGCATACGAAACGAAGTTCTCGTATGCGGTCGTTAAATAAACTTTGTGATTCGCTTTTGAGTCGTGAGTGCCGAGATATAGTGCGTCTCTGTCCCCATAAAACGCCTGAAATTGCATCGCGGCGGTCAATGATGGGTAAGTAGAGTGGTATGTCATACCGGGGGTCATATTGTACTCTATCCCCCAGCAGATCGGCGCAGCCAATTTCTTGCCGAGTTCATTGGAAATGGTCGGCAAAATGGGGAAATCACAGCGTCTCATTTTATAGTCATTCGGTAATTTGACATTCAAAGACCAATACGACACCGAACTGTTCTTAGGCGCACGAATTGAAGCGGCGACCTCCATCTGATCCGCCCGCCAGGTCAAAACCAGTTTGTCGGCCCCGGATTTCGCACTGACGAACTCCGCATCCGTGCTGGCGATTTCCTTGAGACTGCCATCATCAGCGACTAGAACGACTCTCCACAGCAGATCTGTCGGCTGGGCAATGAAGTTCTGCCCATCAGGCATACTTATCGTCGATAGCAGGGCCTTCTCTTTTGAGCAATCAAACGATACCTGAAGTTTGCCCGTGTTCAGCTTACCTTCAGCCGGGGTATCGGCAAAAGCTGCCGAACAAAAAATAGTAAGAACTAAAACAAGTACAATACACAATGTCATCTTCACACCTCACGTGAAATGCTGACCAAATGATAGCACAGATGGTCGATAAAGTGGCAGGCAGGGGGATATTTGCTGCAGGTCAATGCGTGACGACGTCATTTCAAACGGAGTAAATAAGCTGCTTTTTCGTCGTCCGACCAGGCAGCATTACGCTGCTTCGGTATTGAATCCACGCGCTTTGGTTGTGGCTATTCCCAATTTTCTCGTCTTCTGTTATACTTCACTCAAGCTAGCGGCGAGAGAGTAGCTATGCTGAGGTGACCGGTATGGGCATAGAAGAGCATTATGAACGTGGCTTAGCCCTTAAACAAGATGGTCAATATGAGGATGCCGAGGCGGAGTTTCGAGCTGTCCTCGAACTCGACTCCGAACACGCCGAAGCGCATAGACAGCTTGGGCTGATATTTGGCTTTACCGGGCTGTTTGACGAGGCTATTGACGCACTTCTTACGGCTGTGCGTCTTGATGCGCTCAACCTCGGCGCACGAAACGATCTTGCCCTCACCTATTGCATGCTCGGGATGTCTGACGAGGCGAAGGCCGAATTTGAACTGGTCCTCTCCCTTGATCCGGACAACGACGTCGCTAAAAAGAACATGATCTATTTTTAGACCCTCCATTGGTTTTATATGGCAGGCAATGAACAACGGATTTTGGTTAAAGTGACATTCTTGCCCGACGCGGTCGACGTCTTCCTCCCGGCGGGCACGCTGGTTTCCAAAGCTGCTGCTGCGGCAGGGATCCAAATCGAAAGCCCCTGCGGCGGGGTGGCTACGTGCGGGAAATGTCGGGTGAACGTAGCTTCCGGCTGCAATGAGCCTGCCCAGACCGAAAGAAAGCGTCTCGGAGAAGAGGCAATTGCAGCGGGTACGCGTCTGGCCTGCCAGGCCAGGATATCAACCGACGCAATCATCACCGTCCCTGAAACCAGCCGCTCAGTAGTCCAAAAGATACTCAGCGCCGCCTCTCTTCGTGACTGCGCAGTGGTTAGTGGCATAACAAAAAGCTACTGCGAGATGACCCCGCCCAGTTTGAATGATGAAACTGCCGAGTTCGAACGCCTTGTAAATGCGCAGAATCAACCCGTCAAGCCAAATTTAAACGTCATTAAGCGCCTCAGCCACATCTTCCGAGACTCCGATTATCACGTAACTGCCGTGACATATGATGATTTACTAGTTGCAGTTGAAAAAGGCGACACGAGAGACGCCTGTTACGGCATTGCCTACGACCTCGGCAGCACGACAATCGTCGGTTACTTAATGGATCTCAACACCGGTAAAGATGTAGCTGTTGCGTCGGTGATGAACCCGCAGATGGTATACGGCGACGACCTTGTCTCGCGTATCAGCTTCGCCACTACTCAGGAGGGTGGGGCGGAGATACTTCGCTCAGTTGTCGTCGAGGCTCTTAACAGAGTGGTTCGTGAAGCTGCCGAATCGGCAGGCATTAATTGCGATAATATCCATAAGGCCACTATCGTCGGCAACACTTGCATGACCCATCTTCTTCTGGGAATCGACACCACCAGCCTTGGCCAGTCTCCCTATGTGCCGAGCGTTTGCGCTGACATAACCCTGCCCGCAGAAGAACTCGGCCTGACGATTAGCCCGCAAGCTCCTGCTATTGTGCTGCCAAACGTAGCGGGATTTGTCGGCTCGGACCTCGTGGGGGTATTGCTTGCGAGTGAATGGAAAGAAAACGGACGCACTCGGCTGGCTGTCGATATCGGCACAAATGGCGAAATGGCTCTGCTGCATGAGGGTAAGACCTACGCCTGTTCTGCCGCTGCTGGCCCGGCATTCGAAGGCGCTGGCATAAGCTGCGGTATGAGAGGCGGCCCTGGCGCAATCGACAGTGTGAAAATCAACGAACACGTGGAGATCACGACTATCGAGAACCGCAGACCGATCGGATTATGCGGCTCCGGATTAGTCGATGCAGTCGCTCAGATGTTAAATGCGGGCATAATTGATGAAACCGGCAGGATGCTCTCAGTCGACCAGTCTCCAAATCTGCCCGATGCCCTGCGCGAGAGGCTCATCCAAACTGACTCCGGCGTCGAGTTCGTTTTGGCGACAAAAGAAGAATCTGGCAACGGCAAGGCTATTACGCTAAAGTCGCAGGACATCCGCAAGCTGCAACTCGCGAAAGGCTCCATACACGCGGCCATCCAGACTCTAATCAAAGCCGCAGGTATTTCCGATGATAACCTTGATGAGATACTGCTGGCAGGGGCGTTTGGCAACTACATCCGTGTAGAAAGCGCCATTCGCATAGGCCTGATCCCGTCGATTCCCATAGACCGCGTGCAATCTGTCGGCAATGCGGCGGGAGCGGGCGCGAGACTAGCGCTGCTCAGCGAAGCGGAGATGGAATATGCTGTTGAGCTTGCAAAATCCGCGCATCATTTGGAGCTTGCAATCTCGTCGGACTATCATATGGAGCTTATGGAAAGAATGATGTTCCCGGCGTGATAGGTTTGCAATTACTTATCGAGATCAAATTGTTACATTCTATTGCCTATTAAACGCCGGGTATGTATACTTGTTAGCGGTTTCAGTGAAATGTATTTAACATCTCACTGACGGGCGCAATACGTTGCGTTTCAAGGGAGGATCAACAGTGGCTGATTTACAAGCTCTGGCGCAAGCCATCATTGACGGTAAGGCTGCCGACGCACAAGCCCTCGCGGAATCGGCGTTGGCCGAAGGGACGAGCGCAAGCGACATCCTCAACAACGGCCTCGTTGCCGGTATGAGCGTTGTTGGCGTGAGGTTCAAAAACAACGAGTTTTATGTCCCGGAAGTGCTCATTGCGGCGCGTGCTATGAAGGCGGCAATGGAACTACTCAGACCGGAGCTAGCCAGCAGTGGCGTCGAACCCAAGGGTAAGGTCGCCATTGGCACGGTTCGCGGGGACTTGCACGATATCGGCAAGAACCTCGTCGCGATGATGCTCGAAGGCGCCGGATTCCAGATAAATGATCTGGGTGTAGACGTTAAGCCTGAGGCATTTGTTGAGGCAGTTAAAGGCGGATCAGACGTTTTGGCTCTCAGTGCGCTGCTTACCACCACTATGCCGGCTATGAGCGAGACTATAAAAGCGCTCGAAGCCGAGGGTGTGCGCGACAAAGTAGCCGTTATGATCGGCGGCGCTCCGGTGACGCAGAATTATGCCGATGAGATCGGAGCCGATGGCTATGCTCCGGATGCGGCCAGCGCAGTTGATACGGCTAAAAAAATGCTCAACATAGCCTGACGTCGACTGGCGCTATCGTCAAGTTGTGCAGGAACTCCACTGCGGATTTATTCGTAATGCAGGGGTGGGCCGTGCGTTCGCCTCTGCATTCATCGTTTTACCTATTCTAATCTGTGAGGTATCAGCCATTGGAAGGCAACCTGACTTCGCGAACATTTCTGCTGTTGCTCTTTAGCATTACGCTTGGCAGCTTCGGTCAGATATGTCTGAAAGTGGGGATGACTGCCTCTAAGGTCACCGATTCCGCACAACCCGCCTCTTTAATCAACACACTAATCTCACTGTTAGGCTCAATGGCGCAGCCTTACGTCCTGCTTGGGCTTGCACTATATGTCATAAGCACCATCACCTGGCTTTTGTTGCTCAGCAAAGTGAGGCTGAGTGTCGCTTATCCTATGATCAGCATCAGCTATGTATTCGTCGTCGTTCTGTCCGCCATTCTTCTTAAAGAGAGCGTGGCCTGGAGCAAAGCGGTACCGGGGTTGGTCTTGATATCCGGCGGGGTGTCATTTATAGGACTGGGGCTGGGAAGAATGACCGGCAAGCAGCCAGAATCATCAGGAGATCAACTCTAGTGGAAGGCAATCTCACAATCACCTCGTTCGGGCTGATATGTGCGTTCGTCACACTGGCCAGCATCGGCCAGATATTTATTAAAAAGAGCGTCAGCAACGGCTCTTTAATCGGCGGCTCCATCGGTCGAACTTTGGCCAACATATTCAACGTAGCCAAAAACCCTAACGCCATTATCGGTTTCGGCCTGTATGTGATCAGCACGTTCATCTGGCTTTTGGTGCTCGGCAAGGTGAGATTAAGCGTTGCATACCCGATGATGAGCCTCAGTTATTTTCTCGTCGTATTCCTGTCGGCGGCTGTACTCAAGGAGAGAGTAGAGAAGAAGTTCGCGACTATCGGGCTGTTGCTAATCGCGACCGGGGTAGCTTTTGTCGGGCTGGGAATGGGTCGATAGACGTTCAAAGGGGTGTTTGAAACGGGCAATCCCAAACTGCGGCGGTGGCTGCCGTACTTATTATTTGCGACTCTGGTGCTCGGTTTCCTGTGGAAGCCCATCTTCACGGGTAAGGCGTTGCTGCCCGGGGATTATCTGGCGCAAATGAAGCCGTGGTCATCGGTCGTCGAAGCTCCCAACCCCGCCCCCCAGTGGAATCCGCTGCACTGGGATGCGATCTCTCAATTTTACCCCTGGCGTGTATTATATTCCCAGTCGATTCGGTCCGGCCGCTTTCCGATGTCGAATCCCTACCAGTTCTCAGGCACACCATTTCAGGCCAACGGCCAGTCCGCGTGTCTATATCCGTTAAACTTTATATTCATAATCTTTAACACAATCACCGCGTTCACTATCTTCGCTGCCCTGCATTTATTCCTCGCGCAGGTCTTTATGTACTGGCTGATGCGAGAATTTGAAGCCGAGCAATTCGGCTCGATACTAGCCGCAATTATATTCACTTTCTCTGCTTTTATGGTGCTGTGGCTGGAGTTACCAACCTTCATAAGCGTCGCAGTCTGGTTACCCCTCGCGTTTTTATTGGTGCACAGAGCGGCGACCCAAAAATCCCTGTTCTGGGGAATGCTCAGCGGCGTGACTTTAGCGATGAGCTTTCTTGCTGGACACCTGCAAATTGCTCTTTATGTCTCTTTAGCAATCGGGTTTTGGTGGATATGGAAAATAGCCGAATCGCTGGTTTCCGAACGCGATCTCCGGGCTGCTCTCAAAATCTTCGTCTCAATGTTGGGATGCGTAGTAATCGTTGGTATGATCTCCGCGCCTCAGATTCTGCCCTCGCAGCAACTTGCCGCCCACTCGCACAGGGTGCGTGAGGTCACCGAGTCGGGATATCAATCCTTTGTAGGCAACGCCCTGCCCACATACCGCTTGATAACCGCGTTTGTGCCGTGGCACTATGGGGACCCAGGCCAAAACAACTATAGTTTGTTGGGCCGAATGCCCGACAGCGGGCACGTCGGCAGCGCGGCGGACTATATGGAATACGGTATGTACGCTGGCGTTTTGCCGCTGTTCCTGGCTTTGACAGCGCTGTGGTCGATCAAAAAGAAGCCTGTAGCATTCTTTACCACCCTTACTATTCTAGCAGTTTTGATCGCCACCGGCACTCCTCTAAACCGACTTCTCTACTTCCATGTGCCCGGCATATCCGCACTCGGAGGCCCTAACCGCATTTTGCTGCTGTATCTATTCGGAATCGCGACCCTTGCGGGATTTGGTGCGGACTGGTTTGCGGGGCAGAGAGAAGGAATTGTCACATACTTTGGGCGTAGAATGCCGGTTCCGCAGTTTGTATTTTGTGCAGTCGGTCTTGCAATTTGCGTCTTTTACGCGCTTTCGTCTAACCTCGTGTTGCAAACAACAGATACAATCGGAAATTATTCCACCCTCATATTCGCCGGATTCTTCGCGGCTGCTTTTGTGTTACTCTTTCTCAGATCCAAGGCGAAAATATCCCGCAGTCTATTCGCAGTTCTGACAATCGCTCTCGTGGTCATCGACCTGTTCGTATTCGGTATCAACTTCAACCCCACCTGTGAGCGCTCCAAAGTATACCCGGACACGCCTTTAACCAATGAGCTGAAGCGGCTCACCCAAAACGGGGAAAAAATCGCGCCAATAAACTCCCAGTGGAGCCTTTTCACCACCCCGACACATGCCATCCTGCCTCCGAATGGGGCTATGGTCTATGGGCTTCACGATGTGCAAGGCTACGATTCGTTGTTCACAAAACGATACCAGCAACTACTCACCGATATCGAAGGCGTCGATCCCAGTCCGCCTGAGAACGGTAACATTCTGTTGGTGCGACGATACACACCGGAGCTGGCTTCCTTGGCCACATACACGCTTACTCAGAACACTATAGAGGACGAAAAGGCTACCCCGGTCAAAACCATTGACGGGGTTCACATTTATAAGCTCTCCGGCAAAAAGATGACTGTGCCACAGTATGAACCTGCATCGTTCCGCCTGGGGTTATATTTGATGTTGATCGGGGTGGGGATGCTAACAATTGCCGGCCTGCTTCACCGACGGGTGTATAAGAATAAAGCACAATGTTAGGCAAATCTAAACACAATGAGTTCAAATGGGTGCTTGTGTGGGCGATAATAATCGTCCTGCTTTCCAGCCTGCCGTATATCTGGGGTTACTTCATCACGCCATCCGGCTACTCGTTCACCGGCCTCACCCACAACATCGACGACGGAGCGGTATACTTATCCTGGATGCGACAGGCCGCCGACGGCCACTTCTTCCAGCGCAACCTGTTTACCAGCGAAGCACAGCCCGCCAGACAATTTAATGTGCTCTTTCTTGCGATGGGGTGGTGTGCCGCCATAGGCCACCTGCCCCTTATCGTCATCTTTCATCTGTTCAGGATTGTATTAGGAATCGCCCTAATCTTATGCTTATGGCAGTTCTCAAAACTGTTCTTATCTGATGAATCCTCCCGCCGCATTTTTATTCCACTGGTCGGGCTGTCGGCAGGAATCGGGTGGATGTTTCCAAACGCTTCAGCCCCGACAGGCCCTGTCGACACCTGGCAACCGGAGGCTATCACCTTTTTATCAATCTATCTGAACCCTCTATTCCTCGCGGGCCTGCTGCTTATGGTCGGCGCGCTGTACTGGCTGGAACTTGCCCGTCGGGAGGGCAGAGCCAAATACGCAGCCTATGCCGGGCTTCATCTACTGCTACTCGGCAACGTCCACACCTACGACGTCCTAACAGTAGCCTGCATCTGGCTCTGCCTGCTGATATACCAGTTCATTTCAAAGCAGTCGCGAATCGAGTTATGGAGAACCGTAAAACTCAGCGCACTTGCCGCCTTGATCGCGCTTCCATCGACGGTCTATCAATTCTGGGTCTATGCAGGTGATCCCATCTATCGCGCCCGCGCCAACACCCCCATCAGCTCCCCGCCGCTTGCATCCTTTATTCTGGGCTATGGCCTGGGCCTCGTCGGGGCCATCGCAGCCGTATGGATGCTGAAAAAGGATAAACCCATCAATTCAGCCGTCTCTCTTCCCATAGTCTGGAGCGTCGTCGGCTTCGCGATCCCCTATATCCCCATCGCCCAGCAGCGCAAACTCGTAATGGGGTTGCACATCCCACTTTGCATCCTGTGCGCATACGCGATTTGCCTGCTGCTCTCAAAAATCCCTCGAACACTCAGCCGGGCCACACTAGCCTTGATTATCGCCGTCACCGCGATATCTAATGTGAATTTCACTGTCAACGATATGACTCTGCTCACCCAGGGCAGAACCGTCACACACTATCCGGCATATTTAAGTCATCATCAAATCGCCGCCATGCGCTATTTGCGTCAACACGCCAGGCCAGACGACACCATTTTTGCTCCACCGACTTTTTCTCTCTTTGTCCCAGCCTGCACAGCCGATCAGGTCTGCTACGGCCACTGGAGCGAGACCCCGGGCTACTCCGCCAAACTCGCGGATTGGGCGACGCTGTCGAATATCACGGTTTCCGACGACTGTTGGATTGATATTGTTGCCAATGCCATAAAGCGCGGTTACTACGTTTCAGAACATCCGGGCTTCGATATTCGTCCGGCGCTTGCAAACCAGTTTACCCCTTGTTTCACCAGCGGAGATGTCAAAATATACGGGTTTCGGCCTGCCGGCAAATAATCTGCAAAATATTTCCGCAAAGTAGTTGACAGAGTCGTATGAGGCTGGTATCATTAACCTCGCGCCTGGGGGTTAATTCTTCTCCTGGCGCGGTGTGTTCTTTGAAAACTGTATAGTGTGAGCGTGCAAATGAGTTTCAGCAAAATTATG
>CAZBSI010000012.1:0-42678 GCA_964494345.1 uncultured bacterium
CCTCCACCAGGTTGGATGTTGGTAGTTAGAAGTTGGATGTTGGAAAGCCCTGGCTTAGGCTGGGGCTTTTGGTGTTTTTAGGCGAGAAGTTAGTGTGAGGCGGCGATGCTCGACCCCACTCCAACAAGCCCATTCTTTGGACTGGCTTCCCTGCCAGAATTACACATCGTACCCCCATTTTCTCTCTTTGCCGTCTTTTTCTCTGTTCCCTTTGGACTTTTGAATATAAGTCCAAAGGATTTCTGAGCACGAAGTTGGGAGAGTTCAAGGTCGGTTGCGTATTTCGCGACTGGAGTAGCGGATGTTACCAGTCGGAATGGATCAGCTTTGGTGGTTTGAAACTCTTCAGTATTGGGTAGGGTAAAGCGGCCAACCACTATAATATGACATTGGAGTTAACGGCGGGAGACACACCCGATATCGGATGTCGGAGAACGGCAGGAGTGGCGAGCGCTACAACTGGGGCCGCAATGTCGCAGGCGAACCAGCAGTCCGCCCTGGACTGAATCAGAGAGGAGAAATCGTTGTGAAGCTGTATTCCAAAGTTGTAATGCTCGTACTTCTCATGGTTTTGATCTCAGCGTCCGGCATCGCGTGGGGCAGTGTGCCATCGCAAGATGATATTGGCACATTCCTCAGCCAGCCCGATGGGAGCAGGATCACGCTGGCGTGTGAAGAAATCTACAGGTCAGGTCGAAGCGGACGGTCGTTCGCGATAAAGGAGTTCTGCGAACCACAACCTGCGCATCCGCGTCTCGTTGTAGTCTCAACAAGTCCCTTGCCGGTTTCACCATACTGGACCTGCGACCTTAGTGGTGTGCTTTCCAGTTTCTCAGGCACCTCCAGAAACGGTAGTGCTATCAATCAAAGAGTTCTGGTCGTCTCCCCTGACGATGTGCTTATCTACTGTGACCAGAAGGGAAGACCGTTCCTCTTCCCGCCACTCAAAGGTCTCGGCATTGAGTGGGCCGATAAACGTTCCCTCGCTGAGCTAGCAGGTGACAGTCTAGCCACTTCGTCACGGGCATCGGCTATGGATACTGATAGTCTTCCACCTATGCCTGATGCTCTGGACTCTGCGTCCGCACCTGTTTACTGCGAAACTATAGGGGATGCGGAGGCGGAGTATAGTTCGACAGAGCGGAATCTGGTTGAACTCCAGTGCCACCCATTCAGCGGGGCAACGTCAACTCAGTTCACCCTTGGACAGGATGACCCGGCTGATAGCATTGCAGTCCATTACACTGGATCATCCAGTCTTGGCACAGGAAGAATCAACAAGATTGTCGGGACAATTCAGAAAGACATCAGCAACAACTATTGGATAGAAGTCGATTCCGGCCCGAATTGGACGGATGGCGATACAATCGGCAGCGTGCAGACTGCACCAGAAGGGGGCATTGCGTGGGTCAAGACGCTGCCGGAGGGAGGCAGTCTGCCCAGCTATCAGCAGAACACAAGTAATCCTCCGCTTGTCGAAAAGGTGGTATCGCGTGTCTTCCCCGGCCAGGGATACTTCTATGTTGAGGAGCCCAGCAGAGCAAACGGAATACGGGTTGCTGATAGCACGTCAGCCCTAACGTTGAACCCCGGAGATGTCGTGACAATCCACGATGGCGATGTCACCACGGTGGACGGTGAACGTGCCATCAACTCCTACTATACAGAGTTCGTTTCGTCTGGGAGTCCTCCTTCTCCTGTGGGTCTGGTCAACAAGGCGCTGGGCGGGGGCACCTACAATACCTACACATCTGGCCCTGTGGGCGGATCCGGGCTGAACAACGTTGGCTTACTCGTTCGTGCTTGGGGCAAAGTCACTACTGCAGGGGATGGTTACTATTACATCGACGACGGTTCTGCTCTGAACGATGGATCGGGTAACACCGGAGTCAGAGTCGAGGGCGCAATAGGCTATATGCCAAGTGCGGACGACTATGTTGCCATCAATGCCATATCCGGCTTGACGTCCATCGCAAGCAGCACTGTTAGAACGCTACGGCTGGCCTCGATTGCCGATTTCAGCCCAATGACCCCTGTTAAGCCACAAGACGTATCGGCAATCGCTACAGGTTCGGACAAGGTGACTGTCTACTGGCCAGCTTCACCCGGTGCCACCGGTTACAACGTATATATGGGCACCGATTTTGGCGAGGAAGACTACGATACACCTATTAATGCAGCACCCGTAACCCAGCCGATATACACAGGTTCAAACATGTACTCGTTTACAAGAGCCGGGCTCAGCGACACTCTCTACTACTTCTTCACCGTGAAGGCAGTTGTCGGGTCAACCGAAAGCGCACCATCGGACGAAGCTATCGCGTCCCCATATTCAGGAGCTATACCCTGGGACGGTTGCAGCCCCGCAGCAATAACCGAGGCTGTCAGGATTCGCACTGGCATACCCTATGGTGATTATCAACTAAAGATTCGAGTTTGCGGACCTGACGGAAGAATCTACAGCTCAAGCAGCGCAACACCCCTGGCAGCAGATGGTAGCGTTATCGATGGGACCAACCTTCTTCAAGCACCGGGAGGGGATATACTACCGCTCAGCGCCGATTGGATGACTGAAGGTACGTCTCAGATGGCGTTGCTTGAGCCAACGACGCTTGGCCAGAGTGATGGCCCATACAGAAGAGTGAAGTCCATCTACGGAAGCGAGAATGTCTATGTTGGCTCTCAAGGAAGCTTCTACCTTCCGAATGGCAATGCAATATCTCTTCACAAGAGTGCCGAGAACCGAGATACCCCTTATGTGTATCTTGGGCATCACCTAGACCCGGCTGAAACTGGAGTCAACGCGGATGTTGAGGGCGGCGTGTTCTATAACCCGACTACCAGTTACGGCGATTGGTCTCCATACATGTGGGGATCGGTGAATGGAAAACGATACGATGCTGCACGGTATTTCCTGAACATCGGTAAGGGCATCAAGTATATGGC
Source organism: uncultured bacterium (assembly GCA_964494345.1). Taxonomy (GTDB): domain Bacteria; phylum Armatimonadota; class UBA5829; order UBA5829; family UBA5829; genus DTKD01. The sequence goes on from CAZBSI010000012.1 coordinate 2,947, forward strand.
CGGAACAAGCATCTTCATGCGGTACTTCGTAGACTATGACCAGACGTACCTGGTGGTTGACGGTTACGATTCTTGGTGGAATGAAGTCGTGAGCATACTCGCGAATCCGTACCCGATAGTAACTGCAACAGGCGGCCAGATGAAGCGCTGCGAGTCAATTGCCCAAGGGGCTCTACACGGCAAGATGATCATGCGCCGCACGGGGTCTCATATCTGGGGCAATTCCTGTTCCAGCATGACCTTACTGCAACTGTATGACGGTTACATCTATAGCGTGCCCTGGAGTGAGTGGATAACGCAGGAGTCCGGCAGCTACCCGGCCAAGGGCTTGTTCGGAGGCATGGTAATAGACTGGACGGAGACCAATCCCTACGTCCAGGAGGATGACATCGACATAAATCTTTGAGCTATCGCGAGTGTTCCCGGAGTCGCCCGGGAACACTCATCGAGGTGATCACAATGAATCTCAGATTACCCCTTGTCTGGGCGCTGTTCATAGTAGGGGTTACTACATTGATTGGGTGCCAGACCGGCAATCAGGTAAAGCAAGCAGAACCTGGAAAGACACCAACAAAGCAGAGCACAGATAGTTCGAGCTATGCAACACTGAATCTGCTCAGAACTATCTTGTTACCAGCAGATGCGCTACGAGTGAAGCGCGTAGCTATCTCCGACGACGGTTCTTATGTTGCCATAGTAGATGCGGACTCGGTTGAAGATCGCTTGCATATTTGGTCCATAAGTAGTGGTAAGCAGGTGTATAATCTGAAGCCGGGTTACGGTCTGAGCGATATCTCATGGAACCCTCGTGAGCAGGAATTGGCCTATTCCGGGACTTCAGGTGAACCGATGTCTCCGAACGCACCTATCTACCGTGGGTTTGGCTTCATTGATATGCCCGCGAAGAAACTGCGCACGGTGCTCAATCTTCAGTTTGGCGAGAACATACCTTTTGGCTGGACGCCGGACGGGAGACGCCTCGTAACGGATTTCTCAGTGTTTGATCCTCGAACTGGGCAGAATAAGCGCTATGAGTCAGGTGGCATTGCGCTCGCCGCGAGTGGTCGAAACGTGGCGGTCTCACCACAGAGTTTGGTAGCCAAGGAGGTAGTGGATAGCCGGACGAAGTTGCCGTCGATTCTCATTCTCAAGGCAACATCTCCGGATTTCAGTTCACTGCACAGGACAGGCGAGTTGGCCAGCAAACCAGACTACGACACTAACGAAACGATCATCAGGACACAGCCGCAGTTCCTCTCGAGTGGTCGTCTCGGCTACTTGTGGGCACAGCTTGACCCTTACAGCAAGCCCAAGACTGTTGAGGTCAGGACATGCAACGAGAAAGGGCAAGATGAGCGTCCGTGGGTCAGATTGCCTCAGATGGAGAAGGGAACTGACGGCGATTACTCGCTCGCTCCAGCAACGTGGTCTGCAGATGGCAAGAGTTTTGTGCTGGTGGACAAGCGAGCAATCAAGATATACGGAGTAGGTGTAGGCGGATCGAGTACAAAGGGCCTTCCCCGGTGACCGCTGACTATGAAATCAGGAGATGGACAAAGGGATAAGCTATCGTTGCCAGAGGCATCGTCTGCGAGGAACAGGGGATGTCGACAGACTCACATAGGATCGGCACTCAACGGAAGTGCCGATAATCAGTGGCTCACGGGGGTGTAGTGGCCGGACCGTGAGCCATTCTCTTGCCCGATTGTCAGGGTGTCTTCTTGACAAAGCCAGAGGACGCGAATCCAAGAATCGCGCGCTGCTCGCCCCACTCCACGGGCAACTGCCTGGACAGTATCGTGAGCGATAGTCCACTCGGCTCTTCGCCCATCAAGATCGCCTCGACAATATCTGTCGAGAGAAGTGGAGACACGCCGCAAGCGATTGATCCATTGTCCATTTTTGCGTTTGTAATACCTGCGTACAAAATGAGAACGGGAGGATATCTTGGGAATTTATGCAATAGGCGACATTCACGGTGAAATAGACAAACTCAAAGCCCTTATTGATACAATATCTCCGACTAATGGCGACAGACTCATCTTCCTTGGCGACTACATCGACCGCGGGACGGAATCACGGCGGGTTGTGGAGTATCTGATACAGCTTAGAGCTGATGTTGACTGCGTGTTTCTCATGGGCACTGGAGCTTGGATCACATGGGGTGGTGGTCCCGCGATAACGTCTGAACAGGGCAAGTATCCTCTCTCGCCACCGTGGTGCGTTGAGTACACGATACCTTACGGCCAGGAGTATTACACAGAGAGCAACATAACGATAGCATATCCTCCGGTTCGGTGGCATCCATCAAAACCTGTGTTCATAGCCGCTGGAGAAACGGGTGAAAGGCAAGGGCCGGGCGGGGACGCTGAAACGAAACTGGCAATGAAGTTGGCTGGTCTCGACCGAACGCGTCCACTGAAGATCGTGGATATTGGCTGCGGTACTGGCGCCTCCACAATCCTGCTGGCGAAGGAGTTGGATGCCGAAATCACCGCCGTGGACTCGCGAACAGATGAATCCAATTTCACCGCCGCCTGCTTGCCTCACCCCAAACCTGGGTATACGATATAACACCGAAAAGGAGATTGTTATTATGGCTTTGATTGAAAATGCGTGTTTGCAGACGCTTGAAGTTGCGGAGTATGTGACTATCGTAACCCAGGGAGAGGCGGGGCCGCATTTGGTGGCGACTTGGGGGGATTATATTCGTGCGCTGGGAATTGGTGATAATTCGCTGGTGGTGCCTGTGGGACATCTGCAGACTACCGAAGCTAATATCAAAAAAGATCGCAGGGTGCAGGTTCTGGCGGCTTCTCGTCAGGTTATGGGAACTTATGGCCCTGGACAAGGGTGTCTGTTTACAGGCACCGCTGAGATAATAACCGAAGGCGAACTCGTCGATAAGGTTAAGGAGAAGTTTCCCTGGGCGCGTGGGGCGATGCTTATTCGAGTGGAGTCGGCGAAGACGCAGTTGTAGAAGGTTCAATCCGACGCAAATACCTTTCGGCTCTGATAAAATATAAAGCCCCGGTGTGAAAGCCGGGGTTTCGTGGTCTGTGGAACTTCAACAAATGGTGGGCGGTATTGGATTTGAACCAATGGCCTCTTCGGTGTCAACGAAGCGATCTCCCCCTGATCTAACCGCCCAGGTGCAGTAAATATTATAATGCCTGGCTTTCGACTTGTAAAGCGTTTTCGAGCCGTTTAGAGGATTATAGTTGCATGATATCGAATAAGCATTGAGCAGCGTCTTATGGAGTTGTATTTATGAAACGTACTCTGATTCTTGTGGTGATTATTGCCGGGTTGCTGAGTGGGTGTTGTCAGGCGGCATCTGTCGCGCCTGTGTGGGTGCTGCAGATCGATGGCCAAATCGACCCCGCTATGGCCGGATATATATCCCACGGAATCAAAGACGCAGAAAACGCGGCCGCGCAGGCTGTGCTGATAACTATGAATACACCCGGCGGATTGATGAGCTCTATGGAGGAGATCATCAAGGCGTTTTATGCCTCCAATATCCCCATAATCGTCTACGTCTCCCCGGAAAACGCCAGAGCTGCATCGGCGGGTGGATATATCGCTATGGCAGCCGATATCGCAGCTATGGCCCCGAATAGTCGCATAGGCTCGCTGTCTCCGGTGGCGATGGGGCCATCCGGCGACGAACAGAAACTGTCAAATACTATGCAGCGCAAAATGGTAAATGACGCCGTCTCCGAGGTGCGAGGGATCGCAAAAAAACGCGGCAGAAACGCGGACTGGGCTGAAAAAGGCGTACGTGAAGCTGCGAATGTCACAGCCGAAGAGGCGGTGAAACTTAACGTAGTCGATCTGTTGGCAGATAATAATCGAGACCTCATGCGCAAATTAGATGGCAGGAAAGTGAAGATGTCCACCGGCCCTACCGTCGTGCTGCATACGGCAAAGGCGCCGCTGGTCGAAAAACCTATGAGTGGTTGGCAGACTTTCCTGCATTATCTGAGCAACCCGATGATTGCCCTGCTGCTGTTGCTGATGGCGACCTATGGGATAATATTTGAGCTGTCCAACCCAGGAGCGATCCTGCCGGGGGTGGTAGGGGGGATTTCTGTAATCCTGCTGCTATATTCATTCAGCGTGCTGCCAATCAACGTAGCCGGTTTCGCCTTTATTGCGCTGGCCATTGCTTTATTCATTGCGGATGTGTATGCGCCTAGTCACGGCATTTTGTCCGTCGGGGGGGTGATCAGCCTGTTCTTTGGATTAATGATGCTTTTTAGCTCGCCGCAAGGGCCGATGATCCCGCTGTGGATACTTGGATTGGTGGCCATACTGACGGGCGGGTTCTTCGTATTTATTGTCGCGCTGGGGTTAAGGGCGCTGAGAAGGCCGTATATCGCAGGACGCGAAGGAGTTGTCGGCCATATCGGACAGGCGAGAACTGACTTGAGCCCATCCGGCCACATATTTGTGGATGGCGCACTGTGGACCGCCACAAGTGAGTCTGGGACTATTAACAAAGGTGAAGATGTGCTTGTAGTGGCGATGGATGGGTTAAAATTGACCGTCAGAAGAGACGGACAATCCAACAAAGAAACCGCTAAATAGTTACTGGAGGTTTACAATGGAAGGTATTCTGGTTGTCATAGTTGTTGCCGCTTTCGTTTTAATCGTGGTGGGCAATTCGGTGAGGGTGATTCGCGAGTGGGAACGGGGTGTGCTGCTGCGATTTGGCCGCTTCGATCATATCAAAATGCCGGGGATCAGACTGGTCTGGCCGGTTGTCGACAAGATTTTGATAATCGACACTCGGGTGGTGACGATGGACGTGCCTAAGCAGGAGATCATCACTAAAGACAATGTCTCGGCGATGGTAGACGCAGTTGTGTTCTTCCAGGTGGTCAACGCGGAGTATGCCGTAACCAAAGTAGAGAATTGGGTGAGGGCGACGTCTCTGCAGGCGCAAACGAGCCTGCGAAGCGTGATCGGGCAATCTGAACTCGACCAGCTTCTATCCGAGCGTGACAAAATCAATTTGAGCCTGCAGAATATAATCGACGAAGTGACTGAGCCTTGGGGTATTAAAGTCACCGCCGTTGAGGTCAGAGATGTCACCCTGCCGGACTCGATGAAGCGCGCTATGGCGAATCAGGCCGAAACTGAGCGTGAGCGACGTGCGAAGATCATCAACGCCGAAGGGGAGTTCCAGGCTGCTCAGAAGCTTACTGATGCAGCGGATGTTATAAGCGCGAATCCCCAGGCTCTTCAATTGAGATATCTACAGACCCTGCGCGAAATTGGCTCGAGCAGCAACACAACCATTGTGTTCCCGATGCCGATTGATTTGATCGAACCGCTGAAGGCATTACTTGACAACCTCAGCCCTACTGAAGAGAAGAAATCGCAGTAATTCTTCTATGGATAACGCCGGATCATTGCTGCGTTTGGCTTGATCCGGCGTTTTCTTTGTGTAAAGCTGTGTAATGCTTTAGTGTCTAATGACACCTGATTCGACCTCATGCCAGCCCGTGTTGTCCACGCCGACACCCATAAGCTTTGTCTGCACCTGAACAAACAGTGTACGGTCGAAGTTCAGTTTTTCGAGGGGGATAGCTATCTCCAACACATTGTTTTTAGTGGCCCAAATCACACATTCGGGCTTGGTCGGGGATTTTAATCTGATGGCCAGGGAATATCGATCGTTTTCGTCGGAAGTAGAGATACCTCTGAAGTTAATGTAGTAGGTGAGGCGCTTGGAGAGACGGCGCACGGTGTCCATTCTCACGTAGAGTTTTTTATCGTCCCGGCACAGATATATCGCGCGAACATCCCCTCCTTTATTCAGTTCCGTAAGCACATAATCGGCGACCGTGTCTAGATAAGCAGGCGGAATGCCGAACCAGTCGTCGAGTTCGCCGTCGATAGTGATTGTCGAATGCGGCACTGAAACGATCTGACTGACTGGACTGTTACCGAATATTTCGTTGATACGGGCGAAGCTGAGCAAGAAATTACGTTCGACGTCGACTTGAGTCGAATAGCTCATAATAGCGCTGCGCTTGCGGGCGGCTGTCTCTGGGGAAAGCGCAAGAGAGTACCATTTTGTATTAGTCTGAACCAGGCCATACGGTGGCGCGAGAGGCTCGTTTTTGCGATCCCCCTTCGGTACCGGCCAATCCCCTCTGTGCACGATATACGTATGCACTTTGACTTTGACTTCATTAGGCGTCCGCGCCTGGATTTGCTGCAAAGCCGCGGAAACGAAGCAGTATGTGGCGTAGTGGTCAGGATGGTTATCGCATGGATGCGGCAGGTAAATGTCAGTCGGCTTATCTGTTTTTAGTATTTTCACTATATCATTTAGCAGGCTCTCCCCGCAGTATGGGGCGTTGGGAGTAAATGAGTTTACATAAGGGGAATGATCTACGCGAGTTGCGTGAGAGACATATAGCTTATCACGCAGCCAGTAATTATTCCAAAGCTGTGAAATACCTCTGTCTGGGTAGCCAAGAAACGTGACCTGATTTGCATCGACACCAAGTTGTCCTAATGCACTCAGCGTCTCTTTCTGCCGTTTATAGGCAAATTTAATGCACTTGTGTGGAGTGACGCGGATTGTGCCATAAGCCCGGCCGGCGGCAATTCTGAAGCCGTCGCCGTTTGTGATTAGAACTACCCGTACATCGGCTCCATTTTTGACAGCGGTTGCCAGCATACCGCCACAGCCAAGGGTCTCATCGTCTGAGTGCGGGGCGAAAACTATGATGCGGTCGCCGGGTTTGTGCGGGGCAGCCTGAGGCAAACTGACGTGCGCTTGCCATTCGTTTGCGAGATGAATTCGATACTGAATCGCAACCGTTGCCAAAACCACGACCGCTGCGATTACCAAGATGAGCAGCTTGGTCGCCCGCAATGTCCGGTGAATTAGATGTGTGTTCAAATGTGTAGAGGCCTGGCGGAGTGGCTGGGATTCGAACCCAGGAGCGAGTTACCCCGCTACAGCATTTCCAGTGCTGCTCCTTCGACCAACTCGGACACCACTCCGTGAGTAAAATGATAACACACCGACCTGCGGATGGTCAATCGGCATAAGGCCATTTGACGCCACTAAACGAGCAAATATATAGACACCAATCCGCAAGCGATCCCCAGCCATTGGCGTGCCGATAAGCGCTCGTTCCAGGCAAAGTAGGATATTATAGCGGTAAGAGCGATGTTACCGCAACTCCTAACTGGGAAAGCGACCATCCCGGGCACCGTTCGCAATGCCAAAAGCAGCAAAAACATTGCAATAGCGCCAATTACTCCCATAACCGTTCCTAAAATGGCATCCTGCCTGCGGGTCTCGTGTTTGACGATGAGAAACGTAACAAGGCCGCATACGATCCCGGCTCCCCAAAATCCAATGCTATATAGCCCCATATGACCACCCAGGTTGAGGGGATCAAGCGCGCGGTTGGAAATCTGGCTGACACCTGTAAGCAGAAACGCTACAATCAACAAAAACAGGCTCATTGGGCACCCTTCTTCTTTTCGTTACCGGGATTGCAGAGTATAAACGCAATCGGAATCAGCGCCAGGCCGATTAGTTGTCTGCCGGTGGGGTGTTCGCCCCAGATGAAGATCGATGCGGCTACAGGAAAGCCGACGGCCAATCCGATCACAGTCCACGAAACCGCCAGCACGCCGGTGCGAATGTGATAGAAAAATGCCAGGGTAGATATATAGCAGGTGATTCCCGTCGCAAAACCGAGCACCGCCGCAGGCGTGGACCAACCGCCTCCGGTTTGCTGATAATAGATAATCGAGACTGCTGTCGCTCCGACGTAGACCCAGGTGTTTACCGAGGTTAGCTCGCACTTGTATTTGCCGGCCAATTTATAGCACAGCGCCCACATCGTCACCAGAGCCGTGGAAAGAAAGAGATACAGATAACCCAATAGCGTCTCCAGTATTCTAAGACAAGTATCGGGACTCAACTTTCAAGCCCCGATACATAAGCGTTACTTATATAACAATCTCAATCACGAATCGAAATATCGCGCGATTTCGTCGCGGTCGAAGGCGGGAACCTCCTCGCCGTCGGCAAAGCGTATACCTGCTTCAGGTTCGGTGACAGTGCCGATTTCAGCCGCAATTACCCCTGCGTCCTTGAATCGAGCCAGCATCTGATCAGCCTGACCAGAATCGGCTGCAATTAACAGGCTGCCGGATGCAATTAAGCCCAACGGGTTCAAGCCAACTGCGTCGCATATAACGCGACACTCTTCAAGAACCGGTATGGCCTCGCGTTGAATAATAGCCCCTTTTCCCGATGCGCCCGCAAGTTCCCTGATTGCAGTGGCCAATCCGCCCTCGGTTGGATCGTGCATAGCGGTTACGCCGCCGTTATTCATCGCGATGCGAGCATATCGTAACACGCCGATGCCAGGATCGTCCAGCAAATATTTTGCGCGTTCGATCAATTCTGTTTTTATCCCATCAATAGGCTCATTAGCAAGAATTGCAGTGCCTTCAACCGCTATTGGCCCTGCGAGCAGCAGCGTGTCCCCTACTCTTGCGCCCTTGTTGCTTATAAGGGATTTCTCGTCGACCTCTCCGAGCATGCAGCCGGATATAACGACGCTGTTTACAGATGATGTGATCTCGGTGTGGCCGCCTATTAGCGTTACGTCGATAGCCTGGCAGGCTTGTTCGATGTCGTCGAAGATAGACTGTACATCGGATTCTGAACTGTCGGGCGGAAGCAGTATGGTGGCCAGAAAGTGCCGTGGGACTCCACCCATTACGGCGATATCGTTGGCGTTTACGTCTACGGCGTATTGGCCGACCCGGTCTGTTGCAAACGTGATCGGATCGGTTGCCGCGACCAGAACACCGCCGGCGAATCTTACCGCTGCGGCGTCCTCACCGTAAGCCGGGCCGATGATCACCCGCGGGTCCGTGCGCGTGCGGGAAAGCAGGCGCGTCAATATGTCCGCCGGAAGTTTACCGGTTTCTATTTTACGAGGCATAATGATCCTACAATTTCACGCTCTGTGGCACTTTGTCGAGAGTGTAGAACTCGTGCTCGACACGATCGGGGTAGACTTTCCAGATTCGAAAACCAACGTCCGGCGGCTCGCCCTCTGATTTGCTCAATGCGCCGCTGGTAACAAGCGTCATCCCACCGTGGGTGGCTGATTGTTCATGGTGCAAGTGACCTGAGATGGCGTAGTCCACCCCGTAGCGGTTCATAAGATGCAGATACTCGGTGCGCAGGGCGAGTGGGACGTTTTGATATCGATCCGGTTCATCAGCTTTATTTAAGAAGAATGGCTGGTGCATACATACAAATATATGGGTAGGTTTGGATGCCCTGGCACTCTCCAGCGTCTCGACCAGCCATTTGCGTTGCTCTTCGCGATAAGCCTCATCTGCGCCATTGCCGAGCAGGCAACCGTTGATAGCGATAAACTGCGCGCCGTTATACGAAAAACCGTAGTAGTCCTTGCCGAATACCCTTCGGTAGCCCTTTATATCTGCCGCTGTCGGCGCATTGCCAACATCGTGATTGCCGGGCAAAAGTTTAAGCGGGATATCCGGGTTAATTTCACTTGCTATTCGATAGAACTCGCGGACTTGCTTCGGGTCGCGCTTGGCATTAGTCAAATCGCCAGTTATTAACACAAACGCAGGTTTGAGGCGATTGATATGTTCTACGGCTTTGGTGAAGTGCTCTATCTCGGCCACCATGTCTTTGTTGCTGGTGGTAAAGCCTAGCTGCGGGTCGGTGAGGTGCACAAAAAAGAACGGCGCGTTGGCTGCCATAGCCGCGCATAGAGTCACCAACAGAAGCGTAAGTACAAATATACTGGTTCGCAGATTTCTCATTTATCTCTCCTATTTTCCACCCATTCCGGATAGCTTGATTCCTTCGACGAAGTAACGTTGATTAAATATGAAAAGCAACAGGACCGGTATAACGGCGATCATCGACCCTGCCATAAGCTGGGTGTAGTTGGTGGCGTGTTGACCAACGAAATATTTTAATCCGATTGGAAGGGTGCGCAATGGTTCGGTGACTGTGATGACCAACGGCCACATATAGCTGCCCCAAAACCCCATAAACGTGAATGTTGTAAGAGTGGCGAGGGCTGGTTTGGATAATGGCAGAATCACCCGCGTCCAGATGCCGAAGTAACCGGAACCGTCGATTTTGGCGGCGTCTTCAAGCTCTGTGGGCAGCCCCATAAAGAATTGTCGCAGCATAAAAGTGCCGTACGCGCTGAACAACCCCGGAACAATTAAACCCGGATATGAGTTAATCCAGTGCATCTTTTTGAGGATTACAAACAGCGGAATCATCGTCACCGAGCCCGGCACCATCATAGTCGCAAGATAGGCAAAGAACAGCTTGTCGCGACCGGGGAAGCGCAGTCTGGCAAATGCGTAAGCTGCCATAGCGCTTGTAAGCACCTGTCCGAAAGTGCCTACCACAGCCACGAAGATGCTGGACATATATAATCTTGGGATGTTGATCTCGTTCCAGGCGTCGGGGTAGTTGCCCCACCACGCACGATATTTTACCCCATCTACGATAGTATCCCGCCAGAAGAAAAGCTCCGGCAGCCATTTGATACCTCCACCGGCAGCGAAGACCTCGCCGGGCTGCTTGATTGAGGTGACTGCCATCCACACAAACGGAACCAGCATTGTGACCGCGCCGAGGCTCAACATCAGATATAACGCGAGTTTTGACAGGGTTTTTCTATTCATAACTCACCACCCTGCCGCCGAGCTTCCACGTCGCTAAAGTCAAGACTAATATCACGCCGAACAACACCCACGCTATGGTCGAGGCGTATCCCATATTAAATTTCTCAAAGGCGGTTTGGTAGAGGTAGTATTCTATAGTGGTGGTGCTGCCAGCCGGGCCGCCGCCGGTCATCACGTTTGCGGTCATAAACCCGCTCTGAAAACCGCCTATTATGCTCATAACCAGTATAAAAAACGTAGTCGGGCTGATCATAGGCCAGGTAACTGACCAGAACTTGGCCCACGGCCCGGCGCCGTCGATCTCCGCAGCTTCGTAATATGAACTCGGCACGCCCTGCAATGCGGCGAGGTAGAGGATCATATTGTAGCCGCCCAGTCCGCCCCACAAGCCCATCACAATCAAAGCGGGTTTTGCCCATTGCACCGTGCCGAGCCAGTCCGGCGGCGTGGAGATAAATGACAAAATGGCAGAGTGAATCGCCCCGCCAAAAGCGCCGATTGCGATGAATAGGCCAGCTCCGGTTGCAATCATAATTATTCGATACAGGCCGTCGCGAAGCCGAATGCCGAGCCTGGTGCAGATATAAAAAACCAGAAGTAGTATGGCAGCGGCTGACCCCAGCGTTAATAATCCAAATATAATGGCCAAAACGGCGGTAGTGAGCACGCCGGTTACAGGGTTTGCGTAAAGCGCACCGCCGATTGATCTTACGGTTTGATTTATGAGGCCGATGTCCGAATTGTATAGATATTTCCAGAGAATAAGCAGAGCCACGCCGGAGCAGACTGCGGGAAGGAAATAGATGGTGCGGAAGACGACGATGCCCTTGAGCTTCTGGTTCATCATCAAAGCGACCAGCAGGCTTCCCATCATACCGATTGGTATGCCGATCATAAGATAGACCGTATTATAGACATACTGCCAGAAGAACGGATCATTGGGCGCCAGTCGCGCGCCTTCGTGGTGAAAACCGAGCAGGCTGCGGAAGTTTTCAAAACCGAGCCAGGTTGGAGACTTAAAGATATTCCAGTGCGTAAACGACATGAACAGGGATATGACCACTGGAACAGAGGTGAACAGCAAAAATCCGAGAAAGTTCGGCGCAAGGAATGCATACGCCGCAAGGGTCTCTCGTCGTCTTGCCGATGAATGCCTAGCTACAGATTTTTCTTTTGCTTTGTTCAACTTCTTATATCAATCCAAAAAGTTGGGATTTGTCAGGTTGCGCTTGATTATCGCATTGATTCGATTTGCTATGGCCTCGCAGGCTGCGTCCGGAGACTGCTGGCGGAGCCACATCTTGTCGAGTTCCACGTTTATTATAGCGGACACATCCAGGTTGTTTATATATGGGGAGAACTCCTGCACTCGCGCGTATTTCATTTCGTCAAGATAGAGCCGGTTGTTTGTCTCGTGCGGATAGTCCGGGTTGTAGGCGAATGCGGATGTGATGGCAGGGTCGGTGCTGACAGGCATCCCATCGCCGTAGTTTGCCACTAGTAATTGGTTGTCTTTTTGCAGCAGGTGGCTAATAAAGGTCAAAGCCGCCTCGCGATTTGGTGAAGTCTTTGGAATTGCATAAGACTTGCTTGCGAGCAGGGTCACTCTATTAGGGCCGTGCGGGGCGCTGACGACGTCCCATTCCAGATCGTGTTGCTCCCGATATTGAATCGACATCCAGCGACCGGAGAGAGTCATCGCGACCATCGACGCTCTGAACAACAGCGCGTCCGTGCCCCATGCGCCTGTCGGGGCCATACTCTGGGCTTCGCTGGTGGTCGGCATAACGCCGTGTTTGAGCCTCAAATCCGCCCAGAATCGGACGCCTTTCTTCACTTCGGGGGAGTTCATAAGACAACGCTTGCCGTCCTCGCTGAATAATCTCCCATTGTACATCCAGATGAAAAACCACCAGTCGCCGTTGTTGATGAACAGCCCCTTTTGCGATGGAATCTTGCGACCATTTTCATATTTGTATTTAGTGAGTTTTTTGGCAGCCTCAAGGCACTCATCCCACGTCCAGCCCGGCTTGGGATAAGGCACGCCGGCTTCGCGGAAGAGCTTTTTGTTGTAGAACATAACAAAAGACCCGCAGTTTTCCGGTATGCCGACTATTTTGCCGTCGTGATAAATATATGGTGATAGGCTCGGATAGAGCTTGTCGACGGCGATTTTATATTTAGAGACATACGGCGTCAGGTCGAGCAGAACACCGTTTTTGGCGAACAGGCGAATGGTCTGGGGGTCGTAAAGAGCCATTACATCCGGCGGCACGTCTCCTGCCAACTGAGTAAGCAGGCGCTGGGCCTCGGCTCCCGGGTCGTTTATGACGCTGATGCCGGGGTGGCTGGACTCAAAGAGCTTGATTTGCTCCTTTCGAATGGGGTTCGGATCGACACACCAGCGAAGGGATGTCCTGCCCTTGGGTGTTGGGTTGGTGGTCGATGACAGGTAGATGCCCAGGCCGATAACAGCCATAACCCCGACCGTCAGAGCGAAAATTGACAATATTTTGGATAGTCTGGTGTTTTCCAATGGTCTATCGAGCTAATCCATAAGAATCAGGTTGTCTATCAGCCGCGTCGTACCTATTCGAACCGCGAGCAACGCTACGGCGGGCCGATCGATGTTTTCTATAGACAGCAAGCTCTCGGCGTCGACTACTACCGCATATTCTACGTCAGCAAGGGGCTGCGATGTGAGCTTATCGAGCAATATTTGTTCGAGCGCGCGGCGGTCTCTCTGGCCTGAGTTATACTCGACTCTCGCTGCTTCGAGCGCGTCGCGCAGAACAAGAGCTGCCTGCCTCTGATTGTCACTAAGATACCTGTTACGAGACGATAGCGCGAGGCCGTCTGGTTCGCGGACGGTCTGTACTTGCACAATTTCTATGGGCACGTTCAAGTCGCGCACCATTTTTTTGACTACCTGAAGCTGCTGGTAGTCCTTTTGGCCGAAATAGGCGCAGTCGGCCTGGATTATATTAAATAGTTTAAGGCAGACTGTGGCGACACCTCTGAAATGGCCGGGGCGAGATTTGCCTTCGAGCATTGTAGTGACTCCGCCGATTTCTACCCAGCTATCGAAGCCTGGCGGGTACATTTCCTGCGCATCAGGAGCGAAGATCAGATCGACCCCTGCCTGTTCGCATTTGTGAGCGTCGTCTTCTAAGGTGCGAGGATATCTGCCGAAGTCCTCTGACGGGCCGAATTGAGTTGGGTTTACGAAGACACTGACCACGACGAAATCGCACTGCTGGCGAGCGTTCTGAATTAGAGAAAGATGCCCCTCGTGCAGAGCGCCCATCGTCGGCGCCAAGCCGATAACCTTGCCGGCATTTCGCGCCTCGGAAACATGCTGCTGTGCTTGAGCTATAGTATGAACAAACTTCACTTTTGACCTACCGATTTGCGCTCGGGATAGCGAAGTTGTTTTATGTCGGTATTATATGCCACGAAGGCGTCGAGGGTGGTCTGCCAGAGGTTTGCATATTGCTTGACGAATGACGGAACGAACTTGTCATACATACCAAGCATATCGTGACTGACGAGAACGAAACCATCGCAATCCGGGCCAGCGCCTATGCCGATAGTAGGGATGGCAAGAGTGTCGGTTATCTCCTTTGCCAACACGGCAGGGATAACTTCGAGGACTACTGCAAATGCGCCGGCCTCTTGCAGTGCCACGGCTTCGGCGCGAATTCGATCCGCGTTTTCCTCGTCTTTGCCCTGCATCTTAAAGCCGCCGAATTGATGCACCGACTGCGGAGTCAGGCCGACGTGGCCCATTACGGGAATACCCGCATCGACCATCTTGCGCACGGCGTCAAGGACTTGATGCCCGCCCTCCAGTTTGACTGCGTCAACCCCGGCTTCCTGCATCAATCGACCGGCGTTGCATAGAGCCTGCTCTGCATTTACCTGATACGACATAAAGGGCATATCCGCGACCACCAAAGCCCTCTTCGCGCCCCGAACGACCGCCGCCGAGTGTCGAATCATATCCTCCATAGTTACCATCAGCGTGGTTTCATAGCCGAGCACGACCATACCGAGGCTGTCGCCGACGAGCGCGACGTCGATGCCGGACTCGTCGATTAGGCGGCCCGATGGATAATCGTATGCTGTCAGAACCGATATTTTCTCGCCGCTGGCTTTCATCTCCATCAAACCCGGCGCGGTTATCTTCTTTTTCTCCATAGTCAAGCTCTCTTTTATTTATATGCGCACTATTCTGCGCTCAACGGCTTCATCGCAGAACCAGTATACCACCCAAACAAGCTGGAGAGAAAGGCTACATTGCCTCCGAACAGCAGCACCTGGGCGCTGCAAACCGGTTCGCACATCAGGGATGCGAACAACACCAGAGCGACCACAGCGCTGAATATTATCAAAACAGAGCGAGAGAGGCTGCCTTGAATCGCTCCGACTAATAGATAAAAAGCTGCAGCGCCCCAGAAGAAGAACCCAGAGCCGATTAGCAGAAGTATCCCAACAGGCACTACCGCCCAGTTGCCACCTGAGTTTTCAAAGACAAGCTCGTTGTCCGGGTGTCTCAGAAGCCCGTTTATGCTCAAAAGCGCACCGGAAAGTGCAGACGCAGCAGCAAGGAAGCCGACCAGATTCCAACTCCACTTCGAGATTTGAGGAATGTAGGTGTGCAGCCAGGCTATGGGTGTGCCGGGGTAGACTTTTATCAGTATAATCAACAAAAAGACCACGCTCCACCAGATGGCGTTTATTAGCCGCATCTCAGTCGGGCTGCGGTGGCGTGCGGCAGTGCTGTGCGAGGACATGTGTTTGCTGACGAGTTTGACGAGCTTTTTCTGGGTATCGGTGTCGGTCGGGTCGAATTGGACGGCGTAGTTGTAGTATTTTATGGCCGAATTGGTCCTGCCTTGTGCTCTGTAGATGTCGCCAAGCATAGCTGCGGCTTTGGCGTTTCTGGGATCGATTCGCAGGGCTTCTCTGCAGAAAGCATCAGCAGAGGCCATTCGTTTCTGTTTAAAAGCATATTGCGCATCTTTCAGCAGTTGAGCGACACCGCGAGGCGCGTGGGGGGGCGGGTCGGACTTTGTTGTTGTGGCTTTTCGTCTTAGTGATTCTGCTTTGCGTTGTGCAACATATAGATCTAGAGTTTCATCGTAGGCTTTCCGGCGCACGGGGTCTCTGAGGACCTCGTAGGCCTCTTTTATCTGCAAAAATAACCTGTGAGACGTGGTCTTGTCCGTTGCTACATCTGGGTGATATTTGCGCGCCAATTCACGAAAGCGGCGTTTGATTTGGGCGTCGCTGGCAGATTTGGGCAGGCCGAGGACTTCGTAGTGAGTTCGAGTGACTTTCATTGCCCGGCAATCCCCGGAATGCCCTTAATATAACCCGTATAGAACTTCAACACGAGTGAGCCGACGACTCCTGAGGCAACGAGTACCATAACGACATATAGAGCAATGCTGATCTTGTGAATAGAGGCGTCGACCTCTTCGTCCATATAGTCCGCGACCTTCTCCAAAACAGCGTCCGTGCTGCCCGTGCGCTCACCGACGAGCATCATATCCATTACCACAGGCGACACTACACCGGTTCTGCCGAGAGCGTCGGATAATCCGCCTCCGGATTGAATCGCGGGGATGGCTTTTCTCATAGTGCGACCTAAATATAGATTTCCGCAGGCGCCACAGGCCAAATCGACGGACTCAGAGACCGACATTCCGGCGGCATATAATATTGCAAACGATCTGCTGAAGCGGGACATGGCGATCTTGCGGGCGTTGGCGCCGAACACGGGAATCCATATTTTTATAGCGTCCCATATAAGACGAGGAACGCTAAATTGGAAGAGAAGTTTGGTCGCGACTACGAGCAGAACGAGAGTTCCTGCTATCCTGGCGACCGGAGGCAGGACAAGGGTTATAAATGCCCCAAACCCCTGGTCAACGAGTGTATTGACGTGCGGGATGGCGAGGCCGACCAACATAGCCAGAGCCAGTATCAATTCCGGGTATAGAGTGGCTTTTGCCAACATACCGCGCACTTTCATCTCGTATTCCAACTGTTGCGCGATTCTCTCCAGCATTCGATCAAGCATTCCGCCGCTCTCACCGGCCCGAACCAGGGCGATCTGCAACCTGCCGAATACTTTTGGATGCCTTGACAGGGAATCGGAGAGCCGGCCACCAGCAGCGGTGCTTTGCTGCGCCTCACGGATTATTACGCCGAAGCGGCCGCGGCTGCGACTGCCTATGCTTCTTAAAGATTCAGAGATAGACATTCCAGAGGCGAGCAAGATCGTCAACTGCCTGTAAAATGCCGCGAGCATTCGGATATTTATGCCGGTCCATAACGGATACAGGATATATCTGGCAAATACCCCGCCTGATTCGCCTGTTGCGGTTTTCGACGAGCGCGAAGCGGCGGGGGTGATGGTCATAGGAAGATGTCCCATTCCCCTGATCGCCTCTGCGGCGCCGCGCTCATCGAGGGCGTCAATGCTGCCCGTGACGGTAGTCCCAGCCCTATCCTTTGCTTTGTAGTCGAAGAGCGGCATCTACATCAGCCCTCCAGCGGCTCCAAACAGCAGTTTATGAAAATAGGAATAGGCCATAAGTATCGTTAAAATCCCACTGACAGCGATTTGAAACGTTATAAATGCGCTAATCGATAACGTCTTGCCCAGCGTTTTTTGCTGGGCGGCACGATCCTGATATATACGAGCGAGTTGGCTAAATGCATTCGGCAGATTTCCTGAGCGCTCCCCGGCAACGGTCAGGCCGATGTCGTCGTTTTCGAATAATCCGGCAGCGTTGAGCCTCGCCGACGGTTCTTCTGACGCACCTGCTTGAGGCGCAACGGCCTTAAGCCTGCGGGCGACCGCGTAATTGTGAGCCGTAAGGCTGGCGGCGCTCCAGGCAGTATCAGGACTGACTCCAGCGGCATATAATCGATCCATAGCGCGCAAAAACCTCGATACAGAACGATATTTATGCAGTTTTCCCCAAACGGGCACAATCAAAAGAGCCTCGTCAAGCGCAGCTCGAACAGATGGGATTCTTTTTATGGCCGTCCATACTAGGAATGCGACGCCAACGCCAACGGCGATCGGAAGCCATTTGATTAGCGAGGAGATTATAGATGCCACAACGAGGGAAAGCGCGTTCTGGGAAGGGCTCTCCATACTGAGAAGCGGGGACAGAATCTTTGACAGGTCGCATAAGGGTACCGTCAACAAGCCAAACACTACGGTTAGTTTGGTGATTCCCCACCAGATACTGCCGTATCTGGCGTCCTTAGCCTCCGCTTCGAGATCGTCCGCGACTTCTTCAATGGCTATCTCAAGAGTGCCGGACAGCTCTCCGGTCCACAGCGAAGCGACAGTCCAGGCCGGGAAGATCCCGGGGTATGCAGCCATCGCAGCGGATAGGCTTCTTCCAGATTGCACCGCACTGCACATCTCCGGCAAAACGCGGCGGAGGTGGCGTTGACGGGTGTGCGTTAGAATATCCGAAAGGGATTGATAGACAGGCTGGCCGGATTTAACTAAACTGGCCAGTTGTCTGAAAAACATAGCCAGGCTGGCTAATGGGACGGCTGATCGAACTGAGACCGGCATTGCTGTAGCCGTACGAGTGGCACGGGGCGCAACTGCAGGAGCCTGAGTTGCCGTTTGGGCAGGTCGAGGTGCGGTCGATTGGATAGTCTGTACCGAATACCCCATTTTTACGAGATTATTTGTCACCTGAGACTCGTCGCGGGCGTCCATCGCGCCGCGAACGACTCTCCCATTTTTATCAGTCGCCTCGTATCTGAATAACGCCATTATCCAGCCCCGTCGACCCAGTCCCAACCGGGTCCGTGATATAATGTGACGCCCTCTGACGGCACTAATCGAACTGCATCCTCGGCGCTAAGCCCATCTGCAACTTCCACGTCCGGGGCTATCTCCGCAAGTGGCACAAGCACGAACGCGCGCTGCAACATAGAAGGGTGCGGCAGTGTCAGCGTGGTCTCCGAGATTTCGACGTCCTCATATAGCAATATATCTATGTCTATGACCCTCGGACCCCAGCGAATTGTTCTCTGACGACCCAATGTGCGCTCCACAGAATTGCATAAAGCCAGAAGTTCATACGGAGATAAATCAGTTTCTATAGCGATCACAGCGTTGAGGAAATCCGGCTGATCGGTGTAACCTACGGGCTTGGTGGCGTAGAGCGATGAGGCGGCGGTTAGCTCACAGCCGCCGTTTTCGAGCAGCCGCACCGCCTGCCGCATAGTCTTCTCTTTATCCCCGATATTGGCCCCCAGAGCCAGATATGCCCAGCGTCTCATTTTGCCATATTATACCAGAAGCAGGGTAAAATAAGTGTGTGGATGATTGGAGGCAGACATGGTGAGACCCATATCAGGATACATAAAGTTTTGGCTGCCTGTTGTCGCATTGGCGGCTTTGATGATCCGCTTTGGCAGCGTCGCCCAAGCGCAAACCTGCCCCGTAGGCGGCTATACGATAACGGCTTGTCCGGTTATCTCAGATTCCGTAATACGAGACAAAATCGCCTCTCGTCTATCAGGGTCTGTGGCGTCAACTCGATACCCTGTGCGGGTGTCGGTCTGCGATGGAGTGGTCACGTTGACCGGGATGGTGAAAACGGTCGGCCAAAGGGATATGGCTACGGTGCTGGCGTCCTCGGTTCCAGGGGTGATCTCCATATCAAACCAGTTAATGGTCGATCCCTCCCTTGCTGACGATTTGTTTCTGATGGGCGAAGTGAGAAGGGCTTTTAATAAGTCCTATATCGACTCAAAGCAGGTGAGAGTCGAGGTCTCTGAAGGTGTCGTGCAGCTTACCGGAAATGTGACCACCGAGGTTGACAGGGAACAGGCGACACAAATCGCCGCATCAGTTCCAGGAGTAGCGGCTGTATACAACAATCTCACGGTGCGGGGGCCTGCGGGATCTCCGTTTTAATGAAGTTTGATGGGTGACGATTCGAAAACCGGATCGCCACCCACCTTCTGCATTTTCTACCTTTTCACTACGGCGACACTGCGATGATCTGTATGTGCTGGGCGGCATAGCCAGAGGCGAGGTTGCCGTAGCCGCTCATGTTTACCCGAGTCCCAGGTTTCAGGTCAAGAAACGTCTTCTTGAACTGCTGGAACTGGATCACGGTATCGTCATCACAGGATACGACCGCCGTAGTCACCCGGCCGGTCATTTTGAATGTGCGCGAGGGGTAGTCGATCTGTTGAATCACCCCGACGACACTGGTAGGGATCATCGGGACGGCATTTGCCGCTTCACTGCCCGTCCGCAGCACCCTCACAGCGCTGGCCTGAACCACAAACGGAGCGACCTCGTTACCAGCTACCCATATTGCATCCCCCTGATTCAGCGACGCCAGGCTGGCCCGCACAGTTCCCCTGACCATTATTGCCGTGTTGACGTTAATGGTAAATGAACCGCCGGAGGTTTGGATTTTAATCTGGCGGCCCTTATAGTCCACGTCGCTGATAAGCCCCTTGCCCTGCCATGTTGCTTCGGCAATGGGTGAGACAGCTTGAGCAGAGGCCGGTTGCTCCGGCTGTGCTGGCTGCTGGGTTACAGCGGGCGGCGCCTCCTTTTCGACCACGATTTTTATCTCCTTTTCAGGAGCAGCACTCGGCGGGGCGCTTCTATCAGCAGGAGAAGCAAGCACCCGGACCCTGGAGGCCACTATCTGGCCCGGTTTGGACAAATAACCATAAACGCGCACCTGGTCCCCCACTTCCGGCTGCGCGTTTGTCGCCCCCGCCTGCGTAAATATCTGCGCACCGGAGGTATCTATTTCATATACGACGTTATCTCTTCCCAGGAAATACATCGTATTAGCATCAATTCGAGTCACGGTACCAGTTGCCAACCAGCCACCACCAGTGGCCGATAGGCAAACCGCGCTCAGTGCAAATATTCCCAAGAGGATAAAGCCAAGAACACTTGCTCGTCGCATCGCCTAAGCCTCCCCTGAACCAAAACAGATTCGCACGCGATTGGTTCCTATTGCAGGTGTACCCTGCGAGAAGTGGGAATAAACTGTGGCCGGCTGCCACAAAACCTCGGATTGAGTTCCGTGAAAAATAGTTTTAATTATTTTCGTGTAGAGCTGGTTTAGTTTGAGGTCGCAGTGGTATAATGAAGTAGCTTATTCATTAAGGAGCTTAAGTGTTTACTGTGGAGCAGGGTCAAAACATGCGTGACCGCAATGAATACACGGAAATGGTTGCGGAGATATTTGTGGATACGATTCGCAAATCTGCCACCAAATTTGCTTGCCCTGATCCCGACGGCGACATCACCCAGGCGTTGATGGAGTGTTTGCAATATGTTTATTTGCACGGCGCTTCGTCGATACGCGAGATAGCAACGGGTTTGGAGATTAGTCTGTCTGCCGGAAGCCAGTTGGTGGATCGACTGGTCAAGAAGAATATGGTGACCAGAGATAAAGGCACGGACGACAGGCGACTTACCAAGGTGGAGTTGACGGAAGCCGGACGAACTGCGGTGCGGGAGATGAGGCAGCGCAAATCGGAATGGTTCGATTCGATTTTGGAGGCAATGTCGCCGGATCGCAGAAAAGCGCTGAGAGATAGTCTGGAGATATTTCTATCTCTTGCTCTTGAGAATGCAGATGATGCAGGCAGGGCGTGCGTGCGCTGCGGCATGGGATATGTGCAGTCCTGCGTGATCAATAAACTAAAAAACAAATACAGCACAACGCAACAGGCATCGCGAGAGGAGTCGAGGCCATGACAGGCTACAGCACTAAGGTTATGGAGCATTTTGCCAGCCCTCACAACGTTGGCGAGATCGAAGACGCAGACGGAGTCGGCAAGGTCGGCAATCCCGTATGCGGGGATATTATGAACATGTATATCAAGGTTAAGGACAACGTCATCACCGATGTCAAGTTCAAGACCTTCGGATGCGGGGCTGCGATTGCTACCAGCAGCATGTCCACGGATCTTATAAAAGGCAAAACGATCGAAGAGGCGCTTGAGCTGACCAATGCGATGGTTGCCGAGGCGCTTGGCGGTTTGCCGAAGGTAAAGATGCACTGCTCGGTGCTGGCGGAGCAAGCAGTGCGCAACGCTATCGATGATTATCTGAAGAAGACGACCGGCGTTGGACTACAACTGAAAACTGACGAAGAACTACACGAACATTCTCATGGCGAAGATTGATTTCAGAAGGGAGCACTGAATTGTCTGATCAAACAAAAGTGGACCTGCGAGAGCGGGTTAACGAAGTGATGGAGCTTATTCGACCTAATTTGCAGGCGGATGGCGGCGACGTTGAACTGGTTAATGTGACTGATGAAGGGATCGTGCAGGTCAGGCTGCAGGGTGCATGTCACGGGTGTCCGATGGCGGCTATGACGTTGCAGATGGGTATAGAAAGAATACTCAAAAAAGAAATTCCTGAAGTCCAGGGCGTGGAGAACGTCACCGACGAAGAGTAATTATCGCCCTGGTCGCGGAGGCGACAAATGGCGTCGATTACGGATCGTCTGAACAACCTGCTTGTGCGAGAACGCGGAATTGTTGAATCGGTTCTGGCGCTTGCCAGGGAGATTGAGTCTACAGACCCTGACATCGCCGAAAGCGCTGGTGATGTGCTCGAGACTGCGGAATGGGCCTGCCAGGGGCTGTATCATGTTATAGTCCGACTGGGCGGAACCGTGTCACTGGAGTCGGCTGATTTAGCCGATAAGCTGACGGAGCAGCCGGATCTGGAATCTAAATTAGAACTGCTGTGTGCCGAACAAAAACACGGTGCGGCTATAGTAAAAGGGCTGCTCAACGACAAAGACATTGATAATGACACACGCGATTTTCTCAACGCGCTGCTGAACGCATATAAAGAGACTGACCAGTGGTGTGTTGGAACGTTGGCTGATTGGGTAGTGGAACGATGATTAGGCGGGGTCGTAACGGCCCCGCTATTTTGTTATTTCAGGAATGGATTGCTCACACGCTCGTGGCCTACGGTCGTATACGGGCCGTGGCCGGGGTATAGAGTCGTATTGTCGGCCAGCGACAGCACTTTGGTTCGTATGGATGTCAGCAGTTGAGTGTGAGAGCCGCCGGGAAAATCCGTGCGGCCTATCGAACCTTCAAAGATCGTATCCCCGCAGAAAACACCGGCATCGGTTATGAAGCATAGCCCACCCTGACTGTGACCCGGAGTATGCGCGACTTGAATCTGTGAATTGCCCAAAGCCAGGATATCGCCGTCAACCAGCAACTTTTTGGGAGTAAAGGGTACGAAACCGGACACATCGTAGAACATCTCCGCCAGCGCCATCCCCTGCTCTATTTGCACAATATCGGCCTCGTGCATAGCGACCTCGACTTCATAATCATTGACCAGATTCCCCGCCACAAAGCAGTGATCGGGATGGCCGTGGGTGAGCAGGATCAATTCTACACTCAGGTTGTTAGAGTCTATGCAGTCGCGAATGATATCCGCATCCCCGCCTGGGTCTATGATGGCCGATGACCGGGTATCAGCGTCCCAGATGACGTAGCAATTTGTTTGAAGAGGGCCTACGGTGAGGCGTTGGCGCTGGATCATCACTCAGCATCCCCTCCGCATCACAGCCAGGTTCGCGGAATCGTAGCTGTCCAGTTCGCCGGCGGCTCTTAAATGAGCCCGCGCACGCCTGTTCTCACCGCAAGTGGCGTATATTTCCGCCAGAACAGCGTGATAGCTGCGCTCGGAGGGATTGATCCTTAGAGCTTGTTCAATGGCGTCGATGGCTTCGCGAGTGTGGCCGATTCGAAAATATAGCAAGCCCAGTCTAAATGAATAGTAAGGATCGCAGGGGCTGAAGATCGTCGCCTGCTGCATTTCGACTATAGCTTCGGATATTTTGCCTGATAACATGTGAAAATCGGCCAGCCAGAAGTGATAAAACGGATCAGTTGGGGCTATTTGGACCGCCACTTCAAGTTGCAGGACAGCCTCTTCGCGTTCACCTATGTGCCACAACGCGTCGCCGAGTTTGTATCTATAAAACGGGTTCATAGCGTTGAAGTGCGACGCGCATCGGTATTCGTTGACCGCCAGCAGCCATTTGCCGTAACGGCGATAGACCTCTGCCAGGCTGTAGTGTGGCTCGGCGCGCCTGGGGCTGATTTTGATCGCCTTGCGATATTCGGCTATGGCTTTTTGGGAGAGTTCGGAGTAAGCATAGGCGTCGCCCAGACGAGTGTGATAGCCGGGGTTGCCCTTTTCCAATTCGACGGCCTTACGATAGTGCGCAACGGCTTCCTGAACCCGGCCCTCGTTGCATAGCGCATCGCCCAGCTCAAGCTGTTGGTAAGCCGTAAGCGCAGCATCGGACTCGGCTGCTTTGCCGGATGTCATTTCTCTCCCAGATTGTACAAATCGTTCGTCCATTCCCCTGCCATCAGCGCGATTCCAGTATAAACGTTACCGGACCATCGTTTGCGATCTCGAATAGCATCTTTGCGCCAAATTGGCCCGCTTGCACCGGAACCCCGCACGCGTCGAGCATATTCATGAACTCATTATACAACGATTCCGCCAATTCCGGAGCGGCTGCTTTATCGAATCCCGGCCTGCGCCCCTTCGAACAATCTCCCAGCAGCGTGAACTGTGACACAACCAGCGCCTGCCCTTGAATATCCAAGACGGATAAATTCATTTTGCCGGCATCGTCCTCGAATATCCTCAGATTGGCGATTTTTTCGGCCAAATAGTTGACTTCCTTTATTGTGTCCCCTTTTTCAACGCCAAGCAAAATGGCGAGACCTCGGCCAATTCGCGATATTTCCGTTCCCTCAACTGCAACAGATGCGCCTTTCACCCTCTGGACGACAACTTTCATTGCTAACCGGCCTTTCCGGCTTTTCGGTCGGACACCCGCTCTACTTTCAAGACATCAGGCAGATTGCCCACCTTATCGAGCAGAGATTTTAATTTGTCTACATCCGGAACCTCGATAGTGAGATTAATATCCGATGTTTTGTCCGGCAGCGACTTCACTTTCGCTGCCCGAATGCTGGTTTTTCCCTCTGAAAAAATGGCCGTTATTGCGTTGAGTACGCCTATGCTGTCGAATGTCTTAATATGCACATCAGTGGCGTAACGTTCGCCGTTTGACTCGACCCAATTAATCTGCATCAGTCTTTCAGGCTCACGCTCCCGGAACGTAGGCAGATTGGGGCAGTCCGTCGAATGCAATGTGACCCCTTTTCCTCGCGTAACATAACCTACGACCTCCTCGCCGGGGAGCGGCATACAGCACTTGGCGCGATTTATCCTCAGCGTATCCAAGCCGTGCAAGTTGACCGAAAGCGCCTTTTCACCGCTCGGCCTGGCTGTCTCGACTACGATCGCGTCCGGCGGGGGCGCCTGCCCGCCCTTCAATTTGTTTGCTACAGAACCTGCCGCTACATGTCCGTTGCCGATGGCCGCGAACAAATCTTCGTCTGTTTGAAGATTACTGGATTTGACCACAGCCGCAATGGAGTCGCTCTTCATCAACGCTGGAGCGTCCAAGCCAAGGCGCTCAAGCTCCTTTTCGAGCATCTCACGGCCTTTGGCAGCGCTATCGCCAAAATGAAGTTTTCGGAAATAGCCACGAATTTTGTTGCGTGCATGAGAGGTGACTACAAAGGTCAGCCAGTCCATACTGGGCTGGCTGTTAGAACGAGTGATTACCTCCACAATGTCGCCATTGTGCATGCGATAAGACAGAGGCACAATTCTTCCGTTCACCTTGCTGCCGACGCAATGGCTTCCGACGTCGCTGTGAATACGATAAGCGAAGTCGATAGGGGTAGAATCGGCCGGAAGGTCTATGACGTCACCGCGCGGCGTAAAGACGAACACCTGGTCCGTGAACAAGTCGTTAATAGCGCTTCGCAGAAACTCGCCCGCATCTTTGCTATCACTTTGCCAGTCGAATAGCTGCTGCCTCAGCCAGGATAGTTTGCGCTCGAAGTCGTCGCGGCCGCGAGTCTGCTCCTTATACTGCCAGTGCGCAGCCACACCGAAATCCGCCACCCTGTGCATATCCCACGTGCGAATCTGAATCTCGAGAGGCTCTCCCCTCGGCCCAATCACCTTGGTATGAAGGGATTGATACATATTGGATTTCGGCTTGGCTATATAATCGGAGAAGCGCTCTGGAATAGGCATCCACAAATCGTGCACCAGACCCAAAACGTGGTAGCATTCACCTACCCGGTTGACTATCACGCGAACCGCAGACAGATCGTATATTTCGGAATAGTCGATTCCCTCGCGCTTGATCTTTTGATATATGCTCCAAAGATGCTTCGGTCGTGCCTGGATATGTGCGTCAAGCCCCTCGGAAGCGAGGTGCTTTTGGATCATCTCCGTAGCTTCTGCGAGGTCCTCTTCCCGCTCGGCACGAGTGCGGGAGACTTTTTCGGTGAGGTCCGCGTAGGCTTCCGGTTCGATATATTTGAACGCGAGGTCCTCCAGCGCCCATTTTATCTTCCAAATCCCCAGCCGGTGCGCAAGAGGGGCATATATCTGCATCGTCTCCCGCGCTACCTTTAAGCGCCGATCATCCGGGAGCCCGTCGAGAGTCATCATATTATGGAGTCTGTCTGCCAGTTTGATGACCATAACGCGAAAATCGCGCGCCATCGCAAGGAAGATTTTGCGCAGGTTCTCCGCACCTCTGCTGAACTCCGCCCTGCGCTTGCGAGGCACATCATCGCGCTTATCGTCATCCTCATCTATCATATCGAAGTCCGCCAACTTGAGTTTGGTAACCCCGTCGACCAGCATCGCGACTTCTCCGCCGAACTTCGATTTGAGCTCATCTACGGATTTGCCCTGATCTTCTACCACATCGTGCAGTAATGCAGCCGCGATACTCGGTGCATCCATTTCGAGGTCGGCCAGTATCTCAGCGGCGGCGAATGGGTGAGCTATGTAGGGTTCACCAGAGAGGCGGACTTGGTCGTGGTGGGCTTCGGCCGCGAATTCGTATGCCCGGCGTATCAGGTCTACGTCGGCCTGTGGGTTATATGACAGGACTCGCCCAATGATGGATTCGATATCTTCCATTGCCTATTGGATGGCTTTAATTGCCAACTGTACAGACTCCGTTCCATTATAAGTATTTATTTTTATACTGTAACACAGATCGACAAGACTGCCAAGCTCAACGACATCATAATGGTCACCGAAACCGAACCCTATACAAGGCAGCTCTTGCCCGTCGCTCGCAAGGACTGTCATGCGTAAATGCGACCCGTCTCCCACCCTCTGCTTGCTAATCACCTTTAATGAACGGCTGACAAAAATCGGTTCGGGGTTGCCCGCGCCAAACGGTTCCATAGATTCCAGAGTCTTAGCCAGTGAATAATTCACCTCGGCAGAATCCAACTCAGCGTCAATCGAAACACGAGGCAGAAGCTGATCAATGGATATAACTTTCTCTGCATAAGCGTTGATGCGGCGCTCAAACTCTTCGATGTTGCCGACAGGCAGCGATAACCCGGCAGCCATAGAATGTCCCCCGCATTGCTCCAGAACACCGTCACATTCACGCAGAGCTTCGAGCAAGTTGAACTCCTCCACACTGCGGCCTGATCCGCGAGCTACTCCCGTCTTGCGATCTATATTAAGCAAAATGGCTGGGCGACCATACATACCCACGATGTTGCCGGCCGCCAATCCGACTAACCCAGTACTCCAATTTTCGCCGGCCAGAACCAATACGCGAGTGTTTTGGAGGTCTTTGGTTTCTATTTGCTCAGTGGCTTCTTTGACGATGTTGTTTTGATCGAGTTTACGATTTCTATTGTGCATCTCCATTTCCTGCACAATCGCCTGAGCCAGGTCTTCTTCGTCTTTGCGTGCGATCAACAGTTGGAGAGCTTTGGTAGCGTCATCCATTCTGCCGACAGCGTTTATTCTTGGGCCTAAGACAAAGCCTACATGGTAGGAAGTGATCGGTTTGCCTGTTAGATTAGTCGCCCTCAGCAGTTTCTGCAAGCCGGTTTTCTGGCTGCTGGGTATGGAAAGAAGCCCATATTTCACGAATATGCGATTCTCTTCCATTAAAGGCACAACATCGGCGACTGTGCCTATGGCCACCAAATCCATAAAATGATCCCTGAAGCTGTCTTCTTTGTATCCCAGTTTTCTGACGAGTCCCTGCGCGAGTTTAAACGCGACCCCAACTCCGGCAAGTTCGCGAAACGGGTATTGGCTGTCGGCTCTTTTCGGGTTGACCACAGCAAGTGCGGCCGGCAGCGTCTCGTCGGGTTCGTGGTGATCACTAACGATTATATCAACCCCTAAGCCGCCCGCACACTCGATCGCATCAATGGCACATATCCCGCAATCGCACGTGAGAATAAGATCAACCCCATCCGCAGCCAGTTCCTGAACAGCGCCAGTCTTCAGATCGTAACCTTCATTTTGTCTATGAGGCAATCGGTATACAACATTGGCCTTCATCGAGCGCAGGGTTCGCACCAATAATGCAGCGCCAGTAAGTCCATCGCAATCATAATCACCGTGGACGCAAATCTTTTGACCGTTGTCGATGGCTTGCACGAGGCGATCAACTGCAATTTCCATATCCGGCAGTAAAAAGGGATCGTGGAGATCACTAAGCGAGGGTTTGAGAAATTCCCGAACCTGCTGGGCGGTGCTTATCCCCCGGCTCAGGAGAATGGCCGCAACGGTCGGTGCGACTTTCGCTTCTCCGGCCAAATGCTCCGCTTCCTGTATATCGTATTCCCTTACGATCCACCTTTGCTCCATCACACTCCATCTCCGATTAATATTTGTAAAAAAGGCCCGCGTATGTATCCGACTGGCGAATCATACTCGGGCCCTGAATTGCTTTGCTCCACAGTTACCGCAGAGTTTTTAGAATCTCTTCTTCTTTCTCTTCGGTCTGGACGCGCGCGGTGTCTCCGAAACCTGATCAATGTCAGTGTCAGAGGAGACTTCCACACCATTAGCGGCCAGCGGTTGGCCAACAAAAGCCCGTTCCTCGACTCTTCTGCGCGAAGTGCGGCCGCTTCCGCCCAACTGCTCCCATATAATAACCAGCGCAGTGGCTATGAAGATCGAAGAGTAAGTTCCTACAATGGTTCCTACCAGGATAGTTATGTAGAAATTCCTCAGCAGCGGTCCGCCGAACGCTATCAGCGTAATCAACGGCAGCACCACGGTCAGCGATGCATTGATAGATCGGCTCAAGGTTTCGAGAATGCTTCTGTTAGCAAGCTGCTCGAAGGACTCGCCTCTCTGTCTGTGTCGCAGGTTCTCACGAATCCTGTCGTAGATAACGATAGTGTCGTGGACGCTGTAACCTATGATAGTAAGCACCGCAGTTACAAACAGACTGTTGGTCTCCCAGCCAAACCAGCGGCCCATAATCGCGAATCCGCCTAATATAAACGCCGCGTCGTGCACCAGAGCAATAACCGCGCATGTGCCATACTTAAGGCCGGTCATAAATCCGCCGATGGCGAACCTGATGGCCAGGTAGAGTATGATAAGAATCGACGCGAGTATCACAGCGGTAATCGACTTTGTAGTCAGTTCCTTGCTGATGGTGGGGCCAACGCTCGCCACCGAGTCAAAGATCGGCTCGCCTTCTTCGCCCTTGGTCGACAAGCCATACTTATCGTTAAGAGCGACTCGGAGTTCGTCCATTTTCTTGTCGAAATCGGGGTTCTCCGACAGCAATCTGGTGGTAATAAAGGCTGTCTTGCCGCGCTCTACAAGCTGCACCTCGCTGCCAGGGGAGATAGCGTCCACAGTATTCCTAACCTGCGCAAGGGGCACTACCTGCTTAAACGAAGCCTGGATCGTTGTACCTGAGGTAAACTCTATGCCCGGCTTAAGATGATACATACCCAACACGACCAGCCCAGGAACAATAAGGACTGTGCTCAACAAAAAGAACCAATTTCGCTGGCCTATGATGTTCCATCCTGAGCTTGCAATTTTTCCAGTCGCAAGACCATACAGCGATGGTTTCTGCGCCCACTGCCAGTTGACCAGCAAGTGAAGCAGCGTGCGGGTGACGGTGATTGCGGTGAACATGCTGATCGCAACACCGATAAGCAGCGTAAGCGCGAAGCTCTGCACGGTGGGTGTGCCCATCCACATAAGGATCGCACAGGTGATTGCCGTACAGATATTGGAGTCAAAAATCGCGGTAAAGGCTCGGTTAAAGCCGGCGTCAATCGCCGATCGCAGCGTCTTACCCGCGCGAAGCTCTTCTTTAAGACGCTCGAAGATCAGGATGTTGGCGTCGACCGCCATACCGATCGATATAATCAAAGCGGCCATACCCGCAAGTGACAGCGTCACATGCGTAAACTTAAAGGCCGCAATTACAAACAACGCATATAGAATCAAGGCCACGTTGGCGATGGCGCCCGGCAGCCTGTAGTAAAGAAGCATAAACAGGAGTACCAGGATCAGGCCGGCAATGCCAGCGACCAGAACCTGATTAATCGTCTGCTTTCCAAGACTAGGCTCGACAACGTCCTTGCCAATCACCTTCAAAGGAACCGGCAGAGCGCCAGCGTTAAGATAGTTGGCGATTCCGGTGGCTTCTTTAAGCGAAGTGAAGCCGGAAACCTCGGCCTTGCCATCACTGATTTTGTCCCTGATTGTCGGGGCAGTCAGCAATTTGCCGTCATAGAATATGGCAAGTATCTCGCCTACGTGCGCACCGGTGAAATCACGGAACACTTCGGTGCCGTGCTTGTTGAACTCTATCTCGATGACAGGCTCATTGGTGGTAGCCTTGAATGAGGACTTCGCGTTCGCCAGAAGCGAGGAGCCCGTCAAGACCGGTTTGACTTCCGGCGCGCCGACGACCTCTGCCATGATTTTGGCTCGGTCGGCTTTTTTGCCCGAGTTCAGCGTCTCACCCTTAGGCCCGGTGAAGATATAGTCCTTCTCTTCCCCGCCTGCCGCTTCCATGCGCCATTTGCCCAGGGGGTTTTGCGGTGTGGAGACGTCTTTAAGATAGTAGAACTCCAAAGACGCGCTTGTGGTCAGTTGCCTGATCGCATCTCCTTTGCTCTCTGCTCCCGGCAGCTCAACAACCAGCCTGGCGTTATCAGCGGTGGGGTTCTCCACTCGCACCACAGGCTCTGTGACTCCGGCGAGTCCTTTGACTCTCTGCCTCATAGTGTCCGCGACAGTTTTCATCTTTGCTGCGCGGTCCTCGAACTTGGTCGGCCAGTCTGATGGCTGCCGTGGATCAATCTGCAGAACGACGCGCATACCACCAGCGATATCCAACCCAGGACTTATGGGTATGGTCGCGGAAATAACCGCCGCCGCAATGGTAATCACTATGACTAATAAGAGTAGCTTTTGGTATTTGGACACTATTTATCCTCCCAAACGGATGTCCCAGCCGACACAAAAGATAGGCCGGTTCGCGCATTCCTGTGCACGCCCAGCCTGTGAACGACAGGAGTCATTATAACGGCAAGCCCAACCACTGTCAACTCAGTCCACACAACAGAATCTGCAAAATATTTGCCGCTTTGAAGCGATTAATGTAGGATCAGGTAAATCGCCGTTTCAATGCTACACAGTTCCTATTCCATATTGTGAGCACACATTCTATAATAGCACCGAAAAGGAGATTTTCAATATGCGTATTCAGATTCTCGGCACTGCCGCGGCCGAAGGCTGGCCTGCGGTATTTTGTGCCTGCGACACATGCGTCCGTGCACGTGCTGCAGGCGGGCGGAACCACCGAAGCCGATCCTCAATTCAAATTGATGACATCTACAAGATCGACCTGCCTCCGGACACGTTCCATCATGTCCTTTGCCACGGCATTGATCTTTCCAACCTGGCGCATCTGTTCATCACTCACTCGCACCACGATCACTTTGCCCTGTCGGAATTGGTCTATACGTGCCCTCCATTTGCGCACAATCTGAGGCACTCACCTATTCAAATATACGGAAATGACACGGTTACAAGTGCCCTTAATTCGAGTTTTGCCAACAGCAATCTTCCTATTAATGTAAACACTTTGGAGGCGTTCGTCCCGGTGCAGGCTGGGGAATTGCGGTTTATTCCTATCACCGCACACCACAACCCGAAGGAACACTGCCTAAACTACGTGATAGAATCGGATTCTGCGAGGGTGCTTTACGCGTCTGATACTGGCGAATATGAGCAGCCGACGCTGGATTTCCTCTCTAATATCGAGTTTGACCTGTTGATAATCGAATGTACGCAGGGCACTCTGCCGATGCCTGCGACATCTCATATGAGCTTTGAGGCGGTCCTGAGACTGCGGGATAAGATCGGCCCGACGACCCGCACAATAATCACCCACTTCTCTCACAATATGGGACACTTGCATGAAGAGATGGAAGCGATCGCCAACCCCGAAGGCGTCGAAGTCGCTTACGATGGGATATTGCTGGAGTGTTAATGCTTGACTATAATCTCCGCCGCTAATGCGCCTGCTGCGGCGGCGGAGAGGAAAAACTCCGGGTCCTGCTCGTATTTTCTGCCCATACTCGACATCTGCACTCCCTTTTCCTGAAGCTCGACAATCCCCGGCTTGCCGTCGAGTATTCTCACCTTATGTTTATAGACAACCGCGCTGTGAGCGATTTGCTCCTGAAGCATAGTTAGTTTCATCTGATCGATCATAGGAAGCGCTAACGTGCATTGCGTCAGGGCGGCGAAACCGAGCGCGGTAAGGGTGTGGTGGCTCAAACCCTGGTGTCTGGGACGCGGATCTGCGTAGCTTATGCGTGCTATTGCAATAGGCAAGCCGCCGAGCAGATTGACTCTGTCTACGATCTCGCCCTGCTCAATTGCCGTGAAGCCATACCGTGTGCCGGTTCCTACATGACCAGGACCAGGGCAGCAGATAACAGCATCGGCGTGTGCGACTTCTTTGGCCGCGATCAGGGCTGTGTACAAATTGACCGCTTCATATTCCCCGCCGAACGCCTGGCCTGTCGTTATGGTGACGTCAATTAACTCTTTTGAGCGTAACTCGGCTACGAGACGGCTGAAGGAAATCGGCAGCGCGGCGGTGTCGGTCATAATGTATGCGATGCGAACCTGACCGTGCATCAGTCTTTTTATCGCAGCGCAGGCGGGAGCGAGCTGGCTGTGAAGCTGGCCTATGACTATCGGTAGCCCATCGAGAGATTGAAAGGCATCTATCGCCGATCTGTGCGGGGAATCTTCCTCTTCGACGGAAAGGACAGTGTGCTGCACGGGCGTATAGCGAGCCTTGACTATATGGCCAACTTCGCTTTTTTCGACGTCGCCGGCGGGGTTGGTAAGGTTCGCCATTACAAAATCGACGCCGCCAGTGCCGAGGCCTTTGCCTACAGCGGTGGTATTGAGCAAAACCTCGTCACCGGTGTTAATTGGCGACACAATATCTGAGTATGCGATGGCGCGCCTGAGAGTGCCATTTATGTCGACAGTGATCTCAGACGCGCCCTCGCGAACAGTGTCTATACTTTTGACAACGCCAATTAAGCGAGTCAGCAATCTTAGCTCCCTGCTGCCTCTACGGCGGATTCCACGAGCGCCTTGACGAACTCAGCGGTTTTGGCCAGATCCTTGATACTTGCCTGCTCCGAGGTCGAGTGCGGGCCGGTGTAGGCGGTGCCAATCACCATAGCTGGAATGCCTATCGTGTTATAGATATTGGCGTCGCTGCCCCCGCCGCCATCCAAAAAGACGTGATCGACGTCGATTTTATCGCAGGCTGCCATCGCCAGCTTGACTATCTCATCGTCAGTAGTCCAGCGATAGGTGTAATACTGCGTCAAAGCGTCGACTTTGGCGACTGCGCCGATTTTGGCGGCTTCCTGTTCAAAAACCTCGGTCATATGCTTAACCTGGGCTTCGAGTTTTTCGTTGTTTCTGCTGCGGGCTTCTGCGCTGATGGTAACGGCATCCGGGACGATATTGCGAGCTTTGCCGCCCTGGATTTTGCCGATATTAGCCGTAGTTTCTTTGTCAATTCGGCCGAGTTTCATATTGGATATGGCATTGCTGGCGGCGACGATTGCGCTGACACCGTTTTCAGGTTCGACTCCGGCGTGAGCGGCTTTGCCGGTGATTTCCACCGCGATCCGAGCGTGAGTAGGCGCGCTTACCATCAATGCTGCGGCTGGGCTGCCTGTGTCGAATACGTAGCCCATTTTTGCTTTTATGAGAGAATGATCCAGCTCAGATGCGCCGCGAAGGCCCTGTTCTTCGCTGATGCTGAAGATAACCTGGACATCACCTCTGGGAGCCTGTTGGTCTATGACCTCCGCTAAACCCTCTAAAATAGCTGTGATTCCTGCTTTGTCATCCCCGCCAAGAATAGTGGAGCCGTCCGTTTTAACGGTATCATTCTCAATAATGAGATTGAGTTTATCGGTCGGCTCCACAGTGTCCATATGGGCTGATAAGAAAATCGGCGTGGCGTTTGGCACGTTGCCTGGCAGAAACGCGATTACGTTGCCTGCATTGCCGCCGATCTTTTCGCCGGCGTCGTCTTCCATAACCTCTAATCCCATCGAGGTCAGCCTGGTTTTCACGTAATCCGCAACCCCGCGTTCCTGTCGGGAAGGGCTGTTGATTTCCAGCAGTTCTATAAAGGTCTGTTTTACGCGCTCGGCGTTTATCATTATTTTACCTCGTCAGGGTCACTTTGCTCAGGCCTCGGGGGTTGTCCGGATCAAGACCTTTTGTGACAGCCAGATAGTATGCCAGGAACTGGATCGGGATGATGTATGACATCGGGCTGAGTTCCTCGTCTATCTTGAGATCAAGCTTAAACGGAACATCCCCTGCAGCGAGGGCCTTATCATCGCTGCTGATAACGGCGACTTCAGCCTTATGCTCTTTGAGCTTGGCGGCGATGTCGAGCATGTTCTGCATAGCCTTGCCGGGAGCCGCGAACAGGAAGCAGGGCTGGCCTTCGACTGCGGCGATTGGGCCGTGCTGGAAGTCGGCTGAGGAATATGCCCGCATACCGACATAGTTGGTCTCCATGAGCTTCAAGGCGGCTTCGAGCGCTGTCGGGTAGTTGTAGCCTCTGGACAGGACGTAACCGCTCTGCATGAAGCGATATCTCTCGGCCTTTTCCTTGCAGAAAGACTCGATTTTCAAGGCGCCTTTCATCGCTTCGGCGCACTCGGCGAGCTTATCTGCGGCGTTGGATTCGCCGGCGAGTGTGGCGCTCAAGAGATAAAGCGCGGCAAGGGTGGATGTGTAAGTCTTCGTGGCGGCGACGCCTTTCTCCGGCCCTGCGTTGCAGAGAATGTAATGATCCGCTACCTTGGTCAATGTTGAGCCATCGACGTTGGTTATCGACGCCGTGAGAGCGCCGGCGGCTTTAGATTTCTCCAGATATTCCGCAACGTCGGTCGCCTGGCCGGACTGTGACACACCGATCACCAGCGCGCGATCCATCTTCATTTTGCCGGAATACAGGCTGTAAACGGAAGAGGCCGCTAAACCTACGGGAAGACCGTTTTTGGATTCGATAAGATACTTGCCATAAATCGCAGCGTGGTCGGAAGTCCCTCGCGCCGCCATTATGACATACTCAATGCCTCGGGCCTTTATCTCGGCGGCAAGCGCACTTACCTTGCCAGACTCGGCCGCCACCAGTTTTCCGATGACTTCCGGCTGCTCTTTGATCTCGTTGAGCATAAACG
The DNA here is from genome assembly GCA_964494345.1 of uncultured bacterium. GTDB lineage: Bacteria > Armatimonadota > UBA5829 > UBA5829 > UBA5829 > DTKD01. The sequence goes on from CAZBSI010000012.1 coordinate 38,434, forward strand.
ACATTACTATTCCTCCAATTAAGCGGCTTAAAGTTCGCCGCGTGATGACTTTATTTTTGAAACTCGGCTTTAATCTGATCGTATTGGCGCAATATTTCTCCAGCAAGTTGAGAATCAGCCGCAAGGCCGCTTATCTGGTTCAACGCCCCTGCCACGCCCGCACTGGCGATGATTTCCTGCACTTTTGCCGCGCCAGGGTCTGCGGGTGGGTCAAAGTGCAGTGCAGCGGCGATGGCCTTGCACATTGTATATGGAAATACGCCATACTCTAATGCCAACTTCGCCCCACCGACCAATCTATCCTTCGGAGCTAATTTTCTCATCGGATCACCGCCGACTCTGGAGACCTGATCTCCAAGGGCGACGTTGGCGAATCGCGAGAGAAGATCATCTATATGAGCCTGATGCTCGGCCGGGTCGAGGCCGTGCTTGGCGATTAGCGCCCTGCCAGTCTCATCAAGCGCCGCTCTTACGGCTGACTCGATCTGCGGGTCGTTCATCGCCTGGTATATGAAATCGTATCCTTTCAGATAACCGAAGTAAGCAGACGCTGCGTGGCCTGCGTTGTGGGTGTATAATTTACGGTCCACATAGGCCTGGAAGTTGTCTTTCGGTTCGATACCGGCAATTTCAGGGAAGTCGCCTTTGATTCCGGCCTTTGCGATTGGCAAATGTTTATACGGTTCAACGATGACGAGCAGCGGATCCTCTCGCTTTTGGGCCTCGGTCATAACAGGGACCATTCGACCCACCACACTCTCCACAAACCCGACTTTTTCTTTCAGATAGGCGTGATAATCTTCCGGCAGAGCTTTTGATACCTCGGATTCCAGAAACGCGCCCATATTCTGCAGATTTTCGCAGATTATTATGTTAACAGGCTCAGTTACACCCGCGTCTGCCCTGGCTTTGATGCCTGCCGCTATCGTGGGTGCGATTCTCGGCAGCACGTTGACACCGACGGCTGTGCAGATCAAATCAGCGGTGCGAATCTCCTCGGCTGCGGCTTGAAGGTCAAGGCCGCTGACTGCTCTCACGTTTTTGATTATGACAGTCTCCGGGTTGGGTTGGGCCAGTCGAATGGGATATGAGCGACGTTGATTTATGAGTGTGATAAGGTCAGGGACTACATCTATGAAAACCACCTCAAAACCGGATTCGCTGAATAACTGCCCCGTAAATCCCCGGCCGATGTTACCGGCCCCAAATTGCACTGCTTTTCTCAACTTCAAACCTCAAACTTGAACGGCATCGGCAACAATTCTTTCAGAGCGTATGCCTCAATTTCTCCGCTGTTTTCAAGCGCGATGACCATTGTACCTTCTTCATTAAACTCAGACATCACCTGGAGGCAAGCTCCGCATGGATACGGAAACTCCTCCCCCTCGGCACAAATTACTATGGCCCGGATCCCATTCTCACCCTCGGAAATTGCTTTGAAAATAGCAACCCTTTCGGCACACATGCTCGAACCATAAGCAGCATTTTCTATGTTGCAACCAGTATATATCTTGCCAGAAGCACCCATCACTGCCGCCCCGACATAGTAATCGGAATATGGAGCATAGGCGCGATTGCGGGCTGCTTTTGCCTTTTTCAGCATTTTCTCAAATTGTTCTGTTTCTATCATAGCGTGACCTGTTCAAATGTTGTTATTTCATCGTGACCACGGTTGCGCCGGAGCCACCTTCTGATGATTCGCCGAGTCGGTATGATTTTACTCCTGGATGGTTTCTTAATAAATCCCATACAACCTGCCTGAGAGTGCCGGTGCCTTTTCCGTGGATTATTCTGACCTGCTGCAGGCCGCCGGCCATCGCGTCGTCGAGGTATTTGTCGACATCAATCAGCGCCTGTTCTGCTCGCAGCCCGCGCAGGTGTATCTCCGGCTGCACCTCACGAGCCTTTTGCATCGCTATCGTCGATTCTGAAGACGCTGGGCGGGTATCCTTGCGAGTCCCCTTCGCCTTGCGCAGGGTTGAGATGGGAACCGTGACGCGCATTGACCCTATTAAAACGACTACTTTTCCGTCCACTGGCCCTTCGACTACCTCACCGTCCTGATTTACGTTGGCTATGCGTACAGCGGCGCCCGGCCTGAGATCAAAAGTGCCGGACAGACGCTCATCCTCAGGCTCTTTCGGAGGAGTGGCTGCGCTGGCCTCGTCGAACTGCTCGATTAGTTTTTCGGCTTTCTTTTTTAGGTCCTGTGCGCGCCTGGTATCTTTTTTCTGTGCAGCCAGTTGCTCTAAAGTGGCGTCGAGCTTACGTTGATATGAGTCGAGCATCGCCTGAGCACGATCCCGAACCCTGGCTTCTACCTTATGTTTAACCGATTCCAGCCGAACGACCTGTTCTTCGTAACGGCGGCGGAGGGCATCAGCGTCGGAGGTGATCCTCTGCGCGGCGGCTTTTTCCTGGGCGGCGGCGCGCTGGGTCTCTTCGAGGCGACGTATAAGCTCATCGGCAGCCTCCATCTGAGTCCCCAGGCTGCCTTTTGCTGAGGATATGATAGATTGATCCAGACCAAGGCGGCCTGCGATTGCGAAGGCGTTGCTTGCGCCGGGGATGCCCACTTGAAGGCGATAGGTAGGTCGAAGCGTTTCAGGGTCGAACTCGACACGGGCGTTTTCTATGCCCTCGTGCTGGTAGGCGAATTCTTTTAGCTCACCGTAATGCGTGGTGGCTACTATCTTTGCGCCTTTATTGAGCAGATAATCCAGAATCGCCTTTGCGAGAGCCGCGCCCTCGGCGGGGTCTGTGCCTGCTCCAATCTCGTCCATTAACACCAGCGCGTTTTGCGTGGCCCCACGGGTGATGCGCACGATGTTGTTCATGTGCGAAGAGAACGTGGACAAAGATTGCTCGATGCTCTGTTCGTCGCCGATGTCAGCGTATATCTGTTGAAAAATGGCCAATTCGGTGCCGACTTCGGCGGGAATATGCAGACCGCTGGCTGCCATTAATGCGAATAAACCGATGGTTTTGAGACTGACGGTTTTACCGCCGGTGTTAGGGCCGGTGATTAAAATTGCGTTATAGGTTTTGCCGAGAGATACATCTATCGGAACGACGTCGCCTTCGAGAAGCGGATGGCGTCCGGATTTGATTTCTATGTAACCTGTGTTGTTTAAAATCGGCTCGGTGGCTGAGTGTGCCAGGCTGAGTTTTGCACGAGCGCAGATGCAGTCGATGATGCCGACTACGTTAAGGGTCGCAAGAATCTGGTCGGCGCGCTGCCCGACTCGTGCGGTCAACTCTGCCAGAACCTTCTCGACTTCTTCGTGTTCCTTAATGACGAGTTGTTTGCGTTTGTTGCCGAGTTCGACGACTGGGGTTGGTTCGATGAAAAGAGTGGCCCCGGATGCGCTGGAATCGTGGACTATGCCGGGAATTACTCCGCGATATTCAGCCTTAACCGGAATGCAGTAGCGATCACCCCGGATAGTGATAATCGGTTCCTGAATTGCCGTGCGATACTGACTGGATTGCAGATATGAGTTCATTTTCTCGGAGAGCCGCGAATGTGCTATCTGCAGTTCGGCTCGAACACGTGCGAGGGCTGGGCTTGCGGTGTTGAGCACCTCTCCTGATTGAGAAATGCAATCGGAAATCGCGGTCTCTAATGCCTCGAAGCGTTCTATTTCTGTAGCTAAATCGCTGAGGATAGGGTATTTTTCCGTCAATCTTTCGAGAAAGGTTCGCAGCCTGCCGGTTGACTGAAGCGTGGCATGGATCGAGAGCAAATCGTGCGGCTGCAGCAGGGCCTCTATGCGAGCGCGCTCGACATGGGTTCTGATGTCGGAGATGCCGCCAAGGGGAATTGTGCCGACGTACTGGAGAATATCGCGAGCCTCACTGGTCTCGCGCTGCTTTCGTTTCGCCGTTTCGAGATCGGTAGTGGGGTACGTAAGACCGGCGACCTCTCGCCCTATTGAGCAGGCCGCCTGATCCTGTAGCCTCGACACCACCTTCTCGAACTCAAGAACTCGTAGAGTGTGTTCCTCCATGATGGTTAGGGAAATTATAGCAGATGGCGGGGGAAGGGTAAACGTGGGGCTTACGGCGCTCTTTTAAATGTGAAACGCAAAAATGCGAAAGAAGCGAAAGCCAGAAAATAAGCACAAGGCTCCGGTTATTTGGAATCGAACTTCGCACCTCTGACTTCGGACATCGAAAAAAGCAGATTTCTCACTTCGTTCGAAATGACATAGGTTGGGGGCTGTCGACCACAACCGATAACCG
>CAZBSI010000012.1:42778-80839 GCA_964494345.1 uncultured bacterium
TCGACCACAACCGATAACGTGAACCAACAACCGGAAAAGCAGATTTCTCACTTCGTTCGAAATGACATAGGTTGGGGGCTGTCGACCACAACCGATAACGTGAACCAACAACCGGAAAAGCAGATTTCTCACTTCGTTCGAAATGACATAGGTTGGGGGCTGTCGACCACAACCGATAACGTGAACCAACAACCGGAAAAGCAGATTTCTCACTTCGTTCGAAATGACATAGGTTGGGGGCTGTCGACCACAACCGATAACCGACAATCGACAACCGACAACCGATAACCGATAACCGATAACCGATAACCGTCAACCGCTATGTGCTCAGGGCTTTGCGTAGGGCGTCGGTGTAGTATTGGACGTTTTCCCAGATTGCGTCGTCGGCTATTCTGTGGTCGGGGCATGGGATGAAGCCGCCTAAGTCGACTAACTTCTTTAGCCTCTCGACCTCTTTGTCGATTGCGGCGTAGTCCTGAGCAAGGACGTGCTTGCGCATGCCCCCTACCCCTCGGACTTGTTTGCCATACAACTTACGCCACTCGGCTATACTCGCACCCCAGGTGCCGACTTCGATTGGGAACATCACATTGACGCCGTTTTCCAGCCAGATTGGCACCAGTGCGTCGATCTTGCCGTCGCAGTCGAGAGAGACAAGGTTGATGCCGTAAGATGAAAGTAAATCGGTTATGCGCTTGTAGTGCGGGCCGACGTGTTTGGCGAAGAAATTGGGATTGACCAATGGGCCGCTTCTGAAGCAGATGTCCTCCCAGAAATGGCCGATGTCGAACAGTGCGCCTGTTTCTAAAGCCGCCCTGGTGTTTTGGTAACACAACTCCGCAGTGACGTCGATCATTTCTATGACCAGATCAGGATCATCGGCGATTAAATAGCACAGGTTTTCCATACCGACGATATCGCGAATGCTGCCGTAAAGGCTGCCGCAGTGCAGGAGATAGTGATCTTTTCGGTTTGGTTGTTTTAGATAGTCAAGCCCGCCCTGGTTGAATGGCTTCATCTCGGTCTCGCAGTTAACCCAACCCCCAGTTACTCGCTCCATAAAAAATTGTAGCCGCGGCCTGAAAAGCTCATCCCATTCCTTGCGACCCTTGAGGATGTGGTCGAACTCCATAGGGATGCCCGTTGCGCCCTCTCGCCGCAGGACAATAACGCCATTATAAGTCTGGATTTTCTGAGAGCCGTCGGGAAGCGTCTCAATGACCCTGGTCTCAAAACCGGGCACGATGCCGTGGCTCGGAGAAAATACCCTGTGATAGGCCAGATCAAAGCCGAGCTTTTTGGTTAAATGCTCCAACCGAACATCGCCGTCGCCAGCCAATGCCTGGTGGTACTCGTCTTCGGTTAGATGACCTTCGTTTTTCCACTTGACCAAAGTCTCCGCAAGAAAACCGAAATGTAAAATCGGCATGCTATCGTAAGGCTCGTATGACAGGACTGCGAGAATCCGCTCTCTGTTGGTCACTATTATAATCCCCCATCTTCGGGTTGATTGTCAGATTTGATATGCTTATACAACGCTGGCCGATCCAATGTCAAGAAAAAACAGCGGGGAATTGCGAATTTGGTGCGCAGTGCTGCTCATTTGCCAATATAATATCCGCCCTTTTGTGATCAGCGTGGGATATAATGGAATAAGGTAGAGGTGAAAGGTGCGGCCGCACAAGTGAGAGTAGTTGTTCGTAGTTTTCTTATCATAATAATTGCCTGTCTTGCAACCTCGCTCGCAAGCGCGTCTGTTGTCTCTTCGCAGGGCAAACAGCCCGAAATCAAATATGTCCCAGACAGGATTATAGTAGGGTTCAAAAACAACGGCTCGGCGATGATGCGCGCACATAACCTGACATCCAATGCGGTAAACGCGCTGAATACTCGGAACCGCCTGACCTCCATCAAGCCGCTATACCCGGCAAAAGCTCACAAAGGTATTTCTGCGTCCAGTCTGCCCGGCAGTTCCGACGATGTCTTCGTATTGGAGTTCGCAAAGGGAACCGACCCCGTGGCACTGGCGAAAGAATACTCTAAACTGCCTGAAGTGCGATACGCCGAGCCAGATTATATAAGGCACGCTATGCGCACCGATCCAAATGACACTTACTGGTCTACTTCAGGGTCGTGGGGACAGAGTTATCGGGACCAATGGGACATGGAGATTATGCGCTGTCCGGATGCATGGGATATACAGACCGGCAGCGCCTCTACGGTTATCGCTGTTATCGACAGCGGCATAGACTATAACCACCCCGATATTATAGGAAACCTGTGGCAAAACCCCGGGGAGATTCCCGGAAACGGCATCGACGATGACGGCAATGGATTTGTTGATGATTATATCGGTTACGATTTCTGCAATAACGATGGCGACCCGATGGACGACCACGGCCACGGCACACACGTATCCGGCACCATCGGGGCGGTTGGTAATAACTCCGTCGGCATCAGCGGCGTCAACTGGAATTGCAGCATAATGTCGCTGAAGATACTCGATTCGAGCGGCAATGGATCAGACTCCGACCTGGCTGCGGCGATTATCTACGCTGCGGATATGGGGGCGCAAGTCATAAATATGAGCCTCGGCGGGGACGAGTATTCGCAGACCATTCACGATGCATTCGTCTACGCTCACCAACAGCGGGGCTGTGTGCTGGTCATTGCAGCGGGGAATGCCAACACTAACCTGACCAGTGCGTATCCGGGTTGGGACAACATGTGCATCACGGTGGCGGCCAGCGATCAAAATGACGCCAAGTGTTATTTTTCTAACTATGGCGTTAAGATCGCGGTGTCGGCTCCCGGCGGAGGCCCGACCGGCTCGACCCCGCCGTGCGCTCAATATAACTGCCTCTCTCTGCGCGCTGCGAAGACCGATATGCTCCCGGCGAGTTGTGGCCCCGGAGCCGGGATTATAGGGCAGAATTATTACCGGCAGGCAGGTACTTCGATGGCGTGTCCGCACGTGGCTGGGCTTGCCGCGCTGATTTTGTCTCAAAACCCGACCTGGACCAATGAGCAGGTCCGACAGGCAATCCAAATGAGGGCCGACGATATCCTAACCCCCGGATTTGACACTAAATCCGGCTTCGGCAGGGTCAACGCCTACGCTTCGGTAACTTCGCCGGAGCCTATGGAGGCGATGATAATCAGTCCAAACAATGGCGAAAAGGTATGGAATCGCATTGTGGTGAACGGGATTGCTGCGGGACCAAACTTTACCGGTTATACGGTAGACTATGGATCTGGCCGTGAACCGTCGAGTTGGACAACAATCTATACGGGTTATGAGCCGGTGAGATATGGCCCTTTGGCGGCATTCGAACCGAATCTGCTTGTTCCGGGGGTCTATACCCTCAGATTGAGGACAACTGGGTCGGGAACGGAGCTAAACGGCGAGTATCGAATAGAGGTAATAGTCGATTCGCCTGTAGGGTCGGGACACTTTACTGAACTCTTCGACTCAGCCTCGGCATTTGATCTTGATAATCTGTCTCTTGAATTCACGCCGGATGGCAGCAATGGATTCTATTCTTTATGCTTGAAAGAGATAAATGAGCTGCCGACTGACCCCTCCGGCGGCACTGTGTTGCAATTGGATGAAGATGACTACAAGGAAGTGATCCTTGATTCGGCGCAGGTCTCGCTGTATGGCAAAACAAGGGACAGGTTCTATGTGGGAAGCAACGGATATGTGACCTTTGATGCGGGGGATACCAGTTGGTCGGAGACTTATAATCAGCACTTTGCACATCCGAGAATCTCGGCTTTGTTTGATGATTTGTCACCTGTCGAGGGCACGGTGAGCTGGAAACAGTTGGCTGACAGGGTGGCGGTCACTTTTGAGAACGTACCGGAATACGGAAGCTCTGAAGGCAACACTTTTCAGATCGAGATGTTTTTTGACGGCAGAATTGTGCTGTCCTATCTTGGCATCAGCGCCGGAGATGGCCTGGTTGGGTTGTCCGAAGGGGACGGAACCCCTGTTGGGTTTACAAAAAGCGATCTTTCAAGATATGACCACTGCAATCTTATAAGCAGGGCTGTGCAGATAATGAGCCCTAACGGCGGGGAGTATTTTGAACCAGGAGCCGGGGTGTCGATACAATGGGCAACACTTGGCATCGATTGGGTGCCGACAGACAAGATTAACTTATTGTATAGTATTGATTCTGGCGATTGGACTCCGATACCGGGTGCAAGTGGGCTGGCATATCACTTGGGCTCGTTTAACTGGGACACGACTGGGCTTGTCGAATCCAATAAATATTTAGTGCGGATAGAATATGCGGGAGATGATTCGATATCGGATGCATCCGATGATTATTTTACAATCGCTATAGACAACACCCCACCAACGATAGTTCATAGCCCTATGGCCAATACAAAAAATCAGACTGGGCCGTATCACGTGTGCGCTAATGTGACGGATGCGTATGGAGTGGAAAGCGTCACGCTATTCTGGTCGAAAAACGGAGGCGCGTTTAATCAAGTCGCGATGCAGTCTACTGCGTATCCAAACGAATATTGTGCATCTATTCCGGGGCCGAGCGTTATCGGGGATCAATATTGTTATTATATTGAAGCGCAAGATGCCTCTTCGGCTCAGAACCTTGCCCGCGACCCACAATCCGACACCTACTGTTTTGAGATACTGGATTGCAAACCCGCGACGCCGGTCGATCCTACCCCTGCTGATAGTTCTAATGACGCCTCAATCAACAGTACCTTAAGCTGGAAAGACGGCGAAGATGCATTTGATTTGGTCAATGGCGGGTTTGAGACGGGTGATTTCACCGGCTGGTCGGTTGGGTCTGGAGAGGGCAACGTCGATCAGTGGGTCGTAGTGACCATAGATGAGCCGGGCTGGTCGGGGGATGGGCATCCTTTTGAAGGCACATACTATGCGCAGAACGGCTTCGACGGAGCAGCCGGGCAGTACGTTGATCTATATCAGGAGATAGCGGTTCCAAGCTGGGTGAGCTCGCTTGCACTGCGATGGAGTGATCGTTTGCAGTGGGATATCACCCACAACGCCACTAAAGCCCGCGGATACTCGGTGACTATCCAGCCAGCGGGAGGGGGGTCCGCGATCGCAGAACTCTACTCCACCACATTGGAACCTATGACATCGGGGGATACGGGTTATGTGACACACACAGTTGATTTGCTGGCATTAGCGCCAAGCCTCGTAGGCAAGACGATGAGAGTAAACTTCCACCTGGCAATCCCCGAAAGCTACACCGGGCCTGCTCAAATCGATTTGGATGCGATATCGTTGATTTTGGACCCGCTGCAGGAAAACCAGCCAAGCGCGACGATCAGTGGCGAGATCAAGAAACATTCGATGAAGTCGCAGCTATTAGACAGGCAAGCGTATGAAAAACTTAGGGCGGCAATACTGGCGACTCCGGTTATAAATAAAAGAATGCCCGCTAATTTCAGAGCCCAAGAAATCGCCGAGCATCAGACGACTTTTGATGTGTTGTTTGGTAAGTCTTCGGAGTCATTGGCTTTGATCGGGACTGGATTGACCGAGCCGACTTTTAACCCCGGGCCTTTGGAAAGGCGCGCAAAATATTATTGGAGAGTGGTAGCCCATAACGATTGCGGAAGCACAGACGGGCCGTTGTGGTCGTTTACCACCGAATCCGCGCCTATAACTAAACCTGCAAACGGCGCGTCCGTGGAGCTGAGGCAGGTAGCTGTTACTGAGGCTAAGCCTGATTACTTCTATGTGGAGACCAGTACAAGGGAGTCTGGAATCAGGGTTGAGAAGGCTTCTCACGGGCTGAGCATAGGCGATGTGGTAAATATCACGGGCACGATGCGCACCAACGCTAATTATGAAAGATACGTCGAAGCTGCTGAGATTACTAATGTACCTTTGACCGAATTCATCAAGCCACTCGGTATGGTCAACAAAAGCGTCGGGGGTTCGGACTGGTTCTATAACCCGTCCACTGGCGCCGGGCAGAGGGGAATCGACGGCTGCAGCGGATTGAATAACATTGGCTTGCTGGTGAGTGTGTGGGGCAAAGTTGTCTCTAAGGGCCGTGGCTGGTTTTATATTGATGATGGTTCCGCGGTGAAAGATGGAACAGGAATCACTGGAATATATTGCGAACTGCCGGAGGGCGTGGCTGCCCCATCGGTTGGAGAATTCGTCAGGGTAACGGGGATTTCGAGTTGTGAGCTGTATGAAAGTGCTCTGGTTAGTGTAATTGCTCTGAGAAACGCAGATGATATCTACTGTTTTTCTGGCTATTTTGCCACGTCTTCCTTAGTCAGCTCACATTCACCACGCACACTTCAAAGACCAAGGGACGTGGTCAAATAATTATTTGACAAGTCAACTAGTTGGGCTTATAGTGCAGATGCACACATGTGCGTCTCAGGAACAGCAGGGCCTGGGATGAAATATAGGAGGAACGCTTATGAATAGGCCTGCCATCTGTTGGAGGGCGTCAGTTATACTGGCGCTTGTATTCTTGCTTTGTGCAGGAATGGCTAATGCCGCGACTGTTCAAGTGCGGTTTTGGCAAAACGACCAAATTGCCATCGTAAATCGCGATGTACCAACTGGAGTTTCCCCTGCCGAAGCGGCGATTCGCGCTCTAGTAGCCGGTCCCACCGCTGCAGAGGCACAAGCTGGTGTGAAGTCTTCTATTCCGGCTGGGGTCAGTATTGTAAAACTAAACCTGACGCAGACTGCCGCGGAAATAGATATGTCCGCCGGGGTCACGAGCGGACTTTCTGAAGCGGGGTTGACGGATATCTTCAATCAATTCCGGATGACGCTCGGAGATTTCCCTGCGATTGCCAGTATCAAGCTGACCTCGAAGGGTAAATCGCTGGGCTCTTATCTATCTGATACCGGCATCGTGGGACAGCCTGCTCCTGCTCTTGTTAAGACCAATGCTGTCGGTTTGGCCGGCAAGAAAATCTGTGTCGGGCCTTCTCACGGTAAGTTTTGGAACGGCAGCGGCTGGTATTGGCAGAGAGGCTTGACCTGCGGATGGGGTGAAGCGGCGCTCGAAGACCTTCTCAGCATCAAACTGGTCACGTTGCTTGGTCAATATCTGACGCAGGATGGGGCCACTGTAGTCTACCCAAGACAAATGAACCTTAGCGACTGCTGCCATACCGAGACGGGCCTGCCCTGGCATCAAATGTGTGCGCAGTCCTGGTTGAAGCACGCTGGTCTGCCCGGTAGCGTCTGGGCGAGTGCGAGCGGCAACTATGGCGCAGAGACTGCAGTCAATCGAAACAGCGACGATATCCGTGCTCGGCCGCTTTATGCCGATTACACCAACTCGGACATCTATATTGCGCACCACACCAACGCTGGTGGAGAGGGTACTGCTACCGGAACCGAGACCTTTAGAGACACGCAGATGGCTTATCCTCAGTATGTGGGCGATAGCTTGAACCTGGCAAATGCGATTCAGAACAACGTGGTGAGCGCAATACGCAGCACGTTCGATGAGGAACCGGGTTGGGCGAACAGAGGAGTAAAGGACTCCGCTGGCGGATTTGGCGAGATCCGAGTCCCCTCGCGGCCTGCCGTTCTCATTGAGCTTGGCTTCCATGACGACTGCACCAGAGACGCACTTTATATGACCCAGGATGATTTCTTCAAATCTGTTGCGGAATGGGGTCTTTATAAGGGAATCTGCGAGTATTTTGGCAACACGCCGACCTGGGATAAGTATTCCTGTGAGTATGTCTCGGATACAATTCCGGCGACTATGAACCCGAAGCAGGTCTATAACTGCTCCATCACTCTTCGAAACCGTGGCGTGGCCTGGTATAGCGCCAGAGGATTCAGGCTGGTAGCGACCGGTAACAACGACTCGTGGTTCAAGAGTGTTTCTTTCATCAACTCGCCCAACGGAATTAAACCGGGTGAGACTGCTACGTTTAATTTCCAGTTAACCGGCCCGGTGGTGGGCGGCGTGCGCACTACAGAGTGGAAAATGGCTCGAAACGGATACAGCGCCGCCTTTGGCCCTACCATTACGAAGGTGGTTGATGCAGGAACGGTCATAGACAACGATCCTCCGACTGTGCCTGCCAACCTGCACTCGACAGCGGCAACGACTGTCACCATATCCCTTGCGTGGAATGCCTCCACCGACGTTGACAGCGAAGTAACTGGATATACTGTGTATCGCAACGGCAGTGCTGTCGCTACAATCAGCGGAACGACCTATAAGGACACGGGCCTTACACACGGCACGACCTATACCTATGAAGTAGACGCTATCGACGCATTTAATAACAGGTCTGCCAAGTGCGACCCTGTTCAGGCGTCCACAGTTGAAGACGGCGAACCTCCGACGGTGCCGGGCAATCTGCGAACCACCGCAGTTAACGCAAATAACGTGGCGCTTGCCTGGGACGCGTCGACTGACAATGTTGGTGTGACCGGCTACGCGATCTATCGCAATGGAGTATCCATCGCGACCACCACGTCGACTACATATAACGACACTGGAGTGGCTCAGAGCTCGAGCTACACATATCAGGTCGATGCTTACGATGCGGCGGGTAATCGCTCCGCTAAGAGCAACACCGTTTCGCTTAATACACCGATCCTGTCTACGTGGGGACCGTATACGCTGACCCAGGGCGGAACGATCTACTATCCGAGTTACTTTAACGCTACATACACAACAGGGTGGTATACGACCACAGCAGGCACTGGAGCCGCCAGGACGGTTCTGAAGGCTACTGATGCGCAGATGGCGACGATGCCGGCGCAGGCGATAGTCAATGGCGCTACGTTTACTGTAAAGTACCAGAGAAGCGGTGCGTACAGCACATCTGCTAACAACCCACTTAATATTTACAGGATAACTAAGGATTGGAATAGCGGCTCTGTATTGTGGAACACGCCGTGGGCAAGTGGTGGCGGGGACTACGCCTCTGTCGGCACTGCTTCTCAGGCGTGCATTTACCCTGATGACGGTTATGTATTTACGTTTAACGTAAGTGGAACGAATGGCTGGTTCCCTTATGGCGTGTTGATGAAGGGCGACAACGAGTCGAGCATTACGTATAGAAAGAAGTTCATAACAAACAGCGGAACTCTTGCTGTGAACTACGTGCCGCCGACTCCGACTATCAGAACGTGGTCATATCTGGGACATTATCCGCAGGGGACGACCAACGACCACGCGACGCGAATCAACACTGACCACGTGGCGGGAACCTATGTCGGCATTCCGATTACCGAGGCCAACATAGCTCCGTGCGCCGCTAATGGCGCGGCTGGGCCGAGCTATGGCAACAACTATGGCGACTTCAAATGGAAGAAGGGCACGTCAGCAAACGACGTCTGCAGCCTGCTTCAACCGACGTTCTATAACGCTCCGGCGGTGGACAACGGCACTACCTATGCTGCTACATACATCTACAACAGTGGCGCACAGGTAACTAATACCTATCTGTTCATCGGATCAGACGACGCCTGCAAGGTGTATCTGAACGGTGCTTTGGCGGGTAGCTATACGGCTGGTCGCGGCTGCGTGGCGGATAGCGACATGTATGGCCCGGTCACTATTAAGAGTGGCTGGAACAGACTGCTGGTTAAGGTTGAAAACGGTGGCGGCGGGTATGGTCTTTACGCTCGCGTCGGCTATATCAACCGCACCGCAGTGCCGAACCTGACCGCTTATGCGGTGGACGGGGCGGTTCCGACCAATCCGACAAGCTGCACAGAATCTGGTGGCGCTGTTGATAATACCGCTCAGTCGGCAGTTACCGCGCCCAGCTTCGGTTGGAGTGGCGCTGCTGATCCTCAGGGAACCGGCGAAGGCGTATCCGGCGTCCGGGGTTATAGAGTATACTTCGGAACTGATCCGGATGGCACTCCTGATGCGTTCCAGACCGGGGCCACGTTTGCCCCTGGAACTCAGGCTCCTGGCACATATTATCTGCGCGTAAGCACTGTGGACTTCGCACTCAACGAGTCCGAGCCGCAGACGCTGTTCACGTTTGTGCTTGAGGACCCCCAGGTGGATTCCTATGGTATCACCAACAAGGCGGCGCTGGATGCGTTGACCGCAACCGCCGCTGCTACTACTAAGTTCACCGTTTGGGGTGCTGTGAGTGTGATCGATGCCAACAGCTTCGTCGTAGACGACGGATCTGGCGCGCCGATCAAGGTCCTTAAGGCCAACCACGGATTCTCCAACGGCGACTATGTATCGGCTGCCGGAACGCTCGATGTGAGCGGACCTCAGCCTGTGTTGACTGCATTGACAGCTAAAAAGCAGAACTGATCTGTGCGGTCGATGTGAATGACTCGAAGGGGGTTGTCAGTAATGGCAACCCCCGTTGTTTAATGGTCAAATTGATATGATTCTTTCCATAGACCTTGGCACTTCAAAGATATGCGTCGCTGTTGTAGATCCGGCTACGGCTAAACCGGTTGCGATGCTTTCGCGGCCAAATGATTCGGATGTGGTTAACCTCGCTGACGACTTGCACGAACAGAACCCGCTGCGCACCAGGCAGATCTGGTTTGATTTGATTAAAGAGATGCTTGCTGATGAGGAAATCCGGGGCTGTGATATCGACGCGATCGGCATTTCAGGGCAGATGCACGGCGTGATGCTGGTTGATGCTGAATTAAACCCCGTTACTAACCTGATAACCTGGAGGGATCGTCGAACGGCCAGGGAGGGTGAACCGGGCTGTATAGGAGAGTCTATCTCACTGCTCGATGATGAAGCGGAGGATCGGACCGGGTGCAGGTTGGCCGTCGGGTATGGCGTGGCTACCCTGCGATGGCTTGAGCAAAATGGGATGATTCCCCAGAATTGCACCGCGCTTACTATTGCCGGGTTCATCGCAGCTTCGCTTTGTGGGCAAGTCGCAATCGACGAAACGCACGCCGCGAGTTGGGGTATTCTGGATATCCAAAGGAAGCAATGGGACGAGAGGTGTGTTGCTAATCTGGGTTTGGGCAGAAGCCTGCTGCCGGCGATAGCGCCTGCGGGGACTCCTATGGGGCGGATAAGTGATGATGCAAGAGCCAATTTAGGGATCAGCGGCGATGCTGTGGTATGCTCGCCGGTGGGAGATTGCCAGGCGAGTGTGATCGGGTGTGCGGGGTTTTCTTCTGATACGATCGTTGTCAATATTGGCACGGGCGCTCAGATATCGATACCGAGCGCTTCTTCGGCGCATACCGATGAATCGGACGCGTGGCCGATGCCTTTTGGCGGATATTTGCAGCTTGGGGCGGCGCTGTGCGGGGGGTGGGCTTATGCTTATCTGAAGCAGTTTTATCAATCAGTAGCAAAGGAAATCTGCGGGATTACGCTTAGTGATGAGGCGGTCTACGAGCGAATGAATGCGCTGGCTGTATCGGCTGAGCTTGATGCGCAGGGGTATCAGTCGATACCCGGTTCTCTGGAACTCGTAAGGATAAACAGCCACGGGGAGCGGTTATTGGTATAAATACGTTCAACTTTAGCCCTGATAATTTGACACTTGCTTTTTTAGAAGGAATTGTCCGAGACCTGCATTCGATGCTGCTTACCACTGATGCAGATGCAGCAAAACGAGTGGTGGCAAGCGGAAATGCTGTGCGGAAAAACCCTGTGCTGGGATCGGTCTTCAGGCGAATATTCGACCGGGAATGTTTTATTTCGCAGTTGCCAGAGGAGGCGGCGAGAGGCGCGGCATATGCGGCTGCGGTGGGCGTTGGGGCCATCGGTGCAGCGGATATTACTGCGAAGATAAGGCAATTCGTGGAGTTGATAGGCTGAGGCGCAAAGGATATAAACGCGAAAGTGCGAAAAGGGCGAAAGCCAGAAAAAAATGAAATAGTGATTTCTCGAAGGGATTGTCCGAGACGGAGATCGGACACTACGTTTTGGAAGTTAGAAGTTGGAAATTGGAGGTTGGCATTGGTTATGAGGTGCCAATTCGGAGGAGATTGCCACCTATCTGAGGATGTCGAAAAAGCAGATTTCTCGCTGCGCTCGAAATGACAATTAGGGCGCGGCCTCCATCATCAACCGACAACCGACCACCGATAACCATCAACCGTCAACCGACAACCGATAACCGACAACCCCTACCCCACAAATGACGCTAAAGACTATGACGTTAGCTGTCGATAAGTGCTTTGGAGACAATTATGATCAAAGCGCTACATACGGCGGCCAGCGGCATGGTCGCACAGTCTATAAAACAAGATGTCATCGCAAACAACATCGCGAATGCCCAGACCCCTGGTTTTAAGCGAGAGCGAGTGGTTGCGAGTTCCTTTCAACAGACATTGCAACAGGCTCAATCCCTGGTGCAGGTCAGCCCTGGCATTGACCCGTATTTCTCAGCCTCTATGGTACAGTCCTCACAGATACGCATGGAATCGGCCAATGATAACACCGAAGGGCCAATTCAGGCGTCGGGAAACGACCTAAATTTTGCCATCGATGGCGAAGGCACATTCGAGGTGATGGCTGAAGGTTCGATGCGCAATACCCGCAACGGCAGCTTTATGGTCGACTCAGATGGTGAGCTTGCCACTATCAATGGAGAGAAGGTGCAGGGTAACGCAGGAGCTATCAAAATACCTGATGGAAAATGGAGCGTCTCACCTACTGGCGCGATCATCTCAAACGGCTCGGAGGTCGATCAGATTAAAATCAACGGAGCCGGATCGTCGACACGGGTGGTGCAGGGCAGCCTCGAAAGCAGCAATGTCAGCATCATCCGTGAAATGGTGGATATGATCTCAAATATTCGCAGCTATGAAGCAAACCAGAAAGTGGTCGCCAGCGTCGACAGCACCCTGGACAAGATAATCAACGAAGTCGGAAAAGTCTAAAGTCGAAATTAATAGCTCCCTGGGGAGGTTACTATGATTAGAAGTTTATACACTGCGGCAACCGGGATGGAAGCACAACAGCTCAATCTCGATGTCACCGCGAACAATTTAGCAAACGTCGGCACTGCCGGGTTCAAAAAGAGCAGGTTGGACTTTCAGGACCTGTTGTATCAGACCATCCGAAGCGCAGGGGCGGATCAGGCGCAGGGGATGCAGGTGCCTACGGGAATACAGGTAGGCCTTGGCACACGGCCAGGAGCAACTCAGAAGATTTTTACCCCCGGAGATATGCAGCAGACCGGCAATCCATTGGATGTCGCCGTTGAAGGTTCGGGCTTCTTCCAGGTGATGCTGCCTTCTGGTGATCTGGCATATACCAGGGATGGGTCGTTTAAGATTGATGGAACCGGCAAGATGGTGACATCGGATGGGTACCCGGTGCAGCCGGAGATTTCTGTGCCGGATCAGGTGAAAGAGATTCTGATCGGCGAGGACGGCACTGTGTCGGCTTTAATCACGGGCCAAACTGACCCGCAGGAACTCGGTCAACTGCAATTGGTGAACTTCCTGAACCCCGCCGGGCTTTCGAGTATGGGCAGGAACCTATACTCCCCCACCCGCGCTTCCGGTGAGCCGATAACTGGAACCCCTGGGCAGGACGGGCTTGGCACGCTGGCATCTGGTTATTTGGAGATGTCTAATGTGAAAGTCGTCGAAGAAATGGTGAACCTTATCGTTGCGCAAAGAGCCTATGAAGTCAACTCAAAAAGCATTCAGAGCGCCGACGAGATGCTGAATATAGCAAATAATCTGCGCAGGTAAGAATAGATGAGACGCTCGATTTTCTTGATCTTAATACTGCTGTTTAGCGCCTTTACGCAGGTTGATGCACAGAAGCGGCCGGTTGCCAAAATCAATCTTGCGGCAAAGTGTGAAGTGACTAGCGCGCAGCCTGTCACCATAGGGGACATCGCGACTGTCGAGGCGCCGCAGGCTGCTGCTAATAAGATCAAGGATACTGTCATCTGCACAGGACCCGTACCGGGCAGCCAGAGGATTGTCGACGGGGAGTATATACGGCTTAAAGTGACCGCATTGTCGCTGGGCTGCGAGGTGCAGTTCTCTGGATCAAAAAGCGTGGTTATCAGCGGCAAATGCCTGCGAATTACCCCCGAACAACTTGAAGAGGCGGCTTTAGATTTCGTGAGGTCGCAGAACCCGTCCGGGGATATCGAGTATGGACTGAGCATCCAGCGCAGCCCGCGTGAGATCGTTTTGCCAGGCGGATTGAGCGCGGATATTCAGGCAAAATCCATGGGCCAGGGCATTCGAGTCGGGCCAAACACGATTATGCTGGACGTGATAGCAGACGGCAAAGTTCTGTCCAAATCCAGCGTAACTGTGCTGGTAAGTGCAGTCGCCAATGTTCTAGTGAGCACAGAGGCGATTGTTCAGGGTGTGGCGATTAACGATTCAAATACGAAATGGGAGAAGCGTGAGTTGCCGGGTTTCGGAAGCCCGATTCTTATGGGACAAGAGAACACAAACTGGGTAGCCCGGCGGTCGATTCGACCCGGAGTTACGCTCAGTATGACGGATGTAGAGCTCCCGGCAGCCGTCCGGGCTGGAGATACGGTCACAGTTGTGGTGCGCTGCGGAGCAGTTTCGCTGACTACCAGCGCGGAGGCCAGGCAGAGCGGACGCATCGGCGACAATATCAGGGTTCGCTCCACATTGTCAAACGAAGACGTTCGGGCGCGTGTTGTCAGCTCATCGAGAGTAGAAATTATCAAATAAGAAGGTATAGCCATGTTCAGGACTATCACTATAACTTTTGTATTAATCACGCTAGGCGTCGGGCCATTGGCTGCTGAGTCGTTATGGAGCGATGCGAAACAGCCGACAGGCTCGGTGTTTTCCGACAAGAAGGCTATACAGGTCGGCGACATCGTGACGATCATTATCGAAGAATCCGCGGTCTCAAGCCAGCGCGCTTCGACCGACGCTAAAAAGGACAGCTCTCTGAAAGCTGGCCCAGGCGTGGGGCCTCTATTGAAAAACATCCCACTTTTTGAATACTCCGGCGGGGACAATATCAAGGCCAGCGGGTCGAGCACTCGATCCAGCGCTTTCGTGACCAGGATGTCTGCGGTTGTGACCAAGGTGTGTGATAACGGCAACCTCGAGATCGAAGGCACGCGATTTGTGGAGACCAACAGGGAGAAAGCTGAAGTGAAACTGATCGGCACAATTCGCAGGCAGGACATCACACCCGACAATACAATTTCATCGGCATTCATCGCCAATGCTCAGATTACGCACACAGGCAGCGGCCCGGTAGGCAGCAGGCAAAAAGAAGGCCTAATCAGCAAGATATTCAGAATCCTGTTCTAACTCGGCTCAAAACTCGAGGACTAATATGAGACAGACAGCACTTATTATACTGACGATTTTAATACTGGGAACCGCCGCGTCGGCTCAAACGGTGCGGATTAAAGATATAGCCACAGTTGAGGGCGTGCGCGCCAATCAACTGATCGGCTACGGGTTGGTAGTCGGCCTGGAAGGCACCGGCGATAGCCAACAGACGAAATTTACGACCAGGACTTTAGCCAATTTACTGGAGTCGTATGGTATCAGCGTGCCGGCGGATAAGCTGAAAGTGAAGAACATCGCATCCGTGATGGTAACAGCCACTCTTCCACCATTTGCACGGCCCGGCACGACCATCGATGTCTCGGTGTCGTCACTTGGCGATGCCCGAACCCTGCAAGGAGGGACGCTTCTGCAGACTCCTCTTCAAGCGGCAAACGGTGAGGTATATGCGGTAGCACAGGGGCAGGTTTCCATCGGTGGTTTCAGCGCTGCTCGCGGCGGTTCCTCAGTAGCAAAAAATCACGCGACAGCCGGGCGGATTCCCGGCGGAGCTTTGGTGGAAAGAGAGACTAAAACCGATCTCGCCCCACAGGATTCGATAAACCTTGTGTTTAATTCCAACGATTTCACAACAATCTCGCGCGCTACCAATGCGATCAACCAGAAATTGAAGGGGCATTATTGCACTTCAACAGATGCCAACAGCGTAACGGTGAGCGTGCCACGGGAATATCAGGGGAACGTCGTAGGGCTTATCGCCGAGCTTGAGTCCGCAGAGCTGTCTACTGATACCGCTGCGAAGATCGTGATAAATGAACGTACAGGGACAGTAGTCATAGGCGGGTCGGCGCGAATCTCGCCGTGCGCGGTGTCGCACGGGTCACTGGTGGTGGAAATAACAAGTGTCAACGAGGTCTCTCAACCTAACGCACTGGCAGCCGGCGAGACAGTGACAACCGAGCAATCTACGGTCAATGTCATCGAACAGCCCGGCCATGTCGTGGCTCTGTCCGGGGCAAATATCGACGAGCTTGTGCGCGCTCTTAACGCGCTGAGCGTCACCCCTCGAGATTTGATAGCCATTTTGCAAGCCATCAAAGAGGCGGGCGCGCTGCACGGACAGTTGGAGATTATCTGACGTGAGAATAGACAGCCAACCTAATTTCCTCAAAACACAGACGCAGCAGGCCGCTAAGGCTGGTCTGAATGAGCGTGAAGATAGAAAACTGAAAGAAGCCTGCCAGGATTTCGAGGCGCTGTTTCTGTCGAGCCTGTTGAAGGCAATGCGAAAGACGGTGCAAAAAACCAATCTGTTCGGATCGGATTCTGCTGAGCAGTCCTTTCAAGAAATGATGGATATGGAAATCAGCAAATGCGCGGCAAAAAGCTCCTCAATGGGGATTGCAGACGCATTATACCGACAACTCAAGGTCGAGATCGCTCGCGACACACCCGCGGTCTCAGATGAAAACAATGATCGATAAAATGGGTGGTGTGGACAGGATTACCGGGGTCCGGTTTAACAGCAACATAAAGATCAATGGCGCAGATGCTAACCGGCGCCTGGATAAGAGGGACGCAGTGAACATTTCCAGGTTCTCGGAGTTGGTCGAAAAAGCCAGGGTACGTGCGCTGGCAGTGCCGGATATCAGGGCTGAGAGAGTCGCCGAGGTAAAAGAGGCGTTCTTCAACGACAGTATCACGCCCTCAGCGGATATTGCGTCTGCGATAATCAACACAGTTGTGAAAGGACATAGTGACCATGCCGGCAATTGAAGAACTATCGGAAGCTCTGTTTGAGTGCTTAAAAGAAGTGTCGGCGCTGCTGGATCACGGCGTTAGTGTAGCCGGCGCCCAGCAAGATGCCCTTGTTCGCAATGACGCGGAAGATATCGTGCTCACCTGCAATTCATATTATGAAGTATTGAGGCGGCTTGCGCAGGCCGATGAGCGTGCTGCAGCGGTGGCCGAGCGAATAGCCGAGGCTGTTGGCATACGGAGCAACCGAGATATGGAGTCGGTGCTGGAGGCTTTGGATTCTATGTATAAGCCGCTGATGGCTGCCGAGCTGTCCCGCATCTCAGCACTGGCAAAGCGGCTGAAAGATGCCAACGAGACCAATTCTACTCTGCTGCGCAACGGCCTGGAGATCATCACCACCTGTCTGCGAATTGTGGCACAGGAGCCGGAGCCGTCTGTCTATTCCAATAAGGCGAATTTAACGGGCGCGGGCGCCAATACCCTGAGCCTGGATTCGCGAGTGTAGGTCGGATCAGAGACTATGGCTGGAACTTTTTTCGGCATAAATGTAGCAGCTAGCGGGCTTGCGGCGCAGCGTGCGGCGATGGATATTCTATCTCAGAACATCGCCAACGCTAGCGATCCTGCATATAAACGGCAGCGACTGGTGCTGTCCGAAGGATTGCCGCTGGCAACCTCACAAGAGGCCAATCGCGTTGGCACCTCCATTATCGGTTCCGGCGTGCAGGCCGGCGCGGTGCAGCGGGTGAGGGATTCCCTGATTGAGCGGCGTCTGCTGATATCGGGCCAATCATGCGCCCAGTATGATTTTATGAGCAAAACCCTGCAGCAGATTGAAGCTGCTATTGGGGAACCAACCGGCACCGGTTTTCAAAGCGACCTGGACCAATTCTGGGCGGCGTGGAATAAAGTGGCAGGAGCGCCGGACTCGGTCTCTATTCGCAGCTCTCTAATCGACGATGCCCAGGCGATGTGCTCCCGTATTCAGTACATTTATCATCAAATGCGCAGCTCAATGGATGATCTGAATATGACGGCGGCCACCGGTGTCATGCAAATCAACCAGATGGCGCAGGATATTGCCCGGATTAACCGTGAGATTGCCGCGCTGCCGTCGGGTACGGTGGAAGTCAACAACTTACTAAACAGGCGCGATTCACTGGTGCAGGAAATATCAAATATGGCTTCGGCTGTGCAGTATGGCGAGGATGCGGGCAGCTTTGTGCTGTCACTCGGTGGCAGGGTGTTGGTTCACGGCATTCGAGCCAACGAATTGGTCAGCTCTGTTCGGCCTGATGGCAGCCGTGGAATTGAATGGGCCGAAGATGGCCAGCCCGTGACGATTCACGGAGGCGAGATGCGAGCGCTGCTCGACCTGAGGGATTCGGTTATACCGAGCTATCTAGACCAATTGGACAACCTGGTAACAAATCTCGTTGATCAGGTAAACGCTTTACATCGCACCGGTAAAACGCATACGGGAAGCGATGGAGGAGATTTTTTCCAGGCCGGCTCCACCGCATATAATATCTCACTGCACCCATCCATACTCAACGAACCCAAAAACATCGCGGCTTCTTCATCGGCTGACGGAGAGGACAGCGAAGTGGCCTGGGCGATAGCCGATCTCAAAAACAGAATAGATCCGACGACAGGACTTACCATTAACGGTTTATATCGACAGTTGGTGGGTTCAATAGGCAGCGACTCAGCCACAGCCGAAAAGAAGTCGACAGCGCATCATCTTTCATATCAACAATTTTTGTCGCAGCAACAGTCTATCTCAGGGGTATCGCTGGATGAGGAAATGACAAACATGATCAAGTTCCAGCAATCATACAACGCCAGTTCGCGGGTTTTAACCGTGATGGATGATATGTTGTCGACGTTGATCGAACGGACCGGCACGGTCGGGAGATAACTTCTATGAGAACATCGCTTAACATGCAGGTTCAGAGTACGCTCCAGAGCATAACTCGCACCACTGATGGGCTTGCGACAATTTCTGCGCAGGGTTCTTCGGGAAAGCGAATCCTCAAGCCATCGGACGACATTGCCGGAACGGATCGAGCTTTAACGTTAAGATCAGCCATAAAAACAATGGATCAACTGACCGATAATAATTTAGTCTGCAAGCCCGCGTTGCAGACTGCAGATGCGGCGCTGAACGAGGTGACGAAGACAATTAATTCGGTGCGTGATATCGCGCTCAAAGTAATCAACAGCGCCGTCACAGACAGATCTACGTTTCTAGTGCAACTCGACGATATCACCGCACAGTTGCAGGATATCGCTAACACTCAGTATATGGATCAGTTCGTTTTCAGTGGAACGGCGACCAACCAGCAGGCTATTACGAAGCAGGCGGGGACGCCGCCAACTTATGATTACACGGGAAACCTGGGCACAAAAAGGGTGCAGGTGTTGAGTTGGGTAAGCGTGCCGACAAACATCCCGGGCAGCAAAGCCTTCAATTTTGACGGCAGTGCGGGAGCTGGGACGACGGATGTGTTTACCATGATCGCCAACGTGCGCAGCGCGGTTGAGTCCGGCGACTATGACTCACTGAGCGATCAACTGAGCAATATTGACGCGAATCGGGACAATGTGCTGGAATGCAGGTCGAGGCTGGGTTCCTGGATGCAGAGGATGGATGATTCCAAAAGCATGCTGGCGGATAGCAAGCTCAAGATGCAGGAAATGTTATCCAACGTCGAGGACGTAGACCTGGCCTCGGTGATTATAGATCTACAAACACAATACAACATTTACCAAGCGGCCAGCTTGATAAGTATGAAAATGTCGAATATGTCGCTGATCAGCACGCAAATGGCCGGCTAATCAGGTCGGCGGGCGAGCAGAGCGTATCAGAAAGGTGATCTGCAATGAAAGTAGAGACCACTCGGTTCGGGGTTGTGGAGATTGATGAAGCCAGCCTGGTTTCTTTGCCGGAGGGGCTGCTGGGTTTTGAAGGGTATAGCCGATATTGTCTGCTCCAGCCCCGGCCATCGGCTAGTTTCAGATGGCTGCAGTCGATCGAAGATCCGTCGCTGGCATTCGTAGTCGTCGATCCATCGGAGCATTTTCACGACTACGAGATAGAAATTAGAGACTCCGACATCCAGAAAATACAGCTCTGCGATGCGGAAGACGCGATGGTTTTGGTGATAGTCTCGATTCGTGACGGCGGCAAGAGTATCTCGGCTAATTTAGCAGCGCCAATTGTTATCAACTCGAAGAACTTAACAGCGGCTCAGATCGTCTTACAGGATGAGCGATATGAGACCAGGCACGCAATGTTCGCGGCGCAAGCTCGGCACACTGCGGCTGCCTAATCTTGTTCGTGCAATGTTATACATATCTAAACATCAGCCGAGCGCATAATAATCGGCCAGAGGTCATGCGTCGCATTTCCTCGAGTGAAAGGATGCACTCAAATGCTTGTTCTTGCTAGAAAAGTTGGACAGTCTATAGTTGTTAATGATAACGTCGAAATCTTGGTCATCGAAGTTCGCGGCGATCAGGTACGGCTCGGCATAGAGGCGCCAAAGTCGATTCCTGTGCATCGCAAGGAACTGCTCGAACAAATCAGGGCTGAGAATAAGAGAGCCGCTGCGGAGGCTGATATCGACGTTGCCACTCGCGCCTTAGACGAACTCCAAGCCTAAGATCACCTTCAGCCACAAGTCGCTATCCAGTGCCAGTATCTGTGACACTGGATAGAATGACTCGGATACTCCGCACACACCCGCAGGTTCATCCCCGCTCTGCCGCCGTCTCGCTTTCTGCGCTGCCAAACCGGATGCGGCCCTAAGTTGGCTAAGCAAATAATTTTTCTCGTCGAAAGCAAGTATTAATACTTGATTGTGTTATTTCGTGGAACAAACCCTATGTATGAGAATACAGCGCAGTCACTGTAGATCAGGGACGAGTTCGCAGTGTTCGGGGCTAAGGTAACAGGTTTGTTGTGTCGATAAGAACTATGCAACCACAGCCTTGTCGCTGACGGAGGTGAGCCGGCTAGGAAATGCCATATTGAAGTCTGCTCTTAAAGCTCAAGGAATGGCTCAGAGGGCGGGACAGACATCACTGACGTGTGAGAACATAGCTCACGAATTTATCTAACAACAATACTCATCCGGCCATCGGGCCGCCGCCTAAGGAAAGGCGGAAATAGATCACGGAGGAAGTTTCTAATGAGTCTCAGAATCAATTTGAACAGCGCGGCTTTGACCGCACACAGACAACTTTCCGCGACAGACAACGCCGTTAGCAAGTCTATCGAGCGATTGTCGTCCGGCTACAAGATCAACAACGCGGGCGACGACCCTGCGGGACTTGTCATTTCTGAGAAACTGCGCGCACAGGTCGGCGGTCTCAATCAGGCGATCAAAAACGCGGGCGATGCAGTCAACATGGTAAAGACTGCTGAGGGAGCGTTGAGCGAAGTTAACCGCCTCCTGAGAACCATGAGAGACCTGGCAGTACACGCTGCAAACACCGGTGTGAACGACACAGCCTCTCTGGCAGCAGACCAGGCGCAGATTCGATCGGCAATTGAATCCATCAACAAGATTTCCTCGGAGACCCAGTTTGGTGAGAAACAACTGCTTGACGGTTCCGCTGGCATCGTGACCACCCTTAAGGGATCGGCGGTCATCTCCGCAGACCTCAGCAAAGCTAACCTCAGCTCGGCGATGACCGGTATCGGCATCGACTTGTCCGCCGGCGGCGCACAGCTTGCCACCAAGGCTACGCTGACAGGCACGGCGAGTATCTCTGGCGATATGACCGGCAAGTCTATCACCATCAACGGTAAGACAATCGCAGGTGGCGCCAACGAGGCCGCTACCCTACAGGCGATCAATAATCAGGCCAATTCAACCGGCGTTGTGGCTACGGTCGACGCAAGTCATCACCTGATTTTGACCCAGCGAAGCTACGGGTCTGCTAACCGCATCGACGTGACTGGCGGAACCGACGTGTTTGGCTCTGCCAGCGCTGCTGCAGTTGGTCAGGACGCCAGAGCCGTTGTCTCGTCCGGCGGCACAAACGTCTCCGACGCTGTGTGGTCGGCCGGCTCCGGCACGATCATCAAGGACTCTCTCGGCAACGCGATCCAGTTGACCGATGCCGCTGCTACTACTGCTGCCGACAATGCGGACCAGCTTGATTTGTCCGTAGGCAGTCTGACATTCCAGGTTGGTGCATACGCAGGACAGACTCGCTCATTGAGCATCAGTTCTTCACACTCCAACCAGCTCGGTGTGGCCAGCGGGGCCGTATCGACGATGAACGTGGGAGCGATAGACGTTACCACCAACGCAACCGACGCGATCACGGTGCTTGACAAGGCTATCTCAGACGTCTCCAGCCTGAGAGCGAACCTTGGAGCGGCTTTGAAGAACACATTCGAAAGCTCCATCAACAGCCTTGGAATCGCAGCCGAGAACATCGCGGCTTCTGAATCGACTATTCGTGACACAGATATGGCTGCCGAGATGGTACAGTTCACGAGGAATCAGATCCTCCAGCAGGCGGGCACAGCAATGCTTGCTCAGGCCAACCAGGCGCCGCAGACTCTTCTGAGGCTGCTGCAGTAGGTAAACGAATAAGAGGTGGGGCGCAGTATGGCCCCACCTTCCAAATTGAAATGACGGCCGAACCTGCCTGAACAAATCCCTCGTCGCTCCAGGGTAGTAAAGCCGAAGTTTTGAAATCGAGGGCAGAGGTCTAATTTTTAGGCCTCTGACCTTAGATTCATATAAGGAAAGCGCAGGTGCTATATGCCGGGCACTAGCTCGATAAATGGCCTGGTTTCGGGTTTGAGGACGGACGAGATCGTCGCAAAAATGATGGAACTCGCCAAACGTCCACAGACCAAACTGCAGGCCGACAAAACCGACGCGCAATTAAGGTTATCGACGTGGCAAAATCTTAACGTGCGCATAATGGCAGTTAAGTCTAAGCTAGACTCTATTGCGGTGTCCGGCGCTTTTGACAACTGTCAGGCAAATTCGAGTGATCTTGGCGTGCTGCAAGCCTCCGCAGGCATCGGCGCTTCTCCGGGGACCTATTTCCTCAAAGTTATCAATCGCGCCCAGGGACACCAACTCGCCGGCGTGACCTCAAGCGAGGGCATGTTCACCAGCCCAGCCGCAACCATCGGCGCCGGTCAGGTGAAATTCAATTTTGCAAGCGACCCATCTAAGGATTTTACGGTCGACATCGACACCGCGAATAACACTCTCACCGGATTGAAAGACGCCATTAACAGGGCAAATGGCGGCGTGCAGGCTTCGATTATCAACGCCGGCTCAACATCGTCTCCGTCATATCAACTTATTCTAACCAGCAAAGAGACGGGGGAGGTATCACAGTTTACGGTGGATGCCGACCCGACGATAGCGATGGATTTTTCGGGCATAGTACAGAGAGGAACTGATGCTGAGATTCAGTTTGGCGGCGGAGGAGACGGAAGCTCGCCGATCATAATCAAAAAGAATACCAACACAATAACTGATCTCATCCCCGGTGTCACGCTCAATATTATAAATCACGCGCCGGACAAGACCATAAAACTGGATGTTGTCCGAGGCACGGGTGTAATCAAGAGTTCTATCGAAGATTTTGTGGCGCAATACAATGACTTGTCCGATGCCATCAGCGCACAATTCAAATTTGATCCCGCAAGTAAAGTAACTCAGCCGCTGATGGGCAGTTGGGACCTGCAGCACGTACAGATGGCGCTCGGCAGCGCGCTTGGAGGAGTCGTGTCCGGCGTCAGTAAAGAGTTCAGTGCGCTGGCCACAGTCGGCATAACGCTGGATATGTCCGGTCACCTGCAGATCGACGATGCTGCCTTGAGCAAGGCTCTGGAGAATAACCTGCAGGATGTGAGCAGACTATTCGCGTCGTCTATGAGGTCCAACAGCACACACATTTCTATGTTGTCCTCATCGTCAGCCACTCAGCCATCGTCGACAGACGGTTGGGAAGTGAATATTACCCAGGCTGCACGGCAGGCTCAAGTTACCGCAACCGCAGCGTTTTCGGATACGCTGGGCGCAGACGAAACCTTGACCATATACACCAATGCCGCCAAGACCACCTCGATTACCTTAAAAGAAGGCTGGTCGTTGGATCGGGTCTTATCTGAGATCAACAAATATTCTGACAAGACCGGGGCAACTGCAATCGCTACTCGAGCTGATGGGTCAGTATCGTCAAATGCGGCAGAGAATGTATATCTTTCCGTAAGATCAATTCGATACGGCGGCGATGCGGACGTATTCGTATATTCTAGCCAGGCAGCCAACGAGCCTGCCGTCACCGGATTCGGCGATGTAACTGTGTCTTCTACCGAACCGGGAAATGGAACCGGTTTGAAAGCTCTTGACGTCGAAGGCACAATCAACGGCGAGAGATGCACGGGCAAAGGGCAGATACTGACTGCCGATCCGGAAGATTCGAAAAGCAGTATACAGGGGCTGACGCTGCTCATAACCAGCGAATCGGCCATTAACAGCAAAGTCTATTTCACAAAAGGAATTGCGACTTCGCTGCGAGACACCCTGATAGACATGACCTCTTCCAATGGAACAATCTCAAAGGCGCAGGCCGCGCTCACCGACACCATGTCCGATATAGACAAAGATATGGTAAAAATCTCAGAGCGGCTTCAAGCGCAAGAGGATAAACTCTACTCGCAATTCAGTGCAATGGAAGCTCAGCTCGCCAAGCTGCAGCAGCAGAGTCAATATTTGGCGCAACAAATCACAGCTATGTTCAACTCTAATGGCAAGTAAAGGTGCTAATTGATTATGTCATTCAACGGTTATTCGCGATATCAGCAAAATCAACTCTCCACTGCTTCCCCTGCAAGGTTGTTGCTAACCACCTATGACGGGGCGATTCGGTTCTGCAGAATAGGGCTGGAAAAGATGAGGGCCGGCCAGGTAGAGGAGCAGAGCGTCAATATTAATAAAGCGCTGGCCGTGGTGTGTGAGCTGCTGTCGACTCTCAACGAAGATGCAAACCCGCCGCTGGTAGCAAGCTTAAAATCCCTTTACCTGTATGTGATTCAGAAACTCGCCCGCGCTAATCTGGAGGGCGACGAAACCTGCTTGCAGGAGTCTATGAATTTGCTCATCAGTCTGCGAGAATCGTGGGCTGAGGCCGAAAAGATTGTCCAGAGCGAGAACATACAGGAGGAAGCGGCGTGACGGGGTTTTCTTCATCGAGAGATGACCTGGTAGCATCGTTGAGGGCGTATACGACGCATCTTGCTGCTCAAAATGAGGCGCTGCAGCAAGTGTCGGCTACAACCGCCCAAATGCGAAGCAAACTCGCCAAAGAAGAAAACCCGGACATTTCCGACGCGCTGCTTAAACGCGACAATGAAATAGCACGCTATGAGGCTCTGCGTGATAGTGCAAATCAGAGCGAGCTGCTGGATGCGGCGCTGGATGCTTCCATGGCAACTAACGCGGAACTTAATTCGATCGCCCGATCGGTAATAGCCCTGCGCGAGGATTCCCGTGCACTGGCCGAAGATATCCTCGCCTGCCAAAGTGAGTGTGAAACCCTGTTGAAACAGCGTCTTGAGGCAACCTCCGACGCGATTCACCGCTCCGTACGTCGGCGCAAACTCGACGCGGCCTATGGGCCGGCGATTAGCCACGATGTGCCGACTTTCATGGACAAACAGCAGTGAGACCCTGACCATGTGCACCGCACAGCAATCAGTTAGCGCCTATCGAGCATACCGGGCGCTGTTGGGTATGCCCGCACTCGGCTGTCTTTTTCTGGCAATGACTATCGTATTGACCAGCGCGACGACAGCCAGGGCAAACCAATATGATGATGTGGCAGAGCAAGTGCGCTCATTAGCCAAATCCCCATACGTACAATTGCTTGATATTGGCAAATCGAGGCAAGGGCGCTCGATTCCCGCTTTCGTTATCTCAGAGTTCACCGTAGATTCGTCTCAGAAATCCAGGGTGCTGTTAATTGCAGGCCAGCACGGCAATGAGTATAACCCTGTGCAGATTATTCTCGATTACTGTGACAAACTGATCCAAGGTTCGGATCAGCGTATATTGGAACGCTGTATCGTAATAGTGGCGCCGGCTGTCAATGTCGATGGAGTTGCGGCCAACAATCGCTTTAGCGGTGATGATGTCGATATTAACCGTGATTGGCAGGCCCGACGCACACCTGAGACGCGATACGTCGATGCGTTAATCGAGCAGTGGCGGCCGCAGGTGATTTTGGATATGCACGAGTGGACTGGGCCGAGTGACGTGCCGGGAAACGCTATTGAGGTTGCTCACGTCTCCGCCATACGCCAAAAAGAGGCAATGACCGCGCTGGCCTCGGCTATTTCAGAACAAGCCGGGCTGGCAGTGATACAATGCAGCTCCAACAGCGATTCCAGGCTCTTTCACCGAAGATATTCGGAATTGGGCTACGCTTCGTTTCTTCTGGAAACCGCGGCCGGCCTGAGCTACGCCAATAAGTCGCGTTCCTATGCGGCGGCTATCGATATAATGATAGAAACGGTAACGGAGAACGTTGAAGTCCGGGCGCAATTATCCCCATCGGCGACCGATTTCGATATGGCTGCGGTAAGTTCGCATTTGAAACCTAAAGAGCCGGTGCTGTCGGTTGATACGAGATTGTGGCCGCTTGCCGCAATTTTAGTCGCCTATTGTGCAATTCTGTGGGTGCTAAAGCCTTTCGCCTCTAAGAATGAGGCTGTGTGGTCGCATCGGTTTGTGAAGTGCGATGTGGATTTTGCAGATCCCACTCACCCTCTCATAAAAAAGCGTAGACTACAGCCGCTTATATACAGGAGTTGGTCACGGCGGCGGATCAGGGTCAGGTATCTGGAAGACGCCGATGTGGAACCGTCCTCAGAAACGCCTCACTCGTAAATCTACATCCCAAACTCCACTTGACATAAATAAACCGGCCCAGGCGCAATCGCCCGGGCCGGTATTGTTTGCCTAATCGAGCTTTTGCTCGAATTAGAATTTAGTGAGCCATTCGACTTCACTCTGAACGACTCTTGAGAGTCCGTTGACGGTCAGGATACCTCTGGCGGCAGCGAAGTCCCCGGTGGAGAGCACGCTCTTGTAACCAGGCGCATTGACCGTGATCGGCGAACCGGATCCGTCGTCAAGAGTGAACTTGTTGTTGTCCACCTCGGCCACTTTGCCCCAGAACTTGAACAGGTAGATCGAGGAAGCGGCATTCATCTCCACTCCCCAGGCGGCCTTGTTCGAAGCTCCGCGGATCAGAGCGGTCAGGTAGGCGCCGGATGCGTCGGTCGCATTGTTGCCGGAAGCGTCTGATGCAACAACGCTGACGTTATGGACTCCAAGACCACCCAGCGCAACCACGTCTCCAGCCCAGATGTTGCCACCAGTATTGGTAAGCGAAACACCATTAGCCTTGACGCTGGTCACTCCGACGTTGTCCGTGGCATCAACCGTTACATGAACCGCGTCTCCGCCAGCAACCATCGCCGGTGCCACAGAAACGGAGTTGATCTGCGGAGCGACACTGTCGCTGTTGTAGATGAACGGGCCAAGGTCCAGAGTGCCGTTGGCAACTCCAGCCGAGTTGAAGCCCTTAAGGTGCAGGTACCAGCTACCCGAAGTGGTAGCAGTCTGAACAGAAGTTCCACTCGACCACGTCGCCTCAGAACCAGTCCACGTATGAGTAGCCTGCTTGTCCCAGGCTATCTGATAATTCGCAACCTTGCCTGCGCCGAATCCGCCGACAGCGGTGAATGTGAACTTGTCATCGCCATAAGTGACGTTGACGTTCTTGTCGCAGGTCACAGTGGCAGCGCTGGGAGGAACAGAAAGCGTGGTGCCGGTGCCGGCTACTCCCGCGCTCTCGAGGATTCCCGCATAGGCCTTGACTGTGCGGTTGTAAGCAGTGTTAGGCGCCAGGCCGGTCTCGTCGACATAGTTGATGTCAAAGACCTCGCGCTCAGCGACCTTTGTGGCTCCGTTATATACACGGTGCCCGATCTCATTATTTGCCTTGTCGGTGAAGTTCCATCTGATGGACGTGGTCGACAGGGCAGCGCCAGAGACGTTTGCAGGAGCGGCCGGAGGCACAGACTCAAGCATTATGTCGTCCCAATAAGTGGGCTGGTTAGACGTATAGTTATAACCCAGATATGTGCGTCTGAGCGTAGTATTTGCGGCAGATGCCGGCTGGTTCGTAGTCAGCTTCAAAACGTCGTCAACGTAGAATTTGAGGTCGTTTGAGCCGGTGTACGGCAGCACTTCGATGGACAGTTTATGCCATCCAGCAGTGCGATCGCCAAGGTCATAGTAGGTCCAGCCGTTGTCGAGTACCGCGGCCATGTATCGAAGCGGTATATTAGGCGGGTTACCGTTGGTAACTCCAATCCAATACATGTTCTTATTGTTTCCAGCGGCATCATAAGTATACCATCTGAAAGCCATTCTCATATTGCTGAGAGCGTTGTCGAACATCCAACCGGAGAGAACACCCGATCTATAGCCGCCCGAAGTGAGGTTCGGGGAGAAGTCGTGGTAGATCCAGTTGACTACGTTGCCAGGGAAGTAGAGCGAATTAGCGCCGGATATTCCGCCGTGGTTCTGCGCAGTAGACAGAGTAGGCATCACGTTGTTACCGGCAGCCGGGTCCAACACCCATTCGTTGAGGTTGGCAAATCCGTCCTGGAATACTACGGCCACTGTGGTCGCAGAAATCGAGGCGCTCTTAGGCGAGTAGTTCGGTTTGCCATCGTAAGCATCGACCTGATAGGTGTAGGTGGTATTGTTAGCCAACCCAGTGTCCGTGTAGGTCGTGCCGGTGGCGGTACCAACCTGAGTGCCATTGCGATACACCCTATACCCTGCGACACCGATGTTGTCTGTAGAAGCATTCCACGCCAGCGAGATGCTGGACGAGGTCACTCCAGTGCTGCGCAGGTTGGTCGGAGTGGTCGGCGGTTCGTTGTCGTTGTCAGCAGTGACGGTTACTGTTTTTGTAAGAGTAGGGCCAAACCACTCATATCCTTCGCGGAGCATTCGCCACTTGGTGGTATAGGAACCTCCGGCGGCGGGTGCTGTCATAGTGAAGTTAAACGTATAGGTGTTGCCCGGTCTTACCGTGCCAGAAATTGTTTGGCGGGCAGTTGCGAATGGGTCATTGTCTCCAACCGCGCCGAGTTTGAAGCCGTAGGTGTTCATCCAGCATACACCACGGTTTCGCATAGTGATAGAGACATTATAGGAATGTCCGGCTAACATTGTGGTGGGAATCGTATCAGATACGAGTTCGCCGGAATATTTCGCCCATGTCGGCGTGTTGCCGAAATAGGAGCAAATTCCGCTGTAGATCGCCCACTCGCAAAGAGAGCGGAAAAAGTCGTTGGTAAGATAGACGCCGTCTCTCGAGCAGTTGTCATGGAAGCCAAGCTCAATCAGAATCGCAGGGCGGTTAGGAATACGGATCTCGCCAAAACCTCCGGCGGAGTTTTTGACACCCCTATTCGCCCAACCTCCCTCACCGGGGAACGTGTTGCGAATCGTGCTAATGACGCTGTTCTGAACGGCATTGGCAAGGTTGTTGCTGTTGGTCACGTGAGCCGGCTTTTCCATATTAGCGTCATAGAACGTCTCAGTTCCATTAGCTGTACCGCCGCCGCCTGCGTTGGTGTGGTGGGCGATGTAAATATCTGATCCCACATAGTCTGCGTACAGAGGTCGACATCTGATATCGTCGCTATTTCGATTCACAGCAGTATCAGCGCCGCAGTTTCCGCTGTAGCTGGCCCATACAGAGCAAGGCGCGCCTATGTTGTGCAACCAGGTCTGAGAGCACAGTTTCCACCAGGGCAAGCCTGTGGCTGCGTGTGTGCCACCGTTTTCATCGAGTTGGCGCACGCTGGTGAATGTTGCGCCATCCTGAACCAGGTACTGCTTGAGGAACTGAACCAGCCTGACGCTGTTGGTGTCCTCAAGGACAGCTTCGCCAAATCCGCAGGGGTCTGATCTCTGCCAATACCAGCCACTGCCGTTCCAGAATCGGCCGTGTGAGGCGCCGACGCAGATCTTCTTACCGGAAAGACCGACAGCGTTGCCTTTTACAAGCGGCTTTGCAGGCTCGCCAACTACCGGCGCATCAGGAAGATACGAAGACAGGGCTTTGCCCTGGCAGGTGAGTTTGATAGTCAGGATAGATGGAAAATCGCCGAGAGTCGAGCGGAATTGGTCGAAGATTTCGCCCAAACCGACTTCGTCCAATCCGATCAGAACTTCCGTAGAAAGGTCGATGGTTGCAGCGGAACCTGCAATCGACATTTTGACGATCTTGACCCCTGCGGGAATGCGAGTGGAAACACCCACCGCAACCTCTTCGATGAACGGCCCGGTAACCAATGCTCGAACCGCTGCTTCCGCAGGCGGTACCGCATCGGGGACCGCACGGTCAACTGCAACCAGTTGGCCCCCGGAAAAGAAGCGCACGGCAACAGTGCCAGCGCAGGCTGATGTGGCTAAAAGCGCCACACACAGCAAAATAGCCGGCAAAAACAACCGGCCGGCAAAAGGCTTAATCATAACTGCACTACCCCCAAACTAGAGCTATTCCTGTTTGGAATATACCACAGTGCCTGGGGAGCGTCAACCTGGTACAATTACCTGACTGGCGCAAATTCTAGCTCTCAAAGACCATCTTTTGGACATCAACACCATCAATCGCTGCCAATGCGGCGGCCAGCTTCTCGATGTCCTGTTCCTCTCCGTAAGTATCGAGAATCAACAAGCCGCCTGGCGCACAACTACCATCTGCCACCTCGTGCAGACCGAGCCTGGTGCGAATGCTGCAGCCGTATTCCGTAAGCACCGATTGCACGCTCGGCACGGCCTGTGTCCTGGCGTTTATGTTTACTCCAAGTATCGTGCGCTTGCTCATAGTGTCTCCTTTACGTTTCGTATTGTTTATGCTGAGATCATCTTACCCAACAATCATTAATTCAATTTCAGCAATCAAAATCCTACGTGATAATTGCCACTTACAAGAACAAACCGGCAGATCATCTCCGCCGGTTTGTAGTCAATCACTGTATTTTATGTTTGCTACGGCCTGCGTCGCCGAATAAGGCCAAGCATGCCTATCCCGCCAAACAGCGCCATAATCGAACTCGGTTCTGGAACACAAGTGTAGTCGTATGTTACCATCACAGAGCCGTTGGCTGAAACAGGAGTAATCGCTGTCTCAAGTCCACTAGACCCGGAGAATGTCGCCCACTGGGTAGCAAGAACATCGATATTGAAAGTACCAACGCCTAAGTATTGACTAAAGAACATCGGATTGATATATCCGGACTTCGAGTCAGTCTCAGTGCCACCAATATAAACCATTCCATCCGGAGGGTTCGGGCTATAGTCGCCAGGACCGTCGGCAAAGTTGGCATCCAGATTGAAAGTGTCCGTATGCCCGGCTGCCGCAGTTCCGACTACAGGGTTGAATACAACGTCAAGCAAAGTAACGTCAGTGCTCGAGATGGTAGCCTTACCACCGAAACTGAAATTACCCGATGCAGGCGAATCAGCATCGTTATCGATAACATACTGACCACCGGTGACATTCAGGATCAAGTCGATTTTGACCCAGTTCATAACACAATCCGGGCAAGTGAAGTTCATTTTGGCAAACGTAAGTGACTTGCCAAAGTCCGGAATGCCGCTGAAGTACTTGATCTGGGTCTGCTGAACCGCGCCAGCCATAGTGATGGTGAGCGCCAACACTACGAGGACAGCGCAAGATCTAAAAAACAATTTCACGTTCTTTCACCTCCTCAGCAAATCTACCCCAGCAGGAACGTTTCTAAACTCAACATTCCTTTTCGAACCGAAATGATTCTTATCAGTATTTCACCCGCTTCGAGCGCCAGGGCGGCAGACGATAAATTTCTGCCCGGTACATTGTCGAGAAAACGTTCTATTCCACAGTGTGCCATGCATAAGGGTGCTTGTCAAGACTCATTTGTTGATTTAGTACCCATAGATTTTACAGTTTTTATATATAGTCAGGTGAAGGTATTCCAAATCTTAAGGCTAAGAGGCCTCAACAGGTAATTTGACCGGCGCGGTTTGGCTATGTATACTTACCGATGAGATACTAAAATTTGGAGGGAACCCACATTGACCCCTGTCGAAAGCTCAAACAAACCATCAATCGCTGATCTGCAAGCGGCAGCAAGGGATATGCGTGCCTATTCTCTGGTGGCTATCCACGCAGCAGGAACAGGGCATCCCGGAGGAAGCCTGTCGGTTATGGACTTTACCGCCGCCCTCTTTCTCCACGAGATGAACCTGCAGGCAGAAGATCCTAAATGGTGCAGCCGTGATAGAGTTATTTATTCTGGGGGTCATAAAGCTCCTGCCTTATATGTAGGGATGGCAGCAGCCGGCTACTACGATATGGACAGCGTCGTCACGTTGCGTAAATGTGGCAGCCCGTTCCAGGGACATCCGCACTGCCTGAAGCTCTCCGGCGTCGAGGTTAGTACCGGCTCACTCGGCCAGGGGCTTGGAGTTGGAGTCGGACAGGCTCTGTCTCTAAGATTGGACGGATGCAGCGCCCGCGTTTATGTGGTTATGGGGGACGGAGAACAGCAGGAAGGCAGTGTTTGGGAAGCTGCTATGTCCGCTGGGCATTATAAACTCGACAATCTTTGTGCGTTTATCGATAAAAACCGGCTGCAGATCGACGGTCTCGTCGAGGACGTAATGGATATCGAACCCATAGTAGAGAAATATCGTTCGTTCGGCTGGCACACCATCGAAATCGACGGCCACGATATGGGGCAAATTCTCGATGCTTTTGCCGAAGCCAGAGCTACCAAAGACAAACCTACGGCTATTATCGGCAATACGTCCAAGGGCAAAGGGGTTTCCTTTATGGAAGATGTCGCTGGCTGGCACGGCATGGCAACGAAAGATCGCGAACAACTCGATGCCGCTCTTGCCGAAATCGCCTCCCCTGTCGTAACCAAAGAGAAAGTGGACGAACTGTTGGCGGTTGCAGATAACTGGATGCAGAAAGTGGAGACTGAGATCGACTCCACTCACGCCAAAGTCTTCGCCGCAAAGAAGTCTTATTGGTGGAACGCCGACGATAATATGCAGGTCAAGATGGACCCGACTCGAATGGGGTTTGGACGCGCACTGAAGCGCATCGGAGATGATGAGCGCATCTGTACCCTGCACGCAGACATCTCCAAGTCGATCTGCATCACAGATTTTGAGGCGGATAACCCAGAGCGGCTGAACAGGGTATTCAGCGTCGGTATCGCAGAGCAGAATATGATGCAGGTGGCTGCTGGACTGGCTTTGGACGGCAAGATTCCGATCACTGGGACCTATGGCGTTTTCGCATCGGGTAGGGCCTGGGATCAGATAAGAACTACGATTTGCTACGGTAATCTCAATGTGAAGATAGCCGGCGCTCACGGTGGAATCTCGGTTGGCCAGGACGGCGCCACGCACCAGGCGCTGGAAGAGATCAGCCTGATGTATGTGCTCCCCAATATGCACCTGGAAGTCCCGTGCGACAGCCTGGAGACGGATCGCGGAACCGAGGCTATGGTGCTGGGAGTGAACGGGCCAGGTTATATTCGATACGCCCGCGAAGCCACCCCTGTCGTGACGAATGCCTCTACTCCGTATAAGTTCGGAGTCGCCAATATCATCCGATTCCGCTCTGAGAAGCCAGAGTTCATTGATGCGTTTGAGCATACATTAGCAAGCGACTATAAAGACGAAGGCGAATCTGTGGCTATTATCGCCTGCGGCCCGATGGTACCGGAAGCCATGCGCGCTGCCTGGATGCTCAAAGCTGAAAAGGGAATTGAGGCGCGGGTTGTGAACGTACACACGGTTAAACCGATTGACAAAGCGGCTATTATCGCGGCTGCGGAGGAGATCGGCACAATCGTTACTGCAGAAGAACATCAAGTCGGCGGATTCGGAAACATCGTGGCGGGAATTGCAGCCACTCGAACCAAATTCGATAAGCCGCTGCGAATCGGGCAGATCGGTGTGGCTGATACTTTCGGAGAATCCGGCCAGCCGTGGGAGTTGATGAAGATGTTCAAGTTGACAGCCGAAGACATCGCGGCGGCGGCCATGCGGCTGCTTGGGTGATTCTAATTTATCACGAATAAGGCAGAATGAACCAACGGGCGCATCGTGAATATCAGATGCGCCCGTTTTTTGCTTTAGACTTGATAGTCCTGAATGCTATTGACAGCGGTAGGGCTGTGGTCTTTTGCGACTTTAAGGCCGTTTACCGTAGCCCGTGCGCCGGAGAGAGTGGTGATAATCGGTATCCCCTCCGCCACTACAGCGCTGCGAATGGTGACTTCGTGCTTGCGAGGCCGCTTGCCGCTGGGGGTGTTGATGATTAAGGCTACCTCGTTGTTTTTGACTAAATCAATCGCGTCCGGCCTGCCCTCCCCTATTTTCGAGATTATCTGCGCAGTGACGCCTGCTTTCTTGATTGCCGCCGCTGTCCCGCGGGTGGCGGCGATGTTAAATCCCAACTCACTTAAACTTGCAGCCACTTCGCCTATGTCGGATTTGTCCGGGCCAGCAACGCTGATAAAGACAGTGCCAGTCAACGGCAAGTTCTGTCCTGCAGCCAGTTCGGCTTTGAGATACGCGTCGCCAAAATCCGCGTCTATTCCCATCACTGCGCCGGTGGATTTCATCTCCGGGCCAAGCACAACATCGACTCCGGCAAATCGAGCAAATGGAAGCACCGCCTCTTTGACTGAGACGTGCTTTGGCTCGCGTTCGACTACAGCCTGCTGATCAAGAGTCTTCCCCATTAGTACATTTGCCGCAACCTCAGCCCATTTTACGCCTGTGGCTTTGCTTACAAACGGAATCGTCAGGGAGGCCGCCGGAATGAACTCTAACACGTAGGCTTGTTCGTCTTTGACAGCAAAGTGTACGTTAGACAAGCCCCGAATGCCAAGCGCGAGAGCTAAAGCCTTTGATTGAGATCGAATCTCGGCGATCACATTATCCGGAAGGCTGAACGGCGGAAGGGAGGCCGCGCTGTCGCCTGAGTGCACGCCCGCCTGTTCGATTCGTTCCATAACGCCGCAGATCACCGCTGTTTTGCCGTCACAGACAATGTCCACGTCCACCCCGACTGCATCTTCCAGGAACTTTTCTATCACATACGGACATTCTGGGGATATTTGTCTGCAGCAATCGTTTAGGTCACCGGCATCGTAGACGATCTCCGGAGGCTTAATACTATAAGGTACAGCAGAACGCACCATGACGGGATAGCCGATGGCCGAAGCGGACTGTAAAGCCTTCTCGATATCTGTCACAATATAGTGATCTGTCTGATTCAAGCCAAGCTCTTTGAGGAGGTCGCGAAGAAGCGCGGGGCTATGAGCACGGGTCAAATTCTGCGATGATGTACCGAGTATTCTAACCTCGGCGGCAACAAGGGCGTCGGCCAAACGAAGGGCAGCCGCGCCGCCCATTTGAACTATCACGCCCGTCGGCTGCGCTCGATCAATAACCTCCAGCACGTCCTCGATATTCAACGGTTGCAAGTAAACCGCGCTGCTGATATTGGATTCAGTAGATATGGACTGCGGGTTGCAGTTAATGACGATGCTGTCCCAACCAGCGCATGTGAATGCAGCGGCTGCCTGAGCGCAGCTATGATCATAAGACAAGCCCTGGCCTACTCTGTTCGGCCCGCCGGCTATTATGATAACTTTTTCACTATCACTTGCAGCGCAGTTCGAGTTCTCACGTGAGTATGTCGAGTAAAAGGACTGACTCGCGCCTGCAGCACAGTAGCCCGGCCTTATGCCTAGCACATTTCGTCTCTGCCTGACCTGGTCTTCAGTGGTTTCCAGCAAATACGCCAACTGTGCGTCGGAATAGCCCAGGCGCTTGGCTTCCTGCAGGGTGGCCGAAGCCACACTCACAAGGGATTGATCTGCCAGTTTAGACTCAAATTGAATTAACTCCCGAATCTTCTCGATGACCCAGTTATCGATTCCGCTGCGATCCCGTATCTCCGACTTAGACATTCCCTTTTGCAGGGCAAGGCGAATATAGAACAGTCGATCAGGGTTCGGCTGGGCAAGGCGCGGACGAATAGAGGCCAAATCTAGCTGATCCATTTCGGAATCCAGGCCGTCGGAACCCAATCCTGAACGGTCGATCTCCAACGAGCGAATACCCTTTTGCAGTGCTTCAGAGAAATTGCCGCCGAACGAGATTGCCTCACCAACCGATTTCATAGATGTGCCAAGAGTGTCGTCAGCGCCTGCGAACTTGTCAAAGTCGAATCGCGGCAGCCTCAGCACAGGATGATCTTTGTTCCATTCAATGCTTTTCGCGCCTGCAATCTCGGCTAAAGTTAGACCAACAGCGAGAGCAGGAGCGATTCCGCTAATGGGATAACCGGTCGCTTTCTCGACAAAGCCGGAAATCGGCGAGGTTCCGGGAGTCGCGCCGAGTACGACAGCTTCATTGGTGTTAGAATCCAGCGCGAACCGAATGCTCAATTCACCCAAGACTCCGATTGCCTGCGCCACTTTTTCGGACAAAGCGCTGAGTTCGGTGATTTGCGCTTCTGAGAGACTTTGGGGAGGAATTACGGCTATGGAATCCGCTCCGTTGACTTCAACCGGATCGATATGCTCCATAATAGCGACAATAGCGACCTCGCCGGAGCAATCTCTCATCACCTCGACTTCAATTCCCTTATAACCGAGAACGGCCCGCTCTACAAGAACCTGTTGAGTAGGGCTGGCCTCCAGCGCGCAGGACAACATGCGCATATACTCTTCCCGGTTGTATGCGATCGCACTCCCCGTGCCCGCCGAAGTATATGAGGGCCGGACTGCTACTGGAAATTTGAGATCGTTGATGATCTGCAGGCCCTCATCGATGGATTTGGCGATTTGGCTGTCTGGAACGCAAATAGCAGCTCGCTCCATCGTTTCCTTGAATAGCTTTCTATCCTCGCATCTTGCTATCGCTCGCTCGTCTGAGCCAATCAACTCGACTCCATATCGCGCCAGAACCCCTTCCTTATTAAGAAACATGCTCAGGTTCAGGGCACCCTGCCCGCCAACTGCAGAAAACAGCGCGTCAGGGTTTTCCTTCTCTATGACACGGCCAACCCATCGGCCAGTCAGCGGTTCGATATAGGAGCGATCGGCGATGTCCGTATCCGTAAGAGCCGCATCCGGGTTGGAGTCGACTACCACGACCTCGTAACCCATATCGCGCAACGCGCGAGATGCGGCTGTGGCAGCGCAGTCGGTTTGCCCTGCCTGACCAATGGTCACCGGCCCGCCGCCTATAATCATAATTTTATTGATATCCGTTCTTTTAGGCATCGTGGACAATCCCCCGCCCTGCAAAAAATAGATTTCCCATAAATTCAAAATGACGTGTTATATTATAATCTGCGAGCCGCTGCAGTGTGTCTCTGCAACGGCTGTAGTCATTAGTGAATTCTGTTCACTAACGTATATATCGCCATATTAGTCAGTATAATTGAGCGAGTCTGTAAGCCGGGTTCTGTCCGGCCGCCAAAGCGACCGGGGTGATCATCTATCTAGACCACGTGTTGCCACGCGGTTCAAGCGGCGACACCCGGGAGGTTAGCGGGCCGCTTCAGCCCTCCCCTATTCGGCCTTGCTCCAGGTGGGGTTTACCAAGCCTCCGCCTCACGACGGAGCTGGTGGTCTCTTACACCACCGTTTCAGCTTTCCTCACCAATTACGCGTCAGGTGCGAGCACCCATCACTACATCGGCGGGGGTTTTCTTTTCTGTGGCACTTTCCCTAGCCCGTCACCGGACCGGTTGCTGCTGGCAACCACCCTGCCCTGCGGAGCCCGGACTTTCCTCGTCGATTTCTCAACGCGATCACCCGACTCGCTCAATAACATGGTAACAGGATATAAACAGCCTTACAAGCAAAAGCCCCCGCAATATTGCGGAGGCTTTATAAT
>CAZBSI010000013.1:0-15476 GCA_964494345.1 uncultured bacterium
ATTCTGCCAGACGAACACTCTGTCATCTCCGAATTGATCACGAGACATTCCGACATCTCCCTCAACAAAGCGGTTATCTGCCCCTTTGATGAAAGTGATCAGTTTGTCCATCTCAACAACTGGATCGTGCAAATCCCGGAACTCTTTTATCTTTTGGTAAACTAGTGCCTCCACGCCTTTACTTCTCATAAGTGAAGCAACATCGTCCAGATTGTTGCTGAACTGAACAAAACCAGGGTCGGCGGGCGACATAGGTTGATATTCAAACCGATAGTCTCTAGCTCCATTGAATTTCACTATGTCGAGTGCAACAGCTACTAAGAACAGATTCTTAGTTCCCGTTCGCTCTTCTTCTATATCGCGAGACCAAGTGATCCATTCGTCGATGTCACCGCGACTATGGCAACAGGATTTCTCCTGAGCATTCTGATAGGCGTTGCGCCACTCACTAGGCTGTTCATCAATTAGCATCTGCACAATCCCCAGCGGGAATGCTCCTCTCTCACGCAAGATGAGCACCTGATTTGGTTCAACCACGTTGAGAGCCTCGACGTCACCACCAATCACCTTTGCACTCTCCAATTCCTGAGCGAACTCACGGGATTTCGCGTCCTGATGGTCGTAGAATACGAACCCATAATGCTTGTTGGGATGGTCTTGGTGCCTAGGATGACTGAGATTCAGTCCGAGGAACAGCGCGGATTTCTCTTGAGCGCCCTGCATTATGCTAGCGCAATCCGGTCGTGCCAAAATCCTCTGGATTATATTGTGTTTCTTCAACTCTCGGAACGCGCTTCGAGCAGGCTTGGCATACTCCAGGAGTTGATCGTCACTTATATCCTGTATGTCTCTTGCCGTATCGAAGTACCCGATCTTGGATGGGTCCATCAACAAACGCTCCAAAGCCTTCTCCACGTAGCCTTGGACGCATTCCCTGGCCAGAATACTCTCTAGATCCTCTGGTCTGCCGGCAAAGCCTCGAA
Source organism: uncultured bacterium (assembly GCA_964494345.1). Taxonomy (GTDB): domain Bacteria; phylum Armatimonadota; class UBA5829; order UBA5829; family UBA5829; genus DTKD01. The sequence continues at coordinate 984 of CAZBSI010000013.1, forward strand.
TGTCCTTCTCGGCAATCAGACAGTCGTTGTATTCGCGTATTACGGTCTCACCAGGCTCGAACAACTCTGTCCCGTTTATGCTTCGAGTCCATCCGTCTTGGGCGCTACCTGATGGGACATCGGTCTTCTTATACAGATCATCCATCCCATGAATAATGGAGGTCACCTCAGCTATCATCCCCGAAGCAGAGTCTTCCAGGCGTTTCCTTATGCTCGCCACGGTAGCGAGAGTATCCTCACAGATGATACACAGTGCTTCTGAGCAGCATTGCCTTAATCGTTGTTCATAATAGTCGGTGAGAATTTGGATAAGTTCCCCAGCGTACCTCTCTTTTGCGCGTCGGCTCTGTCCAACGCGCTTGAGCCACCAATCTTGGTGACACTCAAGAAGCTGCTCATACGCAGTGTTAGCTTGGTCATTTAGACCTGAAATCACTGCGGCCAATGAAGAGTCATCAAGCTCATCTCTCAATGACTTGATGCGTTTCTCAAGCGCATCCAAGAACATCAAAAGATTCTTGATACCAAAACAGTCGTGTTTGGATAAGAAGAGAGTTACCTCGTCTCTTACTTTCTGACGCGTGAGGCTTCTCAAATGCTGCGAATTCTCCTCAACAGTTTGAGGCACGATTCTGGACGGAAGGTCAGGAAACACATCAGCCAATCCGCCATCAAATGCAGCGTCAATCTGCTCCCTTACGATGGTTGCAAGCTCCGGTGATCCAATAGACTTTGACTGTAACTCACGGAGTTTGCGCGCGATTCTATCGGCCAGAGTTGCGTCCCCCAGCATCGTGAGCTGCCTGATTGAATTGTCCTTGTTCGTTATTGGCACATTGCCTAAGCGAAGCTTGGTCTGCGTTTCTGTAAGACGGTCACTGTCGCTTCCTGCAAGGAGTTGGTATCCGCGCTTTGCCAGGCGTAGCGTACAGGCTTTGTAAACCTTGGCAAATGGGAACTCAACCACACCCAAACCAAACGTGAAGAACTTCTGGGTCGCGCCCCAGAGATCTCGTTGGATGAAGAATGTCGCTATATTGTCACGCTTGTTATCTCTGGGAATCCCACTACTGCCGATGAGGTCCGTATAGACATAATCGGCTGTCGACGTAACTAGCCTTGAATATTCAGACGGATCAGCGCCTCTACTCTGAACCAGATACGTATGCCCGAACGGGGTCATACCGGGCATCCCTTCCCACGGTTGGCCGGGTGAGTCTGGGTATTGAACCTTGTACCTGACGCGATCATCAGAGAAGTGGTTTAGCTCCACCAGTGCCGAGTATGCGTTTATGGAGTACAACTGGTTGCGTTCCTGCTGAGATGGAAGCAAGAATATCCCGGTTGACTCAAGGTTGTAGCCTGGCCGAGACCTCAAAAAGTAGCCCAGGTCGATGAAAGACCCGCTAGCCGTCCCTCCGCACAGAGTACCTACTACATATACGTAAACAGTGTCGTTGGAAAACGCCACGTTCACAGGAACATCAGACTCTTTTGAGAACTCAACGGATGCTTGCTGCGAACTCAACGATACCAGCTTATCCACTTCATCGGATATAACTTTCTTGACTGTCTCATAGTTGAAAAGCAGCGCAAGCCGACCCATAATGCGGATGTTGCTTGCTCCGTTGGCTATGGCTGTGTGCGTGCCCGTGATCTCGGGGATGTCCCAACTCGGGAAATCGATGGATTGCTTGTAATTCTGTGGATTGGTGATCAGATTGGCGTAGTCGTTCACATCGATCTTGAGATGAACGCACTTGGCATACCTGCTGGCCAGCGACTCAGGTGCAAGATGCGCAGTCTCCAGAACTACAGTCCGTATCCAGGGTACATTATCAGGGGATCCGTGTGTCCAGACGATCTTCTCAAGAATCTGATTGCATACCATTGCTCCGGTCGATCCGAGACCGATTAATAGGGCCTTGCGTCCGTTTATGGTTATGGGTTCTGGCATAGAATAGCCTCCAAAATCCTATTTCCGCGCGGGATGACGACGTGTAAGGAAGAGCATCACGCCGAAGAAAACAAGAAAAGCCATCAGACTAGCCCAGAACCATACCGGCATGCTGATGTGCAGGATGTATCTGAACAGAATGAATCCAATGAAGATTAGCCATAGACAGGTGCCGAACCAGCAGCCGAGGCGAGCCATGTTCGGTGGATAGCCTATCCTTAGCGTCAGAGAGGTAAAGATGACCGCTATTAGATAGCCCACCAGCGCGGAGCCCAATATGTAGGCCAGAGTGACAGTATTCGTGAGCACTTGCACCATGGTAGGTTGTTGTTCATGCTGTGCAAGAGCTGGTGCCGCGAACGTCGCAAGGCACATTGCTATGGGTAATACATTCTTTGGCTTCACTTCTTCCTCCTCAGCTTGAGACTACGCGTGCATTGAACTGTATATAGCTATTTGCTTGAGTGTTCTTCACGGAGATAGTCTTGTCGATAGTAGAAAGCACTATCACGTTTCTTTCCGAGCCACAGCTAACCTGGAACTTACCATGATTACGGATAATCACATTGCCTTTCGCTTGCACCTCCAGCACAGCAACCTTTTGTCGTCCACTCAGCTCTGGTAGCGCAATACACTGCTGGTCGTCTGGGTCTCCCCCTATGTAGGTGGGCTTCCCGTAGCGAACAGAACCTTGCAGCCCGCCAATTTGGACGAACTGCGTTTTGTTGATAAAGGACCAATACCAAACTGCAACGCCGACCAGCAGGAGCACCAATACTATCAGAACAATAGCAGTCCAGTTTACTGGGTGAATCTCCGCGCTTCCATCTGCCTCCGGGCGATTGTCTGATTGCTGCTGAGTTGTCTGCGAAATCTTGGCAAGCAGCTCTGATCTGCTTGTGGATTCCAGCTCCGCCAGCGGTTGAAGACTTGATGGGGCATAGATCGAATAAAAGACAGCAAATGGTACAGGTTGGCCCGCACCGTCAACATTCCGGCCCTCGATTCGTCCCCTCGTAGCAAGTTCGAATCCGGTCGTCTCAAGCGTCTTCGTGAACTCAGGATCCTTGGCCGCAAGCCCATATTCCCCAGGGCGAACAGGGGGCTCTGATACTTCCGAATCGCTAAGGATTATGATCACGGTAGATTTTGGCAACTCTACTCGGCTTAGCGCAGACAACAATGCGCGTTCATCATCATGTCCCCCCAACGAGCCGTTTCTGATTTGCGGAGACTTGGGAGCCAGAGCATATAGCTCTCTTATTCTGCTTTTACGGAATGTCTCGTTCCAGACCGATCCCCCCCAGAGATCCAGCTCGAATGGCGAAAATGATACTTTGTCAGCATACTTGTCGTTTTGTATCATATACTGACTAAGCAGGCCATTATAGAGGTCCCGTACTGCGCGGGCTCGCGGACCATTGGTTCTGACCGTATTCATTAGGACAACGAAGTGGAAAGTGCCCTTCTCTGCATCGCTGCCTGACTTGGCTATCGCTTTACCTAAGTCATTTCGCAATGTATCAAAAGATACGAGACACTCCGCAGGTGATTCCTCGGCACGAGCGGGTAAGACTGGGCTCAGTAGCAGTATCAGCACAAGCACAAAGGCGAGGCTTACAATTTTTTTCATGACGCCTCCTGAAATGCGTGGGTCCGCAGCTTCACTTCAGCACCTTCGCGTGATACGACAACCAATCTTGAATCTGCAATGCACAGGATTGGTGCCATAGCAGTAGTGGCAACAGAGCTAACAGCGCCCGTTGATGGGTTTATGAGGCAAGTCTCTGTTCTGCCGGGTGAAGACCTCTTCAATAATAGTCGCGAATCACCTGAACCATCAGTAATCGCCAGCATGTCTGGCTCCGTACTGGCTCCTGTGGACAGATCCACTCTTTCTGGGTTACGAGTTATGGCGCCAAGTTCAAAGCGAAGTACGCCAGCCCGGCAAGCGATGTATAGGTTCTCTTCAAGAACACTAAACTCCGCAATCGCGTCCTGGCCAAGCAAACGGCTTGCATGGTTATCGTCTGGACCTCCAAATGACCAGATGCGTAGTTGTTGCTCAGAATCGTAGCCCACCGATATGAGTCGCCCGCTGGATGAAGCTATGCGAGTGCATCGGCAACCAGAAAGTTCTTGAGCGAATCTGGCCTCGCCTGAGTCGAGGCTTAACGACAGGACTCCCCGCCCCTCGGTGACAAGATGCAATCCATTCGCCGCAACAGCATCGGTGATCTCCTGAGCGCGCAGATCAAGCGAAAACACACTCTCTGTCCACGCAGTCGTATCAACGGCCAGAATCTCAGTGCGTAGTCCAGCAATCGAGCGTATCACGAGCCAATGTTTCTCGTCTTTGGCTTGGCGCACGAAGATGCCCTCGTAGTCTTTATAGACTGCGTCATCCATCAGGGAAATAGCAATTGCTCTTCGATCTCCTAGGACAAATGCGTGCCCGTCATCCAATATGAGTGATCTCGGCTCAAAACCGGGAACTTGGGGCAACAGAACCGTGCTTACACGGTGCCAATTCTGCCCATCCCACCGAAATGAAAGCAAGGTCTTGGGTGACACGGCAACGAGTTGACCATACCTGTAAGCGATGAGCCGTATGTCCTCCTTACAGGTCAGCACTGCTACAGGGCGAATCGAATGTCCGAAAACTCCACTCCATCGGGCCGAATTCGTGCCGTCCAGAGATCCACGATCAGATGGGAACGCTGATGAAGGTTCTATCAGCGACGCTGAGCAGCCAGGGTTCACGCAATTGCGTTCGTCCAACTTGTACAGGCATCCACAGATCGGGCAAGCTTTGAATGGACGTCCGCACATCGGACAGCTTGCCTGCCAATGTCCATTTGCGTCAGCGATTGGAACTACAGCATCCGGCTCCGACTCCTGATACGGGCATATCTGGGCAACTCTCTTGCCACACCAAACGCAGAAAACCGCGCCCGGCACCTCCTCCGGCAGACTCTGGTCGCAATGCGGACAGATGCTCATCCTTTGATTTCCCTTTCGTCGTCCACCACGTCATCAAGCATCACATCGTCAACTGATCTAGGCGCGTCGGGAGCCTCAGCATCTGATGGGCAGGCTTCACTATTGTCGGTAAGTAGCTCTTCTTCCGGGCAGTTTTTGCTAGGCTGCGGGGTATCAGGTGGGCACGCTTGCTCAGATGGGCGTGTGGCCTCCGTGTCGGCAGAAAAACTCGCATCTGATGCGGGTTCAGCTACGTCATTTTGAACATCATCAGTTTTGATTGTTGTCTTGACGCTGTCTGATTGAAGTGACTCTGAGCTGAAAACACATCGGCGAACCAGAGCCTTCCTGAGAACGGTTACCTTCTGTGTACTATCCCTGAACGTGAAGCCCACACGCCGGGTAGCTTCAATCTGATTGTCACGTGACGGATCGTCAACCCATACCAGGTCACGGTCGCTGAAGTCGTGATGATCCTTTCTAAACATATCACCTTTTTCTGGACAGATCACTGAAAGGCCCTGTGCTTCCAATTCCCTATGCACCTCGTGCTGCAAGAGAAACAGACAGTAGTAATCGTCGAAGTATTCAGGTTTCAAACCGCGTCCGGCCAAGAGTGGCAGAGCATCAACTGTTCCATACACATAGGCTCTTATTCTATCTAAGTTTTGCTCAAACCAAGTGCGCCCTGGCTTGTTGCTAAGGTCTTTCAGCAGTGCGAGTAGCCCATCCAGCAGTTCCTTCACATCGTTCGGTAGGGCAGTAAAATGTTCTTGTTCTGAGAGACGCCGCCGTAGTCCTTCAATGCCTTTGGGGATAGACAAGCGTTCAAGTTCAGAAGCTTTGGCCTTCTCAGACTCATACGACTCCTTATAATTCTTTGCGCATTGCCCAGCTTCATTCAAGTCATTCTCTAGAGATTTTATTCGAGATTCTGCGTTGGCCGACTCTTCATTATGTTTGGCGTTCGTTTCATTCAGTTTTTGCTGCAACAGATCGTTTTGGCGCCTCAACTCTTCAAGCTCTTGCGAGTCAGAGGTTGATGACGTCATATAGCTTGTTGAAATCGGCTGGACATTATGGCTCTCTACTTCCGTAGATGATGAGAATACATGCGCCTTGATAACGCGGCCCCCGCCCGAGGACCTGGAAGATGTCGGGCTAACGGTTCTGCTTTTCCAGGAGACAGTGACCTCCTTGAGTCTGCTGAGCAGGTCGTTCAGGCAGTGCCACTTGTCATCTGGTTGCGCCGGCTTGCGGACCTCATCATCGTACAAGCCCACAAACTCACCAACGTAGCCGCGGTTGATGCTTTCATCATCCTGCATATCCGCGCACAGTTTCCGTAATCGTGTCCAGAGCCCGTCCAGCGCAGTGTCAGTAGTCGCTTTCGGGAGCTCCGCCTGCATCTTCTTCAACTCAGACAGAATTTGCTCGTAACTAAGGTTCATATGTCGTTTTCCTATGAGCTGACTAATCTTGCAGAAAAGTCGCTTGATTGCCTCAAAGATCGCATATGCCGCGGTGGCAAGTGCGGACCTTTTAGGTCGGCTATTGGCCCCGACTGCATTGTCTGTTGTCTTGCGGGCCCCAGGATCTGGTAATCTCTGCGGCTGGTTGGGTTTCCTGCCCTTATTGCGCTTCGACATGCTCCCTCCCCTAAAGCCTGTATGTCAAGATAGCGATGTACTCGCCGAATTCTGCCGTGGCTGCTGCCGTATCTCGGGTCGCATACTCGAGCCGCATCTCTCCCTGATGAATAGCAGCCCTGATAGATAGCAAAGCTTTGCTGTTGTAAGGATTGAATAGCTTACAGGTTCCCACACGCAGTTCTTCATTGCCCAATCGAACCATAATGCTCAGGTCTAGCCTTCCACGTTGCGGCATCTCATATGTCTTCTGAGGGATAAGCACCTCTTGTGGGGAGTTCTTGCGGAAACGAGCTACGTCGGAACCTAGACTGGTGCGGATTGTCACATCATATGGAAAAGCATTCTTTATACTAGCGTCTGGTATCCAAACCGCGCCGTATGCTACGGCAAGCTTCTTCTGCTCTTCAGGAATTACAAGCCTGCGATTGCCGCGATCCGGGTTGTCGTCTTGCATAAACCGCTCTACCCAGCGTGCAATAAACGGCACGCAGGTGTTTCCTCCAACGCAGACGTAGTACTCTATCTTGGATTTAGGCGTGTCATAGAAAACCCGATCATTCAACTCTGTAGTTAGCGATTTTACATCGTCTTTTAGTAGATATGCGAAGATAGATGGCTTGATAACTAGTCCTGCCGAGCCACGAAAATCTGTCCCGCCATCTGCAGACAAGTCGGCCTTGATTTTTTCGACAGTGTCTCGCACGTCCAGATCATCTTCGTAATCGAGGCCATCATCATCAAAAATATCGCCATCAGTTCTTAGATTGCCAATGTGCATCTCTCCAGAGGACCAGTCCGCTCTCTTAGCCGGAACGCTCTCAGGGTTGTTCACAGCACGGATTAGGCTGGTGGTGACACTTTCTCCACCGAATGTTTCAGCTTTGCTTCCGACTCCCAGGCAAGAGTCCACACTCAAAGATATCTTCCCATCAGCATCAACTGCAGCCTCAGCCATCACGACATCCGTGGTGCCGCCACCGCTGTCAAAGACAGCTATTCTGTAATCGTTCCTGATCTGATGTCTGGCATCGCCTAGCCTGGGCAAGTCCTCAGCATTGCGGACAGGGTGAAGTAATCCTATTGCCGCGCATACAGGCTCGAACTGAAATTCGACACTCTCGCCAGGAAATCCTGCCGATTCGACGCACCGTTCCATTTTATCCCGGTGCTCACGATAGAGATCACCATCGGTTGCATAGTCCAGGACCGGAATCGTGAAGACATACTGCACTCCGACTTCAGTCGTGCCAAAGCGACGATCAAGCTCGGGTGCTACTATAGCACGGTATAGCCAGGCCAGATATTCGGTGACCAGTTTCTCCTGCCACGCATCCCCAAGCCACGTTTTGCAGAAGTCAATGGCGGCAGATCCATTGCGTTCAGGGTGGACTTTGACGTTATCAGGATCACGCAATAAGGTCTTCACTTCCCGGAAAAGATAGCCTTCCAGTGGGTGTTCCTTGTACCGTTCGGTGGCCGTAGACGAAAACGCGAGGTCTTTGGACTTGTCAACCCATATCCGTGTAGGGAATCGATCCTTGTCTTCACCAGGCGGGCGCAGAAATCTTACATCGTCATCAAGCACGTCGCTGTAATTGCACTCTCTGAATGCAACTGACGTAAATGCAGTTCCAAAATCAATGCCTATGATAGCCGCCGTAACTTCCCGGGCTTGTTCGGGGGTCTCGGAATATAGACGAACTCGGTAGTCAGCTCCGTCACTGGTAGTAACAGCGAGACAAGCCTCCGAGGAGGCGGGAACATCAAGCTGGCGATGAACCTGGAAAGTGAACTCACTGCCAGGCTGGACTGAGCCGTGAGTTACCGAAACCCTATAGCCAGTCGGACACGTAATGCCAGATATGTTGACTGGAGTGCCGCCTTGATTCAACAATGATACATCCCGCACCACGATGTCGTCGTGAAAGATAAGACACTCCTGCTGTAGATGCAGCTCGCCTGGGGTCTGTACAGTGCAGACAACATCCACATCTAACACTCTATTCTCCGGCTTGACACACCAGTGATTGAGATCTTCTCCAGTTGGCTTGTCATTGACCTCCACGTGCAGCACACCGAGCTTTCCCGATTCGCGTACTGGCGGTACGTTCAGACGAAACGTTTTGTTCATTCCTGGAGCAATCAGAAACGAGCAAGGCTGATTTGCCGGTATCTGGAAACCATCAACTTCATCTTTTAGGCTGATGTTTACTTTTATGCTGCTCTCGCCGCTGTTGCGAAGTGTGATGATCCGCTCCGAGCTACGGTTCCTTTCCACCAGCAATGTGCAGTCCAGAAACTGCAGATGACCAGTAGGACTGCCACAGGCAGGGCAGAATTTCCACTGCTTTCCTGTTGGGATCGACTGGTGGCAGCCTTCAGTAAGTTCGTGTATATCTTTGCAGATCATATTTGTAGTCACTCTTTATCATCTAGCCGAAGAGCGTCTCGAAATCTCAGAGATCGCGCCGGCCGGCCGGGCTTGTGCTATTCGCATTATCATCAGACTGTTGATACAATATTTCAAGTGTGCTTGAGAGCATACCTTTTACCCTGGTATGTCCTGCAGCACAGAACCCAGTTGGATAATGCCGTTTCGCTTTGCTATCTCTTCTTCGACTTCCTTAACCATTTCTAAAATCCAGCTCGGGCGATATCCGAGCCGGTATATCTGGTAGCAGGCGCAGAAGAGTCTTCTGTCCACCGTTCCGGTATCACCAACGGCCATCACGTGATTATGCAAAGTCTGCAGCACTCGGCCTGGCAACTCTGATTTTGAAGCTTCTGGTTGATCAAGCGCTTCCACAAACACATCAAGCCATTCCGTCACATCGTCAGGATATCTTGTCAACAGATCTGCCAGATGCCTTAGGTTACCTCCCTTGAGCGGGAGCACCGAATGCGCCGCTTTGTAAATGCCCAGTTGGTCCCGTTCCGTACCTGAAAACGCGTTTGTGGCCATAGTCAGCAGCGCCATTTGCAGCCTCTCTCTTTCTGTGCTGCAGACTGCATTTCTCCATTCCGTACGACTAGGAGAAGCAAAATCAAAACTAGATATGAACTTGGCGAATACTCCGCTTGATGCTTCCAATCTAACGCTCTCCGTCGCCCAGGTTGCGGCGTCTTGCTTCTCGATTGATATGGTCGACTGATTGACGACCAGCATAGACCACAACAATCTCCAAACGCTTGTTAAGCTGGGATGCTCGATCAGGGCTTGCGCCTGCCACACCTATGGCCGGTTCCCAACAACCCCGACCAGATGCTTCAATAAGGTTTGGCGCTAGATGAGAGGTAGCGTACAGCAAAATTACAGCCTGATTCGCTCGTGCAAGCGACAGACTCCAAGTCGCTTCCGGTGGTCCTTCTGAACGATCTGCGTGACCCTCCACGATGATTCGCTTGAACGGCCGTGTCTCAGGATTCACGGCATCGCCTTGGCTCTTGGCTAATATCCTGCCAAACTCTGCTAGCAATTTGCGACCCCGCTCAGTTGCTATATTGCTGGATCCCCCAGAAAAGAACAGGGATTGTTCAAACCAGAATCGTTGTAAGTCACCGTCTCGGTATGTTTCTTTAAACTCACCTCGGGCATGCGCATCCCTAAGAATGGCTGACATACAGAGATTGTCATCCGTGGACCAGCAACTACTCAGCAGTCGATCCTGCAGGTCTGACACTGCAGTCCTTTCGATAACCTTGTTTGCCCCTAGACTTTGGTGTACCACCGCCAAGATCATCACCAGCAGAAGAACAATCAAGAAATCGGCCAGCGCCACAAATGGATCTGCAGGAAAATCGATCTCCCCACTGAAGGCGTTCTTCAACTTCGCCCTCCTCTGAACAGCCTGCCGATAATAGAAACGCGCTTGCTCCCGTTGGACGCCGGCTGCTCAGCTGCTCCCTGCTTAGGTTTACTCGACACTGTGCCTACCGTAACAGTGTCCTCGTCAATACTGAAGCGCTCTCTGGCTGGAAAAGGCGAACGGGTTTTCATCTCGGACAAAAGCCTCTGAGCTGTGTCCTCCCAGTTACTAAACAGGCGCCCAAGCGATTTTATGTCGCCGGCAAGCTTTTCCTGTTGAGCAGATGATCGCGTATGCACACCAGTCGACGACTCCAAGATGCCGCTGAATTGACTAAGCTCATTCGTCAAGCGCGCGAGCTCATTGCGCAGGGCTGATTGCTCTGGCAGAGCGCTAAAGTCCAGTAGCACTCGCTCGAAGTTGCGAAGAACTGCGTCCAAGGAGTTTTTTGTAGATTTGACTTCGCTGACAAAGTTGTCGAGTTTTGTACTTTGAGAGTCACTTGTTACCGAAATAGATTCTCGGAGCTCCCGAACTGACCGTTCCATCTGAAGAGCTGACGACGATACCTTATCGGCTGCTATCGACACAATATCTCGCTCAGTATCAAAATGCTTCGCTGTAGCGGCTAGATCATCAGTTGCTTTCTGAAGCGAGGCAAAGCTCTCCGCAGGAATCTGTGCAAGAGCTTCTGAGACTTTCTTGTACATCCCACGCATCTGCTTAATCTCGTCCTTGAACTCATTATAGCTCTTGTTAAACTGCTCTACCACGAGATTCGTTGACTTCTGTACTTTTGTCAAGTGTTCCACGGCCGGCTTGATCTGAGTAGCCAGGGAATCTGATATGCCTCTGAGTGCATCTACGGAGCTTTGAAGCTGCGACATCAAATCGTCTTCATCGGTCGAATCATCGAAGACAAATTGCAGGTAACGTGATTCGGCCAATTGACTGGCTTGTTCGGCTAGACCTTGAGCAATGCGGGCATACACAGCATTGAGAAAGGAGATAATGATCGTAGCCACTAGGCCAGCCAGAGTGCAAACGGATGCATAGGATATGCCAGACAAGAGGTTAGAGATACCACGCGCAAGGCTCTGAACACTTTGAACTGAAGTCGAAGTGGAGGTTGATTGGACTGAATGCCCAAGGCTGGTGACAGCGTTTGCAACCCCCCAGACCGTCCCCAACAGACCCATGAACACGAATATGCCGGCAAAGTACCTGGGCCAGTAGATCCAGTCTAAGTAACGTATCCTACTGACGTCAGTTTGGCCTGATTCTAGCACAGCGACGAAATACTCACGCAGCTCAGTGGAATTGGGCAGAGAACTCACCTGCTCTATTGCTGCCTCGCGCGTCTCAGGCTCGGCTGCCTCCAGCAGCCCACGCATAGGTGTCCGCTCCGACGTCATTAGCATCTTGAAGGCGGCTATCCATCGTAGAAAAACCCATACGAACGAAATAGCGATTACTGCGATTGCTACCTGTCCCTCTATTGGAACTGCCAACATCACTTATGGAACCCTCTCTACTCATAAGGCACGCTGTTCGTGGCAAGGCGGTACAGTAAGCACCCCTGCATGCCGACAGTCTGTAAGCCATCTCATATTATATTATCTAGCTGATCTGTTGTCAATTGATTCGCACATTGATTGGATCATTGTTGACAGGCATATGTCTCACATGTGTTCTGGGCGGAAACAAATCGTCGGACCCGCGAATCGCGTCTAACACGTCGTTCAGATAGCAGCGAATCAATGTACCTGGGGTTTTGCACTAATGTAGAATCGATCGGATGCAATGCGATGATAGGCCGGCAAAAGTTTCAATCCTCACCGGCCCCGAAGGGCCGGTGCAACCGGAGTCGGTAAGTCCCAAATCGTAACGCCCGATTGTTTCAATCCTCACCGGCCCCGAAGGGCCGGTGCAACTTGGATATTGGCGGAGAATGGAGAGCAACCTGGCGTTTCAATCCTCACCGGCCCCGAAGGGCCGGTGCAACGAGAAGTCGCCCGTATCAGCCGCCGTATCAGCCGCTGTTTCAATCCTCACCGGCCCCGAAGGGCCGGTGCAACACCCCTCGCCCAAGAGCAGGGTATTGAGATCGGCAATCGTTTCAATCCTCACCGGCCCCGAAGGGCCGGTGCAACAGTGGCTGATGCTACAACTGTTATTCACGATCTAAAAGTTTCAATCCTCACCGGCCCCGAAGGGCCGGTGCAACGTGTCGTCCACATAAGGCGTCGTTTCCCTGCCTGTGTTTCAATCCTCACCGGCCCCGAAGGGCCGGTGCAACCACTACGATTTTAATGCCCTCTTGCGTATCATCGTTTCAATCCTCACCGGCCCCGAAGGGCCGGTGCAACGTAGCTAAGGCAGTCATTACGAAAATCGCTCATGAGTTTCAATCCTCACCGGCCCCGAAGGGCCGGTGCAACAATTGATCGGTACTGCGTGATCGCGCAACATGCGTTTCAATCCTCACCGGCCCCGAAGGGCCGGTGCAACAGGAATTGGCGGGAATACCTGCGAAGGCATTCCAACGTTTCAATCCTCACCGGCCCCGAAGGGCCGGTGCAACTAGTTGGTTGTAGAAGAGAAACATCTTCTACGTAAGTTTCAATCCTCACCGGCCCCGAAGGGCCGGTGCAACTCCCATAACTTCATCAGTTCGCCTAAGCGATAATAGTTTCAATCCTCACCGGCCCCGAAGGGCCGGTGCAACTGGGAGCGGCAGAGCCAGGAGAACCAGGCGCAGATTGTTTCAATCCTCACCGGCCCCGAAGGGCCGGTGCAACAAGCCTAAATCAAAATAGAGGAGGCGCGAAAATGTTTAAATCCTCACCGGCCCCGAAGGGCCGGTGCAACGCGCAATGGAAGCGGTGAGCGCGTGTGGTTAGTGGTTTCAATCCTCACCGGCCCCGAAGGGCCGGTGCAACACGTGCATGGGCACGACCTGCAATTATTGGCGCAAAGTTTCAATCCTCACCGGCCCCGAAGGGCCGGTGCAACTGCCACAAGTTGTGCTGGTGTGCATGTCAGATAGACGTTTCAATCCTCACCGGCCCCGAAGGGCCGGTGCAACGAGGCAAAATGCGGGCCGCTGTGGGCGGTAGACGGTTTCAATCCTCACCGGCCCCGAAGGGCCGGTGCAACGATATTCCTGCGACTGAAAATGGCTGGCACGGAGTTTCAATCCTCACCGGCCCCGAAGGGCCGGTGCAACGCGGTAATCCATGGTGCTAACTTGTGCGGAGCAGTTTCAATCCTCACCGGCCCCGAAGGGCCGGTGCAACGCAAGCCCAATGAGACATTCGCCATGTTCCCCGATGTTTCAATCCTCACCGGCCCCGAAGGGCCGGTGCAACGCGGAACCCGCCGTCTTTGGCGAAGTTCTCGAACTCGTTTCAATCCTCACCGGCCCCGAAGGGCCGGTGCAACCTCATCACCCCAGTTGTAACGCACAATCGGTTTGATGTTTCAATCCTCACCGGCCCCGAAGGGCCGGTGCAACTGCTCTAAAATCGACCGCGTGGACATCGGCTTAATTGTTTCAATCCTCACCGGCCCCGAAGGGCCGGTGCAACCCGAGATATCCGACGACAACCGCAACTACTGGATTGTTTCAATCCTCACCGGCCCCGAAGGGCCGGTGCAACCGGCGGAGATGTCGCAGCCGCGGTCAGGCCGTTGTGGTTTCAATCCTCACCGGCCCCGAAGGGCCGGTGCAACGCGAACTTGCTGTCCAGTAGCAGGTAGAGCAAATTGTTTCAATCCTCACCGGCCCCGAAGGGCCGGTGCAACTGTGTTGCGGCAACTACAGGCACTCCTGTAGACTGTGTTTCAATCCTCACCGGCCCCGAAGGGCCGGTGCAACATGGCAATTTTACGCCTCGCGAACCTGCAATCTTTAGTTTCAATCCTCACCGGCCCCGAAGGGCCGGTGCAACCGCAACAATCACCAATACGCCCAGCCCTTTACTGTTTCAATCCTCACCGGCCCCGAAGGGCCGGTGCAACACTTGGTAAAACACTTCGTAATTAAGCTCGTTGAGTGTTTCAATCCTCACCGGCCCCGAAGGGCCGGTGCAAC
>CAZBSI010000013.1:15576-73649 GCA_964494345.1 uncultured bacterium
CGTCGATATACGTCGTGTTTCAATCCTCACCGGCCCCGAAGGGCCGGTGCAACTACACTACAGCTACGCAGCTCGAGGCGTTGAAACTGTTTCAATCCTCACCGGCCCCGAAGGGCCGGTGCATCCAATCACCGCTGCGGCTGGAACAACTCAGCTAACTGTTTCAATCCTCACCGGCCCCGAAGGGCCGGTGCAACTAAAGCGGCGGGAGGTTACTATGGCAGTTACATTGTTTCAATCCTCACCGGCCCCGAAGGGCCGGTGCAACTAAGGCCGGAGCGCCGGAGGAGCCAGAGGAGCCGAAGTTTCAATCCTCACCGGCCCCGAAGGGCCGGTGCAACCTTGATAACTGCCAAAGGAGCACCGCCAACAGTTGAGTTTCAATCCTCACCGGCCCCGAAGGGCCGGTGCAACACTTCTCAACGAGGAATCCGCCGATGTGTTTGTTGTTTCAATCCTCACCGGCCCCGAAGGGCCGGTGCAACTTTTTCGTCACGTCGAAAATCACGTATTGAGTTTCAGTTTCAATCCTCACCGGCCCCGAAGGGCCGGTGCAACAGCGTTCCGCATTTTACGCAGCACATTTCGGGATCGTTTCAATCCTCACCGGCCCCGAAGGGCCGGTGCAACGGTTTTGGCCACGACGACAATCACCGCTGCGGCTGGGTTTCAATCCTCACCGGCCCCGAAGGGCCGGTGCAACTCGCCTAAACAATCCATCGGCTCGCGCATATATGGGTTTCAATCCTCACCGGCCCCGAAGGGCCGGTGCAACCTCAATCGTCTGGCCGTTCCAGCACAGCCATATATGTTTCAATCCTCACCGGCCCCGAAGGGCCGGTGCAACTAGTAAATCGCTTGACAAGGGAATAATGTAGGTGTAGTTTCAATCCTCACCGGCCCCGAAGGGCCGGTGCAACGCGCGGGTTTGCCGCGTACGTTCGCGATTGCATCGTTTCAATCCTCACCGGCCCCGAAGGGCCGGTGCAACGAAGGGGGGGCTAACAATGAACACAATAATCACGATGTTTCAATCCTCACCGGCCCCGAAGGGCCGGTGCAACGCCGGACTGGTGGCCTGGCTGGTAGACACAATCAAGGTTTCAATCCTCACCGGCCCCGAAGGGCCGGTGCAACACTGCGAGTTGTTGCGCTGAGGGCCGGGCTGCGAGTGTTTCAATCCTCACCGGCCCCGAAGGGCCGGTGCAACGGGCGCGTTTACGAAAGTCATGGCCATGCACAATGTGTTTCAATCCTCACCGGCCCCGAAGGGCCGGTGCAACGGCCAGGGACGCCAAGGCTCGCCTGGTCGATCTTGTTTCAATCCTCACCGGCCCCGAAGGGCCGGTGCAACCTGGCGCATACCGATTACCGTCGTGATCAAGCGACTTGTTTCAATCCTCACCGGCCCCGAAGGGCCGGTGCAACGTCAATCGTTTTGAGCAGCTCTTGGTCGTTCATTTAGTGTTTCAATCCTCACCGGCCCCGAAGGGCCGGTGCAACCCCAGGACGTGGCGGACAAATATGGAGTTGAGGTCAGAGTTTCAATCCTCACCGGCCCCGAAGGGCCGGTGCAACGGTCTTAAAAAAGACCGCATAATCCTATTTTTGTGCTCGAATCCCCCCTTTACAACAGAATCGGCTTAACTCGATAGCGTACGTCAATTGTCAATGTACACTAATTTTTGGCATTGTCAAGCTCACGACTCTGCGCGAACCTCACGCTTAAGATCAAATCGCAATACATCCGCGCGACCTCACACCACTAACAAATCCTCTTGGAAATCCACATACCTGTCCAAGCCATAAGTTTCGATATAATCGTCCCGAAGGCCCCTGAGATGATAGATCCTCAAGCTATCCTCTTCCGGATTGATTATACTAGTCAGCTTCGAGCGCAGCCGTTCCATATCCATCTCATTCACGGAACACTCAAACACCGAATATTGCACCCTCTGGCCGAAGTTTTTGCAAACCTTTGCCACTCGCCGCAACCTCTTGCGTCCCTCTTTGTCCTCAGTGTTGACATCATAACTCACCAAAAGGTCTTTGCGCATATCTCACCTCGGATAGTATGGAAAATAGTCTCGCAGATCACCTCTCAAATGCCGAGCCAGTATTCGCGCCTGCAAGTGAGGTACCAGTCCCAAAGGAGTCTTTGTTTTCAACATTGGATGGTTCACCTCCTGCTGCTTGCGTTTCTGATACGCAACAAGCACGATCTTACGCCCATCCTCGTTGAGCATCACCGATTCGCCTTTGCGCACGTCAAAATGCTCCGGTTTGATCTGCTGTCTGTTGATCAGATTTAACGCTAATCTATCGACCATAACAGGTCGAAACTCCTCCATCAAATCCAGCCCAAGTGCGGGCTTCCCCGAACGCAGGGCATGCAAATAACCAAACTGGGGATCCAATCCGGTTCCTTCCGCTGCTCCAAGGCAGTCATTCAGCAAAATCGCATAGAGAAAAGAAAGCAAGGCGTTAACCCGGTCTTTCGGCGGCCTGCGATTGCGAACCACGAATTTGAAGTCCGTGCGCTGCGCTCGGATCATAGAATCGAATACAGAGAAATAATCTGCGCTGGCAATACCCTCAAAGCCTCGTATCTGATCGACATCTTTGGCTTCTTTAAGTTCTCCGAGGTGTATGCCCAACCACCGCGCCGCCTCGCCAAGCGCTGATTTCTTTTCTTCCGATCCGGCTTCTCGTGCTGCGCGCAACAGCACAGAGCGCTGGTTATGTATCTTGCCTGCCACCATAGACCTGGCGATATCAGCTCCTCGTTTGCGGTCGACATAGGCGGCGTATTGCTGTTCTCTGAGCAACACATTTCCGCTTATCGGCCCGACAACTCGTGCAAGGAATCGACCGTTCATGCTGAGAAATGAGATTGTCCTGCCTTCTGATGCGCACTTGTGCATCAAATGAGGACTCATCATAACATTGCCGAACGTTACGATTCCTCCAAGATGATGAAGCGGAGCCTGCAATATCAGTTGATTGTCGGCCTCGACCCGAGCCGTCTCGCCCTCAAGACGAACATAAGCGCCCTGAGTCATCACAAACAGAGTATTCAGCAGTTCCCGGCTCATTCCAACACCTCCATATCGACAGGTGAAAACAGGAATCTTTCAGCTTTCACATTGGACAAATTGCTGACTCCATGAGGAAGACATATAGCGACCAGAGAACAGTTTGGGCATCGAGCGTCATTGACTGGAGGCGGAAGCTCATCTGTCGCTAACAGTGCGCGAACAGCCTGGGCCGCATTTAATGTCTGAACCCGCAAATCATCGGCGATTTCTACTTCTCGTCTAGCCTTGGATGAACTGGAGTAGATAGCGCCATAAGGGATTTTTACATCGAACATTTCCTCCAGACAAATTGCCTGAGCACACAATTGAAGTTTATCCGGCATGCTTTTACGTTTGGGACCACGCTTGTACTCAACGGGATAAATCGAGCCATCAGCGTGGAACTCCACCACATCCGCTATGCCGTAGAGGCCATAGCGTTCAGACCAGACGGGCAGCGCTCTTTCTTCGACGATACCACCTGAGATCTTTTCAGTTGGCTCGTCGGCGCGTACGTGCGCCAACGAGCCTTGCAGCGTGAAGATGTTGTCTTCGAACAGGTTGTCGATGTGGATGAGTGCACATCTTCGAAGGCAATAGCCGTATTGCGCTATTGCCGACAGCATAACAAACTGATTCTCAGCAAACTCTTCCGCGTTCATCTTCTACCTCTCGATCACTTCAACGCCGGCAGGCAGGCGACCCATATGAACAGTGATGGTGTAGTCAGAGTAGCGCCGAGGAGATTGCCCTTCAGGAATGTTGGACGTCACCTCCACTATTTTCCCGAGATCGAGTAACTCATGTGCTGGCGCGCAGCCCAGCATGGCCTGTCGTTTTCGCTGCTCAGGGTCGAAATCGACGCCTGTGTGCTTGAATATAACCAGCTTACGAGCGCTCATAAGCCCCTTGCTGGCAGAACGATCGTGGTCATACATGTTCAAAAGCGCTTCCCAAAACAGCTCAAGATCACCTTCTGAGAAACCAGTGCCTCTCAAGTAGTCATCCCGCTGAGCCAAATGTGCGCTGATGAAGCCCTTCGCGACGTACAAACCGTAGGGTATGAGAGATTTTCGTCCTATCGTTCGGAGTTTGTCTTCGTCTTGCTCCGCCTCCCACTTCTTATATTCCGCTACCCCACCCTTCACGTCCTCAGATACCGCCATTCGTGTGATAGCGAAATCGAGAGGCAAAACCGGGTCCAGAGAGCGCGCAAAAGTGAACTGCACGGGGCCGCGAACTTGTCCTGCGTTGGAACCAGTGCTCATTACTGCACCAAAGCATCGAACATCATAGAAGTTGTCGCACATCCACTCCCGCTTCTTATCCACTGCGCCCCTGGTCTTCTGCTGTTTCTCCTCCGCGGGATTGGCCTCTTGAGCCATCATAATCTTCGTATTGAGATTGGTGGCGTGTTCAACGAATATGGCATTTGGGACTTTATTGCCACGCGCTATCTGCACATAGTTTCGCACTCGGCGCTTGAGGGCTACGTCGGAGACCAGCCCGTGCATATCTTCGGGATCAATCCTTGGAGCGTTAGCCGCATCAGGATCGCCATTAGGATTGCCATTTTCGCAATCGAAGAAGTAGAGAAACTCGTAGCGGTTCGATATTGGATTATTCATCTGTAGAATCCTCCTCATCAGTTATGATTTCAATATCTCGCTCTGAAAGCCCGGCATCTGTTTCCGGTTTTCTGGCGTTGTCGAAAGCGATCTGTTGATAGTAACCCAGTGCAAAGAGGCTTTGTTCTTCGAGGTTGAGAGTTTTAGGCATAGCATCTTTGAGCTTGCCGTAGATATCAGCCACGCGATTGGTATACCAGTTGCCTAATCCCGGGCCGTACTTCGCGCTAATCTTTGCGATGTGATGATTGCTCAACGTGATCAACCTGGGAAACACCATCGCAGGAGTAGAGCTTGCGGCGCCGTAGAAACGCTGTATTACGTTAGCCCCGACGTTGCCCAAGGCTACCCATTGGATTCTCCTCAGGATAGCCATTAGCCGTCCGCATTGATAGGCAATGCCTGGGTGATTTTCATTGAGATAAGGTGTCATTGCGCATGTTCCTCCGTTCTTTCTGATGTGATAGACTTTCAAAAGCGCCATTCTCGCATGGATAAGCGAGATTAAATTCGCTCGATCTCTTGCCTTTGGATCCGAAGCGTCCTCGTGTTTGCCGGTCTGAATGAACCGGCTATTGAGTGACACTATTTTGGCGAGAGCGCTGTAGGGAATGGGCGCGTTTTTTTGCAACGATGCGCGCCAAAGTTGGCGGGCCTGGGGCTGGATTGGACGTGTCCAGTCGAGGTACTTCTGTTCTCTGCCCCTGGGTAGGAGTAGAGATGTGGCCAAGCGTTCTATGCCAGGGTCTTTGGCAGGGCGGGAGCCATACAGGTGGACTATTTGCAGGTCGCTGAACCATTGGTATATGTTTTCGACCAAGTCTTCGAAACGTCCGTCCATCCAGTCCCGGACCATCACTCTTCCTGACGCTCCGGATACACTGAGCGCATAATACAGCCCGCCTGCTAAATCGGGACGCTCCCCCTTGCGAATTGAGGTTAAAAGCTTGCGTGCGCTTTCAACCGCCGTGGCTTCATCCTGTTTTTCTTGTTTATGAGCGGATGGGTTCTTCAACCAATCTAGTACATTGTCTTCCTGCGGAACAGGTTTGTTGTACCAATGTAACATTTTAGCGCCGGCTATCGGCTGGTCGCTGTTTTCGATCAGTCTGTTGAGAGCAGATCTGTAGGCAGACGCCGCCGTACTAGAAATTGCACAATTAGCAGATTGATCGAAGCCAAAGGAGGTAAAAGCTTCCTTGTCGAAGCAGATCATCGCTTCACCAGTGGAGAGACCTCCGACATTGCTGAGGCCGAGAATCTTGGGATGCGTAGATAGCGGTTCCGCCATTTCACCAGTGATGAAACAGCGCATCAATACAGCTTCATCATTTTGGGGCTTGCCTAAACCAACTCGAAAACTGCGCCACCAGTCGTGCCAATCTGACGATTCGACAGGGAAAGCAGAGCCGATGGATATTGTAACTTTGTCGCCCAACCTGGCTTGTTTATTCAGATCGTTGTGAATTCGATCGAATGCTACTACCTCTTCTAAAGAATCAGATACATATCCTAGTTGAGGCATTGCAGAGGCGGCATCGCGCAGCAGATTTACAAAATATCCTCGCTTGGCTTCAATCTTCTCTTTGTTGGCGGCCTCATCGTCGTCGTTTTTGAAAATCAAGCCGATTACTTGAGCAGTTTCGATAAGAAAGTGGCTACGATATTCGGAACCGCCCACCAGTTCAGATTGTTGTAAATCCGGGCAGGTTGAAAACTCCCTACCTCGATTACCTTTGCTGCCTGTGTCGCCAAGTTCCAGCAAGTTAAGATACCGACCGGCCTGATCGAAGCACAACGCCCACTTCACTGTCTTAGGTACGAATCCCGGCTCGGCTGTTAGTTTGTGATCGCGAGCATATCTTACTAGATTGCTTAGCACGGGTGCGCCTCCTCTCCGGGCTTGAGCACTGCATCAGAGTAGTAGTGCGGAACCTGGAGTACTCCTCCTAGTATTGTTGCATCGAACAAACTGACTGAAGGTGCATCTGTCGAAGCGCCTGTTCTTGAAAGATCAAACACGTCATAGAGCATCAACCCAATGTCCAGGTTAACATCTGCCGGGGACGACATCTGCTCAGTTTGTTCAACATAGCGAAAGAACGCAGCGAATTCTCGGCAGCCCAAATATGGCTGATAGATGCATTGACCTGACCTGGCTCGACGCTTAAATTGAGGCTCAATTTGGTTAAGCGCCTCCTGTCCTCCGCTTCTGGGCTCTGCATGCGCGTAGATTCGATAAGCGACATTTTTTAGAGCCATTGTCTGTCGCTGGGTACGTCCTTTTTGATCTGTGCCCAGCAAATCTTTGCCACCATCAGCAAATATGGGGTCAGGCTCGAAAGTTTCCTTCATCCATTTTGCTACCGATGCAGAGCTGATTTTGTCCTTGACTTCGTTTCTACGAAGTGCGATGTAGCGCGGTGGCTTGAGCAATTCAATTTTTTCCACTTGCCAGTAGAAATCCATGGTTTTCTTCCAGTAGATGGCATCGAAGATTGCTCGCGCCGCCGATGGGGTGATGACCGGATAACTGAATCTTTCGACTTTCATTTCCGGTCGCGAGAAACACGCAAAGTCACCCCAGACTTCCAGTGTTTGTGTTCTTGGCTGCATATTGCCTCCTTTCTGTTTTCACATAAGATTAATTCTATTTCAATCCACAGTAGTTACATCAGATTGATACTGACGTCTTACTGCCAGAGCATCGTAGCATGCAAGCAAAACCTTGTCAATAGGTATTATGAAAAACAATTTGATATATGTTTGCTATCCGTACCATGATGCATGGCTTTGCGGTACTATCAGCCCCAGTTTGTCATCATAGTCTTCTGGTGCACAGTAGATATACCAGTCTGTTTGCTCACGGTCGTGTTTCGCCATAATACGATCGAGCCTTTCCCAGATGACGCTTTGATTCGGAGGGTTGTGAATTGAGATAGTCAGTGGCCGGGCCCGTTTTATCCAGTCGGCAGTCAAACCTGTGAGACGCACTTCATCGGCCAAAGATTGATAGGTGTCTATCATGGGCCCGTATGGCACAAGAATGTTCAAGGTGTTCTCTTTTATCAACCGGTAAAGTGAGGCAACTTTTTCAAAGTCTTGAATCTCCACTGCGTCTGCTAACTTGCGAGCTAATTCATTTTGATGCGGAGCGGCAAGCGCATACAGACGCTGATAGTATTCTGCGTAAAGGTCAACGTCGTGTATATCCATTTGGCTCGCGCTCCTGTCGCGAAGAAGCTGTTTTGTGATACTAGCTGCTTGCTCATAGCTTCCATCCGGATATTGCTCGTCTACCGGAATAAATACCTTTACATTGCCATTTGTATTTCCATTCCGATTACAACGGCCAGCGGCTTGAGCAATAGATGTAAGGTCTGCAAACGCACGGTAGACATAAGGGAAATCCAAATCTACGCCAGCTTCGATGCATTGGGTGCTGACCATTTTACATGGTTTGCTATCAGCCAGCAGTTGTCTTACATCAGAGATTGTCTGCGTACGGTGGGCAGGACACATAGCAGTTGACAAATGATAAATGCCTTCACTCTCTGCTCCCTTAATTGTTTCAAATAACTCTCGAGCATGTCTCTTGAGGTTGACTATGCACAGGACCGATTTGAGTTCTGTGATCTCTGAAGCGACATCATCCCAAGATAAATGACGATCCAAGCTGGGCCATTCCACGCAAGTACGGCGATTAGCAGTAAAATAATCCTGGTGTTCGGATATGATCTCGGTGGGTTCCCATCCAGTGGACTTATCATCCAGTTGTTTGACCTCGTCCTGGATATGAGTGAACGCTGGTTGCGTAGCTGTAGAAAAGACTATCGATGTGCCATAGCGCTTTGAAAGATGAGATAGTGCAGCCAAAGTAGCAACCACCAAAGAGTTCGGGAGAGTCTGTACCTCATCAAACAGGATAATACTCTGCGCCAACCTGTGCAGTTTACGGCAAGCGGATGGAGTATTTGAAAATAGGGACTCAAGCAGTTGAACACTTGTTGTTATTACAATAGGCGCATCCCAGTTCTCCGCGAGCAGTCTTTGCCCATAATCATTTTCTGACGGCACTCGGTTCTGACGCGTGCTCGCTTCTGCAAGGCTATGGTGTTCGATAATATAGTGTGGGCCGAACAAAGGCTCTAATATGTTTCGGTATTCCAGAGCTGTCTGCTCGATAATGCTAAGAAATGGTATGACGAATACTATTCGCCGAAGTTTGTTTCTTATAGCATGACGAAGGGCAAACGCCAACATCGAGAGGGTCTTGCCTGATCCTGTAGGGGCCGTTAATGTCCACAAACCCACATCATTTTGCGCAGCCTCAACGCATGCGTTGTATATATTGTCACGCATGTTGTTAATGTTCGCCGAGGCTTTGGATTCCAACCGCAGCCTATTCATATGACTGGTGAGAGCTTCGTATGCAACAACAGGATTTAAATGCAGCCCGACTGGCCGAGATGTGGAATCAAAGTGTTTTTGCGTATCGAGATAATCAGCATCTACCAATGTAGAAAAAAGCATGCGAACGTCAAACATAGCTGATAATATCGTGTCACAGTGTGACAGACAAGGATTGATGACTTCAGGGAGAGTGAGTGAATCGCTTTGCATTTTTTCCAAAATCGCGGCAGTGTTTTTTTCAGTGAGCCTTAAACCCAATGGGTGTCGCTCTGTAAGCTGGTCGAGGTCAAGTTTTTTAAGTGCTTCTATATTTGATTGTTGTAGCCCCGTATGATGTCCTTGAATGGCAAGTGCTGCTGCAATCAATTTGTGATCAAACAGCGCGATATGCGCCCCGGGCGACCAGTGATCCAATCCCCTTTCCAGACCTTTCAGCCGCTGCTGAAATAGGTATGAATACTTTCCTGCATCGTGGAGCAATCCAGCCACCCTGGCTTCCTCTTCCATTGCAAACGGCTGAGCGAAAGCTGCTGCAGCATTAGCTACCCGGCTAAGATGTTCTGCTTGAGATTGCATACTGCCGGACGCACCTACGCTGTGGGCAAAATAGCGCATTAAAACACCTCCTTGTATGGACATTATTTAACAGCATTCGACAGGAGTATATCACACGACGCTGTCAGATTCTGTCAATGGGACGATAATGATCAGATAAGGTTTTTCGAAGATCCCCGGCAGTAAGTTCGTTTTTTTGCTTGAGTGTTTTATCCGTTGGGGTATAAGGCCAGTGCGCGCTTCGCGTGCCGCTTTACACCCCTACCCCTGCCTATGCTTGATCACTTCTGCCCAGCGGCCGCAGACAGCACAGAGCAATGCATTTAAGCGCTTACTGATTCG
Source organism: uncultured bacterium (assembly GCA_964494345.1). Lineage (GTDB taxonomy): Bacteria > Armatimonadota > UBA5829 > UBA5829 > UBA5829 > DTKD01. Next base: position 25,592 of record CAZBSI010000013.1, read on the forward strand.
AAATGCAGGATACAGTGAAATATTAACCCTATCCAAGGTATTACTGCTGCTCGCGACATTCAGCTGCTGGTGGGCTGAACACCGGACCGACTGACTTGCTCAGCCAAGGACTTCCAATGGGTCTTCTAGACAGGCTGCATAGAAACACGTTTGGCCAGTAACTTATAGAGCGCTTTGTCGATCGACTCGATCAGATATGTGTGAAGACCTGTGCTGCGATCAACGGAGGTGATCCGCATTATCTGGCGGATCTGCGTGTCTTGCAGCCATAAAATGATGAGATGCTGGTGTATCACTCAAGACGTATCTGGTTTACAAACAGGATCGTGGATTCTACTCGACAGATACTGAGCGCTGGAAGCATTTTTCGGCGTGGAAACACCATCGCATTCCTTAAAAGTATCTGCTCGCGCCACGACGTGGAGACGATGAAGAAACGCCTGTAATGGAGTATAATGAGCAGCGAACGCACTCCCGCAAGTACTGCTTCGGGGAGACTCTCCTGCCACGAAGTGATTCCCTGCACTTGGCAAGAGAAAAAGACTTGAGTCCCCTTGCAACACAAATGGCCGCGTCCTAGTGTGAGAGAACTCGCCACTGTCAGATTAATTCTTGACAAGTACAAGTTATTGTGGGGCACACTCCAAGAGAGTCCCTCCTGATCAAACTAACTCCAGCCCCAACTGGCAGCCTTCAGCGTGTAGCTTCTTTAGTGTCTCAAGCACCTTCAGGCTTTGCTTTTCACTTGGAACTTGCCCGGATTCAGCGACTCCAAGAATACTTGCTTCCGTTTCTGTTAAAAGGCCCCTGCTTGTTCCCCAGTTCTTCACTTCCTGCCACAGAGCACCTCCCGCATTCACAACGGCAATCTGAGCTTGAATACCATTGAGCATCTTCTGATCCTTGATGGCCGCAGTCGCAATGTCCCGTTTGCTTTCAACTGCACGCAAACTGTCTAGCAGCCCCTCTGGCCACACTATCTCAAGTGCCACAACTCGGCTCCAGCACGCTTCCGTCTTTGCCCATTCTGTGACATTGCGCAGAGTTGGCGGCGAATCAACAATAACTTCATGAACTGCGCTTGCAGTAATGGTTAGCGCCTGTTTCATCCGTGCCGAAATCTCTTGTTTGCGCCAAACAGCATCGAAGTCACAACTCTGACCATTGCACTCTATACTTGCAGCAAACTTGGCAATGGCATACGTAACAACGTTGGCACGATAGCCACCCTGATACCAATCCTGTTCGGTTACTAACTTTTCTACTTCACGGAAGATGATCGCCTTGGCGATGGCGTGGCGGAAATACGCTTCATTAAAAACATCCGACTGCTTCGCCCACCTCTTGCCCACATTGTAGGCAAAGTGGGCAAAGTTCTTCTGTGCACCCTTGCTCACGATATTTGGGAATCCGCCCCACGAATTCAGAAACTTTGCAAGATCGGTCTTTGAAAAAACCTGGCGTTTGGGATACTCCAAGTCGAATTTCCGCCGTTGTGCAGGCGTGAGATTTGATCGGGCATCCTGATATTGCCCACGCGCACGCTCGTAGAACCATTTCGATTCGCGAAACGCTCCATCCGGGGATGGTGCGAATATCCGACGTGAAAACTCTTCCAGTCTAATGTGAAACGGGTGGTTGGAGAAGAAATCGGCGGCACTAACCCGGTTCTGGCTGTTTGCGTATTCGGATATCTTCGGGACGACCTCCTCGGTGCGGGCTGGCTCAATTATTGATAACTTCATCTGAACGAAGACCTTCGAAAGGTCAACATCGTTCTTCTTGCTTGCCGCGTGGATTGAGGCGGTCGTCTGGCCGCCGTTGACGATCTGAAAGTTCTTGATACCGGTTAGTAGTAGACCGCCATCCTGTATTCGCGTTTCGACACTCTGAGCAGTTGCAGTAATTCCATTATTGTAAGCGAAGAACATCTCAGGATCGTTCTCGATTGTATTTCGTATCCCCTTATTGACATTGCTACGCGCCTGTAGAAACACCCTCACGTTCTGCTCAAGCAATCTTGCTCCCCAGCGATCATATATAGCTGCGATCTGCTGCCCAGGAACAACAACAAGATATGCTTCATAGTCTGCCTGAGCTAAATGTGCAGGCAGTGCAGGCATAGAACCTCCAAACTCCCCTTCAAGATCGATGATAAGATCCTCACGTCCATGTCCTGAGGTAGCAAAGCGGTGTAGCCGTCGCAGATCCCATACATTGTAGGTAAGCTGGATGCCGCTAACCTCTCCAGCCTCGTGCCCATCGACACGCGCGCTCAACACACGATTACTGATCAGGAATAGTCGCACCTTGTCTACATTCTGCCATCTGGTAGCTATCAAATCAGCCAGCCCAAATGCGGGGCTGGTTTCTTCCAGTTCATCGCGAAATGTCGAATCGAAAGACTTAATCAGGAAATTGTGGGCACGCTTGAAGATAGCGTTCATTTCTGTTGCTGTGAGAGTTGCAATCTCTGGTGATTGGTTAAAATCGGCAATAATCAAGCTGAGAACCCCGCCCGATGCGACAGGATCGCCTCCATACCCGTCTATCCGCAACCCTCGAGGTGTCTGGTAGTATGCCCTGTCTGCCGTCTCGAGTTCTCCGGCGTCGATAAGTTGTTCGCAAAAGACGCTAAAGAAGGCATCCTCAGCATAGCGCCCGTCTGCATCTGCCCGACCATAAACCTCCTGATTGAAATCGTTGTAGAACTCCTCCAGCTCAATCGCCATGACTTCTCTCCAAGGCTGACGCCAGCACGTCGTCAGTTACACGAAACGGTTCACACATGGGCAGTGATAAGGAGTACTTCACATTAGAAACCCCTACTGTCACTGTCGACGCGGTGATGCGAGGGAACTCACCTGCCACACGGTACAATCGGCTGGCACCCTCAACCCACAGGAAATCCGAATAATCATCTTCCCATCGAAGCCCTGCGGCAGAGAGACGATCTTCAAACACCAATCCAGCACCATCATCAGCTTTAGCGATACGATCCTGAACACGCCTGGCAACGTCGGAAACACTGAAACTACGGTCGGTGCCGGACGGCGCCCGATCCAGATCGACGACATAGAGAAAGAGGTCGTCAGCGCCAGTTCCATCTAGTTGGAATTCAGAGTTGATGACCATATACGGGGTTGCCGTACCGCGCCGTGCTTTTGCCTCAATACAGATTCTCCATATAGCGAAGTCTTTCGGCGAGCCCAGAGGCCCGTGCCAGGAAGAAACAGCATCGAAAGCTGTAACATTCGACAGCAAATGATACTCCAGAACCAAAAGTTCACCAATCAGTCCCTTCTGTTCTTCAGAGGATAACCGTCCATCGCTGCCACCGCGAAGAAGATGGTGCCAGCGCCACGTCCGCGTAAGTGCAGTCTCTACTGCCTCTTTCTCCGATGCCGCACTGGATGCACTTGCAACTATGTCACTACAAAGTCTGTGAAAAATGTCCCTGTGAGCTGTTTCCAAGAGCTTGAGGACCAGCATCCTATCACCTTCGCTACTGCTTTCGATATCCTCGACCTCAATTCCCTTCAACCTCGGAAGATGTCCGCGTGGCATTGAGTCTGTACTATGTTGAAGAACTAATAGACACTTGTTGTCGATGCTCCGTGCCCAGAAGAATCCCCAAGGGATGTCGGCATTTATTCTTTTCGCCTTGATAGCATCGATAGTATTTGGTGCAGCAATATCTTTCCATGGATCGCTACCCATTGTCTCCACCCATCTCGTCTTCGTCATTGTCGTCACGGTAGTTCTCTCGGAGCCAGGTGGTATTGACTCGATACTGCACTCGCTTCTCCTCCAAATCAGTTCCAGGGAAGCTAATGCTCCAGGCAACAACCGGTTTGTTATGAGCCCTGCGACCATCCTCAAGGGTCACATCCAGCAGATGGATGATTAACAACGGACGTTTCCGCACCCTGCGATAGATCCTGTCTGGATAGTTCAGGTTACTTTCATCACCCCGCGCATTCGCAAGCTGCTCGCGGTAGTCCCGTTCGGCTTTTTCAGCCTCTTCACTCGACAAGCCGGTCTTCTCGACCCCACGTGACGAAACTCTCTGCTTGTTTGTAATACGCAATGTCCTGGCATCGCTCTTCTTGCCAGCTGTTCGCTTCTGACAGTTGATTGCAACCCCAAGGGAGCTATCAACAAGCGTATCCACATCAGTTCGACTTATGCTGGCGAAGAGAATGTCCCACTCTATAAGTTCTCCATCTCGCCTGGCATCGATGTATGACCTAACGGGTCCGGGATCCGTCAGCATCGATCCCGGGTGATTTCTGAACTCAGATATGAAGTCGAGCACAAGAACTACGGGTACCCTGGAAAGCAACCGGCCTCCCGATACCGCCTCAGCGCTTGAAACTGGCCGGCCAGCCTTTTCCAGGCGCACGGCAAGTCTGCTGGCAGCTTCTCTGTTCTTATCCAGGCTAGCTTGGTCTCTTCTCAGAATTGCTGTCTCGATAAAGTTGTTAGCGAGGCCAATATTGACAATCACCTCTTCGCTTGACCCCATCTTGTTGCGTGCGGTTACAATCAGTGTGTCCGGATGGCCCCGCACCTTGAGCCCGAACTCCTCCGGCGTTGCATTCGCTGCTTCCATGTTCCGAAGCTCGTCACGAAGCATCTCGATTGATTCAGTAATGTGACTGTACCAACCTTCCGCTTCTTCCGGCATCCAGATACGGCAGAGATCCTTATAGCCTGGCCGGTATCCAAACCACCGGCCCATCTGCATCAAGGTGTCATACATCATTGAGTTTCGGAGGAAGTAGCTGACCGTCAATCCCTCTAAAGTCAGTCCGCGAGAAAGAGAGAAACCTCCAACAGCGATGATGTTAAGCCCTGTACTTTCATAATCATAATAATTGAGGGTTCCTGAAGACTGGCTGTTCACTTCAACTACTTTGATCGGGGCGGCAGCAGCAAGTAACTGGGACTGAATCTCCTCCCAGGTAAATCCTGCCGAAGCAAACTCGCATTCCCATGCTTCGTGCAAGGCTGCTATTTCGGGATCTTTTAATGCCTGTACCGCTGGTAGCGCTCCATTCACGCGTATGCTGGACTGAATGTATCCAAGCTTGTTGTGAATCTCGTTTCTGATCTGCCGCTGAACTCCTGTAAAGCGTGACGCGTTCACAAGCATTGAACAGTGTGCTGTCAAATGTCCACGCGCCAAACGAATCGCCCGCGCTATGATGAACACGCGAACCGCCCGCATCAGGCTGGGTGGAAGGGCGACAACTTCCAAGTCTATAGTATGCTTCAATGGTAATATATCTTCATTGTCATCAATGTGCCGGACTATCGCCTGTGGTGTATCCAGAAACACTTTTGTTGCACCAAAGTAGTTCGATGGAGGGTCGAGGCTGACTATGAAACTACGAGGGAACAAGTCTTCCCCGAGCATTTTGTCGTCAGTTTCAGGATCTATGAATATATTGGCGAAAGGAGTTGCCGTGTATCCAACATAGCAACTCCGATCGAACAGTTGCAGTAGCTCCCGGATTTGGCCATTGATTCGGGACACCTCGTCTTTACCGTGTCGTATGTTGATAGATGCATTATCAGCTTCGTCATCAATGAGAAGCATTGGAGATTCAACCGTCCTGCCGTCACGATCTGCGCTGTGCTCTCTGAACCACTCAATCAGGTACCTCAGGGTACTAGAGTTCTTCTTGATAACGAAGACAGCTGGCTCGCTTAGATTCTGAAGTGGAATACCCACACTTGTAGCCATTTCTTTGTTGAAATCTCTAAGCGAGTTTGTGAAAGTAACAGGTCTTCGTGTCTTGTCAAACCTCCCCACACCAACAAACCTGTCACCTTTCTTCAAGAGCAGTCGCGCGCTGTCCCGTCCGACGAAACCTTCGTCAATACGCAACTGCGTCTGATTGCGAAGGTTGTTGTGGATGCCAGCAATAACTACAATGAGCTTGTATCCGGCATCTGCCGCTTTGCAGATCACTCCAGTGTAGTTGGCCGTCTTCCCAGACTGTACGTGACCGACTACCATACCCCTGCGATCCCAGGGCCCAGCCTTTTCCGGGTTTTCCAGCAGGCCAAGAATCCGATCAGTCACATTGTCAAGAGTGGCGATCACTTGGCCAGTGAAGCGCTTTTCGACAAGCAATTTCCGGTATCTATCCCAGTAGTAGGGCTTGATGATTGCTCGTGCGCTGTCAAGCCAAGGTTTGTATTCGTGCTCAGTCAGCATTGCACCAATGGTCATAGTCACACCATGACGCATTTCGAAATCGCGAGCCAACATTTCTGCTTCTGCGTCGTCAACACTGCAACTATCAACGACACGAAATTTATTAATCACGTCGCGAATCTGCTCCTGGGTTGGGTTGCGCTCACGTGCGAGAAAACTCTCAACAGCCAGGGCCAAGTTTTCGAGGTTGTTATTCACCCGACACCTCCACGGACAATGTCTCAGCAAGTATCTCTTCTGTTCGCTTCCAATTCGATCGGAATGGTTCCGCGAGCTTCAGCATATCCGGTATTTCTTCCCGATTGCCTCCCATGTCTATAAGCCGTTTCGCAGTTGTCTTAACAGCATATTGAAGAGCATCGTCAGTTGGCAGATTGCCAGACACTTTCTCAGGTGCGCCTCCCATGTCCGCAAAAAGTGCATCCATAGGTAAAGCTGAGCCTGTTATTTCGAGCACATGTGAGAAATCGCGCTTCAACTCTTCAGGAAGTTTGGAAATGAAATCCACAATCACAGGATGCTCAGAGTTTATTCTATAAGTGATCTCATTTTTATCCTGGATTCTATTCCATACGGGCAGACGGTTATCGGCAGTCAGCTTACGTCCTCGGGCGGTATAAACACGCTTGGAATTCAATCCGATCTCTTCAATAATTCGACGCAGTCTTTCGCGTACCCGATATGGCGGCTGTGCTGTGGATTTCTTGACGTCTATCTTCCATTGTGCGTCCAACCCATTCGGTATGTCGATGCGCACGCGGGCAAGTTTTGTCAACTCCATCTGGCGGGCGAGTCCGAACCAGGTACCGTGTATAATCAGGCGTTTTTCGCGATAGACATAGAACCCTTGGTTCTTGAGGTAACCAGCGCGGCCAGCAAATCGTTCCCATTCAGCTGGTGTTACCTTCTGATGATGGGGCAATGTAAATGCCTGCATTACCACCTCTTGCCCAGTCACCCTGATCTTTTCAACCGGCCCACAAATCGTGGCGGCGTGATCTATATGAAACGGGTCGAATGGCACAAGCTGGCGACCGTTTAGCGACAGGTGAACCTTCTTTAGACCACGCTCACCAGTAAGGAAACGGTGGAAGACAAGCTCTAAATGTTCTCTAGTTTCATCAATGCGGCGAGTTATGTAAGGTAGCATGTCGCCGGAAGTGGCCGGCTCAACCAGCCTGTCAAGCTTCTCCCATATTACGAGAGTGCCGCTCTCACCCAAATGACTAATCCAAGGGATTGCGGCTAATTGCTCAGGTATCTGGACAAGCCACTTGTTCCTCTCTGCGACAAAATCAAGGTCCCAGATCGCCGCACTGGTTATACCTTCGTGGCGCGTAGCCACTGTGAGTCGTCGACACTGAGAGAACGAGGCAATTTTCAGCCCCAATCCAAAACGTCCCAGATCAGACCGCGGACGAATGTCCAAAGGGTTTCCGCTGCCCGGTCGCATGGCATCATGCAGAACCTGTTCGCTCATTCCTGTACCATCATCGACAATTCCGATTCTGTGGTCGGCATCGCTAATGTCAGCAAACAGTTCAATGTTCTCTGCCTGAGCAGTAATCGAGTTGTCTATGATATCAGCCAAAGCTGTTTCCAGCGAATAGCCAATATCTCGCAGGCTCTCAACAAGCATTGAAGCACTAGGCGTAGCATCAAATGTTTTTGTAGCCACTTCCTGTCTTGCGACGATGCACTATCGCCGCAAATCACCCCCTGTAGCTAATCTGCGCTGATCTGCGCTGCATTCCCACAATTCACTGGCAAATGTGGGTCTAATGACTCTTCATAATAGCTATCCCGTATTGGTGCAGGCGAGAGTTCGCTTGCCTAGCATAAACAGAATCAAACCGGAATATTTGTGTTCCAAGCAAAGCAACGGAGTCACATTGCTGTCGCCACCCACATATAATCCACACAGTATCAGGCCCCAGTGGCAACGTGATCGCATTCACCACCATATTTTAACGCGTCTCGTATCGTTCACTCCACAGACATGCGCAACAAATATTAATGTGTGGCTGGATGCTGAGCTGATTATTTAAGTATTTAGCCTTAATTAGCATATCAGATATGATTGCGCTTAGCAATTAGCCTCATATCTCTCGCAACGCATTCATCGAAATTGGTCGCGAAATGTGCTAAAATATGCCAGGAAAAAGCTAGGGGCACCAGGGTGATTGATGGCCATTGCCGAGGCTGAAAATACTCTGGTTTCGGGAGTTCGGATGAATTATATACCAGTAATAGATCTGTTTGCCGGCCCAGGCGGACTGGGCGAAGGATTCTCAGCTCTTAAATATGGCTCCAGACATCCATTCCGTATCAGATTATCTGTTGAGAAGGATGCAACAGCGCATCAGACGCTTTCACTTCGGTGTTTCTTCCGGCAGTTCCGGGAAGATAAAGTTCCTGACGACTACTACCAACATTTACGTGGCGAGATCACCCTGAATGAACTATTTCAACGTTTTCCGCGTGAAGCACGCACAGTGACTACTGAAGTATTGCGCAGAGAACTCGGGAAGCCAAAAGATGATGTTGTCGTTGATGAGCACTTATCACACATTCTGTTGGACAATCCTGGCGCTCCGTGGGTTCTGATCGGTGGACCGCCGTGTCAGGCCTATTCGACTGCTGGCCGAGTCAAAATCAAGGCGCTGGATCCAGATGGATTTGAGAGTGACGAACGTCACTTTCTTTATCAAGAGTATCTTCGTATAATCCGAAAGTTCAAGCCATCCATATTTGTTGTCGAAAACGTCACAGGCATTCTATCCTCCAAGATTAAAGGCAAGAGAATTTTCAGACAGATCCTGCGAGACCTTCGGAATCCAAGTGCTGCAGTTGATGATCATCTGTTGGAAGAGAACCCTGCAGAGTACAATATATATTCACTGGCAGTATCAGAGGAAGATGGAATGGATCTTGAGCCGGCAGATTTTATTATCGAGTGTGAAAGATATGGGATTCCACAGGCCCGCCACCGCGTAATTATCCTGGGCATCCGAAGTGATTTTTGCAGTCACCCAAGCACTCTGACGGAGAACAAGAAGAAGATAACTATGCACGATGTCATATCGGACCTGCCCAAGATCAGGAGCGCATTATCAAGGGAGCTAGATTCTGGAGAAGCCTGGCGCAGCACAATAATGACGGTCCTGCAACAGACTTGGATAGATAAGTTAGAAAGCTGCGAACTGAAACAAAGCCTTAGAGCAGCGCTTGAAGATATCAATGCGTGTCTCAGTCGTGGGGGGGAGTTTCTCCGCTGTAGCCCGAAACCCAACGCCCATGCCCGATGGTATGTAGACGGCAGACTCGGGGGCGTCTGCAATCATTCGGCGCGCGGGCATCTCGCAAGCGATCTGCACAGATATCTTTTTGCTGCTTGCTTTGGACAAGTCAATGGTTTCTCGCCTCGTATGCGCCACTTCCCAGAGGCGCTTTACCCAGAGCATAAGAACGTGGCGAAGGCTGTTGCGGGCAAGATGTTTCCCGACAGGTTCCGCGTACAGTTGCGTAACGCTCCTGCTACGACAGTGACTTCACACATGTCCAAAGACGGGCATTATTTTATCCACTATGATCCTTGTCAGTGTCGTAGCCTGACAGTGCGTGAAGCCGCTCGTCTGCAGACATTCCCAGACAACTACTTCTTTGAGGGTGGCAGAACTGCTCAGTATAAGCAAGTGGGAAATGCAGTTCCTCCGCTATTGGCCAGACAGATTGCGGTCATTGTATACGACGTGATCTGCAAAGAAAAATTAACAGTAGAAGACGATGGACACTATAAGCCGCGAAAAGAGAAGCTGGAATATGTCGCAAATCCGGTCCAAAAACACTCGTCCCGAAATAATCGTAAGGTCACTCTTGCACAGGATGGGTTACCGGTTTCGTCTGCACTCGGAGAAGCTGCCGGGAAGACCTGACATAGTTCTTCCCAAATACAGGACAGTCATATTTGTGCACGGCTGCTTCTGGCATCACCATCCCTACTGCAAATATGCTTACAATCCAAAGAGTCGGGAAGACTTTTGGCAAGGCAAGTTTCGGCAGAACGTGGAGCGCCACCAGCAGGTCACCCGCCAGCTGGACGACCTTGGCTGGCGAGCGATCGTTATATGGGAATGCGAAACCAGCAACATAGAACAGTTAAGATCATCACTTTTTCAATTGCTAGAGGTTTTCTAAATAACTCCAAGATATTCCTTTGTCATTAAAAGGAGTGTGCACCCAGTACACGTGTACGAAATATCCTCATCAAAAACACTAACGAATGATTCAACCAATAAAGCTACTATTCTCATAGGATTACGCCTCCCTCCGTTTTTCTTAGCAGATTAGACGATTCCACACGTCTTTATAAGCTCTTCTCTTATCTTGTCCGCATCCAGGACGGTCACTTCAAGTTCAGTCGGGATGTTCAACTCCTCGGCGCACTGGCGTCAGCGCAGACTCTGTTGATTTGGCATCATACTTGCCATTTTTATGATTCTCACACCATTCGCCGTAGGCATCTTAATTACCTTCGCTGCTGGCAAGATTCTCTTCACCTTTCGCAGACATCTCCATCGTCAAGGGGTGATTCGGATTTTTTGCATTTGAATACTACTCCAGCTTGTTGTGATGACGTAACATGTGATCACCTCTATGTAGCTTTCCGACATACAGGAGGGTGGGCTTTATTAGGAGGTAGCCCTGTGGGAATATACTTGCGAAGGGTAGATTATCCACATCCATATCCAGACATCCTGGCGCCTTAGAGCTTTAGCGTAACCAACTAAACGATAAGGCTAGGAATCATAGCCAGCGCGCGCTTCGCGCGCCGAATTACCTCCCCACCCTTGCCTTTGTTAAATCACTTCGACCAATCAGCACGACATTGCCCCGCAAAACAACCTTGGCGTGTTGGTCTTTCCGGTTTTCCAGCACAAGCTGCATACCCATGCATGCATGTTGTTGTTGGGCGAATAGCATGTCCACGACTTTTTCTAAGATTTGTACGTAGAACGAAGATGATACTAAGGACTACTAAAGCAATTGCTATGATTCTGTGCTGTCGAGCAAGTTATTACAAAGCCTCCAACACTATCCGGCGGCAAGAAAAAACATGAGCAAATGCGTAACCGAAAAAATCTCGCACTTATTCACCTCTGAGAGAACTTTTCTCTCGTAAATGCTAATATTTAACTATTAATTTTATGCTTGGTAATTAGGGTTGGATCAAGGAGTGGCTAGACTGTGATTGGGTACTGAAAGCAAAGCAAACCGCTGCTTTATGTCCTTAGAGTTTGGCCAACACCATCCCCAGCAAATACTATCTGCAAAAATTCCAGTCCAATAGTTGTCTCCTAGTTTCTGATACTGTCGGGCCTTTGATATTGCATTTTCTGCTCAAGCCTGACAATAATCAGGATCAGCAAGGTTCATAAGGTTTGTCCCCGCGAACTTCCACTTGTCTATATTGGGATGGTCGAGTCCGATTTGATCGCGCAATACCGGGGAGATATACCAGCCTTCCCGAGAGGAATGGCATCTCCGAAGGGCAATCAGGTCGGAATTGGATGCTGAAAGCATAGAAAACCGCTGCTTTCTACGTTAGTGACAACAATCGGGGTGCACTGCATATTTGTTACACGTGTACCCCGACCTCAGCAAAAAGGGAACCCTGCAGGTTTGGCAAAAGCACTAAGATTTTTCCAAACAGCCGTTCTGTGCCGCCCTCGCCAGGAAGGTTCTGAATGAGTCCAGCCAGGGACCCGGATATAGAAGTGCTTAACGAACTGGAACAGCAGCATGGTTGGCAAGTTGGCAAGTGAAGAGTGTCTGGTAGTTGGTAGTGGTCCACGTTCTGCGAACCTGAGGGAATAATGTGTGCCAGCACTGCAGACAGTAGTTTGGCTGGTAAGCGACCAGGCCTGTGGTTACGATCCATCGCATCACCTAACCTATTCAGACAGCAAACTGGAGAATGGGCGGACTGTGCTTACCTCGACTTTGGTTCCATTCGCATCCGCAGCCTCTACAGTGAAATGGAAGTCAATGTAAAATTTCAGGCCCTTACCCTTCACCAAAGACAGCTCGGGGGACTGGTTCTGTGTGCCGACTAGCTCGTCTATGAGCTTCCGTTGGCTATCCGTGAGCTCATCTTGTGTCAGACGCATCTCATGATCATACAGAGACTGCCGCTGTTTGGTAGTTAGGCTGTCAAGCAGCGCAGCCAACTGTCTCATATCGGATGCAACTCCTGCCCAGCCGGAGCTGTCCGGAAGCTCTGTTTCCTTGGGAGTCAGTAGATTCCGCTCCGATAACACCGAACCGAACACACGCAGCCGCACGTCAGGATGGCTACCCATGATCCTTTTCAGTTGCTCAGAAACAAGATCGCTTCCGATACCCGTGAAATCCACTATATAGGCGCGTGATAGCGGGGTACAGGTAACATACCAGCCTTGCTGCTGGGCCATGGCTTCGTACCACTTGTGCAATTGCATCTGCTCGTGCTGAATAGGAACTGACAGATCGGGAGGTATCCCGGTAGATTCTGGAGACGCGTCTATATCCGTATCGTCGGTCGGTGCGTAGGGCACAAGTGGAAGGGTCATGAATCTGGATATCGACGAATTCGCGGGACGATAGATACCAAGATGAGTACCTACGAAGAACAGTATATTCGTCCCCTTGGCCAATTTGCCATTTCGGAGGACGTCAGCGCTCAGGCGCTTTTGGCGATCTGCCTCTGTCAGTACTCTGATGACATATTGTCTCTGGACTTCGCTCAAGCTGTCTGCGTTCCGGTAGCCTGCCAACAGATCCTTACCCGAGATCGGCGGCAAGTCACGCACACGTTCTTGACCGTGGTATTCCCTGAGAGTCTCTACGGCAAACTCGGTCCATCTGAGCGCTTCGCCAAAGCTCTGCTTCTGTGCAGCTCGTGCACGGCCAGTCACCATTGATCTCAGATAGCCACCTCCTGCTGGTGCCAAGAACAGCTGGCCGTCCGAGAACTCTCGGACGGCCCACCCGGAGGAAAAAGCCAGACCTCGGACAAGATCACTAGCCTTCACATCGCCATTCGCAAAGACTGAGACATCCGGTGCCTCCAACTGCTTAGAGCAAGCTATTCTGACACCGACATCCCTCTCGCGCACTAGCTTAAGTATTTCATCATCAGTCTTGATATCGCGCCACGATGCTACCATCGGGCTCACAGGTTCACTCGCCATCATCGGTAAGCAGAACAGCATTGTGCAGATCAGGGCGCATAACAAAACGTAGAGTCTCACGGTACCCACCTCCTGACGAGTCTTTGGTCGACCGATACGCACCGGCTAACCAGACTAGGGCAACTCCAAAGTTGACCTGGCAAGTTATTACGCAGTCAACGCCTGCTCTACATTTGCAGGAAGCATATTTTCCAGCGCCTTAACAGGCACCAGCAACCTCTTGCCGATCTTGACCGACGGAATCTCACCGGAGCGAACGGCCTCGTAAGCCGTGTTACGACCAATGCCCAAGACTTTCGCAGCTTCTTCGACGCTATAAGTTAACTTGTCCAATACTATTTCTCCTTTATCTGCTGGTTCATACCAAGCAAGTGCTACTTCTGGTAACTGAACTATCCAATATGATTATATACACGAACCGACAATTTACGTGGTACCTTTTGAGATTTTTATTATTCTGTACTGAGATTGCTGGCTGAGAGCAGGAAGGAGATACTGAAATATGGCCATATAGTTAAGTCGATGGGCAAACTGCTTACTAGTGGCATAGACAATATGGTGCAAAAAGCTAATCACCCAGCGCTGCCAGGCAAGGATCATTTAATCGGCAAAGGAGATCATTGATTCCGCGCTAGGGTAGTCAGCGCAGATTATCAAAAACAAGAGGCCCCTGCCTGGATGGCGGGGCCCCGTGTTTCATTGTGGGCTAAGCCATATATTCTGTTGGCTTAGGCTCGAACATCATCTCGATCTGCTTGCGACTGATCAGAATGCGTCCACCAATCCGAATGCTTGGAATGATGCCGCGCCTGATCGCCTCGTAGCAGGCGTTAGGAGATATACCGATAAGCTCGGCAGTCTCCCCAACCGAAAGTGTCATCTCTTTGTTATAAGTGCTGGGTAGACCTGGTGGGCGGTTCCACACAAAGCATTTAATCATGCAATAATGACCGGTTTGATAGCTGTGAATCCTACCGACCGCGTGGAGAAACCGAAGCCACGTCCAGTAGAGCGCAAGGCTATGACGACACCCCAGGAAATAATCGATCTGTTTGTTAAAGTCCGGCACACATCATACTACCTGCCAATTGTACTTGCTGCAACCCTCGGAGCTCGTGCGTCAGAGATATTGGCACTGAACTGGGGTGATGTTGACTTCGACCGAGGTACTGTGACGTTTCGCAGAATGGTATCGCAGGACGCGAGCAACAATCCAGTCTACGAAGATCTCAAGACCGACTCCAGCCGACGCACAATACCTATCCCGGAATGGACGCTTCAAGAGCTGAAAACTCACAAAACCGGATGGGAGGGACTGAGGGAGAAACTTGGGCCGGAGTATAATCCGGAGGGTATCATCTGCCCGAGACTCGATGGTAGTCTTCACAAACCCAAGAGCTTTGCAAGTTCTGTAAGGGACACGCTTCGGCGGGCCGGGTGCAGCCTGACGTTTCACGACCTAAGACACAGCCACGCCACTGTGCTCGCCTATATGGGCGTTTCATTTAAAGAAATACAGGAGAGATTGGGACACACCCTCCTTTCGACTACTATGAATATTTACCTGCATGCGGCCCCGAACATGCAGAAACGGGCGATACAACAGTTCGACCAGCATCTGCAAACGGCGGCCTCCAACGACCAGACAGAGGGAGCTTAATCTGACTTTGCTAACCGTTCTGTTAGCAATTGTATGGGCGCTGTTAGCTTCTCTGCTCGCGATATTGGGCATCGTGCCTTGCCTGTCAAACCGGCCATTTCGGTTGGGGAAGGCCACTGCGTGTTAGCAGTCCCATCTTTCGTGGGTCGCCATTGGCTATCCAGAGAGCCTTGTCAATCACATCAATAATACTCACGTGCGAGCTAATGGCGGCACTTAGGTCTTTCGCCACAGCCTGAAGAGCATCGCGTTGCTGGCTGGTAGCAGATTCCCAGCAGAATCGATAGAAATCAAGCAGGTTGCGGTAATTCGCGCCGTCGAATTGGGCGATCTTGTTTGCAGCGAAGCGCTCGGATGAACTGTCCTCCAGAGCAAAAGTGAAGTAACTCCACGTCTGTACCGACACTGCAACTTGCCAATCGTAGATAACAAAGCTGTCGGGAAAGCAAAAATGCATCCACTTCGTCAGCAATGAGTATGGGTGGTGTAAACCGGAACTCGACATATGCTGAAGTGTGCGGGGAATGAAAGCGGCAATCGACTCGGCTTCGGCATCCGAACACTGGAGGATATCTGGCGGATCATTGCTCCACCAACCCTCGAACTGAACGGAGTCGAATGCGACCTGGGCCATGTCTTGTATCAGAGCCAGGGAATATCTTGTACGATAGAAAGCGTTCACGCTTCGCAACGAGCTATACGCGTTAATCGAACTGTCTGCTCCAACGGCATTCGCCTTCAGTTCCAAGCACTCATCGCGCATAACTTTCTCACCCTTGGCAGCAGATAGTAGGTACGCACGTGTTTGTCCAGCTATCGCACTCTCGATAGCATAATCGATAAACTGAACCGCCGCGTGAGGCGGGATGATATTAGCCATTGACATCTCCTCCTAGATAATAGTATCGGGTGAAAGCCCACTGCAATCAAGGGTTCTCCGCATCTTACGTTGTATGGGGAAAGGGGTTTCCGAGACAATGTAATCCAACAATGCCTGCTTCAACGAAATGCCACTTCTATTAGGCGACGATTATTATTCACTGCATATCTCCATTCACATCAACTGCCAAAGGATGCGTTGATAGCACCCACTAGCTTGCGAGAATACTCGCGTGTAACTTCCGGTAGTTCATCTATCTCGGCCATAGTAACCAAACGCTTACGTATGATCTTGGCAACCGACCCCTTGTTGAACTTGATACCAAGATCGTTCAAGGCACGCTCTACACGTTTGCAGATCATACCTTTGCCAACGAGTTTCAGCTTCTTCTGACCTGCGTTCGTTATCTGCTTTCCATAGGCTTTCTGAACACATTCGAGGTAGAAATCGTCAGTGAAGAGATCCTCTATGGCGAACTCATCAGCTTTGGATTCCGCGGCGTCTTTGATCCCGATGATCTTGGCGTTCGTATCGGAATAGGTCGTGATCCATTTCTTCAGGAGAGCATCCCTGCCGTTATCTCCAGCCTGGTCACTGTCAAATAGGACCGTGACGCTAAGTCCTTGACCAACCATCAGGGTTGCAATGTAGGCCGCCTCGGATGCTCCCCCGGCTGGGGTTACGAAGACGTCTTCGAACAACCCTTGCTCACCCGAACGTTCGAGCAGGTTGGAAAGCTCTGTAACAATCCAATAATCATCGACTCCCTCGACGACGAGATTCCTTTCGGCGAGCAGGTAACTGGAGCTGCCACTCATCCCGAGTGCCGCTTGAAGCACAAACCTTGCTTCAGGTTGGCTGCTGACTATGTCCTCAGTAACCGTTGTCTTGCCATCCTTATCGGACATGACCCTTATCCTATCCGGCTCCCGCAGGTCAATCATAAACGGCAGATGCGTAGTATAGACAAGAGTGTTCTGGCGAGCATATTCCTCGAGTCGTCGCAGCAGGTCTTTCTGTGCGTCAGGGTGTAAGTGGAGGCCTGGTTCATCGAGAAGTAGGACGCAGCCCTCAAAGGTGCCGTCGGACTCATACATAAACATCAGGTCGAATGAGAAGAACCACTGAAAGCCTCGAGACCGTTCTTCAAGCTTTATCAGTGAAGGGTCATCCTCATCCTTGACGAATGTATAGAAATGAGGCCCATCGGCCCGCAACTGAACTTGGTATCGGCGCTGCCGCCACCTATCGCTTATCGTTTTGGTCAAAGTTGCCGAGGCATCGTCAAGGTCATACTGCCTCTGCTCTCTTTCACCCGCTGCTGCCTTTTCCACCTCTTCATCAAGGTCGAGACCCGCAAGCTCCATTATCATAATCAGGGTCTGGTCCTCTTCCGTGAGTGCCTCTCGATCACGTCGATCTTTTACCAGGTCAAGCTGGGCACTGCCTGTGAACGAGCGGTAATCGGACATATAGAGGAATGTAGGAATATGCTTGAGCACGTACTGCCTGATCTCTGCCTCTGTGGATGTTGCGGAAGCAAGATCTTGAGCTATCTTCGACAGCACCGCTGGATAGTTCCCGATGAACTCTGTCTTTGCATCCGCCTCATCCGGGAAGATAGACGGCTGTTGGTTCAGTTTGTCTATGTGCTGATCACAGAGGTTAGGGATGGAGGAGTATTCGCCTCTGAGCGCCATATCAAGTGCTTCCTGGCGGCACTGATCGACTGCTGTCAGAAACTCCGATGTCACCCCCTGTGGTGGGCACGATATCCTGGCACATAGTTGCTCGATCAGTTCATCAGACGCTTTGGTGACAGCCACAGGAACAGGAAACGAAACTGCGAGTTGGCCGCCATACGTCCTGCTGACTTCCGCGTAATCAAGGCTATCGATGTTGCTGCAGCGTTGCCTCAGTTCCGCTTTTTCTTGATCGTCGAACTCGAATCTGACGCTGCAGACGACCTGGTCGTTGTCGCGCTCCGCACGCCGACCGCGCGGCCATTCCTGATCCATAGAATATGGCTCAGGCTTGAACGGATTGAACTTGTGCAGTGCCGTTAGCAGGGTCGTCTTGCCAGACTCGTTCTTTCCAACTAGCACGGTCAGTGGTGACAGCCTGACCCAACCGGAGTCCTCAATACTCTTAAACATTTGAACTCGGAATTCGATTGGCTTCATATTTTTCCCATCTCCCTGTTTTTGTCCGCTATACTCGTGTTATATGCCGCTTGAAGTCTGCATCTTTCGCGGCATTGTGCAACTACCCTTAGCGGAGATGCAGATTCCTCCGCGATACACTTAGCAATACCTTCAAGACCATCGTTCCATCTCATTCTAGTCACCCTCCGCAGCAGCAAATATTTCGGTTTCTGTGTCTTAACTCCACAAAGAGCCTTCACTAGTAATTTCCCAAGCAGAGCCTGCACACGCAAGAGCCTGGGATAAGCTGTGGCACAATCATACATAACATAAAGCCAGTGCCCATCTCGATGGTTGCAAGCCTTCACCCATTCGTTTTCTGACAACTCAATCTCACCGATTCTAGCACAACCCTTGACTTCAAGACAAAGCTTCTTGCCATCCGGACGGTGCACCAGTAAATCGAAGCCCGGATATTCGCTCAGCCCAGCCGCAACTGCAAATTCAGCAGTCGATACATCGGTGACCGTTGCACATAGTGCTTCCTCATAGGGCCACACGACGCTGACAGCGATCTGCTCGTTCTCAGCATCGTATCGCTTGATCTCTTTGGAAACCGGCGCTCCATTGTTTAAGAGAACCCTTTTCCAGAGACGACGAGAATCTGCCATTGCTAACCATTCTGTTAGCAATTTTACTGGATCGTCCCGTAGATCATGTTAGCAATCCGTTAGCAGTTTTGTTTTATTGGAGGTCTTGGCCAGGCCATAATTTGTTAGCCAGACCTAACATTAAGCACAATATATAGTGGTGGGCGAGGAGGGAGTCGAACCCTCATGGGTTTCCCCGGCGGATTTTAAGTCCGCTGCGTCTGCCATTCCGCCACTCGCCCTTATTGTTTGAGGTTTAAGACGATGCTGCCTGTTGTCTTTTCAGGACCTCTGCCAGTTCCTTCATAAATAGCGCTGCGTCCGTGATGACGCCAATCGCCTGTTGTGTGCCCCTGTCGGCCAGTTTGGTGCATACGGCTGGGTTGATGTCCACACAGACGACTCCTACCTCAGCCGGCAATAGATTTCCCGTCGCAACTGAGTGCAGAGTCGTCGCTACCATTATCGCTAGGCCGATTTCCGGCACGTATTTACGCATCGCGTCCTGAGCTTCGAGTGCGTCTGTTATGACCTCCGGCAGTGGGCCATCGTCGCGAATTGAGCCGCACAGGACGTAAGGGACACCCTTGAGGACGCACTGTCGCATAATTCCCTTAGTCAACGTGCCCTGATTAACCGCCTCGGCGATGCTGCCTATTCGGCGAATCTCGTTTACCGCTCTCAAATGATGTTCATGGCCGTGCGGGGCCGGGGTTCCCTTTTCCAGGCTTACTCCAAGAGCGGTGCCGTAGAATGAATACTCGATGTCATGCAGTGCAAATGCGTTTCCGGCGAATACGACCTCTATCCACTCGTCGCGAATCATTTCCTCGACAGCAGCCCCTGCGCCTGCGTGCACTATCGCCGGGCCACCTACCAACAGAACCTTCTTGCCCAGCTTTTTGGTCTCGCGGATCCTGTTTGCGACCTCTTCGACCATTAAAGTCTTGGGTTTCTCGCTGGATACGGCGCTGGTCATAAACTCAAATGACCCGGACGCGCTGGCCCGGCGGGGAGTCTCCACCCGAATGCCGTCATGACCGACAACGACCATCTGACCGCGCTTCGCTCGGCACATGGGGATGATGAACGCCCGGCCGTCCTCGTAAGCGATACCGCAGTCCATCTCCATTTGTTCAATGGGTATCCATAGGCCGGCGACTCTTATGCTGGTGGGCAGGTTCGTTGTACAATAGAACCCCTTTGGCAAAACGCCATCTTTTTCACACGGCTCCAGGTGCGCATCACGCAACTCAATCCTGTGTGCGCCTTCCTTTTCGATAAAGCCAAGGACCGAATCCAAAACGTCTGACGCAGGCGCGGTGACTCTAATGCGAGCGCAGGACTCGTCGTTGTTGGTCCTGCCAACCTGCATTTCCTCTATCTCGAACTCGCCGCCAAAAGACAGAATGCCGTCCAGCACCCTGGCAAGCGTGTGCGTGTCGATGATATGTCCTGTAAGCTCAATTGTCTCGGAAACCATTACGGCCACTCATGGATTGATATAGACTGATAGTGTACCAAAGCAGCGGATAATGCGTCAACTGCTTTGAGAGTCTGATTGCGATTTTAATAGCTCACTTAGCAAAAAAGCGGCGCCGGATTTGTCCAGCGGCTGGTTGTTGTTTCCGCACTTAGGGGATTGGACGCATCCGGGGCAGCCATCTTCACATGGGCAATCTTCAATAGTCCGCAGCGTCAGATTGAGAAGCTCGTCGATATGACTCAACGCGGATCGGGCAATGCCGACGCCGCCTGCATGGCCGTCGTAGATGAAAATAGCAGCCAGACCATCCGTGTCGGGGTGAGAAGGATGTGAGACCCCGCCTATGTCGTTGCGGTCACACAGGGCGATTAGAGGCAGGATACCGATTGCCGCATGTTCGATTGCGTGTATCGTCCCCAGCAGGTCAAATCCCGCTTTTATTAAGCTATCTGTAAGTTCCTGTGGCAGGGTCAGCGAGATAGCCTCGGTGTGCAGTTCGACTTCAGGCAAATCGAGGTCTGTTTTGTCTATTATCTCCTCACTAAAGAGCTTTTTCTTCCAGAAATGGGTTACCTGGTGGCCGATAAGCACGCCTCCAAAGTTGACTTGTGCGCTTCCGATGGATTTGCTCTCCAGAGTCTGTTCCACCTCAACATTTATGTGGCTGCCGGGGGTTGTGTAGTAGTTGACTTCGCTGCGTTCGACGTAGGCTGTGAGGCCGTCGATGTCGAGGTGTGTCACTACATAGGATTCACCTGCGTGCAGGTAGACCGCTCCGGGGTGCACGACCTCATACGCGCTGGCTCCATCGACCGTGCCCAGCACCTCCCCTGCCCTGTCGATTGAGACAATAGTGAAATGCACGCTTGAAGAAGAGCGAATGTTGACATCAGATGCAGGGTGGTTGGCTCCAGGCCAATACCACCGCCCGTTATATCCTACCCGGCCCAACTCCTCCAAAGCCCCCAGCACCTCCCAGGATCGCTCTCCAAACAAGGACTCAATCTCCTCGTTGCTGATCGGCAGTTCGAAGGCGGCACACTGGAGGTGGTCGGCCAGCACATATGGGTTCTGGTTATCGACTATAGCTCTCTCGTGAGCGCCTGCGAAGAAATAATCCGGATTTCGCATCAGAAACTGGTCGATGGGGTCGTTGTTGGCAACTAACGTGGCCATTGATTGCTCAGTTCCCCTACCCGCTCTGCCCGCCTGTTGCCACGTGCTGGCAATACTGCCGGGATATCCGGTCATCACGACTGCGTCAAGCCCGCCGATGTCGACGCCGACCTCAAGAGCAGTGGTCGAGGTTACAGCGATCAACTCACCACTGAAGAGTCTTCTCTCGATTTCACGGCGTTCGGCAGGGGTGTATCCGGCGCGATATGCCATTATCCGGTCGACGTTTGGGGATTGTTTGTCGCGCAACGCGATGCGGGCATAGCGCAGAATCAACTCGACGGTCTTGCGGGCCTTGGTGAAGACGATGGTTCTTATATTCGATTCAACAAATCTGGTGAGCAGAGAAACCGCCTCCGAGTTTGCGCTTTTACGGTCTCCTTTTGCGGCAAGAAACGGAGGGTTCCAAAATATGAAATACTTCTCTCCTGCCGGGGAGCCGTCCCGGTCTATCACCTGTGCGTCACAGCCGGTGAGGTCTTTCACCAGTTTTTCCGGATTGGCAACAGTCGCAGACGCGCAGATAAACTGCGGGTCTGAGCCGTAATATTCAGCGATTCGGCGCAATCGACGGATGACATTTGCCACATGCGCACCGAACACCCCGCGATAGGTGTGTATCTCGTCGATGACGACGTATTTCAGGTTGCGAAACAGATCTGGCCAGGTGGTGTGATATGGCAGAATGCCGACGTGCAGCATATCCGGGTTGGTCATCACTATATTTGCGCTGATCTTGATAAATGGGCGATCCTTGCGCGGGGTGTCTCCGTCGTAGGTGGCGGGTTTCAGGGCGGGCAGGTCGTAGAGCTTGAGCTTACCTAGCTGGTCCTGGGCAAGGGCTTTTGTCGGGAAGATATAGAGTGCGCGAGCTTTTTTATCGGACTCCAGCGCCTCCATAACCGGAACGTTATAGCACAGAGTCTTGCCGCTGGCGGTACCCGTAACAACCACCACGTTTTCGCCGTTTCGGACGGCCTCAATGGCTTGCGCCTGGTGGGAATAGAGTCTGGTCACGCCCATGCGATTTAGGGCATCCGCGGTCTGGCCTGAGAGCGCGGGGAATAGCTCCCCGTAAGCGGCCGACCTGGCGGGGATTCGCTTCACGCAGGATATCTGGTGTTGATAATCGGACGATGCCTCGATTGATTCCAGAAAGGTTGAGGCTTCCATATCATGGTTAATCCGGCTCTGATTTGGGCTTTTTCTCTACGAACTTCACGAGATATATGCTACCCATATAAAGGAATATCAGAGGCACAGTCAACGCTACCATAGAGAAGACGTCATTTGATGGGGTCAGGCTGGCTGCGAGGATAGAGATAATAACGATTGCATAGCGCCAGTTTTTCTTCAGGAACTTGGAGTCGATAAGCCCGACCTGCGCGAGAAGCATAAGCACAATGGGCAGCTCGAAGGCACACCCGAACGCCAATACCATTAACAGTTCGAATCGAATCAGCCCCGGCAAAGTGACCATATATTTGGCGTCCTTGGGCAGATACGACGCGAACCACTCAAAGCCTACGGGCAATACCCAATAACACAGCGCCGCTCCGCAAAGAAACAGCCCAGCCGCCAATGGCACAGTCCAACGAAGCGGCCTCTTCTCTTTATCTGTGAGGCCAGGGGCAACAAATCCCCATATCTCGAAAACTAAAAGGGGCAATACCACTATCAAGCCGCCGGCGAACGCGACCTGCAGCCGAAGCATAAACGGCTCCGCCATAGTCGTAAAGACCAGCTCCCCGCCCTTGAGATTGTCCCCAAGCGGTCGGGTGAGCAGGGTGTAGATCGGCCCATAGGCAAACCACGTGACTATCATCCCGCCCACTATATACAGGCCGGAGCGGATCAACCGTGTTCTCAGTTCGGCGAGGTGTTCGAAAAGTTCAGCGCGCTTTTCAGAGTTGGCCGTCAAGTCTTACTATATCTCCAGTCTAATCGCAATACCGAGTTCCACTCTTCCTTTTTTGGTCGGGTTCTCAGGCGCAGCCGGCGCTGGGCTGGGGCCGCCTCTATAACCCGGCCTGACCGTGTCCCGATAGGCATCCGGCGGCGCGGCAAGTTCGTCCTCGTAAGGATACAGCCCCGCACCACCCGGCAATGGGTCCGCCGGTCGCTCGCCGACAGCCTGATCGGAGGCGTCCGGAGTGATGGTGGCATCAAACGTCAACCGAATATCGCGGCGCAGCATAGCACCGGTTTTGTATGCAAAATAAGTCGTGACCTCAGCGTTCAACGGGCCTGTGCTCTTGATCTTGCCGTTAGCCAGCGAGACTGGCTCCTCGCTCATCATAATAGAGCTGATCTTTGCACACTCTCTGCCCTGCTCCCATTCAAATGAATCGAGCATCGCGCTTCCTTTAAGAGTTATAAAAGGCGTAAGGCCGTCGATTTTCAGCGTCACAGTATCCGGCCAGGAGTCTCCTTCTTTTTTGGCGCCGGGAGACAGGACAGGCAGCATGTCCATTATGCGATACTTCGCCTGTTTTGCGAACATATTGGCTCTGACGACATCACCGTATTTATTCACCAATCTATAAAGCTGGGGCTTGAGTTCCTGGCCAGCATAAAGATAGTTTTTGACTCCATAAGAACTGACGTATGTCTTCTGGTCAGTGCGCAAACGAATCAGGCAATTTCCATCCGGTCGCACATCTTCTACGCTCTGCGTGAGGAACATGTCACCCGAAAGACTCATCCCCCCCAGAATTGGCAGCCCAATGCGGTTTACGATTTCAAAAACCGAGACGTCGCACTTTACGTTATAATTGCGCACCTGGCCGAAGACAAGGTTATTAACCAGCGGCACACCCGGCGCTGGGTTAGGTCTGTCTACTTGATTCTTGAGCACAATAGTCAACTTCGCAGAGCCGACGGCCTTACCCTTTGCGTCGTGAGCCTGAACCATCAACTGATGACGCCCGTCCTTGAAATAGAGGGGTTTCATCGGCTGCGCGGCATCGTAGTATGGCGCTTTTGAGTTCCAGTAGAACGTCAACGTCCTTCCATCGGATATCGCCGAGTCTCTGGAAATCGCCACCACGAACTTCTCCGCGTCGGCTTCTCCGACAAAAATGGATATAAACCCATCGTCGGGCACATCATCCAACGGGGTCTGGATCTTCACCCGCTCCCGAACGGCCTGACCATCGGTGGGTACAATCAATTGCAGCGCACCGCACCACGCCGCGCTTAATAAGATGATCGCTATTGCGAATACGACGGATCTAACGGAAAATCGAGCCATTTTCACTCTCCCATAAGGGTACCATTAGCCAAATGGTACTACATCACCCTCTGCTGAGTCAACGTGGATAGCCGCCTTAATATTTGCGTTTGATCTGCTGAGGCGGGTATCATAGATTTGGACTGACCATGAGGTGATAGTGTTCCTTTTGGATGTCATCTCAGAAACTATTCCGCAGTATGCATCGTCATACCTATAAGAGCTTGTAGACGAGGAAAACAATAGACAGTCGATTGTCGTTTTATAGAATACTCTGGATATGGTTGATTGCCGCCTCCGTGTTGATAGGCCCTGCGGCTGTGACGGCAGCTCCGGCATCTTACATCGACAGCGTGAACGAGGCTCTCGGTGCGATTAAAGAGGGGCGAAACGTGGACGCTGTCGCCAGTCTTGTAGTTGCGCTGGAGGCAAACGCAAACGATCCGCTGGCTCGTGTCGCTTTGGGAACCGCGCTTTTGTATGGCGGGCAGGCAGCTGAAGCGGAGAAAGAATATCGTGCCGCAGTGCAAAAGGATACGGATTGCGGCCCGGCGCATTACGGTTTGGGGCTTATCGCTCTTCTCAAAGCCGATCTGTCCGAAGCTGCGCGGCATTTTTGCAACGCCCAGCAAGCATGTCCTGAAGTCGATTTGGAAGGCAGCATCGGTTACGTAAAGATGATGGCCGGAGGGGATTTCGCATCTGAGAGCTTATCTGAGGATGAGACCCTGCAGGCGCTCAGGGCTGTCAAGTTGACCGAAGCCGGGCAATTCGCAGAGGCGCTTGATATATGGAAGGCGCTTCAGGATAACGCGACGCGGCATGGTTTTGGGGAGAGACTGGGCTGCGCAATGACGTTTGTGAAAGCCAGACCACTCGTCGTAACCGGCGAGAACGTCGGCAAGTCATATAAGCCTGCTGCTGCGCCGACAAGCAAACTGCCCGTGGTATCGGGAAATGTGAGCCTGAAAGCTGACCTGACCAAAGCGGCGAATGTGCACATAGTATCGTTTTTTGTCGATGGGCGATTTGTGGGGATGACCAACACGCCCCCGTTCAACTACGTTTGGGATACCAAAACGACGTCTAATGGCGCTCATGTGATAAAAATAGAAGGCACCGACATCAGAGGGGATGTGGTGAGCGCGAAGTCGATGGATGTGGCTGTCCAAAACGAAGGCGTCGATGTTCCTTCAGGCAAGGTGACCGGCAGATACGCAGATGCTGCGTGGCGGGATGTATGGGCGGTGATGCTGATGAAGCCGTCGGCGAGCGCCATTAACTATAATATGGCGTTATGCGCCCAGCGCATGCATGATGTTGCGATGGAGAAAGCTACTCTGGAACGCGTGTTGGCGGCAGACCCGTCTTATATGGATGCTGCTCACCGGCTGGCGCTGCTGCGGCCGACGCGAGGCAGTGAATATAATTTTTATAAGGGAAGCAACGGCAGAAAAGTGCTGGCGCTGACTTTCGACGACGGGCCTAAAGCGGATACCGGCAAAATCCTTGATATATTGAAGGCAAAAGGGGTGAAGGCTACTTTTTTTGTGGTCGGCAAGCAAGTCGAGACGTTCCCGGATCAGCTTGCACGGATTGCGGATGAGGGGCATGAGATCGGCAATCATACTTATAACCACCGAAATTGCCAGTACCTCAGCGAATCTGAGATAACCCAGGAGATCTTTCGCGCATCGGCGGCTGTTCGCGCGGTAACGGGTCGGGAGATCGAGTTTTTCAGGCCACCGGGCGGCCATAACAGCAAAAACCTGTCGAATGTGATGCGCAGATTCGGCTTAACCACCACTTACTGGGCAGTGAATTGCTCGAAATACGAGGGGACGACGCGCAAGAAGCTGTATGACCATGTCATCAATTCTGCGCAGCCTGGTGGAATTATACTATTGCATAACCTTGAGTTGGTGACGGTGCAGGCTTTGCCTGATATCATAGATACCCTGCGCGGCAAGGGATATGGTTTTGTGACTTTGTCTGAACTGAAACGAGCGGCAAACGAAGGTGTTTAGAGTGTTTATTTATAAAAATAGGATGGGCTTTGGAGGAGAATGATGCTCGCGGGCATAAGGTTTATAGGATTGCAGGATGTGTTTCACTTGGAGGAGTTGAGTTTGATGTTGACTGAACGCAGGAATTCCGCCGTGAGAATAGCTTTTATTGCAGTAATGTCGCTTGCGCTGCTTACCACTGGCGCGGTGGCTCAGAAAAAGGCTGCTAAGCCGGCTTCGGGAACGGTTAATGTTCCTGCTCATATTCGGCAGGGTTCGTTGGTGACGGCTGGCCGCGCTTTTTATGCGCCTCGACTGCCGGAGGATATGCTCGCGGGTATCCGCCTTGGCCGCGAAGCCAGGGAAGTATTGAGCAAATGGGGCAACCCCAGCAGGATTACCGTCGGTACTGTCAGGTCTCAGGGCGCAGAGCAAAATGCTTCGCCAGTGGTGCCGGGAATCCCATATACCCCGCCACAGAGCAACCCGTTTGGAGGAGGTCTGGCGGCCGGAATTAATCAGGCGGCTTCTATGCTGGGTTTGCAAAATCCGGCGATAGGTGATGCTGGACTGATGCCGCCGCCGGGAGGGCTTCCGGGAGAACCCGATGCTGCGCCGAAGCCGAGTGCGCCGACTATTACATCTGAAGAAGTGACCTGGACATACGACTTGCAAAACGGCATCACCCTGGAGTTCATCGTCACTGACGGTCTTGTTACACAGATCACGGTTGGCGGACAGGGGCCGTGGGGGTTGTCTAAAACTCGCACCGGGCTGCAACTCGGCGACACGTATAAACTGGTGCTTTGGGTCTGTGGTTATCCTGAGAATCAGCGCTATGCGGGTCGGTTCTTGAGGGTGAGCTATGTTGACAAAAACAGGGTTCTGTATACGTTCCTCAACAAGAAGCTGGTTGGAGTTACGATAGCGATGGTCCCATCGGAGTTGATGTAGCCGTTTATTTGGTTATTTTTTATAATCCCAGCAGATGGGATGTCTGATTTTGTGCCTCCGCGATGAATGTTGCGGAGGCGAATTCTTTATCGGGGTATTCAAGTGTCGAGTCGTGAAGGGTTTCGTTATCCGCTGGAGGAGATCAAGGAGAGATGTGACCTCGTTGAGGTGGTCTCCGCTCACGTGGCGCTGAAGAAAAGCGGTGCGAACTCTTTTTTGGGCCTGTGCCCGTTTCATAACGAAAAGACGCCGTCTTTTAATGTCAATGCCGAAAGAGGGATTTGGAAGTGTTTCGGCTGCGGCGAAGGCGGGGATGTGATCGCGTTTGTGCAGAAGGTCGATGGCC
Source organism: uncultured bacterium (assembly GCA_964494345.1). Classification (GTDB taxonomy): domain Bacteria; phylum Armatimonadota; class UBA5829; order UBA5829; family UBA5829; genus DTKD01. Next base: position 53,587 of record CAZBSI010000013.1, read on the forward strand.
TGACGTTTGCTCAAGCTGTGGAGCAACTGGCGAAAAAGGCCGGGATTACTATTGAACGTAATGAATCGGCGGCCAGGCAATACAGCGAGCGAGAACGTCTTTTGCGGGCAAATAACCTGGCGTGTACGTTCTTTCGCAGAGAACTGGGCGGATCAAAAAAAGCGGCTGAATATCTTCGGAGCCGGGGGTTATCCGCCGACGCGGTAAACGTCTATAAGCTGGGATATGCGCCGGATTCCTGGGATGGGCTTTTGAACTATCTCCACGAGCAGCGAGTAGATGTCTCTGACGCGGTCAAGGCGGGGTTGGTTGTGGCCCGGGAGAACTCGTCGGGGTTTTACGACAGATTTCGAGACAGGCTGATTTTTCCGATATCCGATACGATGGATCGGATTATCGCGTTTGGGGGAAGGGCGTTTGGCGACGACCTGCCGAAGTATCTAAACTCGCCGGAGACTGCTCTGTTTGCTAAAAACAGGACGCTGTATGGCTTGAGCATTGCACGTAAGGCGATTGCTCGTGACGACAGGGTTATAGTGGTCGAAGGTTATATGGACGTTATCGCGGCGCAGTGTGCGGATTTTGACAATACTGTCGCCACATTAGGAACGGCGCTAACCGAAGAACACGTAAGTGTATTGAGTAGGTTCACAAAGAACGTGGTGTTGAGTTTCGACTCAGATTCGGCTGGGATGAACGCTGTATTACGCAGTGCGCCGATCTTTGAAAAAGCGGGTTTTCGTGTTCGAGTTATCGCGATGCCGAACGGCGAGGACCCCGATAGTATGCTCAAAGGCGGGGATGTGTCCGGATTTTCCGAGTTGCTGAAAAATGCGCTGCCTGTTGCTGATTATCGCATAAAATGCGCATTGTCGGAATATGATTTGCGGGCAGATGAAGGTAAGTCTGAGGCTCTGGCAGAAGCTGTAGGTATTCTCGCAGAGGTCAATAGTGATGTTGAGCGGGAAAGATTGATAAGGTTTCTTGCGAAATATCACCCAAACTTCAACACAGGCACTACTCTTGCAGAGGATCATATAAGAAATGATGTGACTCGGCGCAGGCGGCGGGCGGTTAAGGCCCCTACCCTTGTCGGAAATCGCGATGTTGGGCAGCCTGCAAAGCAAAAACGGGCGTTAAGTCTGGCTGAACGCTCGGAGCGGTTGCTGCTGCAAAGAATTCTTTTTTCTGATGTGCTGGCGAGCAAGGTATTTGAGGCTCTGGCGCCGAATGAATTCACTGGGAGTGAAACCAGAGCTTTGGCTGAGGCGCTGAGTAAGCAGTGCTCAGAAATGGGAAAAATAGACCAGGAAGATCTCAGAGCTCGAATAGAGGGCTCAGAGGCAGAGGGTCTGTTATTAGACCTCCTGGTGGACCCGGATGGGTCGGAGACGGTTTATTCGATCGACGACCTTATAAGGGTAATAATAGATCACAAAAAAAACGAGCGGCTGGCGCGTATGCGCGATCTTGCTGCGAGGGCTGAGTCGGGGACGATCAAACTCGGCGATGCGGATTACGAGGAGTTTATGCAACTGGTTCGTGATACATCAGGCCCTTGGCGGCGTTGAGGCCGAGTAGGATTAAGAAACAATTGATAGTTGGGTATATAGCAAGCTGGCTCCGGCTGTTGAAGGGAGATGAATGTGGTGGCTGTTGAATTGAAGCGAAATGATCGACTGCAAAGGTTAATAGAGGAAGGCAAGCGGACTGGCGTCCTGACATACGATCAGATTAATGACACCCTCAGCCACGAAGACATCAACGCGGAGCAGGTGGACGACATCCTGCAGACACTTGCCGACGAAGGTATTCGTGTAGTCGAGAAAGCAAAAGACGCAGAGCGCGAGATCGAGCATCGTGACGAAGACGAAGACAGTTCGCGCGAGACGGAGACTTCTGACGAAGAGGTTGCCCAGATGGAGGGCATGCCTATCGACGATTCGGTGCGAATGTGGCTTCGTGAGATCGGCAAGACACCCCTGTTAAGCATAGTCGAAGAAGTCTCGCTGGCCAAGAGAATTGAAGCCGGCGATGAGGAAGCCAAGGCGGTGCTCACGGAAGCCAACTTGAGGTTGGTGGTGAGCATAGCCAAACGCTACTCTGGACGTGGAATGAGCTTCCCTGATCTGATTCAGGAAGGCAATATCGGGCTTATTCGTGCGGTGGAGAAGTTTGACTACCGCAAAGGCTATAAGTTCAGCACGTATGCGACGTGGTGGATTAGACAGGCGATTACCCGTGCGATCGCGGATCAGGGTCGCACCATTCGCATTCCTGTTCACATGGTCGAAACAATCAACCGGCTGATTAAGACCCAGGGGCAGCTTTTGCAGGACCTGGGCCGGGAGCCGACGCTTGATGAAGTGGCGATGGAGATGGGTCTGGCGCCGGACAGGGTGAGTGAGATCATCCGTGTTGCGCCGGAGCCGTTGTCGCTGGAGACACCTATCGGCGAGGAAGAGGACAGCCGGCTGGCGGACTTCATTGAGGATCAGGAGGCGACGTCACCTTCGGAGGCCGCGTCCAATCTGATTCTCAGGGAGAAAATCGAGGAATCTCTAAACAACCTGACCCCGCGGGAGCGCGATGTGCTGAAGATGCGGTTCGGGCTGGATGATGGATATTCGCGAACGTTGGAAGAGGTCGGGCGGCATTTTAAGGTGACTCGTGAGAGAATCCGCCAGATCGAAGCTAAGGCGCTAAAGAAACTGCGGCATCCAAGCAGGAGCCGCAAGCTGCGAGACTACCTGGAGTAGTCTATGCGTTGAGATTCAAAGGCCCACATCTTGTGGGCCTTTTTTATTAAGCCTCACCTGTCGCCAGTTGCATTATGCGTTCCTGTGTCGCTTCCTGGCGGCTCAGTTCACCGGCGAGCTTGCCTTCGTGCATGACGAGGATGCGGTCGCTCATTCCGAGCACCTCGGGCAGTTCGGAAGAGATCATAATTATAGCTGCGCCGCTTTCGGCGAGGCGGTTCATTAGCTGATATATCTCGGTCTTTGCGCCGACGTCGATGCCACGGGTGGGTTCGTCAAAAATGAGCACCTTTGATTTGGTAAACAGCCACTTCGCCAGGACGACTTTTTGTTGGTTTCCCCCGGACAGGTTTTGGACGGCCTGCTCGATTGATGGTGTTTTAATCAGAATATCCTCTACGTAACCCTCGGCGACTTCCCGTTCTTTGCCGCGCCTGATAAAGCCGAGGCGTGTAAGTATGTTCAAGTTTGCAAGGGAAATGTTCTCCCTTACCGCCATTCCCAGCACCAGACCGAGAGCCTTTCTATCCTCTGTCACCAAACCGATTCCAAGAGAAATAGCGTGGCGTGGGGAGCGTATATCCACCGGTTTACCGTTTATGAGAATTTGGCCCGAATCAATTGAATCGGCGCCGAAAATCGCGCGGGCAACCTCGGTTCTGCCTGCCCCGACCAAGCCTGCGATGCCTAATATCTCACCTTGTTTTACAGAAAAACTGACATCATTGAGGACACCGTTTCTGGTCAGATTCCTTACCTCCAACGCAACTGATCCAGTGTCAATATTCTGCTTAGGAAAAGTCTCGCCGAGTTCTCTGCCTACCATCATTCGGATAATGTCGGCTCGATCCGTGTCGGCGACGTTTTTGGTCGCAACCAAGGCGCCGTCACGAAGCACCGTTACACGATCGGCGATCTCGAAGATTTCCTCAAGACGATGTGAGATATAGATGATGCTCACCCCATCCGCCTTCAGACGCCGGATAAGCGCAAATAGGTTCTCAAGTTCGTGATCGGTGAGGGTCGCTGACGGCTCGTCCATAGCGATTATCCTGGACTTGCGAGAGGTAGCCTTTGCAATTTCGACCATCTGCTGCTGGGCTACAGAGAGACGGTTCATAGGAGATCGAACGTTGACTGCGACACCGAGTTCGTCGATGATCTTCTCAGCGTCAGCATACATTCGCCCGAAGTCGATAACACCCGGAACCACGCTTGCGGGTTCTCTTCCGAGGAAGATATTCTCCGCCGCGTTCATATATGGGACGAGGTTGAACTCCTGATAAATTATCGAGACTCCCAGCTGCATCGCCTCGTTCGGGCTGTCGATGTGGACTTCGGCGCCATCTAAAAGGATATTTCCCGCGTCCTTAGAGTCGGCCCCGGCAAGGATCTTCATTAAAGTAGATTTGCCGGCGCCGTTTTCACCTATCAGCGCGTGAACTTCGCCGGGCAAAACGTTGAAATCTACGCCGCTGAGCGCGACCACGCCGGGGTATGACTTCGCAATTCCCTTCATCTCCAAAACAGGCATTAAATCCGCTGTGGCTTTTCCCATATCATTTGTCACCTGACGAGTATACTCCGACATCACTTAGCATCGGAACTGTGTGGGCGGGCGATTGAGCATCGGTTTTGGCTCCGTCAGTACTGGCTGGGGTTTCCAGTTCCTTTAGTTTGGCCGATATCTCCTGATCATTAGGATTCATTTGCAGCGCCTGCTTGTATGCCGCAATCGCCGCTTCTTTTTTCCTAGTTTTACATAAACATCGCCCAGTTTTTTCTGCATAACCGGGTCGTAAGGCCAGGTCTTTAGGGCCTCGGAATACTGCTCGGCGGCCAGTTCATCTTTGCCGGTTTGAGCGTAGATATCTCCAAGCCCTCTCCGAGCGGCAGTGTCGTTTTTATCTTTTTCTATGAGCCTGGCGTATATGTCGATGGCTTTGTCCGTTGCCCCGGAGTCTTTGTAGCACCCGGCCAGCGTAGTAGCAATCGGAATGCTGTCTGGATATTTTTCTGACAATTGTTCAATGGTCTTAGTGGCGTCAGCGGTCTTACCTGACTTATTGAACGCGTTTACATAATATGCGTATGGGGCATTGTCGGCGCCGGATTCGATGAGCGTGCCGAGGTAAGCCAGAAAATCTTCCTGCTTGTCCCTGGTTTTGTATATCGCGGCCAAAGCATCCAGCGCATCGGCGGTACTGGGAGCGTTTTCGAGACATTTCTTGTATGAGGCTATGGCATCGTCGGTCTTTTCGAGCTTCTCCAGAGCGCCGCCCTTGAGATAATAACCGTAGCTGCTGGCCTGTGTATCCGAGCTTTTAATCAACTCGTCATACTGCTCAACCGCCGATTGCCAATCGCCTTTTTTGCCGAGCAAATCGCCGTATTGGGCTCGCATATTCGTATCGGCAGGGCTCGCGTCGACGAGCTTTCTGCTCTCTTCCAATGCGGTATCCAACTGCCCGGCCTTTTCGTATAATCTGGGTATCATCATCGCCGAGCGACTATCAGCGGGATTGGCGGTGATTATTTTTTTGTATACGGCGATCTCGGATACATAATCCTGTTTTGAGTCGTAAGCCACAGCCAATCGCTGCATCGCGACCAGGGATTTGTCGTTAAAGGCGAGGATCTTATTGTACTGATCGATCGCCAAATCGGTCTTTTGTTGCTGCTCATAAAGTCCGGCATGGGCCATATAGGCCGTTTCGTTCTGCGGCTCAGCAGCAATTACTTTGGTGAGCAACGCTATCGCATCGTCGAGCTTGCCCGCCAATCGCATCGCAGAAGCTGCGGCGATCATCAGTGTGGAATCACCCGGCTGCTTTTTCATCGCTTTTTGATACTCCGCGACAGCCAGATCATTCTCGTTGCGCGACAAATAGCTGTTAGCCAGTTTCAGATTAGGCGTCGTATCGTCGGGATAATATTCCTCCCACTTGCGATATTGAGCGACAGACTCGTCATTTTTGCCGATTCTGTCCAGCACGTAAGCATACACCTCAAGAGCCTGCTTATCTTTGGGAGCCAGTTTAACCGCGGTCAGCGCGGAAGCCTCAGCCGGGTCGTTTTGATTTTGATTGAGGTAGTTTAACGCCAGATGCAAATTGACGTCCAAATCTGATTGCACCCTGCGCGCTGCTATAAACGCGGGTTCAGCGGATTTATAGTCGCCTTTTTTGTAATACGCCTGACCAAGATAGAAGTTAATGGCATAGTCATCAGGCATTAACGGCGCCGCTTTTTCCAGTACCGCCAGACTTTTGTCCGGCTGCTCCATTTTATCGTAGATGCGAACGAGGTTAAGTATCGCCGACCGGGAAGCGGGTTCTTTTAGCCACGCAGCCTTCTCATAGTGTGGGATAGCCCCCTTTTCATCGCCGGATTGTTCGTGAGCCGCCCCTGCCATTACCCTGGCCTGTACGTCGGTTGGTTTATTCTTGAAATATTCGGCGAGAGTCTTGCGGGTTTCAATATACTGCTTTAGATTGTATTGACAATACGCAAGGTTGTACAGCGCTCCGTCGTCGCCGGGCTTAATGGTAAGGGCAGACTTAAACTCCGGCGCAGCCTCGGCATATTTGTCGAGTCTAAGATAAAGGACACCCAGCAAATATCGAGACCCGAAGTCCTTAGGATCTGCCTTGGCTGCCTTTTTTGCCATCTCCAATGCCTCGGCATTGTTGTCCCTGGCCATCAACAGCCGCGCCAACTGCGCATACACGTAAGGCTCCTTTGAGCCGAGCTCGAGAGCTCGCCTGAAAGCGAACTCCGCATTGCCATAACTCTGCTTTTGCATATGAAGCTGGCCGAGGTTGATATACACCGCCGGCTGGTTGGGGATAAGTTTTTTGACTATTTGCATCTCCGCGATGGCTTCGTCATACTTGCCTTTTTCTGCAAGCTCCAAGGCCCTGTCGAATCGCTTCTGTGCCTCATTTGCCGTCGCCTGTTGTGATTTCTGAGCGGCAGCAGGCTGCTTAGCGGCGGGCTTTTGGGCTCGCGCCTGGCACGGGAGAATTATGGACAATGCGATCAAGATATATAGGGGAATGCGAGAGCTGCTAACCAAGTTGCACACCTCGGATTGGAAGTTACCACAATCAGAATTCTATTGCCGCAGGGGTTAAATGTCAAATGGAGGAGAAGGGGTAAACGCGAAAGCGGAAAGCGAAAGCCAGAAATATTGAGATTGTGTCGAGAAAAGGTAAGAGTAACATTGATGGGTCGGACATCGAACGCCTGACCTCGGATCTCGGAAAAAGCAGATTTCTCGCTTCGCTCGAAATGACAGGGAAGGTGGGCGAAATGACAGGGAAGGGTGGGCGAAATGACAGGGAAGGGTGGTCGAAATGACGGGGTTGGGTGGTCGAAATGACGGGGAAGGGTGGGTCGAAATGACGGGGAAGGGTGGTCGAAATGACGGGGTTGGGGGCTCTACGACTCTCACCTCCGAGAACTAGCACATGCCCATACCCCAAAAAGGCCCCAAGCCATGTGACTTGGGGCCTTATTAATCGATTTGGCAGACTTAGTCTTCGTCGACCTCGTCTTCTATCTCTTCTTCTTCATCGTCGGCGATCAAAGCCGCTTCGAGGCTCTTGAGCATATCGCTGTCTTCCAGAGTGTCGTCGGGCTCTTCAGTTTCCTCAACGTCATCCAGATTCTCTATCGGCTCCAGAGCTTCTATGTCGAACTCATCCGGCAGCAGGTCTTCGTCGACCTCGTCTTCATACGTCGGCCTGAAGAGTTCCCTGGCAGTGGTGATGATCTCACCCTCCCGGTCGGTCACTTCCAACTGCCTGTATCTCGGCAGCCCCGTGCCCGCAGGAATCAAGCGCCCGATGATAACATTTTCCTTAAGTCCGACAAGGTTATCACGCTTGCCCTTTACGGCGGCGTCGGTCAATACCCTGGTCGTCTTTTGGAACGACGCAGCGCTCAGGAAGCTATCGGTGGCAAGAGACGCCTCTGTAATACCCAACAAAACCCACTCAGCAGTCGCCTCAGTGCCGTCCAATCCGCGCACGCGTGCATTCTCGTCATCAAAGTCGAACTTGTCGACGATCATACCCGGCAGGAAGCGGGAATCCCCAGCCTCCACAACCTTGCGCTTCTTGAGCATCTGTCGCACGATGACTTCTACGTGTTTGTCGTTGATGTCAACACCCTGCGACTTATAGACGTTCTGGATCTCCCTGACGAGATACTCCATAACACCGCGCACGCCTTGCAGTTCGAGGACTTTGTGCGGATCCAGAGGTCCCTCAGTCAATCGATCGCCAGCCTGCACCACCTGACCAACCTCAACTTCGAGATTGCCACGATACGGCACAAGGTGGGTCTTTCTCAGCGTGACTATCTGCACGCCTGCGTCCTTGATCTTTCTGGCGAGCTTCTCGGTCAGCTCAGTTCCGTCCTCAAACAACACCTCTCCATTTTTCGGATTGATGATGTCGCCGACAGTAATTTCCCCAGCCAGCATCGAAGTATCAAAGGTCGGCATCTCGGTATGGATTACGACGCGCTTGAGACCCGTGGTCTCAATGTCAGTAACCTCACCGGCAACCTCAGTGATAATCGCCTGTCCCTTGGGTTTGCGAGCCTCAAACAACTCGACAACACGCAACAGACCCTGTACCTGATCTTCAAGCACCTTCAATACGGCCTGAACCGCCTTTGTGCGCTCTCGCTCACGTCCTTCGACGCCTTCCTCAATGGAGACAAGACCACGTCGGATGTCCTCGTGGAGGTCTTTTAGTGATTCCTGTTTCTTTTTCTTGACGTCCGCAACACCAGTCAGATATTTACCAGCCACACCACCGGTATGGAAGGTTCTCATCGTAAGCTGGGTTCCCGGCTCACCGATCGACTGTGCGGCAATAATACCCACAGCAGTACCCGACTCCACAGACTGCCCCAACGCCATATCCCTGCCGTAACACTTACTGCAGATTCCCTGGCGCAGTTCGCAGGTCAAAGGCGAGCGGATACCGACTCTGGTCAAACCAGCCGCCTCAATTTTGGAGGCAAGCTCGTCGGTTATCATCTCGCCAGCCAACACAAACGGCTCGTCCTGCTCCGGCAGATAGATATCCTCAAGAGCAGTGCGTCCTCGGATTCTATCTCCGATATCCTCGATAACACTTCCGTCTTCCTCAATAGGAGAAACATAGATGCCATTAGCCGTGCCACAGTCAGGACCGCGGACGATTACGTCCTGCGCGACGTCGACAAGCCTTCGAGTCAGATACCCCGCGTCAGCCGTGCGCAGAGCGGTATCGGCCAAGCCTTTTCTGGCTCCGTGAGTGGAGATGAAATACTCCAAAACATTCAGACCCTCATGGAAGTTGGACTTAATAGGGAGGTCCTCGATGAGGTTCCCGAATGGGTCGCTCATAAGGCCTCTCATGCCGGACAACTGAGTGATCTGCCTTGTACTACCTCTCGCTCCCGACGTCGTAATAATCGAAATCGGGTTAAACGGCTCCAGCCCTCCCAGCAACGAATCGGCGACTTCTTCAGCCGCGCGAGTCCACAGAGTCTGCACCTGTTGCTTGCGTTCGGACTGGGTAATCTGGCCCTTAACATAGCGATGATTCATCGCCTGGACCTGCTCTTGCGTCTTTTCGACAATCTCATCGCGCCTGGAACGGATGTCCATGTCGGTCATCGAGATCGTCATACCGGAGAAAGTGGAGTATCGGAATCCGATCTCCTTAATATCATCCAGCAGTTTGACCGTGCGCTCGTGCCCATTGAGGTCGTAGCAATCCGAAACCAGCTTCGACATCGTCTTTTTGTCGATAGGTTTGTCGATATAGCGCATATTTTTCGGCAAAACGTTGTTGAACAACAATCGTCCTACCGTGATCTCGCGTATCTCAAGCTCATCGCTGTCATGAGACTTAGGCAGCCTCACGCGGACCGGCTCGTGGAGGTCCAGCGCACCGCTTCGATAAGCCAGCAGCGCATCCTCCTCATTGGAGAACACTCGCGGCACGAAGTCTTCCGGCAGGCTACCTCGCTTCATTGTCATAAAGAACGACCCCAGAACTATGTCCTGGATAGGAGCCACAATCGGCCGTCCATCCGCCGGCGAGAACAGGTTATGCGTCGAAAGCATCAAAATCCTGGCCTCAGCCTGAGCAGATGCCGATAGAGGCACGTGAACCGCCATCTGGTCGCCGTCGAAGTCCGCGTTGAACGCGTGACAGACCAGCGGATGCAGTCGAATCGCCTTGCCATCAACCAAAATAGGCTCAAAAGCCTGGATTCCGAGTCTGTGCAACGTCGGAGCACGGTTAAGCATAACCGGATGCTCGCTAATGACCTCTTCCAGCGCGTCCCAGACCTCAGGCCGCATTCTGTCTATCATCCGCTTCGCAGTCTTGATGTTTGTGGTGTATTTCTTTTCCACAAGCGTCTTCATCACGAACGGCTTGAAAAGCTCCAGCGCCATTTCCCTTGGCAAACCGCACTGGTGCAGCTTGAGGCTCGGGCCGACCACGATGACCGATCTACCCGAATAGTCGACGCGTTTGCCGAGCAAGTTCTTTCTGAACCGGCCCTCTTTGCCTTTAAGCATATCAGAGAGCGATTTCAGCGGCCTGTTGTTTGAGCCGACCACCGGTCGGGTTCGTCTGCCGTTATCGATCAGCGCATCAACAGCTTCCTGCAGCAGTCGCTTTTCGTGGTTGATAATAGACTCCGGCGCTCTGATCTCGGTGATCTTCTTGAGCCGGTTATTGCGATTGATGATTCGTCTGTAAAGGTCATTCAGGTCCGAAGTAGCAAACCTGCCGCCGTCGAGCTGAACCATCGGCCTTAGTTCCGGAGATATGACAGGAATACAGTCCAATATCATCCACTCCGGCCGGCTCTTTGAAATATGAAACGCCTCGACGATTTCCAGCCGCTTGATCGCCCTAGCTCTTTTAGGGCCAGTGGTCTGCGAGATTTCTTTTCGCAGCTCGCGAGCCAGCTTGTCGAGGTCGATCTCACTGAGAAGTTCCTTAATTGCCACGCCGCCCAGTCCGGCTCGGAAGCAGTCACGGAGATCGATCTCGAATCTGCCGGCCAAAACTTCCAGCAGACGCTCAATCGCCCGATACTGATCTTCAGTCACCAGTTCCTGTTTCTGCACCGTCTCCAGAAGTTTCAAAGAATCGTGCAGTTCGTCGATAATGGATGTGGCGTCGTGCTCTTCCTGCTTGATTAGTTCGTTGAGCTTCTTTTCATGATCCTTGCGCCGCTTATCATCCCAGTCGATGCCTTCTTTTTCTTCTTTGGTCGACTCGGCTCTGGCGTTTGCGATATTGGCATCGCGCGCAGAAAACACGTCCTCAGCAGCCCCCGCTACCGCAGCGCGAATCTCCTCAAGATGCTCATTGATCTTCGCTCGGTCAATATAAGTCACTATATACGAGGCGAAGTAAAGCACCCGCTCCAACGGCCTCGGCGACATATTGAGCAGCAGCGCCATAGGGCTTGGCACGCCCTTCAAATACCAGATGTGGGAGACCGGCGCCGCAAGCTCGATATGACCCATCCGCTCGCGTCGTACCTTGGAGCGAGTAACCTCTACCCCGCACCGGTCGCACACAATACCCTTGAACTTGACCTTTTTGTAGCGCCCGCAATGGCACTCCCAGTCCTTGACCGGGCCGAATATTCTCTCACAAAACAGCCCGTCGCGTTCTGGTTTGAAGGTCCTATAGTTAATCGTCTCAGGCTTCTTTACCTCGCCGCAAGACCAGGAACGTATTTCGTCAGGAGAAGCGATCCCTATGCGAATTTTATCGAACGTACTAGAATCAGCCATTGTGGAGATCCTCCCTCAATTCCAGCGTTCTTTTGCGGCGTTGACCCGAAATCATTCCATCGTGTCCATCATACATTTCGTCTTCAGTATCCTTAAGGTCAATTACCCTGTCCCGATCGTCCTCTACGGTTACCTTAAGCCCCAGACTCTGGAGCTCGTTAATAAGAATCTTGAACGACTCCGGCACACCCGGTTCGAGTATGCTCTCGCCTTTGACGATAGACTCATAAGTCTTGACTCGCCCTTGCACGTCGTCGCTCTTGATCGTCAGTATCTCCTGCAGGGTGTATGCAGCGCCATACGCTTCCAGCGCCCACACTTCCATCTCACCAAACCGCTGTCCTCCGAATTGCGCCTTGCCTCCGAGAGGCTGCTGCGTAACCAGAGAGTAAGGGCCAGTTGAGCGGGCGTGGATCTTGTCTTCGACAAGGTGCGCCAACTTGAGCATATAGATGTAGCCAATAGCAACATCCTGACTGTACTTTTGACCGGTTCGCCCATCGTAGAGCGAACACTTGCCTGTGTTCTCGTCGTAACCCAATCTCCTCTGAGCGTTTTCCTCAAAGCGAGTTATAAGGAAATCGTAGTCGTATTTCTCTGCGACCTTCTTGCCAGCGAACGGCATCTGGACAGAATCAGGGTCGAGTTCGGTCAAATCGGCCTCGTCGTCGCCATATTCCTCATCCAGCGCACGCATAGCCTCAATTTGAATCCTGATCTTCTCAGAGTAGGCTTCTCTCACCGCATCAGGATCATCCACCGCAGGCGGTCCGCCCAACTTCGAGCTGAGTATCTCTAATTCTGCCGCGTCCAGAGCCTTGATACAGTCGCCCAACGCCTGGATGGACTCTGCATACAAGTCCTGAATCGGCTTTATAGCAGCCTCAATCTCTCCAGGGCCAGCCTCACTCAACTTGGCCAGGATGTGCCTCAGCACCGACTCAACTTTGCGCTCGCTTGGGAGTTCAGCTTCCAGGCCAAGCTCGGCGGCGTATCGCCTTACCGCCTCAATTCTCATCTTCCAAACGAAGATATTGAGGTCAGCGAGAATCTCCGCTTCCGTCGCACCCTGGAATATCGGGTTGCGGAAAGCACAGTCGAGCCCCCTGGCAGCAAGTCCCTGGTGAGTTTCCAGAATCTGGCCGATGTTCATACGGCTCGGAACCCCCAACGGGTTCAGGACGATATCGATCGGCGTGCCATCGGGCAGATAAGGCATATCCTCTTCAGGCAGAATCCTGGAGATAACACCCTTATTGCCGTGCCGGCCCGCCATCTTGTCGCCTTCCATAACCTTGCGCTTCTGGGCGATATAGACCCTGACCAACTGGTTTACGCCAGCATTAAGCTCGTCTCCAGGCTCACGTTCCAGCTCGCCATCACATCGCTCGCAGAACATGCGCTCCGGCTTCTTGGAGAAGTCGAATATGGCCTCGCATTTTGTGCACTTATATTTAAACCTGGAAAACACCTTGACGTCGACCACAGTCCCGCTTTCACCATGCGGCACTCGCAGCGACACATCCCGTGTCTCCTCGGCCTTCTTGCCGAAGATCGCTATAATCAGCTTCTCTTCCGCAGTCAACTCGCCCTGGCCCTTAGGCGCAACCTTTCCGACCAGTATGTCCTCCGGCCTCACCGAAGCGCCTACGCGGACTATTCCGTTGGAGTCCAGGTCCTTAAGCACATCGTCGCCGACGTTAGGAATGTCCGGAGTGATTTCCTCTGGCCCAAGTTTTGTATCCCTGGCCTCAGTCTCATACTTTTCGATATGAATCGAGGTGAAAGTATCATCTTTCACCAGCCTCTGTGAAAGCAGCACAGCGTCTTCGTAGTTGTAACCATTCCACGGCATAAACGCTACCAGAATATTCTGACCCAACGCGAGCTGTCCATCGGCAGTACAAGGGCCATCAGCGATGATATCCCCTGCCCGAACGCGCTTGCCGAGTTTTACTATAGGCTTCTGCGTGATGCATGTGGCCTGATTTGAGCGCAGCAAGTTGACAAGATTGTAAGTATCAATCGTGCCATCCTCGGCCTCTATCATAATCTGCTCGGCCGTAGTCCGGCGAACAATTCCGGAACGTTTTGCAACTATAACAGCTCCAGAGTCCCGAGCCGCTCGCTCCTCGATGCCCGTTTTGACCAACGGCGCATCGCCGCGCAGCAACGGCACCGCCTGACGCTGCATGTTCGAGCCCATCAACGCCCGGTTCGCGTCGTCGTTCTCAAGGAACGGGATCAGCGCCGTAGCAACAGACATAATCTGCATCGGCGACACATCCAGGTAAGTTACCTTATTAGAAGGCACCTCCGGATAGGTGTTCTCATGCCGGACGACTACCGTTGCCTGGACGAAATCACCTGTTTCAGGATCGACCAGAGTGTTGGCCGGCGCGATGTATTCCTGGCTCTCTTCGTCTGCAGACATATAGACGATTTCATCAGTCGCCTTACCATTTTTGACCACCCTGTAGGGGCTTCTCAAAAATCCGTAGTCATCGATTTTGGCGTGAATTGCCATAGAACCGATCAATCCGATGTTCGGCCCTTCAGGAGTCTCAATCGGACATATTCGGCCATAGTGCGAGTGGTGTACGTCGCGAACCTCAAGCTTCGCGCTCTGCCTGCTCAATCCGCCAGGGCCGAGCGCCGACAGCCTTCTCTTGTGAGTAAGTTCGGCGAGCGGGTTAGTCTGATCCATAAACTGAGACAACTGGCTGGAGCCAAAGAAGCTCTTGATGCTTGCCGAGATCGGTTTTACCGACAAGATCAACTGCGGAATCACGTTCTCCGGGTCCAGACTGGTCATTCGCTCCTTAGCGACCTTCTCCATTCGCAAAAAGCCCATTCTGAGCTGATCCTGCAGGAGTTCGCCGACCGAGCGGATTCTCTTGTTTTCCAGGTGGTCGATGTCGTCCGTAGAACACGCGATCAGCCTGATCGCCGTCTCAGCGTAAAGTCCAGCCGGGCTATCTGAGATCAGCCTTTCGCCGTTGCGAATGAGGCCAAGCAGCTTTTTGGTCTCCTTGAATCTGGTCTCGGTGAATATATCACCAAGCTGGACATTGCGCAGTGCTTCCAGATTCTCTTTATAGCCGAACACCTTGCCGCCCGGTTCCAAATCTTCCTCAGAAGCCTCAGCTTCAGCAGCTTTGACCGCTTCGTCGAGTTCGGGCAGTCTTTTTCGCAGGTTCGCCGAGTTCAGATGCGCGACCAAAAATCCGGATTCGGAGAGTCCGATTATATATTGAATGATTTTCAGAATATCTTCCCGTGTGACCGAGCCTACGCTCTCCGGGAGGTTGAGCCCCAATTTCTTATTGAGCTTATATCGCCCCACCCTCGCCAAATCATAGCGTCGGGTATCGAAGAAATAGGAATGGACCAGGCTTCGAGCGCTCTCTCGTGTCGCCGGGTCGCCAGGCCTGATGCGATGGTAGATATCGATCAGGGCCTCGTCCATGTCATGGGTGGAATCCTGTTCGAGTGTCGCGTCCACGTATTTGTTGACCACATATACTTCGAGAGATGGCAGTTTCATCTTCTCGATCTTTTTGGCGGCTTCGTCGTTAATCTTTTCGCCAGCCTTGACCAGCACTTTTGTGCCGCTCAGGATATCCTCGACGGGTCGCAGTCCGCGAACCCCCGCAGCCGAGGTATCTTTGCAGTTCTCCTTAACGCTGAAAATCTCAAGTATTTCGAGCGTAGTTGAACAAGGGTGGCCATCCATCTGAACTTCGATGTTTTTGATACGCTGCGTGCGCATCTTCTTGGCTATCTTCTCATCTATAACGGTGCCGCGGTCGTAGAGCACCTCTCCGGTCTCCGCATCGACCACGTCATCAGCCAGGATTCGATCCAGACATTCAGCCGGATTCAAAACTTCGGAGATCGGGCAGGCGGCTTCGAACATGTTGAGCGCCCTGAGCAGGGTGGTCAACGGGAATTTTTTCGTCTGAGCGACTCGAACGCTGATTACATCGTTAGCATCAGTCTCGATATCGATCCAAGCGCCCGGGCTTGGAATAATTGTGGCATAATAGAGCACTCGACCTGAAAAGTCGAGAGTATCCTTAAAATATACTCCAGGTGAGCGAGCGAGCTGGCTTACAACGACGCGCTCCGCTCCGTTGATAACAAATGTGCCCTTATCGGTCATAAGTGGAAGATCACCAAGGTAAACTTCCGATTCTATGACCTCCCTGTCCGTGGCCGTCAGCCGAACGCGTACTTTTATCGGCGCCTCGAACGTGGTCATATCTCGATAGCGGCACTCTTCAACAGAGTATTTCGGATCGCCAAGGTTATAATCCAGCAGTTCTAGTGATAGTTTGCCGGTAAAGTCGTTAATGGGAGAAAAGCTGCGAAACAGCTCTCTCAGCCCCTCCCTGAGAAACCACTCATAGGAGTTGAGCTGAATTTCGACCAGATTCGGAAGGTCGATAACCTCAGGGGTGCGCTTAGTGCGGTGCTGGATTTCCTTCATCTAGCCCTCCTGATTGTTTAAACACGCAAGAAATTATTATATCAGAACGATTGAGACCGGTCAACTTTTTTGAGAAATGTCGCCGGAAGTACGTACACAAGGTCTGGGCACGACCGCCATAGCGACCGCACCCAGAGTCAAATCCAAACGCCCAGGTTGCTACTTAATTTCGACTGAAGCTCCTGCGGCCTCGAGTTCGGCCTTAATCTTATCGGCGTCTTCCTTGCTCGCACCCTCTTTTACCGGGCTCGGCGCGCTGTCTACGAGATCCTTGGCTTCTTTGAGGCCAAGGTTGGTCAACTGGCGGACGACCTTGATGACTTGAATCTTCTCAGCGCCAGCAGCGGTGAGTATAACGTCAAAAGATGTCTTCTCCTCAGCTTCCTCAGCGGCAGCCGGAGCGCCAGCGCCGGCAACCGGGGCAGCCATCGCCATCGCGGAAACGCCAAACTCCTCCTGCAGAGCCTTCACGAAGTCGTTAAGCTCAAGGACGGTCATGTTCTTTACTGTCTCAATCAGTTCAGGTATGTTAGCCATTTTTTATTTTGCACCCTTTCGTATCGGTTATCCAATTGTAAATTGCGTGTTAGGCGGTCTTTTGATCGGCGACAGCCTGCAGCGTAAATACGAGTTGTCCCATCATTTGCTGCAGAGTTCCGACCAATCCGCTTATTGGGCTTTGCAGCCCTCCTACTACCATAGCATAGAGCTGCTGCTTGCCAGGAATCTTTGACAGTTCGACTATCTGCTCCGCAGAGAGAAGATGCCCCTCTACAACCCCGGCTTTTACTTTGATCGGAGTTGGGCCTTTGGTGAATTCCTGCAGCGCTTTTGCGGCTGCTACAGGATCCTCGAGCGTATGAGCCATAGCTGTCGGGCCGACTAACCCTTCGGTCAGTTTTTCAGCATCCAAACCCTTGGCTGCCAACTCAAAGAGGCTATTTTTGACGATGTGATACCCACTCGCAGATTCTCGAAGCCTGCGCCTAACCGCAGTGATGCCTTTGGCGTTCAACCCCTGATAGTCCGTGAGAAAAACCGTACCCTCGCTCAATAATGCTCTCAGCTCAGCTACCGTCTCAACCTTGTCTGCTCTCGGTTCCCGTTCAAATTTCGGCAATGTGTTTCACCTCCTTTCGCTGTGCGTGCCGCCAAAAAAAGGCTGTCATATAGACAGCCCTGCTCCATCGCTATCGCCTCGCTGATATACAGCGGATCGGATAACCAGGCCTCGGTCGGCGCTCCTTGCAGAGCATTAAACCAATTTGGTACCTACTGTCTACGGCACTACTATTAAATTGCAATTCCATGCCCCGACAAACCGGGGCTTCGATTCACTATTTAGTCAAACGAGCGGCTTCGTTGGTATCCACACCGACACCAGGGCCCATCGTCGAGCTTACAACGATCTTTCTGAGATACCGCCCCTTGGCCGACGGCGGCTTGGCTTTCACCAGCGCATCGACAAGCGCGCCGAGGTTTTCGGTCAACTGCTCAGCGCTAAACGACACCTTGCCTATCGGGCAATGTACGATACCTTCTTTTTCAACACGATATTCCACGCGCGACGCAGTCTTGATCTCCTTGACCACGTTGCCAATCTGCGCCGCAGAAGCGACGGTTCCGGCCTTCTTTGAAGGCATTCGAGCCCTAAGTATGCTGCCGAGCCTGCCGACCATGCCCATAACATCATCCGTCGCCAAAAGGACTTCGAAGTCCATCCAGCCACCCTGAATATCTTTCACGAGATCGTCACTGCCTACCCGGTCTGCTCCGGCAGCCTCAGCGGCTGCTATCCCGTCGCCCTGAGTAATGACGGCAACTTTGCGAACCTTCCCGGTGCCGTGCGGCAGCGAGGTATTTCCTCGAACCATCTGGTCGCCGTGCCTGGGGTCGACTCCAAGCTGGATCGCAACATCGACTGTCTCGTCGAACTTCGCGCTGGCCGCATTTTTAATAATCTCCAACGCTTCCTGTGGTGACTTCACTTCGCCGGCGCCAACGGTCTTGGCAGCTTCGGCATATCTTTTTCCTCTTTGTGGCATCATAGCCCTCCGATTGTTAGCACGCAGGTCCCATAAGGGATAGTGGCTTTCGCCTGCCGCCTGCGCAAATATTTTAATCTACGATTTCAATTCCCGACGATCTCGCCGTGCCTTCGATCTCCCGCATTGCCTGCTCAATTGAGTTTGCATTCAAGTCGGGCATCTTTGTAGTAGCGATCTGTCTAACCTGCTCCCTGGTGACTTTGCCGACTTTGTTTCGGTTGGGTTCCCCAGAGGCGGCAGCAATCCCGGCGGCCTTTTTGAGCAATTCCGCAGCCGGCGGTGTCTTCAGCACAAACGTGAACGTTCGATCTTCATAGATCGTAACTTCGACAGGGATCACACTACCCGCCTGATCTGCTGTCTTCTCGTTATAGGACTTCACAAACTCCATAACGTTGATATACTGGCTCAACGCCGGCCCAACGGGCGGAGCAGGAGTCGCTTTTCCGGCATTAATCTGCAATTTGATCAACGCCAGCACTTTTTTCGCCATCCGAATCTCCTTCGAAAACAGAGGTCAGACGCCCAACCTCAATTTCATCATTAGTGGCGAGCCCAAGGCTCAAACCAGCTTCTCATTTTCATCGACATATATAAACGTCGCTGTCTCGTCGCTGTTTATATTCTCTCCACCTGCGCGAAATCCAATTCGACAGGAGTGTCTCTTCCGAAGAGACTTATCAGGACTCTGAGTTTTTCTCTTTCGACGTTTACTTCTTCTATCTTGCCTGTAAAGTCCGTGAACGGCCCCGAATTGACCCTTACGATCTCATCTTTAGACCACTTGACCTTAGGTCGGCGATCCGGCGCTTCAATTGCGTCCAGAATCCGCTGAATCTCTCTATCCTGCAAAGGAACCGGCCTATGACCAGAGCTGACAAATCCGGTAACACCCGTCGTGCTCTTGACCAGATACCAGGTTTGGTCGTCCAGAACCATTTCGACAAGCACATATCCAGGGAATACTTTCCTTTGGACTTCGTGTTTTTTGCCGTTTCTGGTCCTGTACTCGGCCTCGGTCGGCACCAGAATCCTAAAGACCCTGTCTTTAAGGTTCATCGACTCCGCCCGGCGCTCGATGTTGGTCTTAACCTTGTTCTCGTGCCCGGAATATGTATGTACCGCGTACCACTGTTTCTCAGCCATTTAGTTTAACGTCCCAGAGCGTTAGTCAGCCATCCCAGGAAAGCATCAAGCGTCCCAATCCAGGCGGCGACCACAACAACAGCAAAAATCACTACCAACGTAAATGATCTGAGTTCACCGAGCGTCGGCCACGCCGATTTGAAACGAGTTTCAACGTAGCTTTCTCGTATGAATTTCATAATCCTGGCGAAGATACCCTCGCCCTTTGCTTTTCGAGGCGCTTTTACCGCAGCACTATTAGCCATCGTACCTCCGAAAACCCGAAAATGGCAGGGGCTACAGGATTCGAACCTGCGACACCCGGTTTTGGAGACCGGTGCTCTGCCAGCTGAGCTAAGCCCCTGTGTTCAGGCTTCATCTATAATAATCGGCCCTACAGCCGCAACGAATATTATACCACGCACCTGCCGTTACCGCAAAAGAGAACCGAACTAACCCGAGATACTGCGCGTAAAATTGAAAAGCCAGCAGCACG
This sequence comes from uncultured bacterium, assembly GCA_964494345.1. Lineage (GTDB taxonomy): Bacteria > Armatimonadota > UBA5829 > UBA5829 > UBA5829 > DTKD01. The sequence goes on from CAZBSI010000013.1 coordinate 73,337, forward strand.
GATCAATTTCAGACAACTTACTTCGCTTCTCTGTGGATGGTATGCTTGCGATCCCACGGACAGTACTTATTAAGCTCAAGCCTTTCAGGATCGTTGCGCTTGTTCTTAAAAGTAGTATAATTCCGGCGCTTGCATTCCTCACAGGCCAGATTGATAGTGACGCGGATGTCTCCGCCACCCTTTTTAGCCATTGTACTCTCCAACAAAAGGCGCTGGGGCACCATATAGAGGGTACCCCAGCGAATTGAATTTTTAGCTTATTCCATAACCTCGGAAACGACTCCGGCGCCCACAGTGTGGCCACCTTCGCGAA
>CAZBSI010000014.1:0-50136 GCA_964494345.1 uncultured bacterium
ACGATACACTTGATGTGCGGGCGAGTGGAGAGATAGTTCCAGATGGGGGTGGCGACTTCCTGAACATAACGAGTCTCGTCTAATAATTCGTTCACATACATCGGCAACCCAATGACGTTCCCTAAAGGAATATTGCGAACACCAGCATAGTATTCTGCAATAACTTGAGAAGTCGATGCAACGGGAACCTTTGTGTTGTACACTACTAACACTTCCGATGGCGCAATCGCGTATGCAACATTACCGAACACGATCAGCATTAACACAATCATAATCACATTCTTCATGATCGCCTCCTGTGCATTAAGGCTATGGCTCCGAAGTAGCCAAACAATGCCAGCAAAGAAGAAGGCTCGGGTATCGCGGTCACACGAAAGACAGGAACGCTTCCAACAGGTATTTGTTGCCAAGCCGATAGGACGTTGTGATAACCGCTGTTGAATCCTGATTTATCCTGCGACCAAAGCAGCGTAAAATCGAAGCCATCGTATGACAGCAGCTCAAGTCGCATGCTAGCTGCATCGTAGTCGGTCTCCCAGAACAATCCAATTTCAGTGACATCATAAGTAACTGGGTTTTCCGGTTCACCCCACAAGTACACGCTCGTATAGGGGGCAATCCCACTTACTGTTTCATTCACCGCGATCGTTCTTTCTGCCCACACAGGGTCGGGGCTTGTCACAGTGAAAGGACCGTGTTCGCCTAGTTCGCCAGTAAAATGCCAAGCAGTCCCTGTATAGAAATTGATGCCGTAATCAAATCCATACAGTGCAACCGCAGCAAGCTTCACATACCACCCCTCCTGCAGGTCGGCGGCCTGACTGACCTGCGCTGAGAGCAGTAATACCACGATGGCAACCGCAACTACAAACTTCTTCATAATCCCAACCTCCTGTTATTAATTATTGATAAATTCAAAACGTAGAGTTTCTTAATGCAGTGTAGCCCCGATGTGGCCGGCTGTCAATGTGTTCTGAATATGAATAATTTTGGGGTCTGCCCGCTCCTATCCACCACAAAACACCCGTCCGGCTGGGCAGCGACTGAGCGGTCTATCATAGCTTTTACATCGCGCGGGATTGCTGTTCCATTTACGTTCACGGTCGGCTGGCTGTAGGCGTCGAGCCGGGTTACTAAATAGTTCAGCTTCCAGGTCTGCGTCTGGCCGTCCACTGTCACCTGCACAGCGTTTTCGGCAGAATCTCTAAACTTGCCGAAGTCGGTGTTTTTGCCGCAATAAGGGTTCGTGGAATTGAGCCCCCAATGCCTGACAAACTGCCCCTGAGCATCCGGCACACCCGGATTACCAAGCAGCGCAAGCGCAGCATCGACCGACATGTCATAGTTGGTCTGATAAGTAATACGAGAAGGAATGCCGTAGCAAAGCACGATGCACTTGATGTGCGGGCGAGTGGAGAGATAGTTCCAGATGGGGGTGGCGATAAGCAATTGATATTGGTCTTCACTCACTAGCTCGCTATACGGAGCACCTGGTAAGCCCAATATACTGTTGTTAGATATTGAACGCACAGTGGCGTAATAACGAGCAACTGCAAAAGTCTGCGCATCGAAATCAGGCTGATGGTTAGGAATCAAGGGGTTTGCATTGTACACAACCAGCACTTCAGACGCAGACAGTGATAGACACGGCAATGGCGTAACGCTAATAACAACAATAATTTGAACAACAACCAACAACCGTTTCATTTTCCTTGCCTCCGTCGCCACCCAACTGCAATCAGACTATAGGCCACAATTACAAATGATTGTGGCTCAGGAACGCCAGTGGACAGGCGAAAATACAAAACATCTTCGGGGGCCATGATTTTATTACCGCCTAATAGCTCAGCAGTGCCATACACGTATCCGGAAATCTGCTGTGACCAGAGCAACTCTTGGGCGCCGTCAGTACGCTCGAGCCAAGCTTGGAGTTGGAGATGCTCCGCCTCATAATAGGTTTCACAAGTCACATCAATCCTGGTGATATCGTACGCCAATGCGTTTCGCGGAGTACCGCTTAAAGTAATTCCGGTTCCGCAAGGTACATTAAATTGGGAGGTTGTTACGGAAATTAACCGTTCAGGCCATATTGAGTCCGGATTTGTTACCATGAACTCGTCATATTGCCCGATATTATTAGTAAAATCCCAATCAGTTCCTGTGTAGAAATTTATGCCGTAATCAAAGCCCCACAGAGTGACCATTCCCAGCTTCACATACCACCCTTCCTGCAAGTCAGCGGCCTGACTGACCCGCGCTGAGAGCAGTATTACCCCGATAGCAAGCGCTGCCACTAATTTCTTCATAATCCCAACCTCCTGTTCCAGATCGTCGTCTGGCCGTCCAGTGTTACTTGCACAGCGTTTTCGGCTGAATCTCTAAACTTGCCGAAGTCGGTGTTTTTGCCGCAATAAGGGTTCGTGGAATTGAGTCCCCAATGCCTGACAAACTGCCCCTGAGCATCCGGCACACCCGGGTTACCAAGCAGCGCAAGCGCGGAATCGACCGACATGTCATAGTTGGTCTGATACGTAATCCGAGAAGGTATCCCGTAGCAAAGCACGATGCACTTGATGTGAGGGCGAGTGGAAAGATAGTTCCAGATGGGGGCGGCGATGAAGTTAACATACTCCACTTCAGAAACAGATTCCGTGGGAGGCGTGCTAATCCCAAGAACGTTGCTGGTCGGCAGGCCACGAACATTAGCGTAATATTCAGCTGCGGCTTGAGAAACAAGACTGATAGGTTGCCGCGTATTATAAACGGTAAGAACTTCGTTGGTTGTTAGCGCGCTGCTTTTTCCTATGGTCATAAGTCCTGCCACAAAGCAAAGCAAGAAATAACTGAAACGGCACTTCATTTTTTCCACCTCCAACAAGCAACAAACGTACACAATGCGCCAGAGAACAGCGCCAAAACGGTGCTGGGCTCAGGTATGACAGTGACGCGGAACACCGGGCTGTAGCCCACTGGTATCATTTGGAACTGTCCAAGCACATTTGACCAGACCTGGTGTAGCCCAGATCTTTCTTCTGACCAAAGCAAGGTGAAGCCAGTGTCTTGCTGATACATGAACAATTGCAGACGCATTTTTGATGCGTCGTAGTTGGTGTCGTAACACACTACAACTTCTGTTATTGGAAAATCTATCAGAGAGAGTGGTTCGCCCCACAAATCGACACTCGTGCCAGGCGCAGTTCCCGAAACAGTGTTCGGAACAGAAATCATCCGTCTCGCCCAAAGCGGGTCTGGACTCGTTACCTCAAACGGCCCCACACTTCCAAGTGGCCCGGTGAAATCCCAATCAACCACTCGCTCCCGCATTCCATCCCATCCACGTACGTCAACCCAACCCAGCTTCACATACCACTCCTCCTGCAGGTCGGCGGCCTGACTGACCTGCGCTGAGAGCAGTAATACCACGATAGCAACCGCAACTACAAACTTCTTCATAATTCCAACCTCCTGTTATTAATTATTGATAAATCCAAAACGTAGAGTTTCTTAATGCAGTGTAGCCCCGATATGGGCGGCTGTCAATGTGTTCTGAATATGAATATTTTTGGGGTCTTCCCCGCTCCTATCCACCACAAAACACCCGTCGGGCTGGGCGGCGACTGAGCGGTCTATCATAGCTTTTACATCGCGCGGGATTGCTGTTCCATTTACGTTCACGGTCGGCTGGCTGTAGGCGTCGAGCCGGGTTACTAAATAGTTCAGCTTCCATGTCTTCGTCTGGCCGTCCACTGTCACCTGCACAGCGTTTTCGGCTGAATCTCTGAACTTGCCGAAGTCGGTGTTTTTGCCGCAATAAGGATTCGTGGAATTGAGTCCCCAATGCCTGACAAACTGCCCCTGAGCATCCGGCACTCCCGGATTACCAAGCAGCGCAAGCGCAGCATCGACCGACATGTCATAGTTGGTCTGGTAAGTAATACGAGAAGGAATGCCGTAGCAAAGCACAATGCACTTGATGTGAGGGCGAGTGGAGAGATAGTTCCAGATGGGGGTGGCGATGTAGTCGAGGTATTCCGTACTAGGAACGAGTTCCTCTGGTCGAGGCATTATACCCAATATGTTTTCCGGCTGTATGTTGCGTGCGTCAGCATAGTATTCTGCGGCAGTTTGTGAGACCGGAGCCACCGAATCGTCCTTGTTGTAAACCACCAGTATTTCCGAAGGGGTAAATGCATGTGTGATGCTGGCGAGCGAGAACGAACTCGCAACAAGCATCAGAGTTAATAGCAACTTGTTCATGCTCTCCTCCTGCGAACTAGCGTCGTACCTACAAAACACCCGAACAATATCAGTAAGCTTGAAGGTTCCGGCACGACAGTAACGCGAAACACGGGGACACTGCCAATGGGAATCATCTGCGATGATGACAGAACATTCCGTATTCCGGCATTGAACCCAGATTTATCCTGTGTCCAAAGCAATGTAAAATCAACCCCGTCATAAGATAATAGCTCAAGCCTCATGCAGGATGCATCGTAGTTGGTCTCCCAGTAAGGTCCCATTTCAGTAACGTCATAGGTGACCGCATTCTCCGGTTCACCCCACAAGTATACACTTGTACCGGGTGCGATCCGGCTGGCGGTTTCCGTCACCGCGATCAGCCTTTCCGCCCGCACAGGGTCGGGGCTTGTTACAGTAAAAGGGCCGTATTCGCCTAGTTCTCCAGTAAAATACCAAGCAGTCCCTGTATAGAAATTGATGCCGTAATCAAATCCAAACAGTGCAACCGCAGCAAGTTTGACATACCACCCCTCCTGCAAGTCAACGGCTTGGCTGACCTGCGCGGAAAGCAGTAATACTACGATAGCAAGCGCTACCACTAATTTCTTCATAATCCCAACCTCCTGTTATTAATTATTGATAAATTCAAAACGTAGAGTTTCTTAATGCAGTGTAGCCCCGATGTGGCCGGCTGTCAATGTGTTCTGAATATGAATAATTTTGGGGTCTGCCCGCTCCTATCCACCACAAAACACCCGTCCGGCTGGGCAGCGACTGAGCGGTCTATCATAGCTTTTACATCGCGCGGGATTGCTGTTTCTGTGTTTCGGGAAAAGGGTTTGTCTCCCGAAACAACGGAGACCATGGAGAGAGTGTCATTTTTCCGGGCCTTACAGGCCCAAGTTCGACCGCGTGAAATCGAAGTGACTGGAGCGTTGGGTGATTGTAAGGCCAGTATCGAAAGCTGCGGCCGTAGCAAACAGGGTGGCGGGTTGGTGGCCGCCACCCTGTTTTGAATATGCGATTGTTCTATTTGGAGAGTTCCTCACCGATGGCTACGCGCACTGTTACCCAATCGTCGACGTTGCGGTTGAAATTCATCGGATCGGTGACGAGTTTTGAAACGAATTTCTCGGTGGCACAACGGCCGATCTTTTTCGCCAGCATTGCGAGGTATTCGTAATCCTGCAAACCCTCGCGCAGAAGCTCTAGGCGAATAGAACTGACCGGGCCGTCGACTCCGACCTTCTTGCCTGGGTAAAGCAGCGATCCATCGCCGTACATGTTCTTGTTTATCCCCTTGACCGTGGCCATATCCGTCCAGGGGTCTTCGGTACCCTTCTCGTCTTCGTCCCACCAGGTCGTGTTCCAATAGAGAAGACCCTGGCTGCGGTATTTCCAGCCCATCCACGGCAGAACGCGGTGGCTGGGGCCGTCGAGGTTCAAAAAGTAGTTCGGATACGGTGGGGCCGGGTCGCAGCAGACATACCACCAGAACTCCTCGCCCTTCTCCAGTTTCGCAAAGAGTCGCTCTTTATTTTCATTGAAATACCATATATTGGGACACCAGATATTTATCATACCATCAGCCAACTCGTGCAGGGTCTTGCCGCCAGTGTCGAAGCTGGGGTCTCTATAATATGGTATGGTGATGCGCAGTTTCGGGTCTATGGAATGGATTTTCTGGCATACCTCGACTAGACGGTTGTAGTGCGGCTCGGTGTACGGCTCGTCTGCTGGATAGAAATAGGCTTTATCCATCAACCCACGACTGCGCAGCGAGTCTATGGATTTGCGCATTTCTTCGACATTGTCGCTGTAGGGAATCAAAAACCCGGTAATTCGTGGGTCCTTTATATATCGCTCGGCTTCCCTGGATGTCACCGCCGGTGGCAGCCAGTAGGCGGATATCCAGCGCTCCATCAGGAAGTTATAATATTTCGCGTACAGCCTCTCCGACGCCGCCCCACCCTTCAAAACACCGTGCTGACGCGGCAGCAGAGTTCGGCTGATTCCGAACGCGGTTTTGTGGCTGGGGCCGATGGGCATGGTGAAATCCCAAACCTTGAGGCTGATGGGAATGCGTTTCTGGGCTGCATTGGATGGCTTGACTACCAACTCGCCGGAATAAATCCCCGGACGGGCGTTTCGCGGGATGATAAGAGTGATCCAGATCGGCTGATTCGTGTTGGCAGCCACATCGAAAGGGGTCGCCGGAGGCAGCGCATCCGGGACTATTTGTTTAAGATTAGGCAGGTTAATATATACTACCTTGCACAGCTCAATCTGAGTAATCGCACCAGCAGGTCCGGTGAGCGCATCGAGGCTGACGTGCACGTCCTTTAACGGCTCACTTCCCGCTGAGATCACCACCTGGCCGGATTCACTCTCCCCTTTCGCCGAATAAAGCGTCACCTTATCCGATGCATTACTGGGTCTGGTCTGGTCCTGCAGAACCTTTGTCAGAGTGCTAACAGACCATAGTTTATAGGAAGACGCTTTGGCCAGGGCACTTGTGGCGAGGCATACCACTGCGGCCATCGTGATGAATACGATCACTTTTAACTTCTTGTTATTCATAGCTCCTCCGTCGCTGATCTAATCGCTCATATTAGAATTGTACGATTGCACGCCCTTTACCTGCAAACAAAACGCAATTGGTGGGTGATCCTGCGACTTCGCGGCTGATACCGGGGAATGGGTAAACGCGAAAGTGTAGGTGTGCTTGATATTGGCTGGGATTGCAATTACCATAGAGTTATGAGTGTTGTCTCGATAGCAAAATGTGATAGTTATGAACCTGCTGAGGTCGATAAGGCCGTAGGTCAGGCGGTGCGGCTGGCTGGGTTGGAGGGGTTGTTGCAAAATCGCAGTGTGCTGCTGAAGCCTAACCTGTTGTCGACTCGGAAGCCAGATGATGCAGTGACTACGCACCCGGAAATAGTGCGATCGCTGGGGAAATCAGCCATCGAAGCCGGCTGCGTGGTTTCGATCGGGGATAGCCCGCCGTTTGCAGGCAGAAGTCCGGAGAAATATGCGCGACTGTGTAAAGTGACGGGCATGAGCGAGGTCGCGCAGGATTTGAATGTGCCGATTGCCCGCTTTGAATCTGCATCAAGAGAAGTGCCCAACATTCGAGAAGGCATATATAAACATTTTGATATCGCAGAAGCGGTGTTGGATTCGGATGTGGTCGTCAATATATCGAAGCTCAAAACGCACGGGCTGACCGGATATACCGGGGCAATTAAGAACATATTCGGCTGCGTACCCGGGGTGCGAAAAGGATTATTTCACGTGCAGGCATCTGAGGATCGCACTGTGTTTGCGCAGATGCTGGTGGATCTGCTGGCCACGGTTAAGCCCGCCGTGCATGTGATGGACGCGGTGATGGGGATGGATGGCGACGGGCCGAATAATGGCAGGTCGAAGCAGATTGGTTTGATAATGGCCTCGGCGGATGCTGTCGCGCTGGATGCCGTAGCCTGCGCTGTGGTGGGAATTGATCCGCTCTCTATCGAGACTACCCGACTTGCGAATGAACAGGGCCTGGGTTGTGGTGAAATTGACTCAATAGAGATTAAAGGCGAACGAATTGAAGATGTGTTGGTCGAGGATTTTCGGCCATCTTCCGGTCGCAGTGAATGGAATAGAATACCCATGCCGATTCGAAGGCTTCTTCGTAGAAAGCTGGTCGCGATTCCTGTAGTAAGGAACAAAGAGTGCACCGGATGCGGGGATTGTGCGTCTGCGTGTCCGGTGGAAGCGATTAGCAGAACTCGGCCTGCAATTATTGATCTGGAAAAGTGCATAAGATGCTATTGTTGCAGTGAGGTCTGCAATTTTGGGGCAATTGACCTGAAAATGAGTTGGCTGGGCAGGCTTTTGGGTTGGGCGAAATGAGAAAAAAACTGCACGAAATACGTGTTGACAAGTTCTGTAGAGCAAAGTATACTTAAGAAGTTATGAAATCGGAATCTTACCTGATAATCCACGGGGGAAACAATAAGTGGGGCTGGCGATACTCCAATTAGTGTGGGGTAGCCGCCGTGCCGTCAGGTAGGAGACGTAAAAACAAACTGAGTGCCGGGGACTGTCTCACAGGAGAAGTCCACGGCGTTTGGGAGTGCTGGCAGCAGAAGCCGGGGACTAACGTACCCCGGCTTCTTTTTATTACATTACAGGAGATATGGCATTGAAGAAAACAATACTCACCGGTGACAGACCTACTGGAAAGCTCCATTTAGGGCATTATGTGGGTTCGCTGCAATCGAGAGTGGCGCTGCAACACGAGTATAACACGTTCATAATCATAGCGGATGTGCAGGCTTTGACCACAAACTGGGATACGCCGGAGCAGCTTGCGGGGGATTTGCGAGAGGTGGCGATGGATTATCTCGCAGTCGGCATCGACCCGAATGTGGCGACTATATTTGTGCAGTCTATGGTGCCGCAGATCGCGGAGTTGACGATTTTCTACTCGATGTTCGTGCCGGTGAACGTGCTTCGACACAACCCCACCATCAAGACCGAGGCGGCGCAAAAAGGATACAACGAGATGAACTACGGTTTTCTCGGTTATCCCGTAAGCCAGGCCGCAGACATCACGTTCTGTAAGGCGCACCTTGTTCCGGTGGGGAAAGACCAGGCCCCGCATCTGGAGCTGACCCGGCAGATCGCTCGCAGGTTCAATTCGCTGTATGGTGAGGTGCTGGTGGAACCGGAGGCTCTGATTCAGCCGCTATTGAAGGGTCTTGACGGCAATACGAAGATGTCCAAGAGCCTGGGCAATGCCATTTATCTGTCCGATCCGGCTGACGAAGTATTGCGGAAGGTCAAAACCGCAGTGACAGACCCCGCGAGAATCCGCAAAGACGACCCCGGACACCCGAAGGTCTGCACCGTATTCGCATATCAAAAGGTGTTCAACACAGGGTTTGTAGGCGAGCTTGAGACGATGTGCAAAAAGGGCGAGATCGGCTGCGTCGAGTGCAAAAAGAGGCTGGCAGCAGCTCTCAATGAGATGCTTGATCCGATCAGAGAAAAGCGAGCCTATTATGAGTCGCACACCGACGAAGTCGACGACATTTTACGTGAAGGAACAAAAAAAGCGATGGCTGTGGGGGCGCAGACGCTTGCAGAAGTCAAAGACGCAATGAAAATCAGCTACTTCGGTTAATCCTTAAAACCAGAGGCCAAGAGATGAATCAGTACTATCCCGACAAAGAAGAGTTCATCAGACGCGCGAAGATGGGGAATATGACCCCGCTTTACAAGGAGATTTTGGCGGATACGGAGACTCCGGTCTCTGCGTTCAAGAAGATCGCTGAGGACGACTACTGCTTTTTGCTCGAAAGCGTGGAAGGCGGAGAACGTTTGGCTCGCTTCTCGTTTTTGGGCAGTGGGACAAACCTTGTCATAAAGAGCAAGTGTTCTGAAGTGGAAGTAATTCGGGCCGGAGTCAGTGAGAAGACCACCCTGGAGCCTGGTCGAGACGTGCTGCATCTGCTCAAAGATGAGCTTGAGAGCCTCAATTATGTAGCCGACGAGAACCTTCCGCGATTCTGCGGCGGGGCGGTGGGGTTTTTAAGCTACGATCTGGTGCGGTTCTTTATGGATCTGCCGGATTCGACTGTGGATGATATGAATCTGCCGGATTGTACGCTGATCTTCACGGATACGCTGCTGATATTCGACCACGTAAAGCATCGAATCCGTGTAGTCTGCAACGCCCGCATTGATGGTGACCCGGAAGGCGCTTACGATAAGGCGATTGAGCGCATTGAGGAACTGGCCAGCCGATTGCGAAGGCAAGTGGAGATGAACTTCGGCAAGCGTGACGCCGCGCCGCTTGAAGTAAAGTCCAATTTCACTAAAGATGAATATGAGAAAATGGTGCTCAAGTGCAAGGAGTATATCGACGCCGGGGAGATTGTGCAGGTGGTGCCATCGCAGCGGTTCTCAACGAAAGTGACTGCGGATGCTTTTGATATTTATCGCTCCCTTAGGAGTCTGAACCCGTCGCCTTATATGTATTTTCTAAAGTATCAGGATGTGACGCTGGTAGGGTCGTCTCCGGAGATTCTGGTGACCGATGAAAAAGGGAAGGTCACCGTGCGACCGATTGCGGGTACGCGAAAGAGAGGCAAGGACATCGCCCAGGACCGGGCACTGGAAGAGGAACTGCTGGGGGATGCGAAGGAAAAGTCGGAGCACATGATGCTGGTCGATTTGGGTGAGTATGATCTGGCCAAGGTCTGTGAGCCTGATACAATAAATGTCGATGAATTGATGGTGATCGAGCGTTATTCGCACGTGATGCACATTGTGTCGAGCATCAGCGGGCGATTGCGAAAGGATCAGGATCAGTTCGAGGTGTTAAGAGCCACATTCCCCGCAGGAACCGTATCGGGCGCTCCGAAGAAGCGAGCGCTGGAGATCATCGACGAGGTTGAACCGACACGGAGAGGCCCATATGCGGGGGCGATTGGATATTTCAGCTACTCCGGGGATATGGATGCCTGCATCACTATTCGCACCATTTTACTTAAGGACGGCACCGCGTATGTGCAGGCCGGCGGAGGTGTGGTTGCAGATTCTGTTCCTGAGAAGGAGTATCAGGAGACAGTCAACAAGGCAATGGGGATGATTAAGGCGCTCAGCTCTGCGGAGGAAGGCCTGGAGTAGCATGACCATGATACGTGAAGCTCTTCGAAAACTGGTCGAGGGGGATCACCTCAGCGAAAACGAAGCCGTCGAATCGATGGAAGAGATCATGGACGGGGATGCGACGCCAAGCCAGATAGCGTCGTTTATCACGGCTCTGCGGATGAGAGGTGAGACGGTTGAGGAGATCACCGGGTTTGTGCGGGTGATGCGGGATAAGGCCGTTAAGGTATCCCCGCAGGCCGAAGATCTGCTGGACACCTGCGGCACCGGCGGCGACAAGCTGGGGACTTTTAATATATCCACCACGGCTACGTTTGTCATAGTCGGGGCCGGGGTGACGGTGGCAAAGCACGGAAATCGTGCAGCTTCGAGCAGTTGTGGCAGCGCGGACGTGCTGGAAGGCCTGGGTGTCTCTTTGAACCTTGACGCGGATCGGGTGGCGACGTGTATAGATAAGTCGAGGCTGGGGTTTATGTTTGCGCCGGTGATGCATCCTGCGATGAGACACGCCATTGGTCCGCGAAAAGAGATCGGTTTTCGGACGGTATTTAACCTGCTCGGCCCGTTGACTAACCCCGCTGGAGCAAGGAGACAGTTGCTTGGGGTGTTTTCTCCTGATCTAACCGAACCGATGGCCAAAGTGCTGAACTCTCTGGGCGCATATAGAGCAATGGTGGTGCATGGAATGGCGGGGCTGGACGAGATATCGACTCTGGGGGAGACTCGAATCAGCGAGGTGCACGATGGAGAGGTGAGAAGCTACTCGCTGCATCCGTCTGATGTCGGGTTGGAGACCACTGTGGCCGAACGATTGGCTGCCGGAAATGGGAGCGTCCTTGATAATGCCCGTATGCTGTTGAGTGTTCTTGATGGCGAGAAGGGGCCGTGTCGGGATATTGTGCTGTTGAATGCCGCTGCCGCGCTTGTGGTTGCGGATAAGGCTGCGGATTTTAAAGAGGGTGTGCAGTTGGCGGCAGAGTCAATAGATTCGGGCGCGGCGATGGCATCTTTTGAGTCGTTTAGAGCGGTAACTCAGGAGTTGGCAAATTGATTCTGGATGAGATACTAAATCATAAGAAGACGGAAGTGGCCCAGCGAAAGGCTGAAATGCCGCTGCGTGAATTGAAATCCCGCGTGTGGGATGCGCCGGCTGCGCTGGGGTTTGCTAAACGGCTTAATCGCAGCGACAGCGGTATGCCGGCGGTGATTGCGGAGGTTAAGAAGGCGTCGCCCTCGGCAGGGGTAATTAGACCCGACTTTGACCCGGAATCCATCGCCAGATCGTATCAGGCTGCAGGCGCTTCGGCTATTTCGGTGTTGACGAATGAGAAGTTCTTTCAGGGATCGCTTGCTTATCTGCGCGAGGTGAAGAAGGCGGTTACTCTGCCGGTGCTGCGCAAGGATTTTATCATCGATGAGTATCAGATTTACGAGGCGAGAGTGGCTGGTGCGGATGCTGTTTTGCTGATCGTATCTGCACTTGAGTCGGATGAATTGGCGCACTTGATGAACCGTGCGGCGGAAATCGATTTGGATTGTCTTGTCGAGGTTCACGACGAGGCTGAGATGGCGGTGGCTGTGGAGGTCGGGGCGCCGGTGATTGGAATAAACAATCGCAACCTGCAGACCTTTGAGGTGTCGCTTGATACAACCCAACGGCTGCTTCCGATGATCCCACGGGCGAAAAAAGTGAGCGAGAGCGGGATACATAGTCGCGAGGATATGAAGCGGCTTGGGTCGATGGGAGTCGATGCGGTGCTGATCGGGGAAGCGCTGATGCGGCAGGACGATATAGAAGACAAGCTGAGGGAATTGATCGGATGACCTTGATTAAAATGTGCGGAATCACCAATATCGAGGACGCTATTGAGTGTGTCAATTCCGGTGCGAAAATGCTGGGATTTGTCTTTGCAGACAGCCCCAGGCGTGCGGATGTCGACACTGTGAAGCATATTGTTCGTATCGTTGGCGTGGACGTTAAAACCGTTGGGGTGTTCACTGAAGAATCCGATGAGGTGATCTCGCTGATGAACGACTGTGAGCTGAACTATGCCCAGCTTCACGGCGGACAGAGCGAGGAGTTCGCGCATAGACTTGGGGAGCATCGCGTGATACGGGCGGTGCGGATCAAAAACGAGTGGAGCCTTGAGAACCTGTCGCAATTCAAATGTGCGTCGTATTATCTTCTCGACACCTATAAACCCGGCGTGCCGGGGGGGACGGGGGAGACTTTTGATTGGGAGCTTGCCGTGAAGGCGAAGGAGTTCGGCAAGCCAATTATATTATCCGGTGGGCTCGGGCCGGACAACGTCGAAGCGGCGATTGATGCGGTTCACCCGTTTGCGGTGGATGCGGCCAGCGTTATAGAAATCGAGCCGGGAAAAAAAGACCTCTTAAAGGTAAAGGAGTTTGTTAAAAATGTCTACAAAGCAGATCATCGGGCCTGACGCGCGCGGGCATTTCGGTATGTTCGGTGGGCGGTATGTCCCAGAGATCTTGATTCCCGCGCTTGAGGAATTGACCGAGACGTATAACAAGTATAAGTCTGATAAAGATTTCAATAAAGAGTTGAACTATTATCTGGCCGAGTACGTCGGCCGCCCTACCCCACTCTACTTCGCAGAAAGAATGTCCGAAAAGCTCGGAGGGGCTAGGATATATCTGAAACGCGAGGATCTGTGCCACACCGGTGCGCATAAGCTGAACAACGTTATGGGGCAGATATTGCTGGCGCGGCGGATGGGCAAGACGAGGGTGATAGCCGAGACTGGAGCCGGTCAGCACGGCGTGGCGACGGCGACGGCATGCGCGCTTTTCGGCCTGAAATGCGAGATATTTATGGGCACCGAGGATATGGAGCGGCAGGCTCTGAACGTATTTCGTATGCGGCTGCTCGGCGCGAATGTGGTGCCAGTAAGTTCCGGCACTAAGACACTAAAGGACGCTACCAGCGAGGCTATAAGGAACTGGGTGGCCAATGTTGCTGACACACATTATATAATCGGCTCGGTGGTCGGGCCGCATCCTTATCCTATGATGGTGCGAGATTTCCAGTCTGTGATCGGACGGGAGTGTCGCGAGCAGATACTTGAAAAAGAAGGCCGATTGCCTGATTACGCGCTGGCGTGTGTAGGTGGCGGCAGCAACGCAATGGGGATATTCAGCGGATTTGTGCAGGATGAACAGGTCGAACTGGTTGGAGTAGAGGCCGCTGGCGAAGGAACGGACACGGATCGGCATTGCGCTACTCTGACCACCGGCAGCCCAGGGGTGCTGCACGGCGCGATGAGTATGCTGCTGCAGGACGACGATGGGCAAGTGAAGCTGACCCATTCGATCTCGGCGGGACTGGATTATCCGGGGGTTGGGCCGGAACACAGCTACTTCCAGGACATCGGTCGGGCGCGATATGTGAGTATTACGGATGATGAAGCGTTGGAAGCGTTTTCGTTCCTGTCTCAGACAGAAGGGCTGATTCCTGCACTCGAATCGGCGCACGCGATCGCTTACGCAATGAAGTTCGCCCCGACTTTGGGTAAGAACTCAGTGATGGTTCTCTGCTTATCCGGTCGCGGCGATAAAGATGTCAACACAGTGTCAAAGAGCCTGGAGGTGTAGTCGTGAACCGGATAGACAGATGTTTTGCTGATTTGAAGGCGCGAAATGACAAGGCGCTTGTGTGTTTTTTGACGGCAGGCGACCCAGATTTTGCGACGACTGCCGAACTGGTGAGGGAAATCAGCAGCGCTGGGGCGGATATAATTGAGCTTGGGGTGCCATTTTCTGACCCGATGGCGGATGGGCCGAGCATCCAGGCGGCAACTATGAGGGCGCTTCGGTCAGGAGCCACGATAAAAGGCGTCTTTGACAATGTAAAGCAAATTCGAAAGCAGGTTCAATCGACGCCGATAGTGCTGATGACCTATTTTAATCCGCTGAATAAGTATGGTATGGAGAGATTCGCTGCTGATGCGGCCGAGGCGGGGGTCGATGGTGTGATTCTTACGGACCTACCGCCTGAAGAGGCAGAGGAATGGCACGAGATTTCCGGCAAAGTGGGGCTGGCAAACATAATGTTAGTTGCGCCGACCAGCACGAAGGAGAGAATTGCCATCGCGGCGAATATGGGTAGCGGGTTCATATATTGCGTTTCCCGATTGGGAGTGACCGGGGAGCGCAATAATATTCCTGCCGAGTTGACTGATCTGGTTAAGTTGATAAAGACTGTAACCGATTTGCCGGTGGCGGTTGGTTTTGGGATATCGAAGCCGGAACACGTGGGTGCAGTTACTGAAATCGCCGATGGTGCGGTGGTTGGCAGCGCGTTGGTAAATATAATAGCGAACGCGGCGGGATCGAAGGATATGGTAAAACGCGCCGGTGAGTTTGTAAAGGAATTAAAAACGGGCGTCTCCGGATAGGAGTGATCAGGGATGTATACCAAGGAGCAGTTTGCAAAGCTGATGGACTCGGCTCTGCTGAAGCCGACGGCCACGCATGAGAACGTCATTCGCCTCTGCGAGGAGGCCAAGAGCTACCATTTCGCCACGGTGATGGTGTTGCCTTTCTGGCTGCCTATTGTGCGACGCGAACTGCAGGACTCCGACGTCAAACCAGCGACGGTTATCGGATTTCCTTTTGGCGGCAGCGGGAGGGCGGTCAAGGTTTTCGAGGCGAGGACGGCTATCACCCACGGCGCAAAAGAGCTTGATGTGGTCATAAACATCGGGGCGCTGAAGTCCGGGGAGCGAAATATCGTTGAGGGCGAGGTCGCTGAGCTGGTGGACACGGCGCGGATGACCGGTATGACCCAGGACGCGAAGCGCACTGTTCTTAAGTTTATTATCGAATGCTACTATCTGACTGATGAAGAAAAACAAATCGCCTGCGAGATTATCCGCGACGCAGGCGGGGATTTTGTAAAGACCTCTACTGGCACGGCTCCGGGTGGGGCGACTGTCGAGGATATCCGGCTGATTCGGCAGGTGGTCGGCTCGGATATGGGAGTCAAGGCCGCCGGCGGCATTCAGACTACCGAGCAGGCTATGGCTATGCTGGATGCTGGTGCAAGCAGGATCGGCGCAAGCAATGCAGCGGCTATAGTCGAAGGCTATGTGCCGGAGGATTATCTGGAGAGCGCTGGCCGTCGGAAGCATCAGGGGTGAAGGGATAGCGCGAGACAAAGCACGATAGAGGCTTTAGAAAGTTCATGCTGCGGGGCATCAACGGCGCTACTGCGGAGATGTCACTGGTATTGTTGGTCCATAACTTGAGGAAATGCCTCAATAAGGCTCTCTTTTCGGCCTTTTTGACCCGGATCGCCGCCGCTTTCGAGTCGCTAAGCCGGCAGACTTCATAACGTGTCCGTGGAGCAACGGGCGACGAGTAATCTGGAGTGGCTCATAGATGTTTTTGGGACAGCTTCAGAGTTTCCCGAAATAACGGAGCGATCACCAAGACACTCCATAGCAGAGCATCGAACCATTTCAAGGACTGTTCCTCTTTTCGCCTTCGATTGTTGCCCAAGCCGCTCCTAGTATAGCCGTAACAAACCCAACTAGCCACGTGAGTTCTTCTGGACAGCCCTTTTTGACAACATCACGCAACAAAAATAAGAATGCAAACCCGAAGAGATACCAAGTAAATGCCATCGGTTGCCCCCACGTCCGGACCACCAATGCCACACATAAGACAGTGCACGCCACACAAGCAGTCACATTGAATAACATATGCGTCTCCTTTAGTAAGTGTCGCAGTCTGGCTCGGACTACCAGCCCCAACCTCTGCCTATCGGTCAGCGAGGCCTGATATGCCGCGGTCTGCCAGGCCTGTAACGGGGCGGCATCGGAGGAGTAATTTTTCCCGGTCCCGGTTTAGCATAGGCTCCTAAGATGCACGTGACACAGATCTGAGTCGCGGTCTCGCATTTATCCCCATACTCATCCCAGACTTCCTTGAAGCACTCCTTCAGCACATCGCCGCGGGCACCACCAGAATAGCAACCAGCTACTATTGCAGCGGGTATGCCAACTGCCCCACCACACGGAAATACGCAAACCAACCACCAAGCGATTTCGCCAGTGGGATCAACCATGACTGTGGGTTCATTGTGCACGTAGATATGAGGATTAAGGCCGTCGCCAGCCGGATCCCTCTGCGTAAACCTGCCGATCTGTGGATCATAGAACCGCACGCCGAGCCGCAGCAGACCGGTGAGCGCTGCGTCCGAATCAGGCTCATTATCATAGTAACCATATTTTCCAACATATTGGTAATGCCCGGCATCCGCGTACCGGTAATTTAGAGTTCCCCACGGGGTATAGTCGAAAGCATTCACCGGCGTGCCGGTGCCGCCCGAGAGCATCACGGTGCTGCCCAGCGCGTCGAAATGATAATACGCCGCCTGCGATCCGTCGTAGCTCCCTGCCAGTGCGCCGTCCGGCTCTCTGAAGTAGCACGTCACGCCGCCAGTGCTGGTTATGACCACCAACACGGACGGAGTAGCCGCAGTCGGATCGTAGATGGACTGCCGGTAGTTGTCACCACACTGCCACTTAACCATCCGCTGGTCCGCATCCCAAGTCAGGTTCGTGGTTATTGTGCCCCCGCTCCAAACGTAATCGCCTTGCCGCAGCAGATTCGCACCGTTGTAGTAAAACTGAGTCCTGGCCGGGCTTGTGCTGCTCGGCTTGTATTCGAGGTTGCCGAGCTTATCATACTCGTAACCACTGCCCGAGTTCAACTCGTCGGCCTGGTTGTATGAATTGGAGGATGGATCTCTGTTGCCGACCCAGTCGTAGGTCCAGGAGGTGGGAGCATGGCTGCCGACGGTATCCTCGATAAGCCGACTAATGTCATCATAGGCGAATGTTTCTCTCACACCTCGAGCATGTTCCGGGCGCCACGAGCCGGAGTAATCCAGCGCGACCGGGTTACCCGCGCCGTCGCGGATGTATTGCAGTCCGTAGAACTCGATGGTCTTTGTGGAGTTCCAGTGCCGGATTCTCTTGACCTCGTCCCACGCGTTGTGGGTAAACTCGGTTTGGACACCGGAGCCGTTTGCGTTGTTACTGGCAGTGAGCCTGCCCGAAGCATCGTAAGTATAGTCGGTTTGAGTAATGTCGCTCCAGTTTCCAGAGTCCCAAGCCTGGCCCTTGACCTGTTTCAGCCAGCCGTTCTTGAAGTAAGTGTATAGGGTCTGATAGGCGTTTGCGCCATTATGCTTGACTATCACCGATGTCTTCTCGTTCGCCGCGTTGTACGCATAGTCAATCTCATAGTTTGCCGGCTGCGGAGGAGTATAGGTCGAAAGCCGACCTTGCGTGTCGTAAGTATACTGCGATGTCCCCGACGCATCAACCATCTGCGTCTTGAACGACGATCCGCCGTAATACTGATAGCTCACGCTATCGTTAGAGATGGATATGCTCGCAATCGGCCACGTCGAAGCTGAGTATTCATACTTCACCTTGGTCAGTCGGCTCAGCGAGTCATACTCAAATGCCGTCACGCTGCCCTCGGTTATGTTGCCGCTTCCGTTCACCACACCAACCAGCTTCGCGACCATATTGCTGTTCACATCATATTGATAATACTCGTCCCACAGCAGCCGGGTTCCGCCGTTGACGGGGTTGACCATCTTCACCAGTCGACCGAGTTGGTCGTAGGTATATGTCGTCGGACGGCCGGTAGAGGCCGTTTCTCGGCCATTCTCACAAGCCGTTTTTCTGAACACCTTTCGGCTACCAAGTTTTGAGACAGCCTTCCCTTTTCCCGAAACAGCGGAACATCCCGAGACTCTCATGAATTATTGCACCTCCTGTAGGCGATGAATCCGAGAGCGGCAGCGGCGACCCAATAGCCAATCATGACGCCTGATGCCTGAAGAATGATGCGTGCTGGGGCGGTGACAATGAGCAGTAATGCCAGAACGACTCCGACCTCCCAAAAGAAGCGGCAACTCTGACATCTTCCTAGAGTCTGGACGACCGCAGCCATCACGTAGTACAGCATTAGCCCTATCAACGTGAATGTGATCCTATCTGCTGACCTTAGGCCAGGTATCGCGTAGAAGTACGGAATCAACCAGTACACAACAAAGGCGGACAGCATCAGGAGTGTCACAGGAAACGGCCGTTTGGTTGGCTCTCTATCTGTATTCATACGTGCTATTCTCCTGGCTCACATAGTAGACCCCGAGACCACAAACATCACGGCCATCCCACGCCGTAACACTATGATTGCTGAGATTGCGTCACCGCACAACCCCAGCAATCAGGCTAATATGTAATCTATGGGGGCGTCGGACACCATCCGTAAGGGTTGTTGCAGTCGGGAGGACTGGGACCTTTCATTGCTACGACTATGCAGTTCGCGTAGTACAGCGCACAGCCGGCAACGACAGCAGCAGCAGCTGTCTTTCCGACTGCTGCACATGAAGCTTGGCATGTGGGCTCCCCACCGCAAGCCAGATGGCAGAAAGCCGTAGCGGCAGTGACTCCACCCAATCCACACTTCAGGCAACTTTCATGGGTATTTGCACAGTCCTTCATCATCTTTCTCTGAGCTTTGGTTGGTTTTACGGCCTTCAGTCCGCCCGGGTCTGTATACAACAGCGGGTTATCAGCCACGTATGCGTACGAACTGAAACTTTCATTCCAATTCGCTTCGTCTCTCTGCGTGAACCTGGCTGTGCTCGCATCATACAACCGAACTCCAAGCTGCATCAGGTTCGCAAGCGCGGCATCCTGATCAGAGCTATGGGTGTAGTACCCATATCCGCCTACGTACTGATATGGCAGGGAGTTACTGAGAGTCTGCAAGCATTTTCCCCACGCATCGTAGGCGAAGTAGTCGACCAGCAAACCTCTGCCGTCCGAAATCATGACGTTGCTGCCTAGAGCGTCGGAGTTGTAATAACGCACCTGATTCAAACTGCAACTCGAAAGAAGCTCACCATCGGGTTCCCGGAAGAAGAAAGTCATGTTTCCATTGTCGGTGATAGACATCAGAACTGATGGATTACTTACAGTCGGATCATAGATGAATTGCCAGTAGCGGTTCCCCCGCTGCAGCTTGACCCGGTGCTTGTCTGCGTCCCAGGTCATGGTCGTGCTAGTTGTTCCATCTTCGGTGACGTCATCCACTTGCGAGACCAGGTTATCGTCGTCATAGTAGAAACGGGCCCTGGGAACGGCCGTGTTGTTTGGCGTATACTCCACATTGCCAAAATAGTCATACTCGTAGCCGACGTCTTTGTTGAGCATATCGGCCTCGTTGTAAACATTCGACAGCGGATCGCGGTTGCCTACCCAGTCGTAGGCCCATTGGCTAGTAATCCCGTTCTCCAACGTTTGTTGAGTAAGCCGGCCAGCATCGTCATAGGCATATATCAATCTCTTCCCTTTGTAGACTGGCGGGCAGTAATCGCCTGAGTGATCCACGGCAATGGGATTGCCTGCTCCGTCCCGAGTGTAAGCTAGCTCATAGTCCACCACGGTCCTAGCGGGGTTCAGGTGACGGATTGTCTTAATGTCATCCCGTGCGTTGTAAGCGTACGCGCTTTGCACATCAAGACCACTCCCGCTATTGAGTGCTGTGCACCTGCCCACTTCGTCGTAGGTGTAGTCAGACTGAGTGACGTCGCTCCAGTTCCCGGGCCACTCCTGGCCTTTCACTTGCCTGAGCCACCCGTTCTTGAAATAGGCGTATAACATCCGATACTTGTTCACCCACCCGCTGTCGTTATATTGCAGAACGAGCGACGTCTTCTCGCCCGCAGCATTGTAGCTGTACAGAACCCTGTAGTTCTCCGGCTGCGGCGACGAATAAGAGGTGACTCTACCTTGCGTATCGTATGTGTAGCTCGATGTCCCCGACTCGTCAAGCATCTGCGTCTTGAGTGACGAGCCACCCTCGTACTGATAGCTCACGCTCTCGCTCGAGATCAGTATGCTTGCTATCGGCCATCTGGAGGCGGAGTAGTCGTTCTTCACCTCAGTCACCCTGTTCAGAGAATCATACTTATATGCGGTCACCCTCCCTGCAGTCACGTTCCCGGTTTCGTCCACGACACCAACTAATTGCGCAACCAGATTTCCGTTAGCGTCGTATTGGTAGTACTCGTCCCATAGAAGGCGAGTCCCATCGCTGTCGGGATTCACAAGCTTCGTCAGCCGGCCAAGCTGGTCGTAGGTGTATAACGTCCTCCGGCCCGTCGAATCATCGCTGCTTTTGTAGGTTATCATCTCGGTCTTTTGGCCGAGGTCATTGTACGTGTATTTGATAAATGGATGACTGCTACTAGGGCCGGTTATGTCGTTTCGGCCCTCTGTTACGTGGCCGCTGTCATCATAGCTCACGTAAGTTTTGTTACCGCGCTCGTTTCGCCACTCGTCAATCAATCCGCAGCAGGGCATGTAGTGAGACTCGTTGTACGGCCGAACCGCATAGGCGAGGCCCGTGACGTCTGGCAATGTACCAACCACTGAGATGTCAGTGCCAGTGTTGGATGCTATGCGGTATCTGCTCCCCATATCATCACCAGCGGTAATCTCGATTGCCATACCCGCCAACTGACCGGGCAGCCAAGATTTCGTGCCATCGGATATGGTTGCGGAGTCGCAGCTCTCAACAGTACCGGTGTCCGACAAATCGGCAGGCAGCCAGGTATCCACGAGCCTGCCCTGGACATCATAAGAGAAATCAGTCTCATTGCCGAGAGCATCTTTCGACCATCTCAGCCGCCCGTCGGCGTAGTAGCTTGAGGTGCTAGACTTATCCTCGTAGGTCGTTCCATTCCACCACGAATAGGTCTCCTTAGTCGGCGAGGGTCGATAGTAGGTAGTCAAGTCAATAATTTCGGAGTAATCGTATGTCGTCACCATGTCATCGGAGCCTTCGATGTCTGGTACGGTCACCTGATAGACCAACCCCTCCTTCTGGCTGGGGGTGGAATAGTATAAGGTCTGCTTGATAGTGGTCCAGTTCGTGCCGTCGTCGCTCACCTGCGCTTCGGTGACCAGAGACGGATGGTTGGCATCGCGCACATATTGTGTGTACTTCCCACGCGCATCCCTCACCTTGACCACATATGGCCCCTGATTGTTGTTGTTGTACCAGTACTGAGCATAATGGCCAGTTGGCAACGTGATGCTGCTAACTCTGCCATTAGCAGCATTATAAGCGTAAGAAGTGGCGTTGCCTCGGGCATCGATCATCATCCATGCCTTGCCTTGAAGATTCTCATTATAGGCTGGCGCATCAGAGAATCGAGTGTCGGAGGCGCTGAGATAGATTCTATTCTCGGTTGTGGCGTAGTCTATCCACGCACTGCCGTTGTAGATTTGCTTGACTGTCCTAAAAATATACGTATTCTTGCCGTTGTCATCTCGATAATAGTAGTACTTTGTCACTTGGTCGCTAACATCGGTGTCTGTACCTGTAGACGAGTAGGTCGCTCGCCTGCGCTGAGTTACTACGCCATAAGTGTTGACGCCGC
Organism: uncultured bacterium; assembly: GCA_964494345.1. GTDB lineage: Bacteria > Armatimonadota > UBA5829 > UBA5829 > UBA5829 > DTKD01. The sequence continues at coordinate 22,409 of CAZBSI010000014.1, forward strand.
CGGAAGTCGTGATGCTCTCGGTAGAATAGCTGTAGGTCACGTCGTAGTTGAGTTTTGCATTCTCGACGCGCTGGACCGGTTGGGTTAGTCCAGCCTGATCGGTTGGATAGTAAGTAATGTTCGTCGTCGAGGTCACTTCGGAGTAGTCCGGCACAGAGGTGACAACCGATGTGATCCTGGACAGATTATCATACGAATAGTCCGTGCTCTGCTGCTCTACCCATTGGTTGTTCGGTCCCAGATACATGATCTTGACGGTCTTATATTGACCTTCGCCATACGTTCCGAAATTGTGATAGCTTATGGCTACATGCTTTATGCCGTCGGGATCCGTCACACCGGTCGGTCCCGGCACGCTCGTATCAACGTCGTAGGTCCAAGTGTTGCCGTAGCTGTCGAAAGCCTGTGTCACGTGACCTTGACTATCATACGCCAGCGTGCTGACCCTGAGGCCATCAGAACCCGATATTCTGGTCAAAAGCCCATTCGAATCATCGAACGCGTAGATTCTGCCGTCGGCTGTGGTAAGCGAATTGGTTGTGCTGCTCCAACTCCAGTGTGGAGCGATAACACCATCAATCAGCACAGAACCTGAGTCAGTGGTGATCCTCGAAGTACCCCATTTTATCAAAGGGCTTGCAGGGGTGCCGAGATTGCGGACATTCCCCGCGCCAGGCATATTTTTGGCATCACTGCGTGCAGGTGCGGCTGGTCCCATATTGAAATCCACGATCGGCATTACACTGGTCGTGCCGTTAGTCATGTTCACATCGACTCCTGGAACGGCATCCGAGCCACCACACGTTGCACACCCGCAAAACGCTGAAACCGCGAGTAAGCTGACCATTGCCACTGGTAAAATGACTGCAAGAAAAGCTCGTCGAACAAGACTCATTACCATAACCATCCTCCTACTCATCACCTGCGAAAGAAGCAGACTTACCAGGCGACACCAAAGCCGCCTCCCAATCCTCCAGGCCCGAAGCCGCTGCCGAAACCGCCTCCGGAGCCATCAGTACAGCACGTATCAGGCGCGCAACCATCATCGCGGTCACCATTGCCGCTACCACCGTCTCCGCCGCTGCCGCCATTGCCTCCGCCACCTCCGCCACCTCCGCCGCTGCCGCCACCTCCGCCGCCGCCGCCATCGCCCGGGTCGCATTCAGGGCGCCAGCTGCCTGTGGCGATCGTGGTCCATGAACTAACCGTTTCGGTGACATCTATTTTCGTGCAAGGGTTATCCGTCACTACGACCTTACAGTTGCGCAAGATCGCGTGATGCACCAACGACCCAGGGCAAGGATTGATTGGTGAGCTGATCATATATTCAGGTCCGCACTCTGTTTTGCAACAGCACACCGCAGACTGCTGCAGCATTACCAGACCTGTCCCGATCAGGCATAGCACAAGAATTGTCTTTCGGATCATCTCATACTGTGGCACATCGCACCTCCGTCATTCTCCTAGAGCTTGGAAATTCGGTCTTTAGCCAGCGTCTCCCACTTAGTGTCTTTGAACTCTACTGCAAGACCTTCGAGAGCCATCCTGGCAGATATCTTGTCATTGAGCTTTGCATAACAGTCCCCAACCATGTATTTCGCAGCGGCTGTATATTTGTCGATTTTGCTCTCCGCATACGCCCTGTCGAAGTCCACCCTAGCCAACGCGTAATCCTTGGCCCAATAGCTGCAGTATGCCAGGTTAAAAAGAGTTTCCGCTTTCTCTTCTGCAGTCTCGCAGTCGGGCAGAAGCGCCGTGAGAGTTTCTATCGCCTTAGCGGTCTGCCCGGTCTGTGATTGGCATACCGCATACCACTGCTTCACTCCACGCGCAATTGGATCATGTGGATATTGACTCAGGAACTTCTCGAAGTACTCCTGTGCTTTTGCCGGATCGTTTGCGGCGTAGAGATACGTCCGACCCGTCGTCATCAGATACTCGGAATTGCGATGAGGTCTCTCTTCATAGAAATCCTTCTGAATCTTCAGCGCCTCTTCCCCGCGGTCCAGGGTGTAGAGGCAGTCAGCGAGGTAGAAATGAGCGTCCCAAGTTCTCCACTTGGCATCCGGGAAGTGCTCGATGATATTCTTAAATGCAGCAATGGCTTGATCCGTCCTGCCGGAGTCCATGTAGCATTTGCCAAGCTCAAGGCCCCAGACTGCACCCTCCTTTGGATAGTCATTGAGGAGAGTCTGAAGATGAACTATAGCGCTGTCCCATTGCTCGCTGGATCGGTACATTTGTGAAAGTTGCTGCCTGGCTAGTTTGACATCAGGATCTGTATCAGGTTTTACGCTTGCCACGACTGATGATTCAAACTCGACAATCGCCTCGGCACTCTTGTTTTGGCCCTGCAATGCCCGGCCCCTAAGGTAATGCCAGGTCGAGGCAAGGTCTTTGTATGTCGTCTCCAGCCCGACGATAGTGTCTACCGCTTTCTGCCACTCACGAGTCCCAATGTAGCACTCAGCGCGGTAGCGCTTCGAGTCCCTGAGGACTGCGTGACTGGGGTTATCTTTACAGAAGTCGATCGCTTTGCCGAATGCAATTGCACCGTTTTTGAAGTCATTGGAGCGCAAGAAACGCTTTCCCTGTGCATAGTACCACCAGGGAGCAAACGTTGGATTCTCAAGTGAGGTCGCGTCAATCTCGTTGGCTACCTCATCCCACTTCTTAAGCCGGATGTGGCAAGTGATCAGGCCGCGATGCAGACGTGGCATCAGGTCAGATAACGCATCTGTCTGAACCGAAGTTTGCGACTTGTTCAATGCGCATTCATAAGCCTGCATTGCTTTAGCAAACTCCTGCTTAATACGATAACAGTCACCCAGCAGTCCCAGCACATACGAAGAGACTGGGGAATCGACCGACGTGACGCAGTCAAGAATGGCCAATGCGCCATCGTAGTTGCCGTCGTCAAACAGCAGTTTCGCCTCCGACAAAGCAACAGCAGCAAGATCGTCCTGACAGGCAACAGGCGCTGCGAGTAACAATACCAACACGATAGTGGGCAGAACGAGACTAGCCCAAGTGCATTTGTTCATAGCATGATCCTCCCGCAATATACAGTAATACGGATGTATGGATTGCTGTCCTGAATGGCCGAGGGCTTTACCAGTCGCATATTACGTTCTGTGTCACAGTATTGCAATGGTGAAACGATGATATATCAGGTATATATCATTCATATTTCGCGCATGCGGGGATTCTGATGTTTATGAGCTATTTTAGTTCAAGATATTGTTGTTTCGGGTAACCCTGAAGCTGTCTCAAAAATAATAGGCCAGCAGGCATGAATTCGTGGGCTTGGTGTCGAACTCCTTTATAGAGGTGATTGTGATGCCGAGATTCAAGGATATGCCGCAAGTCCCGGGCCAGATGTGGCTGATGCCGCCGAGCCTGGATGAGATGGTACCAAGAGATAGCGAAGCTCGTAGATGTTTTTGGGACAGCTTCAGGGTTTCCCGAAATAACAAACCCCTTTCCCGAAACAACAAGGCTTTGATGGAGCATACGATCCAGGTCTTGAAAGGAAAGACAATGTCCAAATTGCTGACCGTGATCACGAGACAATGGATAGACTGGTCAAGCGCGCTATAACGAATGTTCCGTCGTTCCGAGAAAGGGTTTTCTGATACAACGGAAAACAAAAGGATATTTGCTTATGAGGGACGAGGTAAACGAGAGCAGACATAGAAGTAGGCGGGTATGGGTGTCTCGGGGCTGTCTCGTAACAACAGTAATAGTTCTGTTTTTAGCAGGGTGGATCATCTCTGGATTCTTTCTGTGGAAGCAGTCTAGAATTCCACTTCCTGATGAATCGGGATCGGTGATCTATATGGCTCGGTTGAGAAAAATCCTTTGCGCTGAGTGGAATCGAAAGGTTTGCTTGGAGACGTCTCACTTCAAAGGCCAGACTCGTTGGATTCCTGGCGATCCGGGCGGTGCCTGGCCGGTGAACGTGTACTGGTATGCACAGGAAGGCAATTCGGGACCCTATCTTAGGTTTCATGATCCGGATAGTGAATACCTGGTTGATATTCAACACGGAATTACGCTCCTAATGCTACGTAATAATCACGGTGGGTTTGTTGTTGGTGAGATATTTACCGCATCGCCGCGCATAGCCTCCACAGTGAAGCCTATGTCTGAAGAAGATATTCTTACAGTTGACGGACATAGGGTCTGCAAACTGGGCGGTCGCGTGGCATCTGGACGGGGCATTTACATAGGTCGCATTGAATATCCGTACAACCGTTTCATTCCGAAGCAAGACGCACCGGAGCAAGCACTACCTAAGCACTAAAGACTCTTTGGTTATACTTCGGGAGGTTTTATACCCGATGCATAGAGATGATGTAGCATACGCCTACGAACTGCCGATCGACTATGTGTGGCCAATCTACGTTGCCCGCGTCGGCAGTACGCTGAGGACATCTATGGCCGATAGCTCCGGTGAGAGCGAGTATACTTATGACTACCGGGGTCGGCTGAAGACCTACAAGCCACCGATTGGCCTTGATTTCGGGTATTTTGTTGAGTATAATTACAACAATGTCGGAATAAAGACGAGACTAAGCATCACAGACGGCGTAAACATTGCATACGACGTGACTTATGACTACTTCGTCAATGGCGGGCTGAAAAACGTGAAGTATAATGGAGACACGATAGCCGAATACTCCTATGATGAGGTCGGGAACAGGACCCGGCAGATCAACGGTAACGGCACGTATACGGATTATACTTATTCTCAAACGGACGCGCGGTATATGATAAGCGCTATCGCTCACTACAAAATGGCCGGCGGCACACCCGTACCGGCGACTGATAGTAAGCTGACGAACTCGATAGTCTATGCTCGCGATGCTGTCGGAAATCCGCTGTCGATAACCGATTCGGTCGGTAAATGGCAGTATGGTTACGACGCCAACAATCGTCTGATCGCTGCTGTTCCTCCGAATCCTGTGCCGGAGCAGCCTGCGGGCGGGCCTTATAGCTACGACTGGGTAGGCAACCGACTAAATCCTCCTGCCGATCCGAACCCGATGGTCTATAATGCAGCGGACCAGCTTATGAGTTGGCCGGGGATGCACACTTACACCTACTACCCTGACGGCAGCCTGCAATATGAAAAGAACGCGGCGGGGAATCAAGTGATTAAGAGCTATGCCTACACTCCCGATGGCCTTCTGTCCACAGCCGAGTTCAACGGCAAGACTCTGACCAACACTTGGGACGCGGACAAGAACCGGGTTGGGTTCTCTGTAAACTCTGCAGACCACACATTCGTTTACGATACGACGGCAGGTATTCCGGCTGTGATAAAAGAAGATAACGTATACTATGTCCGCGAACCGAATGGCAGCCTGATAGCCCGCGTTTCAGGCTCAAACACGAGCTATTACCACTTCGACCAGCTTGGCTCGACCAGGCTGCTTACTGACGGTAGTGGAAATGTAACCGACGAGTACGCCTACGATGCCTACGGTTCCCTGCTCTCGCATAATCGGCGCGCAGGTTCTGCAGACCAGCCGTATCAGTATGTTGGGCGGCTTGGATATTATACCCATTGGCAGGAGCCGGGTTTCAGATTATTACAGCTTGGGGTCAGGTTTTATGATGCGGAGGTGGGAGGGTTTGACCAACGAGATTTAGTAGGAAGTAGTGGTGTTTCACAGTATATATATGTTGATTGTAAGCCCACTAGAGCCTCTGATCCGACTGGCATGATAGTGCTAAAACCTGGTGATTGGTGGTATCGGCAACCTAAGCCAAAACGACATGGCTGGGCTGGCCTCTGTTTTGGCGGCTTTTGTGTCAAAAACAGTGCGGATAATGCGCTAGCGGCTGCGCGACGGCTCTTCCCGCATGCTACTTTGCATAATGGTGTAGGCGATGCATTCCGGCATTGCTTATGGGCATGCACTGTAATGAGAGACTGCGGTGCTAGAGCCTATAATTCCGGCGTTATCGACCATGAGCTGAATAGTGCTTGGTGGGCAGGCGGGAGTTGGGATGATATTGAAAGCCCGATGGATCTTGCGAATGATGAGATTGGGAGAAAGATTGCCGTTAACGGTCAGAATTGCGAGCGAGGGTGTTTGAACAAGGCGCACAACGGCGACCTCTATGTGTTACCTGACGTCAGGCGGGGGAATTGACCGTGAGACTGGTTAGAGCATATAAATCAATCCTTTTTATAACGGCATTTTTAATTATTCTGGGACTTCTGATTAGATGCCATATACGATCAGTCCCGGTGGTTATTGGCGGACCGATAGACACCAATTTGACTTCTGTTGGCCCAATCAATAAGGGCATGACGCGTGCAGAAGTGATTGAAATTCTGGGACCTCCATTACGCCCCCGCGATCCCACAGGCTCGCCGTGGACAGACTATTTCTCTGGCGTTTATGCAAGTGTGGGCTGGACGCAGGACGACAAGGTTGCCAGTGTTGGCTTTGCGTTTGATACATTCGAGAGTAATTACAGCGCTGATTTTCGAGTTGTACTGAGATATTCCAACCGAAACATTGTTTTATCGAGAAAGCTCAATTGGACTGATGCTCAACGTTTATGGAATAGCAAGGAAACGGCAACTTCGAGTCCTAACGTTGTCAAAGGGGACCACGTTATCCAACTGGTATTCTCAGGCGCTGAATATGTTAGCCTTTATTTTTCAACGGAGGACGGGAAGCTCCAAAATGCGGGCTATAGTTTTAGATAGTAATTCCGTTGTTTCGGGAAACTCCGAAGCTGTCTCAAAAGCCATTGGCGGAAGCGCATTCTGAAAAACGGCTTGCGAAAATGGTCGAGAAGTGGCCTCTCGCGACTTTTTGGACTTCTGGAACGTCCAGAACCTGACCAGAATATTCTGTTCAGGGACTTTTGAGACAGCCTCCCTTTTCCCGAAACGACCCGACGCACTGATGCTATCTGAAAGAACGAGATGTGAAGTGGCTGAAGCAAGCTGCGGGACCGGATGAACTGGCTGTCTATACCGTGCACGGAAATGGCCCGGCTAAGCTGGCGATATGGTAGGCGCTTTGCCAATGGCTGGCTAAAGAATGTGAAGTATAATGGAGACACGATAGCCGAATACTCCTATGATGAGGTCGGGAACAGGACCCGGCAGATCAACGGTAACGGCACGTATACGGATTATACTTATTCTCAAACGGACGCGCGGTATATGATAAGCGCTATCGCTCACTACAAAATGGCCGGCGGCACACCCGTACCGGCGACTGATAGTAAGCTGACGAACTCGATAGTCTATGCTCGCGATGCTGTCGGAAATCCGCTGTCGATAACCGATTCGGTCGGTAAATGGCAGTATGGTTACGACGCCAACAATCGTCTGATCGCTGCTGTTCCTCCGAATCCTGTGCCGGAGCAGCCTGCGGGCGGGCCTTATAGCTACGACTGGGTAGGCAACCGACTAAATCCTCCTGCCGATCCGAACCCGATGGTTTACAATGCAGCGGACCAGCTTATGAGTTGGCCCGGGATGCACACTTACGCATACTACCCCGACGGGAGCCTGCAATATGAGAAGAACGCGGCGGGAAATCAGGTGATTAAGAGCTACGCCTATACTCCCGATGGCCTGCTCTCCACTGCCGAGTTCAATGGCAAGACTCTGACGAACATATGGGATGCGGACAAGAACCGGGTCGGGTTCTCTGTAAACTCAGTAGACCATACCTTCGTCTACGACACGACAGCAGGTATTCCGGCGGTGATAAAAGAAGATAGCGTATACTATATTCGAGAACCGGATGGCAGCCTGATAACCCGCGTTTCAAGCTTGAACACGAGCTACTACCACTTCGACCAGCTTGGTTCGACGAGACTGCTTACTGACGGTAGCGGAAACGTAACCGATGAATACGCCTACGACGCCTACGGCTCGCTGCTCTCGCATAATCGCCGTGCAGGTTCTGTAGACCAGCCGTATCAGTGCGTGGGACAGTTGGGATACTATACTCACTATCAAGAGCCGGGGTTTGGATTATTACAGCTTGGGGTTAGGTTTTACGATGCGGAGGTGGGGAGGTTTGAGCAAGCTGATATATTCGCAAGTGATGATACATCAGTATACCTCTATGCGGATGGAAAACCGTATTTATTTGTTGATCCTTCAGGATTGAAATGCCACAAAGTTAACCCTACCGATGACAGCAACTACATCGGAAAGTGCGTAAACAAAGCAAGGAAGTGTTTGCCATTCTCTGGAGGGCCAGCATTGAGTAATGCCACATTAGCGAAATCCGAGTTCTATGTATGCGACGGGACAAATTCGGACGATGCAAATGGGGATACGCGGTTCGTAACAAACCCGTGGCATTGGGGACTCCAAGTTAGGATATGGCCACAGAACAATAATACTGACTGTGGAACTGTCTTGCATGAAATATTTCACGTGTTTTGGTGGGGTTCTAAAAGGGATCATCGGGGGGAAAGTGCCTCATTTCACGGAAAAATCGACAATGTTGCGCACAATGCCTGGCGTTATTTCTGCGGCGATTTGTGCGGCAAGCGGCAGCCAGCCACTCTATATAATGATTACCTAGATGTTGTAGGCTGGCCGATGATTGGATCAAGAACACTATGACGTCAAAGAGAACTATGGGTGTAATTGCTGTCGTGATTACCGTTTGTGCGTTCACCGCATTGTACGCTCGGGTGACTTGGGATATTATATTCACCCAAAAATACTGCGAAAAAATATGTCAGGATATCGCAGTTTCCTCAAGCAGATGCATCGACCAGGGCAAATATCCAGCCTTGACAGCGTTGCGCATCTCGCGGCCTATCAAGCATATCGACGAAGACTCTATGGACTTTGTTGCTCATGGATTAGCTTGCAGCATACGCGTCGATTCGCTCGATTCCGGGTGGGAGTGGTCTGTTAAAATAGGTAATCCGCCGATTTCCGCATCCTTGGTGCATATTTCAGAGCAGGGGTACTCCCGCAGGGAAGTGACATCACCTCGTCATCGCATCCTGGCCTCTCTTCTGCAAAGGAGTCTATGAAAGCTATGTTGGACCTTTGGATGATCAATATTGGTTCAATCTTGGCGCTTCTGATAAGTGCAACAATTGCCATGTTCGTTCTGAGAGCCGGATATCGTGGGTTTTGGGTTATGAGCTTGTATGCTGCAGTAGCTATTGTTATTGGCTATTGGGCCGCAAGATGCGATGCTCGGTGGTTTCTTCAACACAATATGTTCGGGCCGGAGCCATGTGGCGTTTGGCCAAACATAATACTGTGTGTTGTCCTGCTGAAGGCCAAGACGCGCCTGTTACCAGCCGTAGGTATAGCTCTGTCGTCGCACATGGTAGTGTACTTTTTTGCGGTGATTATTGCTGGCTGCTTGGGAATCTGAGTTTTTCTATGCGTCGGGCCAAAAAGCCTCCCGACGCATAGAGCTGATGTAACATATACTTACGAACAGCCGATCGACTATGAGTGGCCAATCTACGTTGCCCGCGTCGGCAGTACGCTGAGGACATCTATGGCAGATAGCTCCGGTGAGAGCGAGTATACTTATGACTACCGGGGTCGGCTGAAGACCTACAAGCCGCCGATTGGCCTTGATTCCGGATATTACGTGGAGTATGATTACAACGATGCCGGCCAGAAGACACAAGTCAAGATCACGAACGGCACGGCTACGACGTACGACGTGACTTATGATTACTTCGCCAATGGCTGGCTAAAGAATGTGAAGTATAATGGAGACACGATAGCCGAATACTCCTATGATGAGGTCGGGAACAGGACCCGGCAGATCAACGGCAACGGCACATATACGGATTATACTTATTCTCAAAGGGACGCGCGGTATATGATGAGCGCTATCACTCACTACAAAATGGCCGGCGGCGCACCCGTACCGGCAACTGATCCTAAGCTGACGAACTCGATAGTCTATGCTCGCGATGCTGTCGGAAATCCGCTGTCGATAACCGATTCGGTCGGTAAATGGCAGTATGGTTACGACGCCAACAATCGTCTGATCGCTGCTGTTCCTCCGAATCCTGTGCCGGAGCAGCCTGCGGGCGGGCCTTATAGCTACGACTGGGTAGGCAACCGACTAAATCCTCCTGCCGATCCGAACCCGATGGTCTATAATGCAGCGGACCAGCTTATGAGTTGGCCGGGGATGCACACTTACACCTACTACCCTGACGGCAGCCTGCAATATGAAAAGAACGCGGCGGGGAATCAAGTGATTAAGACCTACACCTACACTCTCGATGGCCTTCTTTCTACTGCCGAATTCAATGGCAAGACGCTGACGAATACTTGGGATGCGGACAAGAACCGGGTTGGGTTCTCTGTGAACTCGGTAGACCACACCTTCGTCTACGACACGACAGCAGGTATTCCGGCGGTGATAAAAGAAGATAACGTATACTATGTCCGCGAACCGAATGGCAGCCTGATAACCTGCGTTTCAGGCTCAAACACGAGCTACTACCACTTCGACCAGCTTGGTTCGACGAGACTGCTTACTGACGGTAGCGGAAACGTAACCGATGAATACGCCTACGACGCCTACGGCTCTCTGCTCTCGCATAATCGGCGTGCAGGGTCAGTAGACCAGCCGTATCAGTATGTGGGTGAGTTGGGTTATTACACACATTATCAGGAACCTGAGTTCAGATTATTGCAGCTTGGGGTGAGGTTTTATGATGCGGAGATAGGGAGTTTTGAGCAGAGAGACAGCCTAACGCGCGAAAGACTATCGCCGTATCTATATGCAGATGCTGACCCCACGATGTTAGCTGACCCATCAGGATTATCCCCTTCGCTCAAATGGGACACCACTTGCACCGATCAAATGGGTAACAGGTGGCTCATTTTTACAGAGCGCCTAATAAAACAATATATACCTCTTGTCGATGAACAGTATCCTGGAGCAGCACTCAGTACGTGTGATGTTATAGTTAATATCAAGTGTAGCAGGAAAACGGTGTCCAGAACCGAGACTGGTAAGCCGATATGTGGTGCAACAGTAAGTCGCAATATTAAGATCAGCACCTCACCAGAATGTGCTTATGAGTACTGTACTATTTTGCATGAGCTAATACACGCATGCGCAGGCATTGCCGCCAATGCCAACGCATGCTGGGGATTCATAATCATTCCGGGTTGCGGCAACATAAGCGGACAACACACAGGGAGTCAATAAAATGAATATTGGTGGGCGAAAAGAGATTATAGGCGCAATACTGCTTGGCGTCTTGACTTATGCTGTTCTTTCTGGTTGGGAATATTTCTTCAGCATTCTTTATGATCTTTTTTGGGGTTCCAGCGGCTATCAATCTCCGGCGCTTGCGCTTGTTTTTCCCCTCGGCATTTTTACTTCAAGCGCCGTGGCGACAACGCTGGGAGCTTCCGTAATTAGACGTCGTGCAATCACTATTTTCAGCCTTAGCATTGGGTTAACGGTTTACGTAGTCAAATCATTAGTGGATTATAGTTATTTGTCTCCCGTGGCTGTCTATGTGGATAGCTATAGTACACTTATTATGCCCACTGTTCAGCCTGTTGTGCTAGCCGCCAATGCCATTGTAGTTGCCGTGTTGTTCCTGACGGCGGGAATCTTTACCGGATATGGGGTGTCGAAGAACTGGCGTGTTGAGATTCCCTTCGCTATTACTAAGGGCGTGCTTATACTTTTGCTATGCGTTGCTATTAGCAGTTGTTTGTACTGCTTTATAGAATCGAGAGTGTACACGGAGACGGAGATTCTGATAAATCGCATTCATGAACTCAGTTATCACGTTCACGAACTCAAGACACGCAGCAATTCTTCATCCGCACCTGCCAATACGATCGAGAAAGGCGAAAAGTCGAACCACCCGCCTTACTCCAGCACAGGCCGGAGTAAGCCCTAGATTGAACAAGAGGAACGATGCAGTCGGCAACAGGGTCCGGCAGAGCAACGGCAACGACACGTATACGGATTATACTTATTCTCAAACGGACGCGTGGTATATGATGAGCGCTATCACTCACTACAAAATGGCCGGCGGCGTACTCGTTCCGGCAACTGATCCTAAGCTGACGAACTCGATAGTCTATGCTCGCGATGCTGTCGGAAATCCGCTGTCGATAACCGATTCGGTCGGTAAATGGCAGTATGGTTACGACGCCAACAATCGTCTGATCGCTGCTGTTCCTCCGAATCCTGTGCCGGAGCAGCCTGCGGGCGGGCCTTATAGCTACGACTGGGTAGGCAACCGACTAAATCCTCCTGCCGATCCGAACCCGATGGTCTATAATGCAGCGGACCAGCTTATGAGTTGGCCGGGGATGCACACTTACACCTACTACCCTGACGGCAGCCTGCAATATGAAAAGAACGCGGCGGGGAATCAAGTGATTAAGAGCTATGCCTACACTCCCGATGGCCTTCTGTCCACAGCCGAGTTCAACGGCAAGACTCTGACCAACACTTGGGACGCTGACAAGAACCGGGTTGGGTTCTCTGTGAACTCAGTAGACCACACATTCGTCTACGACACGACAGCAGGCATTCCAGCGGTGGTAAAAGAGGACGAAGTATACTATATTCGGGAACCAAATGGCAGCCTGATAACCCGCGTTTCAAGCTCGAACACGAGCTATTATCACTTCGACCAACTCGGATCGACGAGGCTGCTGACGGATGCCGATGGGACCGTCACAGACGAGTATGCCTACGATGCTTACGGCTCGCTGCTCTCGCATAATCGCCGCGCAGGTTCTGTAGACCAGCCGTATCTTTTTCTTGGGAAAGCTGGACTCTGCTCCCATTACCAAGATTCAGAGTTTGATTTATCGCAGTTCCGAAAAAGGTTTTATTGTGCGGAGATTGGAAGATTTACGCAACACGGTTCACCTTATACTTTCGCCTCAAATAACCCTGTTAATGCTCAAAGCGTCGGGGATATCATAGTTCGGCTTCCTAGAGTTGGCAGTCCCAACCCTCGAGAGATAGACGCCGATATTGCAGCCGTTGGTTATTTGGCAACCTATTGTGCGATGAGAGCAAGGAACGAAGCAATGGAAATAGTGCAACGGGTCTACGGGCCTCGTAGGCCATGGAACAACAGTTGGGAGAACGCCATTATGCACTGCACGTTAACCTGTCTTATGGCAGCAAGGTGTGGTAGGTCTGTTGCTGTTGAGGTGACAAACAATCACGAGAAGTACAATTGGAACCCCATCACTGGGCCTATGGACCTTGCAAATAACGCGGAAGGGCTATTCGTTTGGGATCAAGCTCCACCGATGAATCCATGCAAAAAACGCGACTCAGGAAGAGAGTGCCTCAAGGGTTGCACAAATCGTGTACGCACTGGTCATTGGCATCTGCCTGCTGCCCAACCAGTACATTCGTATCCAGGAGGGGCGCATTGAACGCATCTGTTTCCAAAGCTGTCAAAACTGGTATCTCTTCAGCAGCATTCTTACTGATTGTGCCCGTAGGGATGGGTCTTGCCCTTTTGAGATTTATATATATCGTATTCCTGAATTTCGTGTGTCCGCCACTCGCTGGTCCAATATTGCAGGGGCTTTCTTTTCTTATGATTAGCGTGGGAGCTCAGATGATAACACAGATTCATAGGGAACAGACTCGCTTATTTTCTCTCGCTGGTCTTGTTTTCACATTGATAGCGTTTGTGGTTGCCGCCAAGATGATAAAGATATCTATGGTCGGCACGAAGGGTTATGCATTAAGCTTCACGCTCACGGCTTTCTTGTGGCTGGTCGCATCCATTGCTTTAGGTAGTATTCCTCGCAGAAATCTGACGGTTATTGTTGGGATTGCCGTCATGCTGTGCGGAATCATCGTCCCTCCAATTCTTGCAGGCTTATTGGCACGGGATTTTCTATGACATCAGCTTTACTTTATAAGAATTTGAACAGCAGTGATCTAATGAACATATGGGACGCTGACAAGAATCGGGTTGGGTTCTCCGTGAACTCAGTATACCACACCTTCGTCTACGACACGTCGGCAGGTATCCCGGCTGTAATAAAAGAAGATAGCGTATACTACATCCGAGAGCCGAATGGCAGCCTGATAGCCCGCGTTTCAGGCTCAAACACGAGCTATTACCACTTCGACCAACTCGGCTCGACCAGGCTGCTGAGCAATAACACCGGCACGGTCACGGACGAATACACCTACGATGCTTACGGCTCGCTGCTCTCGCATAATCGCCGTGCAGGTTCTGTAGACCAGCCGTATCAGTACGTAGGTGAGTTGGGTTATTACACACATTACCAGGAACCTGAGTTCAGATTATTGCAGCTTGGGGTGAGGTTTTATGATGCGGAGGTAGGAGGGTTTACGCAGAGGGATCCGATTCACTCCTTAGTAGACACGAGTCGCTATGCCTATTGTAATTGTTCGCCACACTCATACGTTGATCCAAGCGGTGAGATCGCTTGGATGCCGGTTTTAGCTGCCGCAGGAATCGCATATTTGTGCTATGAAACGTACTGCTTACGTATGGCTTGGGTGGCCGCAAATGAAGCAAATGAAGGCAAAGGAGATATAAAAGGTAATGACAAACTTGCTCATTGCCTCCTGGCATGTCGCATTAAGCGTTGCTTAGGTTTAGTTGCTGAGGCCAATATTATGAGGCTGCTGTTCATCTTGTGGGAATACTTGGGCGGACGCTACGAGCAGGCTGATGTCGAAGCAGGTTTGGTCGGCTTGGACTGTGCATGGCGTTCAGCAGCTCATGATTACAATGGCAAGTGCGGACAATGCTGCCTTGATCAGTTGCAAAGACGGAGGGTACGATGAAGCCCCGAATATTGATTGTGATTATTATCTTACTGGTTCTGACATGCGGCTACCTAGCCCTCACTAAGTCTCGCTCTTATGATCTGTTTGTCGGGTTTAGCAAACACGATGTTCGCTCAGCTCTGGGCGAGCCTGGGAACATCATTTTGCCGAGTCAGGACATGAGCGACTATGGAGCGCAACCGCCTCCTCCTCCAAAAGGCGAGCAAGAAGTTTGGGTCTATAGTAGCTTAATGAAACTGACGTTTATTTACTTCGATGAGCGCGGTCACGTGCGTATGATATTTTTCACCGTGACATAAGGGCGGTATATGATGAGCGCTATCACTCACTATAAAATGGCCGGCGGCGCACCCGTACCGGCGACTGATGCTAAGCTGATGAACTCGATAGTCTATGCTCGCGATGCTGTCGGAAATCCGCTGTCGATAACCGATTCGGTCGGTAAATGGCAGTATGGTTACGACGCCAACAATCGTCTGATCGCTGCTGTTCCTCCGAATCCTGTGCCGGAGCAGCCTGCGGGCGGGCCTTATAGCTACGACTGGGTAGGCAACCGACTAAATCCTCCTGCCGATCCGAACCCGATGGTCTATAATGCAGCGGACCAGCTTATGAGTTGGCCGGGGATGCACACTTACACCTACTACCCTGACGGCAGCCTGCAATATGAAAAGAACGCGGCGGGGAATCAAGTGATTAAGAGCTATGCCTACACTCCCGATGGCCTTCTGTCCACAGCCGAGTTCAACGGCAAGACTCTGATCAACACTTGGGACGCGGACAAGAACCGGGTTGGGTTCTCTGTGAACTCAGTAGACCACACCTTCGTCTACGACACGACGGCAGGTATTCCGGCGGTGATAAAAGAAGATAGCGTATACTATATTCGAGAACCGAATGGCAGCCTGATAACCCGCGTTTCAGGCTCAAACACGAGCTATTACCACTTCGACCAACTCGGCTCGGCCAGGCTGCTGACGGATGGTAGCGGCACGGTCACGGACGAATACGCCTACGATGCCTACGGCTCGCTGCTCTCGCATAATCGCCGTGCTGGTTCTGTAGACCAGCCGTATCAGTATGTGGGTGAGTTGGGTTACTATACATGTTGGCAAGAGCCGGAGTTCGAATTGTTGCAGCTTGGGGTTAGGTTTTATGATGCGGAGGTGGGGAGGTTTACCAGTAGGGACCCAATCCAAAGAGAAAACGTAACCGCGTACTCGTATGTTAGCAATGCCTCTCTGTCTTATGTAGACCCGTCGGGTAAATTAGAAGATCCTATAAGTTGTATAAATAAGGCCTTTAAGGAAGCAGATCGCATACATTACCCACCAGGTGGATCACAAGGTGACGATAAGCTAGCTCATTGCTTCTTTGCGTGTCGTGTGGCACGTTGCTTTGGTGTTCTTCGGTATTGCCCCATGTTTCCAATTACAGAAGATATGATCGGCAGGGCCATTGAGAGATTTTGGTCAAACAATGACCCAGAAGATAAGAATGCACAGACATTGGGTATAGCGGCATCTTATACCTCTAAGACTTGTCGTCAAGGCTGTGCCGATGTTCTGAATCACCTTCGAAATAGAACAGGGAGGTACAAACCACAGTGACTACAAAGAGACTAACATATGCCATCGGCGTGCTATTTCTGATATTCTGGCTCGCTGTGCTTAGTCTGGCGGCTATAAGGCAGAATTATTTCATTAGGGACCACGAGTTGAGATTGGTAGTGCAGACAGGAATGACTTTACCGGAAGCTACGCAGGCTTGGGGAGAGCCTCCTCGCGGAATCTGGACAGCGAAATCCGCTGCTTCTGTAAACTACATCCCCAGGAGTCTTCGGAGATTCCAGACGGGCAGAATAGTGCGTTATGGTAGCATCTGGCCATCGTGTTGTTTATGGGTACACGTGGACGAAAAAGGGTTTGTGAGCAGGACATATTTCGTACGCTCTTGATATCGTATGCCTAGTTCCGTTGTTTCGGGAAACCCTGAAGCTGTCTCAAAAATAATAGGCCAGCAGGGGAAGCCGCCGGATCTCCGTAAGCTGCAATGAGCGGGCCCGTCATCCGTCGACCCGGATCGACGCCGCTTTCGAGCGGCTAAGCTGGCATGACTTCCTAACGTGTCCATAGAGCAACGGGCGGCGGGTAACCTGGAGTGGCTCGTAGATGTTTTTGATACAGCCTCTCCTTTCCCGAAACGGCCCGGCGCACTGATGCTATCTGGACGGGGAATCAGAAGTTAAATTGAAGAAGCAGGCTATGAGACCGGATGAACTGGCTGTCTATACCGGCCACGCCAATGGCCCGGCTAAGCTGGCGATATGGTAGGCGCTTCGCCAATGGCTGGCTAAAGAATGTGAAGTATAATGGAGACACGATAGCCGAATACTCCTATGATGAGGTCGGGAACAGGACCCGGCAGATCAACGGCAACGGCACATATACGGATTATACTTATTCTCAAAGGGACGCGCGGTATATGATGAGCGCTATCACTCACTACAAAATGGCCGGCGGCGCACCCGTACCGGCAACTGATCCTAAGCTGACGAACTCGATAGTCTATGCTCGCGATGCTGTCGGAAATCCGCTGTCGATAACCGATTCGGTCGGTAAATGGCAGTATGGTTACGACGCCAACAATCGTCTGATCGCTGCTGTTCCTCCGAATCCTGTGCCGGAGCAGCCTGCGGGCGGGCCTTATAGCTACGACTGGGTAGGCAACCGACTAAATCCTCCTGCCGATCCGAACCCGATGGTTTACAATGCAGCGGACCAGCTTATGAGTTGGCCCGGGATGCACACTTACGCATACTACCCCGACGGGAGCCTGCAATATGAGAAGAACGCGGCGGGAAATCAGGTGATTAAGAGCTACACTTACACTCCCGATGGCCTTCTGTCCACTGCCGAGTTCAACGGCAAGACGCTGACGAACATGTGGGACGCGGACAAGAACCGGGTTGGGTTCTCTGGGAACTCAGTAGACCACACCTTCGTCTACGACACGACGGCAGGTATTCCGGCTGTGATAAAAGAAGATAGCCTATACTATATTCGAGAACCGAATGGCAGCCTGATATCCCGCGTTTCAGGCTCAAACACGAGCTATTACCACTTCGACCAGCTTGGTTCGACGAGACTGCTTACTGACGGTAGCGGAAACGTAACCGATGAATACGCCTACGACGCCTACGGCTCGCTGCTCTCGCATAATCGGCGTGCAGGTTCTGTAGATCAGCCGTATCAGTATGTGGGTGAATTGGGTTATTACACACACTGGCAGGAGCCGGGGTTTGGGCTGATGCAAGTTGGAGTCAGGTTCTATAATCCATACATAAGTAGTTTTTGCTCGGTAGATGGTGTCGCCCATCGTCGCAATTTGCAGTCCTATACATACTGTGATGGCCGCCCCGGTGTGCGAGTTGATCCCTAGGGTCTCAGTCCAAGTGACATCAGGAACAGCTGTAGAGGTCTCAACCCTAATACAGTCAACTGCAAGGGCAAAGGCGGCGGCTGCATGCAATGCTGCAACGCTTGAGCCGTAAATAGTGACGTTCGCAATATCATTTTAGTCGCTATTGATCCCGGCTTGCCGGGACCTATAACGATTCCCAGCAGTGTTCTAGTTAAATGCCAAGATGAGTGTGAAAAAAAATGCATCAAGCGGCCATCAGGCAGTGCTTGTGCTATGAATTTCTACAAGTGCCTACTTCCTTCAAAGATCAGCGATGTGGCGTTGGGCGCAATTGCAGATTACCTTATAAGCATACTATGATACTAGAGCAGGAGGCGATATGATGCGCTATGTAATGGATATGCTAAGAATTAGCTTCTGTGCAATGATCGTGTTTTCGTGCTTTACCTGCACCGGCTGCGCTAACAAAACTGATCGTATGCTCAGCGAAAAAGGAGCCAGGCGCGGTCATCTGGCTGGAGCCAAGCTGGCACGAGCCAACCTGCCACTCGCAAATCTTGCGAAGGAAGATCTCTCCGGAGCCGACCTTACCAGGGCCATATTAAGCGGTGCGAACCTGACAGGAGCATGCTTGAAAAACGTAAAGGCTGATGATGCCAATTTCGGACCGGTCAAGGTTTCTAATGACCCGTGGTATGGTTGGCGTGGCGCTGATCTGCAGGGAGCAGATCTAACCCAAGCTAAGCTTATGAATGTGTATATGCTTGGAGCGAACCTCAGAAGCGCTAGATTAGATAAGGCTGATCTCAGAAATGCGAGCCTGCAGGGTGAAGATTTCAGATTAGACGGCGGCTTCTTTATGTCGGGAGCGGACTGTAAGGGTGCCAGCTTTCGCAATGCCGACCTTAGAGGCGCTCGTCTCGGGGACAATCTGACAGATGTCGATTTCACTAACGCCGATCTGCGTGGCGCGAAGCTGGCCGGTGTTGTTAAAGGCGCCATCTTTCGTAACGCCGACCTGCGAGGGGCAGACCTATCTGGTGTTGGTTTTTTAGGCGACGCCAAACTTGATGATGTTGTCGTGGATGCGACGACAAAGTGGCCGGAAGATTTCGAGCCTAAGCTGGAGCGGGGTTTGTAATCCGCCCAAAACAGAATCCCAGGATACTCCCGTTCCGTTGTTTCGGGAAACCCCGAAGCTGTCTCAACACTTGGTCGCCGAAAAGGTGTCCAGAAAAACGGCTTGCGAGAATGGCCGAGAAACGGCCTCTACCGGCCGTCCGACGACATATACCTACGACCAACTCGGTCGACTGGTGAAGATGGTCAACCCCGTCAACGGCGGAACCCGGCTGCTGTGGGACGAGTATTATCAATATGATGTGAACAGCAATATGGTCGCGAAGCTGGTTGGTGTGGTGAACGGAAGCGGCAACATAACCGAGGGCAGCGTGACGGCGTTAGAGTTTGACTCGCTGAATAGATTAACTAAGGTTAAGTATGACTACACGACTGCGGTATGGCCTGTGTCAAGCATATCCATCTCAGGCGAGGATGTGAGCTATCAGTATGCCGGCGGTTCGTCGTTAAAGACGCAGATGGTTGATGCGTCGGGGATATCGCAGTATACTTACGACACGCGAGGGCGGCTTTCGACCTATACTCCTCCGCAGCCGGCAAACTATGAGGTTGACTATGCGTATAACGCAGCGAATGAGAAGACATCGGTGATAGTCAAGCATACCGCCAGAGCCACCGCATTGAGTTTCGGACGCACGGTGGAAACAAGAACATCGCCGCTCCGAACCAGCCGTCTTGCACGTTTCGATGCGTCTTTGCCTCTGACCAACTTGGGAGCAGAGATGGACTTGCTTGTCGGGTCAATGCTTGATATGTCTACGTAGGCGAAAAATGACTGGGGATCATCGTGAGGATCGATTGTTTCGGTCTTCCTGTGGCATACATCGGCAAGCCGCTGATGCTGCCGTTTCTGATCGAAGCGTCTGCATTTCCTGCCACTGGTGGACATGATGCAGCGTGGCAAATCTCGCTCGCGGCTATGCTGGTGATTAGGATCAATCGGATCAGTCGGCTTCAGATCGAACACTACAGGTTCTCCCTAATGAACGTATACACATCCAGCCAGCCATCTACTTCGACGACATTTTTCGGTAATGCACAGCGCGACGATCTATTGTATGGGTGCCTGATCAGAAAGACGATCTCACAGAACTGTGATAGCTTCAGGGCCTTGCTCAAATCGTCCTCAACGAAGATTCGTATTCCGTATTGCTGGGATAAGGTGAAGCGATTGCGCGTTCTCCCTACTGGGTCTGGTGAATCCACATTTCCGCGTTCGATTATGAGCTTGTCATGCGGTATACCGTGTTCGCGGAGCCATTCTACGGTAATCGCCTTGATGTCGGAAGATCCCCATGCAACACGACACTTGATCTCAGACGAGCTAGGAACGCTGCCGAAATTCGGCCACGCGCGCCACGAGAAGATGTGCACCTTGTAGTTATATATGTCCCGAAGGCGCCGCAATACGTAGGATGCATCTTCGTAAACAGGCATGTGCGACCAACAAGTAGGTCTATGGAACACACATTGCTCCTCGGCCTCGGTAAGGCTTGTCCCATCTGTCGAGCATCTGCAATGAGTAATCATCGTTCACAATGATAGTTGCAAGGTTCTTGCGCTCTTCAGCATCAATCAAGCCTTGGAAGACTCTGGATGCGGTCTTGCTGATCCTCACCTTAATGTCTTGAGTAAACTCCTGATATACTCTCTCAAGGGCTTCCTGAGTATCCCTAGCCAGCGACCACCTTCTAGATATCTCGTTGTTACGAGCAAGCTCAGCTTCTTTCTCCCTCCGCTGCGCTTTCAAGCGTTCGTATTCCTGAGCCAGGTTCTCAAGATCCTCTTTCAGACGCTGGCGCTCAGCCTGCATCCGAACCAGCTGATCTTCAACATAAGATCGTTGCCTCTCCAGCTTCTGGGCGTCCAGTCTTTCTGATGTTCCTATCTGATCACTGACTTCAGCAAGCTTCTGCCTGATCTCCTGTATGTCGTTCTTTACATTGGCGTATCTATAGACCTTTGCTGTGCTGCTCTGAGCGGTCTGGTCTTGATCCGCGAGCAACGTCTTTAGGTCGCTCCACAGATCCAGTGCCGACTGTTGTAGCTTTGGACTGACCGTCTTGTCTCGCCAAGCCAGAATGGTGTCATAGCAATCGAAGCCTTCGCAGACTTCTCTACCACAGATGCATCTCCCATCAGCGAGTATCTTATCAATGACCTCAACTCTTATCTGTGGCGGGATTTCACCTCTTTCTTTCCGCTGGTCTATATGCTCAAAGACGCGACGGAGGGGATCTTTCGCCAAGAGTCCAACTGCCTTGCCCAAGACTTGCTTCATGTCGATCAGTGAGTAGTCGGCATCCGACTGTCGTTTTGCAAGAGATTCACTTAACTCGCCTCGACGATCAACCAGATGCTTTATTTCGCCAAATCTCTCCAGTTCCGCATCTAGCAGCTGCTTCTCTGAGGTAGCTTTTTCGGCTTCCGACTCTATCTGTGCAAGCCGTTCTTTTGAGCGGTCTCGCTCTTCCTCATTGTCATGCAACTTATTCGCTATTCGTAGTAATACAACATCAGCATCATCATCTAGTTCTGACTCGAAGCTCTTTACCAGTCGCTTTGTAGCGGCTATTGCATTCTCAAGGGCATCCACATTCAGTAAATTGCGGATGCCAGTCTGAATTTCTTTCCTTTGCTCCAGACTTGCTTTGGTCAACCGCTCAATCTTCTCACCATCGAACAGGAAGTACTCCTTGACGCGCCTGTCCAGTATTGCGTTGACACACGCATCTATATCGACTGGGTCATTGATTATCTTGCTGTTACCGACAACATCGGTAATAGTGAGCCTAGCTGGCAGAAACTCCTCGTATATCCTGCCATCAGACTGCATTCCCATCATCTCACGTCGCAATGAGTATTCAATGCCTTTGTGCGAGAATTGCAGCTCAACAAAAGCATTCACTGGATTATCCGAGCCAATATCGTGTATCGCGTAGGTATTGACCATCTGGATCTCATGTTCAGAGGTCGTTCCGTCCTGCGATAGCCGTCTATCGCCGAAGAGACAGAACATGATAGCTCTGAAGATCCCTGTTTTCCCTCGGCCGTTTTCCCCATACACGACCGTTACATTCTGCCCCCCAGCTGCGGAATTGGCAAAGTTGATTTCCTGTTGACCACAGAACTGGCGAAAGTTACTCAGAACAAGCCGCTTCAAGATCATGTGTTGCTCACCTTCCCCTCTTTGAGCAGTGCACGAGCGTAGGCTTTCAGTTGATCTACAACTGAGTCAATGTTGTTGCTCTCAGAGAGCCGTATAGCATGTATGGCAAGCTCTGCTACAGCCTCTGGATTCTCCTGTCTAAGCTTTTGCAGAATGCGTTCGTTTAGATCCGACATGTGCAATCTCCCATTTATTCCAACTCATCTCGCTCACGTATGCTCCCTGACTTGTAGATATCCCAGGGCTTCTCTTGCAGCAGGTTGAGCATCTCGTACCTATCAAGTATGTTGCGAACCGCAGAACGGGCTTCAAACTCGTTTTGCGCCAACGAGGAAAACTCGGCAAAACGGGGCATTTCTCTCCTTAGAAGGCTCGCACCTAATTCATCCCTTGTCGTAGCCATGTAGTCAGTTGGGGCCACGACAAAGTCATATATCACAGCTTTAGATTTGCCCTCAGATAGTCTGAGTATGCGCCCACGCCTCTGTACAAATTCTCGCGGATTGGTGCTGCTTGCCAAGAAGAATGCGGCTCTCGTAGCAGGAACATCAACACCCTCATCGAGGCATTTGACGGCAACCAGAGCTTGAATATGCCCATCAGCAAACTGGCGAAGAAGATCTTCACGTTCGTGCAGCGTAACTGTGTGCACGAACTCGTGGCAACGTAACCCCAGACCAGCCACAGCTCTCAAGACTTCACGGTGTTTTCCTGGCGCGCAGTAAACAAGGATTCCTTGGGCTTCTTTCCCTTTTGCCTGCTCACGACAAATATGATCAGATAGAATGCTTACTAGACGTGGAAGCTTCTGTTGAGCAGATGAGATGATTCTAGCGCGCTTCAATAGTAGCTTCTTCATAGCATCAGATGCATCAGCATCGCTCTGAGAACGTGACGCCAGCGCAACAATGCGATAAGTCAGTTCTGAATAGTCATCGAGTTCGTCTTCCGTCAGATGGACGATTACTGGGTGATACTCATATGGAGTCAAGTATTTACCGATTGCTTCCTCAAGGGAATACTCGAAGCAGACTTGGCCGAAGTACTCGAATATAGCGTTGGTTCCCTCATCATCAAACCACCGTCGTGGAGTGGCTGAAAGGCCCAGGCGTAGCCCCGCGTTGCCCAACAAGCCATTTCTCAGTTGCCTTGCGCCTAGTCCATGCGCTTCATCTGCAATCACCATTGTTGTTGCAGGTTTCAGCCTTCGAATTGCCCTCGAAAACCGATCCGATGCAGCTGTCTTGTGTACTGCAACTACCGACAGATGCTTCACTGCTCCAAGATTGAAGTCTTGTACCCTTGTCTTGAGTTCTGTTGCCCATTGCCCATGCTCGCCGCTGCATAGAAGAGGTGAAAAGCCGAACTTCTCACAGCTAGATTTCCATTGTTCCAGCAGATGAAGATATGGAACTAAGACCAATAGCGAAAGACGGCCAAGGTGGCGGTAACGACCTGCAGCTGCGGCTAGTGAGGTATAGGTCTTCCCTGTTCCTGTAGCCATTTCAAAGACTCCACGGCACTCTGATCCGATCCACGCAGCGATCGCTTCTTCTTGGTATGAATGCAACTTCACCTGCCGAGATTCAGCATTGGAGATACATTTCGTTCTCAACGTCAGAGACGGTGAGGTATACGGCCTATGAACGCTGCTTCGCAGCCTGACAAAATCCGACTTTATCGCCTCAGGGATCAGGTATGCGCTGAACTGGCGGTTCTTATCTTCCCACAGAGATGTCAGGCGCCTAGTGTGGTACGCAACGTATGTGTCCTGGCCAGGTTCCCAGGATCGAAACACAGAGAAAGCCTCACCGTTTAGAGTTCCTTTCACTGAATCGTTGAAGGAACCATGTATTGCTACTGAATCACCATTCGCGTCCTTGAAGACCGCGACTTTGTCATGGTAGTCACTTTCGGAATGCGCATCTCTTGGAATAGCGAAGCGGAACTCCAGAAGCTCGTCAGCAACCATCCAGGCAAGCGCATTTACGGTTTCCCTCTCAAGAGCATCAGCAATTCTCGCTATATCTCTGCGGAGTATGTTCCTCAAAGCTTCGTCAGCTTGGGCTTCCGTACCTAGCTTCAATGCTTCCCAGTCGGCGGCTTCGAGGTTCGGCGATACAATGACTCTTGCTCTCCCGCCATTTTCTACAAGTCGAGCTACTCCGTGCGCGGCGACGCGTAACCAGCCAGATGTAAAATAGCCCACACCCCTCAAATAATCAGTGCTATTGCTCAGCAGAGGCACAATTAGATCACGGACTAGGTCGTGCTCTGAACTGTCGTATACCTCTTGGAGTGAGAGATGTTCTAGCATCGCAACTTCACCACCGATAGCACATTACCGTCGAAGCGCACCTTGTTCCCGCTGCCAAGCATGGATGTGGTCAGACGTTTCTTAATGATCTTAAGTGCACGCAAGTCTTCTTCCACCGTTTCCAGAGTAGCCGCTCCGTCGTAATCGCTGGTTAGGATGTGTTCCAGCAGATCTTCCAGCGATCCAATCTTCTGACCATTGGGCCACGGAACAAAGGCGTTTCTGCCATTGCCTATAACACGGAATCTCAGTCCGCACTCTATCAAGTCTGCAACAAGGGCCTCCGTCCAGACTATTCCGTTCGCAAGAGATGGCAGGCAATCGCTTGCAGATTCAACAAAAGTGTCGACAAGACCGCAATCCCGTCCTGTAGCACTTGAGTCGATGTATGCTTCATATGCCAACTGCTCCAACTGAAGCTGTTTTTCATCATTCCACCCAATGCAATCAAAATGCACAAAGCAGGCAGTGGCGTAGTTGAGTATTTCCTCGCGGTTTGACACTGCATATACCGTTTGCTCCCTGTAACCTAGCTCTGCGACAAAGTGTGATTCCAGCTCATCATAAGAGCATGGCGCATTCTTGGATTTGATGTAATCCGCAACCTGAGAGATTATCCCCTTGTTACTGTCGTTCTCTGTTACTAGTGCAAGTTGCGGATAACTACCCGTGATGACTTCACTTGCCTTCGCGGTTAGGACTGAATGAAGTAGGTGGGCAGATCTGATGCCTAGGCTCAGGCAGGTTATGCGCTTTTCATTGAATATCTTTCTTGCAGATATATGCGGAACGCGGGATAGGGTAGCCGCAATCGCTATTCTCAACAAAGACACAGGCAACCTCCAGGTGATATGTCATGCTAGAACAAAAATGCTCAGACACTACCGTAACTGCAACGGCAAGTTCCGATACTGCATGGGCGACTGGAAAGATTATACTCTGCTAGCCAGCTTCACACAATGAGGGGACGCATATTGCTTTCTGAGAAGACAGACAGGGCTATCAAAGAGACAACTTAGCCTAGCCTCAGTACAATCTAACCGCGAGAGTGCTTTGGGAACGAGAACAACGGAACATCCTGATACATCGTACGGCGTGCCCGTGCTAGCTCAGGATTGACTCACACGTTCATCCTTTCACCCTGACTGTTCCTGCGAGAAGGTCTTGCGCTAGGGCTGTTCTCATATCCACTAACTTACATGCATGTATCCTCTTCGTTGAAAGCCGCTGATCTACAGTATCCAATATCGAGGCGATCTTATGTTGTTCTGCAATAGACGGAACGGGAACAAGCAGATTACGGATATCGGCAAGACCAATCCTCTCGAATGTGGAGCCAGATGAGTTCCTAGCGATCTGAATGGCTATCTGTTCCGATGACAGTGCATATAATAGGAACCGTGTGTCAGCTTCCAGCCGAGTAATAACGACAAGATTTGCCCGATGCAGAACTGTCTGTCCACATCCACATAGCATAAGGGCAGAAACACCAAGAAGGTACGGTTTCTTGGAAATTTGGTCAATATGATCGTTCTGAGCGAGACTGGCATTACTGCGGCAAGAGGCGGGGCAGACGAGGATGAGGATGTGCTCATACGGCTTGGCTATGACGGTAGCGATCTGGAGCAGACGGACGAGGATCAGTCAGCACCGTAGTCAGATAGCACGAGAACGGGAACGCGTAAGGGAACAACTGCCTGATCGCAAGTCCAAAATCGGCAGGTTGTTCCCGTGTTCCCACTGCTCGTCTTACTTAGGGATGCCTGGCCATCAGTTCGCACCTGAAGCCTTGAGAACGTGGGAGCAACGAGAACATTACCACCCTATAGACTAGCACTGGTAGCATGGAATTCCTCACTTCACTCATCATTGCCCCGCTCAAAGACTGATGGAAGTCCGAAAGGCAATCAGCTTTACGAGATTAAGTCGATATTTCTGTAGCCTATACCCACCACAATATCGGGTGCTTACGTTCAGATAGCCGCGAAATCACGCTGTTGCAGTCCAGGACGAACTCCGAACTAAGTCTGAATAAAGTCGAGTGCATCCCCGCACGAAGTCTGGATGATCATAGGAATAGCACGGGCAAAGGAGTTCCGAGAACATGGGGAACATGAGAACGCTAGCTCTCTATGCAAGACGCGGACAGCAGCCCCCTTGACGGCAAAGCTGCTGTTGAGTTTCATATGTGATTTCAAGCGATAGAGGACTACCTTGCTCGACGCCTCAAGGCCAAAGCTCCGATGCCGCAGATCAGGGCTAGAACTGAGGATGATTCGGGAACTGGTTCCCAGAGGACAGCGTGTTGCCACCCATCCGAGGCATACGACCAGCCGACAATATAGCCGCTGTCGTTTATAGATAAAGCCTGAGTTTCGCCACCAAGCCCTGTAAGCTCAGTAAACTGTCCTTCCTGCCAAACAAAGCCACTCGATCTACCTGAGAGGATGTCCGAGTATCCTACAATCTGGCCACTCCTATTGATGCATAAGGCCATGCTCCTATCGTAGCCGTCTTGTAGACCCAAATCAGTGATGGCTCCGTTTCGCCACAGACACGGATGGTAGACGATGCTGTCATTTGACGAGTAGCTAAGACAACCAACAATGTCACCATTGTTGTTAATACCCTCAGCCTGGCTGTGATCGAATCCAGCGCCAGAACACCGAGGTCAGTTATGACCCCGTCCTTCCAACAGAAAGCGCGTGAACCTAGAGTGCCGACAACCGCTCCACTGTCATTTATGCCAGCTACTCGTGCGCCACCGCAAAGCCTGTCATCTAGCCTACGCATTACGCCATTCTGCCAGACGAACACTCTGTCATCTCCGAATTGATCACGAGACATTCCGACA
>CAZBSI010000015.1:0-37241 GCA_964494345.1 uncultured bacterium
TCAAGGTATGGCCGGGAGAGTTCGAGAAATACGCCGTTGATGCTCCGCCAGTCACGGCACTTGACAGAGGTTCAGTCAAGGAGCGAGCGGAGATAGTGAAGTCCTGCAAGGGCTTCGGCTACGGTGTGATAGTGGTCAACTACGACGCGGCGAAGATGGAGCCATTGAACAAGGCTCTTCTTGCCGTTCCGTGGAAGCGGATAGTGATGGACGAGTGCCACCGCATCAAGAGCGCCGGGGGAGCTACGAGCCGGTTTGTGGCGAAGCTCTGCAAGACTTGCACGAAGATCATAGGATTGTCGGGAACGCCGCTAACGACCGGACTGAAAGGAAAGGGCGGGAAGAAGATCGGCGGATGGCTCGACATCTACGGTCAGGCGCGGGCCATAGTTCCCGGACTCTACGGTTACACTCACGCGGCATTCAAGAGCCGGTATGGTATCTGGATGCAGCAACCATTCCCGAAGCTTCTTGAGGACGTGAATCAAGAGGAGTTCCAAGCGAAGCTATCATCGTTCTGCTTCCACGTCGGCGAAGATGAGCTTGCCGTGCAACTCCCGGAGACCAATGACCAGAGAATACCGGTCGAGCTTCCGGCCTCAGTGCTGCAAGCATACCGGACTCTGGAAGACGAGTTCATAGCAGCCTGGGAAGATGACACAGTGAGCGCTTCAAACGCCCTGGTCAAACAACTCAGGCTTCAACAGATGGCCGGTGGATTCTTCCAGCCGGACACGGGAGAACCGCCGAAGCCTATGCACTCGGAGAAGTTCGAGGCGATAGCGGAACTCCTTGAGGATATGCCACCGGAGGACAAGGTAGTTATCTTCTGTCGATTCAGGCCGGAAATCGCAGAGCTTGCCAAGGTGGTAGAAACAGCGAAGCGGAAGCCGTTCTATATGATCGGCGGGCAGGACACAAGTGCGGAGTGGAAGCGCTCGGGAGGAGGCGTAATCCTCGTGCAGATAAGCGCGGGAGCGGAAGGCGTTGACCTCACGGCTGCACGGTATTGTATCTATTGCTCATTGTGCCACTCGCTCAAAGACTACTCACAGAGCCGGAAGAGGATACACAGACCCGGACAGACCAGGCCGGTGACCTACTATCACATTGTGGCAGTGGGCACTATCGACGAGGAAATCTACGCGGCCTTGGAAGCTAAGGAAGAGGTCGTGGAATCGGTTAGACTAAGACTAAGATCAAGGAGACAAAACTACAATGGCTAAAAAGACAGAAGAAACGGCTCTAGCTCAGAAGCAGGACTATCTCGCAGAGTTCCCGGTTTTCGCACACGACCAGCGCGAAGACGCAATGGAGGCGATCTCTACCAACCTGGGAAGCGGCATCAAGATCACCGACCTAACGAAGGTCACAGTGCCGCTGGGCGGCGGACTAGCGTTCAACGTGATGACAGCCGAGGGGCCGACATCCGAGCAGACCTTGACAGGAATCATCCTGCTGGCTCAGGAAGGAAAGGCTCTCTTCCTGAAGTCGATGGAAGAAGAGCCGAACTCGCCTCCAGCCTGCTACTCCAATGACGGAGTGACCGGCATCGGAGACCCGTTCGAGACGGGCGAGGTCGGGGAGCACAGGTGCGCGACGTGCCCTAAGAATGTGTTCGGCTCGGCGACCAGGGGAAGCGGCAAGGGCAAGGCTTGCAAGGACACCAGGCCGCTATACCTGCTCGAACAGGGAAGCATTCTCCCGACCGTCGTTCAGGTTCCTCCGACGAGCCTGAAGCATCTTCAGAGGTATATGGGTACGCTGTGCAAGGGAGGCATTCCCTACTTCGGCGTCGTGGTCGAGATCGGTTTGGCGCAGGAGCAGACGCCGCCTCCGATGCACTCAGTTCTCACGTTCAAGTCGGTGAGCGTGATTCCTCGCGAGGAGAGAGCAGCCGTAAAGGAGTTCCGGGCCATCTTCGAGCAGTTCGCCGCAAACGCCGTGCCGATACAAGACGAGCCGCAAGGAGCGCCCTCGAACGAGAGCCAGGAGGATTACGACCCATTCCCGGAAGAGGAAGCTTGACCGGCTGAGCAAGAAGTCGTAATATGACCGATACAGGGCCGGGGAATAGCACGCCCCGGCTATTCTTTGCTCAGAACGGACGAGCTTAGAAATGACTACTTCAGGGAGGAAAGCCAATGCACTTACTACAAGCACTCTTCACAGGCAAACCGGAGCACGATAAGATTCTGATATGGAGTCTGAAATCAAAGTGTTCTCACTGGGTAGAGAGAGTGGAGGAGATCGACCCGAAGAACTACGACAGCGATGTCTACTTCGGTGTAGGCACATCGCCGACGGACTTCGGCCCCAGAAGACGCTGCCCGGCTACAAAGATCACAGGCATAGGAGCCTTGTGGCTCGACGTCGATATAGCGGGCGAGGCCCACAAGAAAGAGAATCTACCGGCGACCGAGGCGGAGGCGACAAAGCTCATAGCCGATGCGTTCCCCGGTCTTGAGCCGAGCTACATCATCGACTCCGGCCACGGCCTACAAGCCTACTGGCTGCTTGACTCCTGGTGTCAGATCACCGAGGCCAACCGCTCAGCCGTCCAAGCCCTCAGCATCGACTTCAATGCCCTCTGGCGTGCCTCCTGTGCAAACGCGGGTTACGACGCAGACAGCGTATGCGACCTTGCCCGTGTGATGAGACTACCAGGCTCGAAGAATCACAAGATTCCCGGAGACGTGAAGCCGGTTGTCGAACTCAAAGCCACCGACATTCGATACTCGTTTGCACAGCTTCGCCAGTGGACGACGGACAATTACAAGGCTCCAAAGCCCACGGTCAAGGAGTCTTCAAAGCCAGCAGCCGCGGCAAGGCCGATCAAGGACAAGCCGGGAGCGGTGGACGAGGAAAAGTGGGAAGCTCTGTGTCTTGCCGATAAGCGCATTATGCTCACGTGGAATATGGAGCGTGAGGATATGGTCGGCCAGAGCATTTCGGAGTACACCATCTCCATAGGACGGTTCGCTCACAACGCCGGATGGAGTGATCAGGAAGTCTACGATCTAATGTATGCTTTCCGGCTCTTCCACAAATCAGATCCAAAGCCGCACGCGCTGAAGATCACACTTGAGAACATCAAGAGATCACCGTCAGGGTTCCAAGCCGCCGAGGTTGCAAAGGTCGAGGACGCGGTGACATTAGACCAGCTTTCGGCCAAGATCGGCGTCGATATAGCGAAACTCACCAGGTTCGACACCACGCCTCCGGCCTACGTCATGACACTCACGGACGGTCGGGCGGTGGACCTGGGAACCATAGAGGGAATCACCGAGCTAAAGAAGTTCAGGAACACCATAGCAGCGGCGATAGGCGTTCTTCCAAACAAGTTCAAGTCCGACGCCTGGGACGTGGTGGTGTCGAAGCTCCTTACCTACGTGGAACACGATAGCGCGGGAGCCGAGGCGACCGAGGAAGGCCAGTGCGTTGAGTGGATTCAAGGCTATCTTCACGCGGTCACCATCCACAAGACGCCGGAGGACGGATTGACGACCGGGGAGCCTTGGGAATCAGACGGCCAGGTTCACATCTTCGGCACGGCGCTTCGTGCCTGGGTAGCATTCAATCTTCAAGACAGAGTGGATTCACGAAGGCTTGGTCTGGTGCTTAGGAGCATCGGAGCCGAGCCTATTTCGATAACCAACGGCGACGGACGGCGGGCAGCCTGGAAGTTGCCGAGGAAGATATGGGGGGTCAAGTGATAGTTATAGACCTTTTCTGCGGAGCCGGAGGAATGAGCGCAGGGTTTGCACAGGCTGGACTTGAGCCTGTGGGACTGGACATAGAACCTCAGCCGCACTATCCATATTTCTTCATTCAGTCCGATGCAATCCAGAAGCTTCACGAGATGATAGCGTTCGGAAGACTTGTAGGAAATGGCCGCTCGATAAACGTTTCCGACATCGGATTCATTCACGCAAGCCCGATGTGCCAAGGCTATTCCAAGGTATCAGGCAGAGCTAGGAAAGGACAGCGCAAAGAATATCCGATGCAGATACCGGAAGTAAGAGAGCTTCTTCAGGCCATCGGGCTTCCATACGTGATAGAGAATGTCGAGGGAGCGCCACTTCAGAACGCAATAACACTCTGTGGTTCAATGTTCGGCCTTGACGTGAGACGGCATCGACTATTCGAGAGCAACGTTCCGCTGACAGCGCCGGAGTGCAGACACGATCTTCAGACACCAAGGTTCCGAACACTGGACTCCAGACGAAAGGGAAAGCTTACCAGCGTCATAGGAGTTTACGGACACCTCAACTACGCCGGTGAGTTCGATCTTAGATGCAAGGCAATGGGAATCGACTGGATGTCGAATAAGGAACTCACTCAGGCAATACCACCGGCTTACGCTGAGTTCATAGGGACTCAGATCAAGCACTACATACAAGGAGGAAACCGAAATGAGCAGATTCTTGAAGTTCCTGGGGAGGCAGAAAACGGCAGAACGAATTTAACAGCCGGAGAGCATGACCAATCCGAAGCGGAAGTTGATGTCAAAACCACTACCGGTGAGTCGTTATGATAAGGGTTGCACAAGGGGAGGCTGGGGAGGCTGATAGCCGCCAAGCTTGCGGGACTGCCGGATGTGATAGCGAAGTGGCGTCAGACCGTGCCCATCGACAAGGTTATGGCCTGCATCGCGGAGGCGGAGACGATCTCGAATCTGAGCGTCAGAATCGCAAGCTAGGGGCATTTATGGAGGAGTAAGCACAAATGACACACAGCACACGAGAAACAGACTTCGAGCTACTTGAAGTAAAGAGATTCCGCCGAGCACTGGCACTAACAATCTGCGAGCACACACTTTGTTTCGAGTGCCACACAGACGCGGAACACTGCGAGGAAGTCAGAGAAGAAATGCAACGGAGGCTCAAGGATGCAGGAGCATAGAGTCTACGGCCCGCCAGGAACTGGGAAGACGCGTTTTTTAACAGAAAGAGTTGAACACGCGGCTAAGCACTACGGCCCAGGAGCCGTGATGGTAGCAAGCTACACCACGGCGGCGGCGGCGGAAGTGGCGAGCAGAGCAACCTCGATTCCCGAAGACAACATCGGGACTCTTCACAAGTTCTGCTATAACGCCATCGGTCGAATGCCGGTGGTCGAGGAGAAGAAGAAGACAATCGCGGAGTGGAACGAGTTCGCGCCCGCCTACGCTATGAGTATGCCGGGGTCCAAAGACGTCAACTCAGGCCTTGAATACGGAGAGGGTTCGACTCTCGGAGACTCACTGTTGGCCTTGACCACTGTTCTTAGGAACCGAATGATACCTCGTGAGCAGTGGCCTTCCAACGCTCAGGCATTCATAGAAGCCTGGACCAGCTGGAAGAACTCAATAGCATCCATAGACTACACAGATATGCTGGAAATCGCGCTTCGGGATTGCAGCCAAGCGCCGGGGAATCCACAGATCATATTCGTCGACGAGGCGCAGGACTGCACCGCGCTTCAGTTCGCCGTGCTGAAGCGATGGGCCGAGAACTGCGACAAGCTGATTATGGTAGGCGACGATGATCAGTGCATCTACCAGTTCGCCGGGGCGACGCCCGAGGCGTTCGCCTGCGCCCAGATAGGCCCGAACGACAAGCTCCTTGACCAGAGCTACAGAGTGCCGTTCAAGGTGTGGGAGCACGCCATCGAGTGGATAGGCAAGGTTCCCAACCGAGTTGAGAAAGACTACTACCCGAAGCGCGACGGCGACCCCGGCTTCGTGAAGCGAGCGCCGTTCAGCTGGAAGCAGGGTGAGAAGATAGTTGAGATGCTATGGAAAGTGCTTCAAAAGTATCAGAGCGTAATGGTCATAGGCGCGTGCTCGTATATGCTTGAACCTGTGCGCGTAGCACTCCTGCAAGCAGGCATCCCGTTCCACAACCCATATCGCTACATCCGTGCAGACTGGAATCCCTTGAAGCTAGGAAGCGGCACGACGTTTGCACAGAGAGTGGCGTCGTTCTTCGGGCCGGAACTGACGGGCTATGAGCGCAAGTGGTGGACACCAGCGGAGCTTAAGGCTTTCGGCTCGGTGCTCTCGGCCAAGACAGTCTTCAATAAGGGAATGAAAACAAGGCTTGAGCAAGACGAGATCGAGAGCGTTGACTTGGAAACGCTGTTCACCTACTTCACACCGGAGGCGGCGAACAAGATTCTTCACGGCGATCTAGCATGGTGGGCGGAGAACCTCGTAAACGACGAGGCGAAGCGCAAAGCCGTATTCCCACTAAAGATCGTGGAGAAGTTCGGCAAACCATTCCTCGACGCCGAGGAGATTCCGCCTTATGTCACACTGGGAACCATACACTCGGTGAAAGGCGGGGAATCAGACGTGGTTATCATATTCCCTGATCTAAGCCAGGAGGGAATGACGGAGTGGACGGGCAAAGGCAAGTCAGCTATTCGAAGACTGATGTATGTGGGGATCACCCGGGCCAGGGAGGGAGTCTTCATCTGCAAGCCCGCTTCGCCTTACACCTGCGATCTGTAGATGGTTATAGTTTCCTCAGAAAA
The DNA here is from genome assembly GCA_964494345.1 of uncultured bacterium. Taxonomy (GTDB): domain Bacteria; phylum Armatimonadota; class UBA5829; order UBA5829; family UBA5829; genus DTKD01. The sequence continues at coordinate 6,520 of CAZBSI010000015.1, forward strand.
AGGAGAGCTGTTGGCTGTATTTCCCAAAAGCCCTAGCGAATCAGTATCGACCGTACATATTCACTGAATGCCGCCCACGGGAAATTCTCCGGGTCGGTTTTGCGGCCCTTGGGTGTCGCTACTGCCGCGTGACCCTGGATGCAATGATCATCCAGCCGCAGCCCGTAACGATCCATCAGCCAGGCGCACAGGTGCGCGACGGCTCTAATCTGATCGTCAGTCCACGCCTCTCCGGGTTTGTGCTCCTGCTCAATGCCAATCGATATGTTGTTGATATTCGCGTGGCCACGCCATTCACTGGTCCCGGCGTGCCACGTGTAATATTGCGATAGCTGCGGATTGAGCTTGTAAATGACGCCGCGTTTCGACACATAGAAATCAGCCGATACGTGAGAATCACTGCGAGTCAACCAACTCAGGTCTCCCGCCCGCGATCCACCTGAGTGATGGAGCACAATCAGCTTCGGCAGCGATGTTCGCTTGCCTAGATTCGCCGCCGATCGATTAATAAATATTGGTTGCTTTACTGGCATAATCCCCTCAAATAAAATACAAGCCCGCACCGGATCGATCCAGCGCGGGCCAATGAGTTAAGCGGCAGCCGTGGCCTTATGCGTAAACTCGCCGACGTTGTTTTTCACCTCGACGACGAGATCGATTAGCCTCCCGGCTATTGCCAGCACAGCATCGCACGGGATGTCGAGCCCGACCAGGAGCTCCCCCGTCTCCATCAGCAGCGCGAGCACACTGAGCACGGAGGACTTCTTCTGCTCGCCAGTGTAGCTCGATGAGTGCTCAAGCTCCTCGACCAATCCCGTGATCGCTGCATAGAGTGCGGGAACGAGTTTGATGAAGCCCGCCCATTGAGTGATACTGATTTTTGCCATTGTGATAATGCCTTTCCGCCGGGATCACCGGCTTGCCGTACATAAAATTAGCCCCCGGCGCTATTGCCGCGGGCTTCGCGATATCTGCGCAAAAAATGGATCGAGGTCATTTCTCAAGAGCCGTTCTTTTGACACTTGCTTACCATCTCCTGCATACACACCGTTTGCTGTCGATACAATTCCAGCAGTTCGCGCTGTTCACGCAGTCGTTGCTCCTGGATGTCCCGAACTAGGCTGGTAAAATCCTCGGCGACACTTTTTGAGCTCATGGCCATGTCGCTCATCAGCTTCGCCGTCTCCAGTCGCTCCTCTCTGTGAGTTTGAGAATAGGCCCTCTGGCTCTTGAGGAACAAAATGACAACGACAATAACTGCGAGCGCCGCCGGGATTGATGTCAATGCAGGGTTTGATAGCAAGTCGATCATTTGGACTCCCTCAGATAACAGTAAAGCCCCCGCATACGCGGAGGCTGAAATTGACAAAAAGACAAAATTCGCTGGTTCGACTATCCGTCTTGGCGCCAGGTTATCAGCACGCTGCCGAGGCCACCTGCAGCGATGTTATCCAAGAAACGCCCACAAAAATAATCGCTGTCGCCAGGATTACTCATTGACTTGGCTCGGCCCGCTTCATGGCCTGATATTACGCAATGCGCACCCCTGGTAGCCGCTTGGCCTGATTCCATCAACACAGGCGCGATCCCTGACGTTACGACCCATACATCACTGCCGTCTGCAACTCCGTGTGAATACATAAATCCAACAATGTCCCGCGCAGATGTCCCGCATAAGGCAACTGCATTTCCTGTTGTAGTTGATATTTTGAGCAAGCTTCCCTTTACGCTTGAGCCGCCGGTTTTGTTTGTGAGTCTCACCGCAAACCCGCCCTCAGGAGTCACCATAAATTTCGCGCCAGAGATCGGCGAGACACTGTCTGCAGCAACAATAGGATCGTTAAACGTTTTCGTCCCAGCAATACTCTGATCGCCGGTGATTTTTACGTTATTCCCGTCATCTGTCAATAAGATGCATTTAAAAGCACCCGCGCCACCATCGAGTGTCGAATCGTATTCGATCCACCACACTGAATATGCCTGGATGGCTCCGGCGGCGGCCAACTGCACTCCAGACGCATTTAGCAGTTTTTTCGCGCCTTTTCCATTGATATTGAGTGTCGCCGCGCCCGTGTTGGCGTACCGAGCAATGAATTGTAAGCGCATTCCATTATAATAAGATTGAAATGGCACATCAGTCGTATATGCCTTTGTAGATGTGTTTGATTGTACAGCAATTCCATGAGCAGCGCAGTCCTCTAAATCCTGCAGCGCCCCTGTGATTGCCTCCAAACTGACCAAATCAGTCGACTCAGGCAGCGTTAGTATTTTGTTGTCACCAATCGTTGACATAATCCCTCCATAGTTTTAGGCTGGCCCATATATGTAGTAGTAGGTAAGCTGTTGCCATTGCAGACCTAGAGCTTCAAGTGCCGCCCACGTATAATTCAACTCCTCTAGCTCAGCCCACGTGATATAACCAATCCACCGGCTGCGAACATTTCCCAACACTGCGCTGATTGCCAGGGCACGCTCAAACTGCTCAGAGGTAAATGGCACATGTATAAACACAAAAAACGTGTATGGCTCGCCTAGCGGATCCCGCTCCCACCATTCGACGATGTCAAAATCGTCTGAGTCAAAAACGTATTCCAGAGCTCGCTGCATTCCGGCGCGGGTGCCGGCGATTCGGTGGTCTTCGATTGCCGTTCTGACCCTATCTCGTTTTGCATCAAGCGTCGATGCCGAATCATAAAAATCGACGTGAAACTGCCACGCCAGCAAATCGACAATACGTTCCGGCAGGTTATCGAGATTTGGCATTAGCGGCAGCGCGTTTAATATATCGCGCGCTATGGCGTTCAAGTGGATCTCTGCGCCCTCGGCAATGGCGCTGATATTCTCGTCTTCCGCGAGGTTATCCGGCAGTATGCTGACCAATTGTATGTTTGGATATTCCATTATTCAGCCTCTATTCCGGAGTATGTAATATCAGCTTCACCACTCAACTGAGCGACCTCTGTATCATCCAGCTCAACATAAACAGGCGCGGTAATGTCCACTCTTTTGGCACCGGCATTCATCACCAGGGATTCGAGTTTGCTGGGGTTGACGTCCCTTCCAATTTTGCCGCTTTGCCATACAATATAACTTTCAACAGCATCACCAACAGCTTCTTGGATGTTAGTTGACTCCGTCTCGTCATCGTCGACTATCCAATATTCAAGATCAATCGTATAATCAACGCCGGTTGGAGCTTTGACTGTGACATTGTCCGTAAGTGGCCTCACGGCGTCATCGCTTAAAACGGCGTCGACCGAATTTAACAGATCAATATCGGGCAGTTGTCCGCCTGTTTTGAGCACATATACATCAACTTCGCCCGGAGCAGGCGACAACACACTCACGTCAGATACTAACGCGCTCGCTGATTTTGCCCAAAACTTATAAGCGTCCCGCGGTCCCGCGCAACTAAATGACGATGGCGCCAGTCGGATTCTTTCGCGCAGGTGCTCGTCGTCTTCTTCATCACTGCCATTAGCGGTTGTTGATGTATTAACAGCCGATGCGACGCCCGCCACGACATCTACTATAGTCGCCACCTCGCCAACGCCAAACCCGTTACCATCTAGACCTGCGGTCAGACACGTAGCGCTAACAGAGCCGGTTACAGCCTCGTCAAATATGATCAAGTCATAATCAGTAGCCCAATAAAGCGTTGTCCCGCCCTTGCTCACTCTGGTTCCGGCAGGGATTGTCAGGGAATTTCCAGCCCCGGGAGCTGCCGAAAGTATAAACTCCAGAGTGCACGTGCTCGATACAGCGCCCAACCGCGTTACTCCGACAACATCCCCGAGCGCGTCAAGAAATTCGGAGCGAGCATATCTCAGCATTACGTTCCGTGCCGAATCATCTAATATAAATCTCTCTTGCACGGTAGCAGCCGCAATCGCAGAAATAAACAGTCGTATAGGGTCACCCTGCGCGAGACTCCGGCCTGTTGTAGTTTCGTAGAGCGTGACCAGGTCAGTCATAATCTCGTTTGGGTCATAGCTGGCAAACGATATTTCAGGCATTAGTGCAGTATTCATGTCGTCAAAATCCTTATCCTGACCGCAGGTTGCAGTCGACCTGTCATCGCGTCCGAATCAGCAAATGTTACACCCACGACTTGAGCCCTTGGCTCATATTTCGCGACAGTCTCTATGATGTCTGACTGCAGCGAAGCCTTGGCCCTGTTGATAGGTATATCAACGATTTTGGAGTCAACGCCGAATTTCCTATCAAGCGGCACTGTGCCTCTGACTGTGCCTAAGATGGTCCTGACGTTCTGGATGATCTCTTCGACCTCGCTTGATGGGTCAAAATCTACAGGAGCAGCTCCGGCAACTAAGTAAGTGTTCATGCTACTTTCACCCTCCTGATCCCGTTTTTAGGCAGCACACCTGATCGAGCGGCCGATGCACTCGGCGATGGCGCGAGCTTTAATGAAACTGACACCCTGCTTTGCAGCAAGTTTCCCTGTCCGTCGACAGATATGCGCTCTTCCGAGCAGTTTTCACAAATATACACGGATCCCGCTCCACCTATGGTCTCCTGGCCTATTATTAGCGGGAACCTGCGGCCGTTTTTGCAGTAGTCAGATATTTTATCGAATATCTGTCGTGGGTTTACGTTGAGATCGGCGCGCAGGCTCAGATCGAACGAAATAGTATCCGTCCCCGGAGCTATCCACTCAATAATCGCCTGGTGTCCGCCAACGCTGTGCTCCTCGATGTTCGCGCTCACGCTTCTGCTGAATCGATCGAATGTAATAACCTTGTCAGCAGATACGTTAAATATTATGTTACCCCAGCTTCCAAGCATTAATTCGCCTCTATAAAATGAGCGGCCGTCACAGTGCCGCTTACTATTACATTGCCGGTGATGTTCACCGCGCCGGTTATACTCATTCCGCCGCCGGAATTTATTGTCACTGCGGCGGACTCGCCTTCCAACACAACCGATCCGGCCCCGAACTTTATTGCCCGCATTCCAGTAATGCCTGCTTGCTGACTGTCGCTCGGAATCGCCCCAACGCAAAAGCCTTCCTCTTCACCGTTAGGGAGATGGCAGACCAAAACCTGATCGCCGATGTTAGGAAGATCATAAGTGGCATATTCCCCGACCCCGCGCTGTAAAACAGGCAGCCAGTTAGTTACGTATTCGGACGGCAGGTCATCGTATTTGACTCTCACGGCGCATTTATTGGCGTCCAATGCCGTCACTGTCCCAACTTTCAAAGTGTCTATCATATCGACTCCGTGCTGTAAACGCCTTTTAAGCTGATGCCTGTGACATATGGCCACATCGTGTGGTGGACTTCGGGCAGCGAGTATTTCCCGGCCAGCACGCCCCACGTTGAATCCAGCTCTATATTTGATCCCGCCATCACAGACGGAGATCCAATCATCGTAATGTTTCCGTTCGTCAACACTCGGTTGTTCTGGTCGAGTGCGGCCTTGGCTATCCGCTCCGCCTGTGCTGGCGATTCGCAACGGCGATTAATATGCAGCGTAGGTGCGTCCGCTTTTGCGCCAGGGATTTTATACGTATACTCGTGGACCTTGTTCTCTCTCGGGTGTCGGTATTTAACAGACACGGCGGAGTATTCATCTACTATCTGATATTCGAGGTCCCGCGAGATGATGCGTTCATCGTCTATGCTCAGGCTCATAATCGCGTCGTTTTGCTCATATGCCGATGCCGATATGACAATCAACTTGCCTTTATAGACCTTTATCGTCAGGTCCTCGGCTTTTGCTATCCGCTCGCAAAACGCTATATCGGCCTCGCCTTTTTGCTCGATGCGCGCGTAGACCGGATCTGATTGCGCCATATAATCCAGCGACAACCCAGCGCCGGTGGCAACGTCGAGCAGCACGCGTGACAGACTGACGTTTTCCCAATGCCTGGTGTGATCTTCTTTGCGCATCTGGACGTTGAAATCTGCCGAAGTGGCTTTAATTGAAACTGTCTTTCCTGACAAGCCAACTGTGTCGATATGGAACACCCCGCACGGGAGCGCGGTTTCAATGCCATTAACCGACTGATAGATCGTGCATGTTAGTGTAGCTCCTTTTTTTGGCGACCACGTCCGTATCCACAATCTGCCGTCGTCCGTCAGATTAATCTGCAAGTCGTCCGCTTTGTCGAGCGAATCTGTAAAATCAACCGATTCGACAAATTGCTGTATTTCCTGAGTGATGTCTGTCGTGTTGTAGATCAACTGAAGCCGTGTGCGCAAGTCATTCATTTTACTGCCTCGCCCAAACGGGAATAGAGTCAGACACAGGTACGACGATATCCGGAACTACTAGCTGCACTCCGGCGTCAAACACCAGCGTTTTCGCGTGTGCCGGATTCGCTTCGAGCAGCTCCGCCATGCGCTTTTCGTCGCCATAGATTTTATATGCGACTAAGTCGAACATATCACCCTGAATCGTTATGTAAATGTCCGTATACTGCGTAGGCATTATTAAAACCCCCGGCGCTTCTCTTCGCGCATATATCTGCTCATGTTGCGCTTAAACTCGTCGAACGCGGCATTGATCCCGGCATGCACTTCGCGCCGATCGGCGTTACCCGCGATCGTTATTTGAGGTGCAAACGTGATATTCATTCCACCCGCGAGCGATAGGTTTGGGATAATTGATCCCGAGCTTCGGGGCACGAACATTTCAGGCCCTCGCTCACCGACTAGATAACTACGCCCAGGCGCAACCGGCCCACCGGCAGCGCGCTTGCCCGAAACCTTACCCGCCACCCACTTTCCGGCATTGATCATCATCGCCAAAGGGCTGCCTTTATAGAGCAACTTAGCGATCTTTACTGCCCAGCTCCAAGCTTTGGATATAGCCGCCTTGACCTTATCCCAGTTCTCGGCAATTTTGCCGATTATGTTGACAATAGGAATGAATCGACCAGGGCCATTTGTAGCGAATTTTACGAACCAGTCCCAGGCTTTAGCCATCGCCGCCTTAACCTTATCCCAGTTCAGCACTAGCGCGCCGATCAGGCCGATGAGCACGCCTATTGCGGTGATTATCAAACCGATGGGATTTGCTGTCATGCTTAGATTTAGAGCAAGCTGAGCTAATGTTAGAACCGCAATAGCAGCCCGCCATACTGTGACAGCCGCGACTATACCCGCCACAACGGGCACGACTAATTTCCAGTTTTTTACAACCCAACTGCCTATTTTATAGGCGATATCCCATACCGGCCTCAGCTTCTTTGAAAGATCGAAAACTGTGTCTATTATTTTTGTTATTGCTGCCTGTATGCCAGGCAATTTAGGAGCAAGCCAATTCAACAGCTTGATTAAAATCGGAGAAAGCCGCCCACCGATTTCTTCCTTCACATCACCCCACGCGTTTGCCAGCTGCAGTATACGGCCTTCTGGGGTCTGAGCCATTTTCTTAGCTAATCCGCCGTAGTTCTGCGATATGACCTGAGTCAACACCGCGACTTTTTCCTGCTCGTTGCCCATTTTCAGGACCTTTTCCTGAGCCTTTGAAAAATTTATTCCGACGCGCCTGAGCGCTCCGACCTGGCCCGTAAACACCTTTCCCAGCAAGTTTGCTGATTGCTGCATCTGATCAAAACCAACCTTGGGGCCATAGGTTCCGACGGCTAAATCCTGTAACGCAGGCGTCAGTGATTTTATAGACTTTGCCTGCAGCTGGAATGTAGCCAGTTGACTTTGCCCTCTTATAGTTACATCGTCCTCGACAGTTGTCACTTTTTGCAGTGCGGCGGCGTATGATTTGAGCGCTTTGATTTGCACCGGTGTCGTGCCTTTTACATTCATCGCGAGTTTTTGCAGCCTGGACTCTTCCCGATATGACTCTTGATACGCGGTGATAGTATCTTTAATGCCAGCCACTAATTGTTGTGTGCCGACATATGCGGCTGCGAAACCCACTACACTTTTGAGCACACCACCAAACATACCGGCACTCGCGCCGACGGATTTTTGCTGGCGAGATAACCCGCCCAGCGCAGCCGTGTAGCGATTTACGCCCTTTTGAGCCTTAGTGAGAGCGCGCCCCAACGTGCCGTTGTCACGTCCGGCAATCAATATTTCCAGTGCTCGCTTTTTCTCAGCCATTTGGATTCTCTTTCTTTATGACCGCTTCTAATACAGGCATCCAATCGAACAGTTCTTGAGGAGACATATTCAAAAAATCCATTATGGACGAATGAAAATGCCGAGCTAACAGCCCGGCGCATAGTTTTATGTTTTCTATCAGGCCCTTATCATTTAGGCCTGATTCGTTAAAAAAACCAGCGCCAGCGCGCAGGCCTCGGCGAAATCAGGCCCTTTTAGCGAAAGGATCAGATCAATCGGCTTTTTGGAGGCTTTAGCGAATATATGAGCCTGAAACTCCTGGCTGAGAATAGGAGTTAGTTTTACGTCTCCGGTTGCGGCCAACCCGGTTGCGCGCTCGGCGGATATGAGATCCCTGCCGGTCAGATCGTCAAAGTCGTATTCCAGCGCAGTAATCTCCTCGCCCTCGAAAGTGATCGGCTTTAATAGTGTATATGTGTTCATGTTCAAGTCTCCTGTATGGTAGGGGCAGTAACTCCGCCCCTCGATATTACATTCCGAGATTGCGCTTTAGCTGAGCCATGTAATCGACTCCTCCAAATTCGCAGACGTAATTACATTTGTCGATATTGACGATCTCCTCGTTGTTGATAACGAGCCGGATCGACAATACCTCGAGTTCAATCGACGTGTCTGAACCGCTGCCCTTTTCGAGCTTTCCAAGCTCGCTTTGCTTACATATGACCTTCATAAATGCAGTGACAGCCTCAGATTCCGACACGCCGCTGCTAGTGTTAAACAATTGCTGTGAGCCGCGAACAACAATGTCGTGCGTGGAAGGGCTACTCAGCTTCATTGCATCGCTGGAAATTGTCGTAAAATCCAGCTTTGTCGTCATTGACTGATATTGGCCGACGAGCGGCATTTCGATCTCGCCAGCAATCCCCGCGCCCTTGACCGTCTCACTCATTGCTTGTAGGCTGGGAAGCTCAACGCTGCCCTGACCCACAACCACATTGTCACCATCGAAATAGACGCGCGCGTCCTGTATAACCTGCGGGAGCTTCATTATGCTACCTCCTCCCAAATTACCGAATACTGATCAGGATCGATTGCCAGAGTGAACGCTATATCGCTTGCTGCGCTCACTGGAGTCAAATCGACTCTAAAACTCACCGATCCGCTCATCAGGCTCGCAACCGGATTGTCCGAAGCCAGCAGTCGGACTTTGCCATACAACAGCGCGCCCTGCGCCACCAGCGAACTCAGCCATTGATTAAGACTGTGCTCTATGCGCTCGACGGTTCGCCGATTGAGCGGAGAATCCACCTGAGAGAAAAATGTCCGCACGATGGTGTTCCCGATCCAGTCGAACATTCGCCTGACACAAACCTGTGAGTTCTTGGGATCCGTATCCGACACGAATGAGGCTGTCCAATTTCCCCAAACTCTCCACGATCCATCCCACTGTATACCGGTCACGACTCCGGCTTCGTTTAGGCTGTTTGCCTGCGCTCTCGACATACTGATTGAATTACCAGCAGCTGTTACCAAACCATCAGCGCTAAGCAGTTGGTTCGATGGACTCGCGAAAGGAATCGAGTTATTGCTGTAGTCAGTTGCAGCTATAACAGCGGCCAAGTGTGAGCTGAAGTGATACGTATCTTCTCCATTTGTTACCAGCGGCCAACAGCAGAACATATGCGGATCGGCCCAGGAATTGCCGGATTTCAACGCGGCAACCTCACTGTATACATCAGCACCGGTGCTCGCGTCCGTCGATACGTCAACTATCGCAGGACACCTAAAACTGTCGTCGATATCTTTCGCCTTTGCCAGCATAGCAGCCGCTACGGTGGTATTCATAGACCACTTTGGAGAAACCAGGCACCCAGCGTTTTTGTTGAGTGATGTGAAAACCTCGTCGACCAGAGCGATTCCGGCAATGATGTCGTCTGCATCAACGCCACTGGGTTTGGCGGTCTCGTAGTAGATTTTTAGTGATGTAGTCTCACTTGGAATATCGCCATCCGCAACCCTCGTAATGACAACATGATAATCGTCGTCGTAATCTATGAGATAATCGTCGTTCACGTCATATGTTGTAACGTCGTCAGACGACTTCACAACCACGTTGTCGATCAGGACATCATCAACTTCAGCGCCGGATGTGAGCGTCAGCGCACCGGCTACCAGTGACTGTGTGACACTAGTCGCGGCATTGCGGTGATCCGCATTCCCGTAGGGGTCAAAGACGTTGATAAACACAGCCGGAGCCATGCCATACAGCGTGAAAAAACACTTCACGAACTCGCATAGGGTATAATCCGCCCATGTATCATCGTCCCCGAGATACGCCTCCGCCTCAGCCGCATCATAGGCAATCAAAGGCACGTTCGCGCCCGCGGCCCTATAACTAAGGGTTTTCCACAGCGGGGCAGTGCCGATTACGACAGGGATAGCCGAATCGACTTGCTTCGTCGGCACAATTGGCGTTCGCGCCTCCAGTATTCTCACTCCATGGTTCAGTGACATTATAGCCTCCGTTTTTTCTGCCCCTATCGGGCTAACACACTCAAAACTTTTCGTGCGCAATACCATCGCGCGCTGCAGCGCGTGTTTACTTCTGTAATCGCTTTACTGCTATCAGCGATTAATGGCAACAGATCCCGCATCTCAGGGCATTGCCGTATGTATTGCTGTAAAAACTCAGGCAGGGTAACAAAAACCATCCCCGGCCTGAGCATTCCAAACCGGGGACCTATATACATAACAGCCTTGCTTTCAGGCTTTTTGACTTTTCTCATAACTCGCTCCAAAAGGCATGTTTTCAATCGCTAGTAAATTCCCGTCTGGTCCTCGTGTCGGCTCATTTGCAGGGACCTGAGCAGTGACACTGCCAACTAAAACATATGCACCGTAGGCCTCTGAAAGCTCAACGCTTTCTGAGCATTGCAGGGAATCCTCATTTAACGCCCATGCGCAATTTATCAAAAATGGCATATCCGATAGATCCGCCTCGATCCTATCCCACGCGACCCAAGCGAAATCCTTATCGGCGACTTGTTTCCACTGAAAAACTAGCTCGAACTGGACGGTAGCCTGCCGGTATTTAACATAGTTCTCAGTGATTCTCGCGATCGAAGTGCATCGAACAATTACGCTGGGCGACACCGGAACATCGCGGTCGGAATCATTGAATTTGGTATCGATAATGCGTATAGGAACAAATGTGTCGTCTGAATCCACGCCAAGGCTATAGATAACAGGAGCCTGAAACACGCTGTCCGTGCCGACCTCAAAAATTGTCTCTAATCTCGCCACCATCGAGCTGATAAGATCAGCTGTGCATCGCTTCATTTGCCATAGCCTTTCAAAAGACGCTCAATCTCGTGATCGATGTTTTTTCTTAACCGTTCGTCAGCGCCTTTTTGTATAATTTCAAACGCTCCGGAATCCTTAATCATACTCGGAATAGCAGGGCCAAAACGCTGCTTGATAGGGTGACGATTTTTTCCAACCCTAGTAAACACTCCAAGATGACCACCGAGCTTAACCCAAAACCCGTGCTGCAATCTCTGACGGCCGCCGCCAGTCCTGCGAACCCGTACGGCCAGTCCGCGCCGAGGTCTGGGGTTAGTGATACCCTTTGGACTAACTCGGAATTTTGACAATGGCACGACAGCCGCCTCGCTGATAACTGAGGCCTCAAGGTGGTTTTTATTCGCGGCCCGGATTCGCATTGTCTTCTTTACATCAGCCTGAGTCACAAAGAATGTCTTCGAGACCGCCTTTGCCGCATCGGTTCTGCAGCCCTTGATTGTCCTGTTGAGCGACGTGACAAGAGCTTTCCTGGCCCCTCCAGGTAAATGCGCAAGCTCGACTTCAAGATTCTTCAGTTGAGCTTTATCAATGCCGATGCGAAATTCCATTACATCTCCGTGCGCTGCATTTCCACGCTGGCCATTCCCATATCGCATTTGACTGACGTCACGATATAGCTTCGGCCATCAATAATCAGGCTGCGGTTTACCACCGGAAGCCCTTTGGCCAATTTACGCAAATCATCTTCGCGAGCATGCATTAGAACCGCGTCATAGCTGATGATCCCATCAATCGTGTTTGCGTCTCGCTTATCCTGAGACATCACCACGCACATACTAACGCCGTCAACAATCGCATATTCTCCAAACTCATCAGGATTTAAGAATATGTCCAGATCGGCGGCTATTTGTTCTTTGAAACTGCCGCCAACTCGCGGCTGATCTTTTACGCCATCCCCGATCCAATCAGTAGCCATTTATCACCATCCCGTAATGCGCGAATGGCCGGGCGCCAGGAGAAAAACGCCCGGCTATTCGCCGTCCGGACCAAGCACAGATTAATCCGCCGCTTCGACTGTCATCGCGCAAGACGAGGCGTTTGTTATCAGCCATTTGGTAGCCGATATTCCAACTACACGACACATTGCGCCGATTTTATGGCTGGCAGTGCTAAATGCCACGTTGTCAGCCGTTAGCACTCCATCTGCGATTATCGAGTTGTTGTTGGCCGTCGACCCGCCGACTATAGTTAGCGCCTGGTCGACAAGCGATGCAATGTAAAACGTCGCACCTACTGTATCTGCCGATGGATCCGGCAATGTCACCGTTGTCGCGCCCGCGTAAGAGCACGCGATTATCGATCCATAGTCAGCGGCCGTCACCAGCCTAGTAGCAGTGGCCTCATTTACGATCGCTGTTTTGGCAATAGTGGCTGTGTCGGTTATTGCAACCGGGGAAGCGCACGAAATACCAGCATCCCAGCCAGCCCCGATCTTAATAGCCGTCTCAGTAGCGTGGGCATCGCCAGTGATTGCGGCAATGTCCATCACTTGCACAGTATTGCCCGATCCGGTATGGTCGGCATTGGTGATATTCACATCGAACAACGTGAAATCATCGGCGCCGTTCATGGCACCGAGTGTCGCCGTGTAGTCCCACGGATTAGCGGATCCGCCCGCAGCGTTTGTTACAGTCAGTAATTGGGCGCCAGTGCCCTTGACTATCCTATATAGATAGTCGCCGCCGACGGTCATAATACCGAGCTCGCCGCCCTTAGTGCGGAGACCTCCGGTGCCAGCGATCACTCCTGTCGGATTAATCGGCGCAGCCATCACAGGCACTAACTGTATCAGCACCAAAATCGCTGCAACAATCGCAACCATATGCATCAATCGAAGTTTCATTTTTTCTTGTTCCCTTCCGTCCCATTTGGGACAAAAATGAGTGTTAGCTCAATGTCGGATCTACTCCAGGCAAATTATCATTTACACCGGCGGCATTGCCTTTGTCTTCGGCGAGTCGTTGAATATCCGCCTCAATTAAAGCTATACGCTCGGCGTTATTGCTGCACGATGACAAATCAAGCTCCATCCCCTCCGCCATCGCCTCGAGCTCAGATTTATTCAATTTGCTCAACGGCTTAGCTTCTGAGGTCTTGTCGCTAGGTTTGGTCTCCCGCGACACTTTGATCTCCTCGATCACGTTCAGATCAAGAAGTCGATTCCGCTGCGCATTACTCATATTAGGAGCATCGTCGCCTGGTCCGTATCGATGTCCGTCGTGATCGAGCCGACTAACTACTCTGTATGCCGACATATGTTCCTCCGTTTCAATGTAAAAGGGCCTCCCGCTCAGGAGACCCTCAGTCATTCGCTACTCAGTCACAATGCAGCGCATCCACGAGCCGACGTTCGGAATGATCGGAACAGGATAACTCACGCACTCCAAGAATCGAGTGTTCTTTGCCTTATCGACCCATACGCGAGGAATGATAGTTTCGTAATACGCCTTTTGCTCCTCAACCTCGTAGTGTCCGCCGAAGACCATCTTTTGATCCGGGCTGATTTCGGCGCTGCAGCCGATGATAGCCATATTTGCCGGAATCATCATAGTAGACGCATTCGTCGAATCGTGACGGAACCACGATGGATACACAAACAAGTCCAACCCTTCCAGGTTGCCAAGATAGCGGGCGCCGTTGGGGGTTCTCTCGCGAGTGATCGAGCCGACATTGAAGTTCCGAACGTCGAGCAGCTTCTGTATCGACTCATCATCCAGCAGCGCATTAGCGGCATCGCGGCCTAGAATTACAGTGTCCGGAGTAAAATCGGACTCCTCTGCTATATCGTCAGCCCACGCCGAGAGATTCTTCCTAATTCTCGATGTAGACGCATCCCACAGATCACTGCCGGAAAGAGTCACCGTCATATCATGTCCGGTGTCTATTGTGTCTGTAACGCCTTCGCCGTCGAGCGTGATAGATCCCGTCGTAAGCAACTGCGCCACCATCCACTCCCACCTCCGAGCAATGAGCCGCTCGTGACGGAGAATCTCTTGGGCCGCGTATGCCGCCGCACGCTCCTCCGGCGAAAGTTCGCCGCCTGGCTTCTCTCCCGGACTGCGAACAAAAGCCTCGTCGCCGTTGAATATCCCCAGAGGACACAGCTTAGGCGGACGATATTTTCCTGTTACAATCGGGTTTTTCTCGATCAGGACGCCATTTTGGTGACGACTCACAATCGGAGCAAGCGCCCTGTTGTCACGAACGAAATCGAGATTCACTTCCATGCTCTCTACTGGGAGCAGGTTGTTGCCAAAAAAGCGGTCCCGCAAAAACGATGGAACGCGCTTTGTCTCCCGCACTACGCCGAGCATTGTCGTAGTGTCAAAATCGCCAATCAAAGAAGTCTGCATGTTACGCCTCCACCGAATTGCGCAGAATGATTCCGGCGGCGTCTAGCGTCGCGCGGTGGTTATCCACGTCATCTGTTCCACCGAAATCGAGTGCGTTCTCATTGACCTCGCCCATCCTCAAAACTGTGCAGGTCACGTCAGCATCCGTAGCGTCAATATCTTCGAGCAGAACACGTGTTCCGCTTCTCCGGCCATCATCTGTTCCGGCCGAGTTAGCATACGCATACTGGCCGCTTGCCGTGATCTTTCCGAGCACGGCGCCTGCACCGAGTATGCCTTCGCCCGATGCAACCACTGCGGTTTCCACGATCCAATCACTAGATCCCGCTCTTAGGTTGTTTGGGGCAGAGATGTTGGACTCATACAAGTTTCCCATCGTTTCCCTTTCCCTTTCCGCTCTCTGCGCCGTGCTGGCGCTCCGAGCAAACAAAACCCCTCTAGGCTGATAGGCATAGAGGGGAATATTACGGAATTCAATATTTTAATAAATGTTGTGGTCAGCTATTATCCGTCTGACCAGTCAGCCGCTTATAAGCCTCGACGATAAGCCCGCCCTTGCTTTTTGGCTTAGACTCCGCTTCTGGCGCTACTGCCTCTGGGGCATCAGTCCGCATTGCGTGGAGCTTTGTAGCGTTTTTTACCGTGTCCGAATGCAATATCCTTAGTGCAACTGCGCCAGGCTCTGATCCATCGGCTATAGCCGTCTCGATGATTTCCTCTGCCCCCGGCCTACTCAGCGCCATAATCGCAATAACCCGCGCTCGATCTGCGGCGACCGGATCGTCGCCTCCGGCATCCACAGGCCGATTTTCAGCAGGCTCTTCATCGGCAGGTTCATCAATGCTAAGCTCTTGCTCCTCGGCTTCGACATCAGTCTGGGTATCCACGGGATTATCCGCTTCCTCTTCTGTTATGGCCGGTTTGTCCGGCTCATCATCCGTGGCTGCAGTCTCGAGCAAAGCCTTCGGCAGTTCGGGTATTCCGCTAAAGTCTAGCTCGTTGCCATTGATAACATATCGTCCTTCGGTCGCGCAGGCTGCGATTGCTACAGGACTAACAACCGAATCAATGAATCCATGATCAGCCGCCTCTTGAGCAGTCATCCATGTCGCGGCCGACATCATCTCAACAAGCTGCTCCCTGTCTATGCCGGTCTTAGCATGGTAGACCTCGATCAAACCGTCTTTGAATTTCGACAGTAGACCGTAATACTTGAGCATATCATTTTCATTGCCGCTCACGTTTTGCAGACTCGGCAGATGAATCATTAGGCTGGCGTTTGCAGGCGCAACCACTTCATTTGCAGAGGCTATTGCCAGAATCGATGCTGCGGACGCGGCCACTCCATCAATGTGAGCAATCACTCGCGCAGGATGATTTCTCAGCATCGCGCTTATAGCGTATGCTGCGAACACATCGCCGCCCATTGAGTTGATGTGCAAGTTTATGACATCTACGTCGCCAAGTTCCGCAAGATCGTTTTGAAATTTCAATGGATAGCTGTCATCGGGCTTCCATCCGTCCCACCAGTCGGCGACAATATCACCCAACACATACATATCAGCCATAGACGCCTCGGCCTTAACCATCCTCCACCACTTCTCGCCGCTCGCTGCCGGCAGCTCAGCAAGCTTCTGATCTGCAACTGGAGGTATCGCCAGCGCCATCAAACACAATATTCCAATAGCAAAAATCATCAACATATTTCCCTCCATCTTGTAACGAGATAATTTACTCGCTCTGCGCTCCAGGAGCGCTCCATATCCCCTCGGAGCGTGTGGTGACGTTAGGATTGCCTGTGCCGGCCAACCGCGCCCATTCCACCGTCTGCTCCTGAACGATGTCATCAAAGTCCATACCGGATATTTCTATTGCCTCTTTTGCATGAGTTGAAAAACCACCATCCACCCGCATTTTAGCTGCGCGAACCTCATCGGTTGGGTTCATCTGCCCCATGCTTTGGCCGTTCCACTGAGCCTCTCGCCACGCGGATCCAATTGCGAAATCATCCCAGTATCCCTTAGCCTCGATCCGACCTTTAAGCAGCCCTTCCTCAAGGATTGCCTGCGCGATCGGCGCGGTAAAATCTGCCGCAAATGCTGCACGGTCCATCCGAACACGCTTATAAAACTCCAGCATTGCCGCTCGTGCAGCCGTGTATGTAGATGTGAATTTAAGCTGCAAAAGCTCAACCGGCACATCAGTAGCAGCCCCTATATTCCGGGAAATATTGTCGACAAATGCCACGAACTGAGCATTGGGACGAGACGGGTTTACAAAATTTGCTTTCTCGCCCTCGTTAAGAGCAATCATCGATGCTGAACCCATAGGCAACTCGAAAGGTGCTTGTGGGTCATTTGCCAGCCTAGCAGTCTCCTCCTCCGGAGTCAGCACACCCGTATCCCCAATAGGAGTGTCCGGCGTCTGGCTCTCAATTAAAACAGTCATAAATGCCGATATCACTGCTGCAGTCAACTCCGCCTCTGAATAACGCGACAATTGCTTGCAGCTTTCGATTATAGGAGCAAGTATCGGCACACCCCTATACTGAGCTGTGCGTTCTCGATTTATCAGATGTAACACATTTAGGCGGCCCGTCTTGTCTCCTCGAACTGGAACCCGCGTCCAGGTCGCGCCGCCGTTGTCTTTAGCCAGTGGGTGGTTTGACCGAATATGATACGCAACCACTCGGCCGGACGAATCAACCTCAACGCCATCATGAAATAGCAAGTCACGATCTTTGCCCGGAGGGTTGCACACCCTGTCAGCTTCAATCAGTTGAATCCGAAGTTCATATGGCTGGTCGCTCGGCGTCTCCATAGTCAATAGCGCAATAGCGTCGCCGTTGAGTATCCAAGATAAATACGCCAATGCCTGCAACTCGTCGAAGTTATCCAGACCGGACGTCTCACAATCTCGACTCCTCGCCCACAGCATAAACTCCCGCTCTCGTATTCGTCCCCAGGCTGTAGCCTCGTCCGGAGTGAGTCCCAAAACCTCCGCATCGGGAGTAGACCGCATGCGCAGACCGGGGCCGATCACGTTTACTACACGTCTACTTAGCGCGGCTGCCGCCACGGGCGCGTTCATTTTTAGGTCGCGAGATCGCTGCCGCAGCGTTGATAGGTTGACAATTATGTCCTCGCGCGGAGATCCGCCGTTCCATCTCCAGCCCTTGACCCAACCCTTGCCCTTTGCGGCGCCACCCTCTGAGTAACCAGAGTTCAGCACATGCAGTCCCCGACCCTGAAAATCCTGAGCCTGCCGCAAAACGGCCAACTTGCCCCGAGATTTAGCTCTGTTCAGAGCCGCAACCGGCGCCACATATTCAACTATCCTATCTGCAATGTTTGGCATAAATCCTCATTTAGCGATCATACGGAATAATCCGCTGCACTCTTGCTCCAGCCCTGCGTCCACTGGATAATCTATTTACGAGGTTCTGATAATACTGCACCAATTTTCGCACCTCAGGCAGATCTGCTCGAGTAACCCTGCGGCTGCCGATCTCATACTCTTGACCTATTGCAATAGCTCGCAGTGCTGATTTCCATACTGCTAAGTCCGCTCGCGCTTCTGCAAGTTGATTATCGCTCATAGAGCATCCCTCCATCTCAACATTCCGATTTACCTAACACTCGCCAACCTCGGTGTCCCCCTCTCGATGCTCTAGGTTTTGCATTAGTCGACTGCCGAGATAGCGGAGCCTTGCCCCGCTTATGCAGTTCCACCATCGTCTGAAAATCCTTGCGCCGGATCCGCAGCGCGGCTGTCGCATATACGCGAGTGTCCAGCGGTTCATTCCGCGCGGAAGATTTCGGCTTCACCCATGTATGCCAAACTTTCCCGCCTTCTCGATGCCGCTCCCGGCGCTCGCTGAGCAACCCGAGATAATATGATTCGTCGTAACCTCGAGCATCTCCGTTTGCAAACGTAGACTCGCGAGGCCAGTGACAATAGCTCGGCCCCTCGATGTCAATCTCAAGGCTGCTCGCTATCAGATCCTTAGCCGAGTCCGTGCCCACCGGAAACACATACATGTCTCGGTTTTTGCCGCGTTTGCGATATTTGTCGACTACCGGTCTGCCAGGTCCGCCCTCACCTCTAATTGCAAACACGTGACGAGCATTCCGCGCTTTACAAAATGCATGCACGTCATCGGTCATATATTGCGAGTCAACCGCAGCACAGCTTATCGGAAGCACAACCCCGTCGGCCCTTACATACGTTTCGCGCAGCCAGCTATCCAATCTGGCTTTTGTCGCATCCGATCGGAAGTCGCCAGGAATCACAACATACTGGATTCCCCAGCACTCCTCGCCTTCTCCCCAACCGACTACCTCGGCCTCCAGCCGATCCTTCTGCACGTCGATCCCCGCTGTAATCCAGACTACGCCGTTAGGGACATCACAGTCATAATAATGTCGCCGCCTTTCAAGCAGCTCCACATCGACCTTTTCACCTGACGCTTCCCACAGTTCCGCAAGCTCAGTGTTAACAAACGCCTGGATGCTTTCCGGGCCTTCGTCAAGTGCCTTGTAAAAGTGATCTTTGAGCTCTTGCCAGGAGACCGAATGCGATGCCATAGAGTTCATGTGAAAACCGCGAGTTATGTTGTTTCTTGAAAATCTATCCGGACGTTGAGCAATCCATTTGCCCTCACCGGCCTTCCACTCCCATTCGCTATGCATGCAGCCACAATGACAGCACGCCATTTTAGGCACACTTACATGCAGTCTATCCAGGATATTATCTGCGCTGATTGCCGATGAAGGGTCTTTATAGGCTCGCTGATGATACGTAATCTTAGTGAGCGCCTGTATCTCATCAATACTAAGCCGCTCCTTATCATCAATCTTATTGCCATCATAATCGCGCGGAAAAATCAGTCGCTTGAAGTCATAGGGTTGATACTCTCCGCAACTGGGACACGGGACGCACCATTGTTCCATCGTCGACGCGAGATACTCGCGCTCGACTACCGACTCTCCCTTGATCGTCGGAGTCGATAATATAAACATCTTTGGATTTCGATTAGCGAATGTCCGCATTCGCTTTTGAATTATGGCGAGTGGATCCCCCTGTTTCGGCCCGTTCTTTCCTCCACCTACGTTGACCGGATACTCCTCGACCTCGTCACAGATAACGACGCCCGCTGCGCGACGGCGCATTCCTCGTGGAGCGTTCATGCCTACAACGCCAAAAAATCCACCTCTAAAGGTCTTAAGCTTGATAGTCGAGCTACTCGACCGGCTCTTGTCCGCAACAACCAGTTTCGCCAGTTCCGGCGAATCTTCCAGCATCGGCCCCAACCGCTCTTTGCTGAACTCCTCGCAGTCCTCGATTGAAGGTTGACAATATAAGATCGGAACAGGATCGTGCTTGATTCGCCATCCCGCTGCGTTCAGTGTGATCTGCGTCTTAGCCAATTGAACGGCCCACATCATCACGATCTTGCTAACCCTACGATCAGCCATAGCGTCAAGCGGCTCGATACCCCAAGGGGTTTTGCTCATGTCGCAAAGCTGCCCGGATGCCGCAGCTGATTCAGGCAAAACTATGTTTTCACTCACCCACTGGCTAGGGCTCGTCCTGGGAGGGGGAGTCCACAAGCCCCAGCAGTCATCCAGCAGCGCCTGTGTCCGTTTGATGCTATCTATCTCAACTCCCATATATCAGCCTCTCTTGGAGACTCGCTTCTTCCGATGCTCGCGTATATCCGGCTTCAAATCATTAGCAAGTTCCGCGCATATTCGCTCGATCACTCCAGTCAAAACCTCGTTTACTGTAATCTGATCTCGTTTGAGCTTGATGCCGAGTTCGCCGCTTACCTCTCCCGGAATTCCAAGGAGCGCCGATTTTGCAGCCTCGATCCGCGCCTCCCAAACCGCTCTGACATCGTCTGCGTGGTGCATCGAGCCTTCGATTTCGCAGCGTTCCATGTAGGCGATCTGCGCTTTCTCTCCGGCAATCAACGCCTGTCGCTTGACCAACAGTTTCGGCCAGGCGACAGAGTCCAGGTCACTTACATCCTGCTTAGCCTCACGCGACAACTGCTGTGCCGGTTCGGTCTGTTTCGACGCGTCGAGATCTGTTGGACGCGAGTGCAGGTATTCCCATTGCGCAAGTGCGAGGTTTTTGTAAAGCTGCTTGCCGGTGCGAGTCTGAACGACACAATCCGCAGGCAGCCGTCCGGTCTTAATGGCTTTGGTTATAGATGGCCCGCTAACTCCTACCAGCTTAGCAAACGCTA
Organism: uncultured bacterium; assembly: GCA_964494345.1. Lineage (GTDB taxonomy): Bacteria > Armatimonadota > UBA5829 > UBA5829 > UBA5829 > DTKD01. The sequence continues at coordinate 27,542 of CAZBSI010000015.1, forward strand.
CCTGGCTGATAACCTCATCGCTCGGGTTATCTATTCCAGGCAGACCGCCTTGATCTCCCATAAGTTCATCTCACGTTCTTTTCAACCCTCTAACCTCTAACCTCTAACCTGAAATTTGCAGCCGAATCTAGTCCTTTTTCGCGACTCGCAGCACCCGCACCTTGGGGGGTCGCCGGAAGAACCTACTCGACTCGACTCAGCCGACCTCGACCTTTTGCGCGTAATACTGGCAATAACTCATTTTTTTTCCCGGCGAACAGCACTGGCCAGCGTCCGTTTATCGCACTCAAAAAACGCGGCAATCTCGCTGTCGGAGCATTGCAAAAAGCACAATTTATCGAACGCTTTCCAATCGATTTTTATTGCCGGTCGCGCCATGCCCTAACCCTCACGCACAATTCGTACCACGCCATAAACCCTACGCTCCCCACTTACGAGGACTCAACATGTTAATCCTCACGCTGTGTTTGCTAGGCATGGCATCGGGAAAATTCACGACGGCCATTAAATATCTCTCCCGCGTTAGCGACTGTGCGGGCGCGGGCAGTAATAGTCGATATGCGCCTGAGCCAATCTCATACCAGTCGTTTGCGGTTGGCATAAATGAGATTATTGTATCGCCGTCCACGCTGTAGACAATATCAAGCCCGACTGAATCATACTTCACGCCGGTTATTCCAGAGCCATCAGCGGCTAATTTCAGGTCTACGCCGAGTTCAATCTTAGACATATCATTCACCATTGTTCAGCCCATTGATTGGGTTGATTTCGTTTCGTTGCCACCACGGGACAGCCTTAAGCCCGAACTCGCCTATCTGCCTGACCGACCGCTGTATATCCCCGCCCGATGCAGCAAAACACGTCGATATACCATTTATGGCAATGTGGTCTCCGACTTCGAGATCTCCAATAGGCAACCAATGCCCTGTTGCACCAAGCGAAACCAATACGCCCGTGTGGGTATCACCGCCGTCTGTATACGTTATCCGCGAGCCATCGTCTATCCAGTAGCTGTGTTCGTCGTCGGCTATCTCTGTAACGGTTCCCCAGACACGAACCAATGCGCCGATATTGTTGAGGCCGTATCCGCCCTCTACCCCAACCTGCCCGGTCGATGAGCCGTGATTAGTCGCAGCAATGTGGCCTCCACCGAGAGACCGTCCGGTCATACCGAGCGGCATGGGCTGCGTTGAGCCTGTTGCCAGAGTATTTACTGTCGCATTGATGAGAGTGCGTTCCGTGCCGACCGTCGCCATTGTTGCTGTGATATTAACCGCCCGGCCTATTGTGACATCTCTGGTAGACTGCACTCTCAGGCCTGCATGTCCGCCAGGCTCGGCGACATAGAAACAATCCGGCAGTCTCGCTGAGACAATTTTCTTAGGCAGGGTTACAATAGCTCCGTCAGGCTGTGCTTTGGCCCACGCCAATGCTCCTGCGTCGAATGTGAGGAATCTCGGTGTGCACAGCCAGTATGAAGCAGACGGGCCGATATCCGTCGATATGCAGCGCGTGCCATTGGTTGTGCCCATCAGCCCCTCAACGAGCCATGCCCTGTCCAGCATGGTCGCCTGGTTAGTGGTATAAACTCTCAGCGTATCATTAGAGCCGTCGGCGGCAATGACGACATAATGGCCGTATTCGTCGTCGCCCAGCCCCATAATCGCTTTGTTGTAGAGCCAGATGCGGGAATAGTCTGGCTTGAGTTTAGCATCAGCGATAGTCTCAACAAACTCTGCGGTGTTCTCGTCAGACTCTACCGGCGTGACATTAGGCCCTGAGCAGCCAGTGCCGGCGAGGTCGTCGGATGTTGTGCCAGTATAACGGGTTTCAATCGGCTTCGAGATGTTCCCGTAAATTATATTACCGTCGTTGAGATAGCCTTTGACTGTAGCGTTAACAATCCGCTGTTGCCCTGCGACAGTCGCCGTCTTGCCAGAAACCTCAACCTGCTGGTTGACCCTCAACGCAGTAGACGGGCAACACTCCACAATGATTTTATTGTTATCGCATGCGCCATATTCGCTGACCACGATATACGCAGGGGTTTGTTCGGCCCTAACTTTGGTAACACGCACAACGTCCAGCAGCACATCGGTATCATCGGCCTGCGCTTTGGCATGCTCGATAGTGCCCGGTCGTGTTGGGCACGTGGCACTCGGCGTCCAACCTAATCCCGTGCCCTGTGCAAACGCACCGCTTATCAGCATCGCCAGCAGCGCAATGATGAGAATCGGGAATCTTAAATATCTACGCATAATAGCTCACCTGCACATAATCGTTAATCCCGCCGACAGCCTCCTGGTAGTCGCCGTCGATATTTTCCTCGAATAAAATACAGTTAATATCAGTGCCTGGCGGGACATCATCCACAAACTCGTCGAACGATCGCAGTACACAAACCGCGCTAAACAGGTTCGGGGCAGACTTCCCATAGCCTACGGCGAGCACGCCCCCACTACTCAAGCCTGTATATCTAATCCTGATGCGGGTCGCATTGCACGTATTCTCGTCGCACTGAAGGATGGCGGCCCCAGTTGCCATGGACGCACTAATCGTCTTTATATACAGTGGCCTGCCCATGGTGCCGAGCGAATCACCCAGCGCGTCGAGCGAATCACCCAGCGCGTCGAGAGAGTCTCTGATGCTTACAATGCCATCGTTCACTGCGGACGATAATTTATCAGAAATTTCGCTTAATGATTTCTGAGAACTGTTCATTTTTGTCTCCGAAAATCTTAATTTCAAAAAGTTAGCCCGGAGTTGCCACCGGGCCATGAGTATAGGAGGTAAAAGAGTATTGAGCACAGCGATCGTCTTGATCGCCCCCTACACATATAAGCCCTAAGCGCGTCAATCCGTACGACACTTTTGCCGCTTTTCGGCCTGTTTTAGGGGTGTTTCAAAATATTTTTTTGCGCGTTTTTCCTGGCTTTTATCCGCATTTCCAGTTTGCTGGACATGTGTTCACGCACTGCTGGCCATCCTAATTCCTCAATCATTACCGTTAGCAGACCGCGGTTTGGCACGCTTGCGCATTTGATCAACGCACGGCGCAGGTGCTCTTGGATTGTGCCCTTTGTTCGATTGTATATTAGTGCAGTCTCGGCCAAACTCAAACCCTTGAGATGGGCGATGAACGCAGCTTCCTGCCAGTCAGTAAGTCTCGCACGTTTCATCATATTTTTGATCTCTCGCCACAACAAACGCTCGAATGGGGAACCATCCACCGTGATCGACACATATTCGCGCGGGTCTATTCTGAGCGGATCGTGAGAAGTATCAGTATTTCCATCCCAATCTATCCCGCGCTGTAATCCATCCTCTAGCAGTGCCCTCGAGACCGTCCGTCTTGCCATCCCTCAGCCTCCATGCTATGACAGATTATAGCATACCGGGGATTTAAGGGGAACTATAACCGTCATAGACCCCACGGCTAAAGTCGGGGGCTTCTGCGCAAAAGAATTCGGTGAACCGCGGCGACTGCACAGCCCGACCGGGGTATTATGTCTTCTATAGAAACTTTTTTTTTACCCTTCGGTTTTTTACCACCAAGTGAAAAAAACCGGCGACGTTCCACAGAGATTTTCTTACTTGACTTGACAGTCTGTGCTTACGGTGATAATATAGGGAGTAGAGTAGAAAAAAAGTGTCTATAGAAGACATCAAGGAGGATAGACGATTGATACTTGAACTGACGCCAGGAGTAGAGATCAAATCAATCTCACTGCACAGAACAAACACCGGCAAGCACTTGAACGTTAACTTAGCAGACGGTAGAACGGTGAATCTGGGTAAGTGGCACAAATCATTCACGCAAGCACACTTTATGTGGATGGTGGAAGAGCAGACAGGAATCAAAATGACCAAGAGATCGGTTCAACAGTGGGATATGTTCACCGTGAATCTGATGCGCTTGGCCGTATATGGAGTGAACAACTGATGCCTATCGGAGTCCCAGAAAAACTGAAGCTCATCATCGACAGAAACCAAGGCAGTGAACGACTTACTGTCTATCGGTCAGGGCCATTTTTCGAGGTATATATCAACGATGTGCTTGTGGGCAAAGTGAAAGGAGCATCCAAGCTACATTGTGTTCCGTCAGATCACGTGGCCGACGAGTGCCTACGGCTCAAGAATCACGTGATAGCACTGACCGACGAGGAGATGATGGACATAGCCTATGAGAACGTGTTGGCCGCTGAACGACGCGCGGGAACCTAAGTGAAGACGAGGGGCGCGAGAAATCGCGCCCCTCTGCACACCAGAGATTAAAAGGGAAGCATAGCACCAAGCACGAATAATAATAGCACAATTTTTCCATCGTGTCAAGGATAACTTGACAGATTGGCCGGAGAACGGGGCGCTTCGCGCCCCGCCTGAGCCTCCCTGCCCACTGTTTCCAATTATCTTGGCTACCCAGCAACCAGGAAGCCGCGTTCTTGCCACCTAGCTTGACCAAGAAACGGCCTCTACCCCCAAAGAGCTACGATTCCCTGTTTCAACGCTACCTGCCTCAGAATCGCATTCTAGGGGCATTTAAGCCCTGGTTAACATAATACTACGCAAACACTTGTTGACTATCTGTTTGGTAATCTGGTGCTGTCTTGATAATTTGATGCTACGGAGCGATGTGACAATGCCTGCACAAGCCGCGGCGTGCGTGAGATCGTGCAGATTGAGAGGTCTTTACGTCCATTCCGGGTGTTGTTCACATTGGGGGCCTGCGGAATACTGGGTTTTCAGGGAGGGAAAGAGAGGAGGAGGATGGGTTGGGGCGGGGGGGTATGGTTGGGCTTTGTGCTTGTGCCGCTGTCGGCGGGGGGCGCGTTCTTCCGGCTTTGCCTTTTGCTTCGCGCGCCTCTGTGTGCTCGTGTCCCCGCTTCGGCGGGGGCCTAAAATACTTGCAATTATTTTGCATTCTTTACTTGACTTCTGGTTAGTCACGTGGTATTCTGTATATGGTAGTTGATTGATCGTTAGACGCCAACCTTCAACAGGGGCGCGGCAAAGGAGAGATTATAATGAAAACAGCAACAGCAACAACGTACAAAGTAGTGCTCGTGGACGGCAACAGCCTTCACATGGATGGCTCAAGGATTGTGTTGGAGACATCGCTTGAGACCGACGATTTGGTTGAGGCGCTCGTCGACCTGGCTTGCCGGTCGATTGACTCCGGCGAGGGGCAGAGCAATAGCTGGCAGATTGTCGCCAGTGACCCCTCGATGATGGAGGAGGACGCAGAGACGGGCATAAGCCCGCTCGACACGGCTATCAAGGCCGCAGAGAATGACGGCCTGGTTGAGGCCGACACAGTAAGAGACAGACTCGTCTCACATTACGAGTGGACGCGGCCAATGGCCGACCACCACTTTTGCGGTGGGAAATTGTGCGAGATTTGCGGCCGGGAATGGGCAACGATAGACGGCGCAGTGTGTCCGGCTTGTGCCGCGGACGACGAAAACTAAGGAGAATGTCAACTAGGAGTGGTCTCTGAAAAAATCTCAGAGACCACACGGAAAAGGAGAAAACGAGCGTGATAACCTTGGAATCGCTTATCAGCAGAGCAACTGAACTATTCGCTGAGATGCAGAGGTTCAAAGAGGAACAAGACGGCCTCTGTAAAGAGTGTCACTTGGACTTGAAGAACGCAGTAGACGACACGGTGGAGATCGCTTCTACACTCCGCCAGGTGAAGCATTGTCAGCACGGAAAGGGGACGGTATCAATATGAGAGCAGCATTCCTAGTAGACCAGTCAAAGAAGCTCCGGCAGTTCGTGAAGTGGTTTCAAATGGAGATCCAGGCGGACACTTGCGAGACGTGCGCCGATGCACTATCGGCCATTGACGACGGGCTGGAAAGCATCACTTTGTGGCTACACAAGATCGAACAGTGTAGGCCAGTGGACGTGTCCAAGCCGGGAGATTATGTCTTCGGCGACCGGGCCGACGTTCAAGACCCGGAGATCATTCGACACATCAGACCGGAGATGCTTCAAGCACTTATGCGCTACGTTCAGACGGGCGGGTATCTCGGAAACTTCCTGACGGCAGTCATTGAGAACAACCTGTCGGAAGCAGTGAGCAGAGCCGACGAGGAGAACCGGGAGAACCTTTACGACATCGTGAGACTGCTTTACAACTACTGCCCGTCTCAGTGCTGGGGCAACAAGGAGAAGCGCACGGAGTGGCAGAATCGCGGTGGAATGCAGGGAATCAGAAAGGAGGCCGAAAGTGAGTAGGTTCGGCAATGAATACAACCCGTATGGCCGTGATCGTGACCGCTTCGAAAGCCAGGAGGACTTCAACAAGCGAGTAGAGAGTGACCGCAAAAGCGTAGAAGAGGCAGAGCGCCAAAGAAGAGAGGAAGAGCAGTGGGAGCACGACTGACAAGAGACCATCTAGCAGTGACGTTCCCAACCATCGGGGCGCTTGCTCGGAATGCTCAGCCAGCCGTCTTCACAAAGCTACTGGCGGCGGAGCTAGGGGCGTTCACCGACAACCTGCCGTATGCCGAGGATATGGCCGTGGTTCTTATGAGTCACATCGACAACGGCCTGTTCTCAGACCTACCGCCGAAACTCGTGCCCTACCGTGCAACCGTGGATATCTTCCTATCAGTGTTGGAAGAGCCGAGGGTGAGTTTGTATATCAGAAGCATAGCCCTTGCGCTAAGGCAGAAGAAGAGACCGGCTACGTTCAGAAAGGCCTTGTGCGGTAGGGCGAATGAGTTCAAAATCACGGTGCCGAAGCACCTGTTTGATGACTTCGGAGCCGACCGATTCTCAAAGCCGATCAGAACACGAGTTCCTTATTCGGTTGAGAGCGAGGTCAAAATGCGAGCGAAGGCTTTTGGGATATCAATCTCAGAGTATCTTCGGGAGGCGCTGTACGCCCGGATGCAACTTGAGGACGGAGGGAATCAAGAATGACGTATTGGGAAGCCCTGAAGCTTAGTATATGGCCCGCTATAGATCAGACTGTAGATGTCTTTGTGTATTTATGGTCGTTCTACTGCCTCGTAAAGTGGGCTTGTTCGTGGTGGCATAAGCTAGACGAGTACGAGGACTTCGACCCAATGGAAGAAGCGCGGTGTTTGTCGGGAACCGGGGAACCAAGGCTGATCAGTCACACTATACCGGAGTTGAACCATCCGTATCCGGAGACCGATGGGAGCAGAGATGGCGAAAGAGAGTGAAATCCGAGCAAAGATCGTAAAGGCACTCAAGAACCGGGGAGCCAGGCCGATCAAATACTACGGCTGCGTTTACACCGAGGCGGGTGTCAGCGATCTCCTGGTATGCTATCGCGGCCTCTTCCTGGTGATCGAGACCAAGGTTCCGGGGGAGCAGCCGACAGCGAAGCAAGACGCTTTCATTGACAGCGTTCACCAGTCCGAAGGATGGGGAGGCTCGGCTTCCTCGGTCGAAGAAGCTCTCGCATATCTTGACGAGATCGACTCCACTATGGGGAAGCTCGGAACCACGCGGGAGATACTAAGCCGGGGAAGATTTGTTGACCCAGATGAAAATACTACTTGACACTCGCCTAGCCCGCTTGCTATACTGTTGTCAACCGAACAAACGGCAGAAAGGAGGGCATTAGATGGACTATAAAATTGGCGCGAAGATGAAAGAAGCGGAGGCGTATTGCCAGGCCAAGCACAGGAAGAGCCTCAAAGCCTATCTTCGTGACCGGACTAACCGTAACGTGTCGGACATAGAACTGAGCCATGAGTTCGGAGTATCCCGGCACACGATATGCAATTGGAAAAGGCTTCTCGGAATCGTAGTGGTGAAGAGGGCTTTGACCGTAACCAAAACAATCACGGAGGAATAGACAATGACAAGAGAAGAGTTTCAGCAGACCAACGAGGAGCTTAAGGCTAAGAGGCTTGAGCTTGTGGAGATCGAGGAAGAAATCAGGCTCAAGGAGAAAGAGCTTCTTTCCTGGGAACAAAATCAGATGGCCGACATCTGTGACACCCTGGACACAGAGACCGGCAAGCCGAAGTTCAGCAATGCGGAGAAGAGAGCAGCCGAGCTTGCAATGAGGCAGACCGGCTCCGGCGACTGGGCCGAGATCGACGAAGCACTCTCTTCGCTACGACGCCAGGCCGCGAAGCTCAAGATCGACGTGTCGTTCCTCTCGAACGACATTCAGTATGGCATCAATCACGCCGCCGACGAGATCACTGACCAGCTCAACAAGATCAGTGCTCAGATAGAGACGGTCTCCAGCGCCGCCGCCTACAACGCGGTAAGGCACGTGATGGCCGACCTCTTCCAGAAAGCGACCGAGCGGGGAGAAGAAGAAAACAGCAAGCTTCCCGAGTAACCAACCAACCAACACACCAAAGGAGACAGATCGAAAATGCAGAACGGAAACTATGTCATCGCAAGAACCTATTCGGCGGGAGTGTTTGCCGGCACGATGAAAGAGAGAGAGGGAAAAGAAGTCACGCTCACAGACGCCCGACGCCTGTGGTATTGGGACGGAGCGGCCAGCCTTTCTGAGCTTGCAACGAAAGGCACCAAGAGACCGGGGACCTGCAAGTTTCCGTGCGAAGTCGAAGAAGTCATACTCACCGAAGCCATTGAGATTATAGCCGTAACCGAGGCTGCCCAGGCAAGCATCAAGGCGGTGCCGGAATGGAACGCTTAGGCTCCGGCTCCGGCGACGGCTCCGGCTACGGCTCCGGCTCCGGCTACGGCTACGGCTACGGCGACGGCTACGGCTCCGGCTACGGCGACGGCGACGGCTACGGCTACAGCGACGGCTCCGGCTCCGGCTCCGGCTACGGCTCCGGCTCCGGCTACGGCTACAGCGACGGCTCCGGCTCCGGCTACGGCGACGGCGACGGCTACGGCTCCGGCTACGGCGACGGCGACGGCTACGGCTCCGGCTCCGGCTCCGGCTACGGCTCCGGCTCCGGCTACGGAGGCAGCGACTAGCGTGCAGACACGAGCTTCAAAGGAGGAAACCAGTGGAAAAACAGAAAGGGATACCAGAGATCAAGGCGGTGCCGGAATGGAACGCTTAGGCTCCGGCTCCGGCGACGGCTCCGGCTCCGGCGACGGCTCCGGCTACGGCTCCGGCTACGGCTCCGGCTACGGCTCCGGCTCCGGCTACGGCTCCGGCTACGGCTCCGGCTACGGCTCCGGCTACGGCTACAGCGACGGCGACGGCTACGGCTCCGGCTCCGGCGACGGCTACGGCTCCGGCGACGGCTCCGGCTACGGCTACAGCGACGGCTCCGGCTCCGGCTCCGGCTACGGCTACGGCGACGGCGGCGGCTTCGGCTCCGGCTACGGCTACGGCTACGGCGACGGCTCCGGCTCCGGCTCCGGCTCCGGCTACGGCTCCGGCTACGGCTCCGGCTCCGGCTCCGGCTCCGGCTACGGCGACGGCTCCGGCAGACACGAGCTTCGAAGGAGGAAGAGCTGAAGATGATAACCAAAGGGCCGAAACCTTGGAAGCACCAGTTGGCAGCCCTCCGCTTCGTTCACACGAGGCGGGGGAGTCTGCTTTGGCTTCCGATGGGCGCAGGAAAGAGTAGGGTAGTGGTGGACTATCTCCAGAACACGGAGCAAGGCCCGACACTGATCTTATGTCCTCTTAAGGTAGTCAAAGTGTGGCCTGGTGAGTTCGAGAAATACGCCGTTGATGCTCCGCCAGTCACAGCACTTGACAGAGGTT
>CAZBSI010000016.1:0-20291 GCA_964494345.1 uncultured bacterium
CGTACCGATGTTTACGTGCGGCTTAGTCCTCTCAAAACGTTGCTTAGCCATCTTTATTGCCTCCCGAACAAATGTCAAATGTGATTGATATTCTCGATTAACTCTTAGCTAAATGCCTGCCTGTCATTTTCAGCACAAGCTGATCGGCGAGCTGTTCCGGAACCCTGTCGTAATGCGAGGGCTCCATCGAATACGAGCCTCTGCCCTGTGTCGTCGACCTCAGAGCAGTGGCGTACCCAAACATCTCCGAAAGCGGGACCTTGGCCAATATCTCCTGAGTGCCGCCTGGAGCGATTTCCATATGTTCTATGCTGCCGCGGCGGCCATTGAGGTCGGATATGACGTCTCCGATATAATCGTCCGGCACCATAACCTCGACTCTCATAATCGGTTCTTTGAGAGTCGGTCGGCCCTTTTCCGCCGCCTGCCGGGCAGCCATACTGCCCGCCATTTTAAATGCTGCTTCCGATGAGTCCACATCGTGGAACGACCCGCCGAGCAACACAACCTTAACGTCGACTATGGGGAATCCCGCCAGCACCCCTGAATCCAGAGCTTCGGAAACCCCGGCCTTTATCGCCGGCACATACTCCTTAGGCACCTCTCCGCCGACCACCTTGTTGACAAACTCAAAGCCAGAACCCGGCTCAGTAGGCTCCATCTGGATTTTGACATGGCCATACTGTCCGTGTCCGCCAGTCTGCTTGACGTAACGACCCTCAGCCGCCGTCGGGACCGTGATGGCTTCTTTGTAGGCCACCTGGGGCTTACCGTGATTAGCCTCGACTTTAAACTCCCTGAAAAGCCTGTCCAGAATAATCTCAAGATGAAGCTCACCCATCCCCGATATAATCGATTGTCCGGTCTCTTCATCGGTATGGGTCTTGAACGTCGGATCTTCGGCAGCCAGCTTATTGAGGGCTATGCCCATCTTGTCCTGGTCAGCCTTAGTCTTAGGCTCTATAGCCACTGCGATGACCGGCTCCGGGAACTGGATATTCTCCAGCAAAATCTTCTCGTTTTCAGGGCAAAGGGTGTCTCCCGTGGTGGTGTTGTCCAACCCAACCGCCGCAGCAATATCGCCTGCATAAACTGCAGCGACTTCCTCGCGGCTGTTGGCATGCATTCTGAGAATACGGTTAATTCTCTCACGCTTGCCCTTATTAGCGTTGAAGATAGTGCCACCACGCGCCAGGGTGCCGCTGTAAACCCGGAAGAATGTGAGTTTGCCGACATAAGGGTCGGTCATAATTTTGAATGCCAGGGCGCAAAAAGGTTCGTTATCAGACGCATCCCGGGTGACCATCCGCTCGTCTTTAATGCGAACAGCCTCAACGGGCTTCACATCCAACGGGCTTGGCATATAGTCGATAACTGCGTCTATCAGGAGTTGAACACCCTTGTTCTTGAATGCCGATCCGCATAGCACGGGGACGAGTTTGCTTTCGACAACGCCCTTGCGGATACCGGCCTTAATTTCTTCAGGAGTGATCTTCCGGCCTTCGATATACTTCTCCATCAGATGCTCATCAATGTCAGCCACGCGAACAATCAGATCGTCTCTGGCCTCCAGCGCCACCATACGAAGCTCTTCGGGTATATCGGTCTCCTCAATCTGCTGACCGAAGTCACCAGTGAACCTGATGGCCTTCATCTTGACGACATCTATAACTCCTGCGTGGTCCGCTTCCGAACCCAACGGCAGTTGTATCGGCACGGCATTGGCTCCGAGTTTGTCGCGCATTTGTGCGACCACGCTGTCGAAATCAGCGCCGACGCGATCCATTTTGTTGACGAACGCGATGCGGGGAACTTTATATCGGTTGGCCTGTCTCCAAACGGTTTCGGATTGGGGTTGGACGGCTCCCACTGCGCAAAAAACCGCAACGACGCCATCCAGAACGCGCATGCTTCGCTCCACCTCAACGGTGAAGTCGACATGGCCAGGGGTATCAATAATGTTGATCCTGCAGTCGCCCCACAGAGCCGTAGTGGCTGCGGAGCTAACGGTAATGCCACGCTCCTGCTCCTGCTCCATCCAGTCCATAGTAGCGGAGCCTTCGTGTGTCTCACCCATATGGTGAATCCGTCCGGAGTAGTAGAGTATTCTCTCCGTGACAGTAGTCTTGCCTGCATCGATATGCGCGGCAATACCTATATTCCGTATTTTTTCCAACGGATAGTCGCGTGACATTGATAAAACCTTGTTCAACTGCGAGGGAAAGCAGAAACCGAGCACGATCTACGGGCTGCGAGCGTTGCCTTGCGTAAGCCGGGCAGGCTCCGTCCCCAATACTAGATCATCTTCTCGTCTTCTATCTTCCGCCCCCTTCCATATAATATATGTAATTTAACGTGATCCTGTGACTGCGCGCAGGATGTCATATTAACGGTAATTTACCAGCGATAGTGCGCAAACGCCTTGTTTGCTTCGGCCATTTTGTAGCCGTCTTCGCGCTTTTTGACCGACGCACCGGTGTTATTGGCTGCGTCCAGAAGTTCTCCAGCCAGCCTCTCCTTCATGGTATGTCCGGAGCGCTTTCTGGAATTGGTAACGATCCAGCGCATCGCCAGGGAGGTTCTTCTCTCGGGTCGGACTTCTACCGGAACCTGATATGTGGCTCCGCCAACGCGCCTGGGTCTTACTTCGACTGCCGGCATAACGTTCTTGAGAGCCTCCTCAAAGACTTCCAGCCCGCTGCGATTGGTCTTCTCTTCCAATATCTCTAAAGCACCGTATACGATCTTTTCAGCGATGCCCTTTTTGCCATCGGTGAGAACCCGATTGATCAATCTCTGCAGCATCCTGTTTCCGTAGACCGGATCCGGATAAATTTCTCGTTTTTTTGCAGGCCCTTTTCTAGGCATATATTCCTCCGAACAAAATAGCAGCTTCGGGTGGCGACTAGATCACCGATATAAGTGATGCGCCGACCCGTCGGTTATATTTACTTGGGCCGCTTGGCTCCATATTTAGATCTGCCCTGCTTGCGGTTGGAAGTCCCGGCCGAATCCAAGGCTCCTCGAATGACGTGATAGCGCACGCCCGGAAGGTCTCTGACCCTGCCGCCTCTGATAAGAACAACTGAGTGCTCCTGCAGATTGTGGCCGATGCCTGGGATATACGTCGTCACTTCCATGCCGTTAGTAAGCCTGACTCTGGCCACTTTGCGCAGCGCCGAGTTCGGTTTCTTTGGCGTTTCCGTTCGCACGATGAGACACACGCCTCTCTTCTGCGGATTGCTCCTCAGAGCGGGAGACGCTGTTCGCTTCTTGATCTTCTGGCGACCTTTTCTAACAAGTTGATTTATCGTCGGCAAGCTCATACTCCCAAATAATGTCCGGGTCGGAATATGCTGTCATACCCGTCCCTCGTATGGTTATTGCGCAAAAAAGCCCTTCTCGACACATTCGAAGGGCTATTAGTCCACCTGCACTTCGCTTCAATTGTTCCCACAATAGTTTATGGGACAAGGTGTTCTAATCGCCTCCTAATACGTCGGCAGTAGTCGAGCCGTGCTCTAGCGCTCAAACCTTTAGATTATAACCAGTCTTATCCAACCTTGTCAAGAGCGCAATTAATAATCTGCAAGTTCTTAACATCGCCGGAAAACCGGTGCCGAACGTTAATATACCACACTGCGCCGGTGCATGCAACCATCTTCGTAAAAAATCTATTTGTGAAACAAGGCGGGTCGGTCTTGCTCCCGCCCGCCTTATCGCGATAATGATTAAGGATGCCGCCTATAAAAAGCATCCCCATAAATTAGAATGTCGACACGTTGTAGCTTGCGCCGGCATAGAAATCCTTGAAACCGATCAGACCCGCATCAATCGAAAGAGCGTCGATCGGGGTAAATCGGACCATTCCGTTTGCGGTGGATCTGTTGCGGATACCCTTGCGCAGATACTCAACGCCTACGTTCAGCTTCGGCGACAGGGACATATCAAGACCTGCGAAAACACCCTTGTAGAGACCAGTTCCGAAACCGACAGTGCCCTTAACAGGCTGGGAGACTCGGCCGCTGACACCTTCGGCCATAGGGGAGATATTCTTTCCTATGACTATAAACGCGCTCGGATCGTCGGAGACGTGCTTCAGACGCTTGGAGATATCCATAGCGCCGACGGTAACCGACGGGCGAGACTCGCTCTCGGGCAGCACCCTATACTTTGCGTTGATCAGAGCCTCGGTCTTACCAACCTCGGGATCCATACCAACTGCGCTCACTTCGAGATTAGGAAGAATACCGATGGCTCCACCGTAAGTTGTCACATCCACGCCTTGAGAGCCGCCCTTGACCTTGAGGTCGAATATGCGGGCGAACGCAGGCTCGAATGCCTTGTCTCCAACAATGACGTCGTTCGGGGTCTCGATGAGACCGCTCTGGCCGTAGATTGATGTGGCAGCGTAGAGCGCACCAGCACCGCAAAGCAGTATAGCCGTTGCAACGAGCATAACAGCAAACTTCTTCATAATATTTCCGCTCCTTTCAGATTCTTACCAGCGGAGCGTGCCTGCGAGTATCCAAGTTGCCTCGTCTGCTGTCCCGCCGGTTTTCGGATTGTAAGCAAGCCAATCCGATTACTTGAAGAGGTTATTATTGAGGAGCAGCCGACATTCCTTCCCAAATTAGGGCAATTATTCGGCACGTCGCATCATCCTCAGCATTAAGGAGACGACGGGAAAAGCTGCCTGTTGCCAAATGCGTCTGGTTACTGCGCCGCTGATGCCGGCTGTGCGGATGGCGCGGCCGTTGAGGCCGCCGGGAGGATGTAGGTCTTTTCACCCGGTGATTTGAGAGTGCCCAACGGCGGCTGGGTTTGTCCGTTGACCTTTATTTGCACCGCGCCGGCCATTCCCGCACGCACGGTGATGCTTTTGTTGCCCTCAAAAGAAAGCGTCTTCCCCTGTGCGATAATCTGCTCGGTTACGGTGCTGCCGTCGACTTTGATTCTGACCCATACCGGTCTCAGAGCAGCTACCTCAACGGCCAGTTTTTCAACAACCGGGGCAGGAGGTGGCTGCGGGGCTGCTTCGGGCTTTTCCGGGGCCGGCGGGGGCGCGACAGGAGGAGCCTTCGGCATAGTGGCTACATTGTGAGTCTCAGGACTTTGCGTGAGCGGCTTTTGCCGGAGTTTTGCGAGTTGGCGATGAGACACGTATGCTTCGTAGCTGCGATAGCCGCCATACGCGACGGCTGCACATATTATGACAAGTAATAAGGCGTAACCAAATGCCCGTAACCACGGCCTTTCCCTGCGTACTACAATGGAAGGCGCGGGCTCTTTGGAAGGGCTCTCGCCTAAAGTGGCTTCATAGGCCTCAAGCAATTGAGCGCTGTCGAGGTTAAGGAAGTTGGCATAATCCCGCAGAAAGGCACGCGCATAGACCTTGTTAGCAAAGGATTCAAACCGATTTTCTTCCAAGTCTGTAATACTATTCGGCAGAATCTTAGTCGCTTCATGAGCTTCATGAATCGACAGTCCTCGTTTTTCTCGCGCCTGTCTTAGAATATCGCCAATAGATTCCGTCATCCCTGGTGCCCCTCGCTATTTAGTGATGTGCGCCGCGTATTATCCTGCCACTATTCTATCCACAATCTGCGTTGTTGACAACGTTAAGGAGCCGAGTAGTAGCACAATTCCATTAATTCTCCCACTAAATCCAGGTTGGTCACCCTGATAGTGTCCGGCAGGGGCAGTATTTCTCCGCTCAGGTTAAGAATGGACTTGATTCCGGAATCGGCCAGTTTCTCGGCGATGTCGAAAGCATCGGCGCCGGGGATTGCGATTGTTGCGGTTTGTATATCTTTGGCCGCTAATACTTGTTCTAATCTGTCCAGCGGCTCTACTATAATGTCGCAGACGCTATGTCCAATCTCTACCGGGTCGCTGTCCAAAACCGCAGTTATTCCGCAAAATTGGTTAGCCAGCCTGCTTATAGACCCGGCATGGAATCGCAGAGCCGCTGCACCAATCCATAGCACCTTATGCCGTTTGTCGAGTCGGAGAATGTCTTTGAGACGCTGGATGAGATAAGCGACTTCATATCCAAGGCTCGGTGTGCCGAAGTCGCCGAAGCGAGACAGGTCTTTTCTAATCAGCGCGGCGTTGACCCCCACCCGCTCGGCCAGGCGCCAGGAGGAAATCGAGGTTACGCCTTCTCCGGCGAAGCCATCAAGCGCGGTCAAATACCAGCGCAGACGATTTATTACTTTCTCTGAGACTTCCTGTTTTTTGGAGCTGCCGCTCGCTCCTTTTCTGGATTCAAGAGCACGCGCCATTCGACCAGCCCACCAGCGAGTATTTTCGAACCGACTGCGCATCGGGCAGACGGATTCCACGCTTCGCTTCAACGTGCAGCGCGATTCCTTACAGTCTGCACAGCTCGTAATCGCACGCTGACTCACACATTCGTACACTGCGCAAACAGGCTCACCGGACTCCAGTAGTTCCTGATTTGCTTTCCGGCATCCCAGACATAGCCCCTTGGACAAATGTTCACATTTTGCGCAATCGTATATGTCGCATACCGAGGTCTGTGTCGCCATTACCTTCCCTTCCCGGATGGCAGAGTCACTCTGAACGTGCTGCCCTTTCCAAGCCGTGTTTCGACACTTATCTTACCTTCGTGCGCCTCGACAATGTCCTTAACAATTGTAAGCCCAAGCCCCGTGCCGCCTATTCTTCGAGAACGAGCCTTGTCGACGCGATAGAACCGATCGAAAATGCGGTCCACCTCTCCTTTTGGAATACCGATGCCAGTGTCCGTGACCGTGATAATAATCTCACCAGCCCGGCCTGCTGCCGAAACATCGACTCTTCCGCCAGGATGGGTGTATTTCACCGCATTGTCCACCAAATTGCGCACTAGTTGAAGAAACTGAGTTTCATCGACGAACCCGATCAGGTCGTTTGGCAGGTCGAAATTGACTTCGACGTTGTTTAACTCTGCCAAAGGCAAAATCGTAACGCAAGCCTGTTCGATTGCCAGAGCTACATCGACCTCACCAGGCTCGATTTTGCTGACTCCGGATTCTCGCCTGCCAATCTCCATGAGATCGGTAATCAGCGCCGCGAGCCTGTCGCTTTCGGCAAGAATCGTGTTCAAAAATCGATCTACTACTTCTTCGTCGTTTTTGGCCCCCGCGAGCAAGGTTTCGGCCGTAACGCGCACGGCAGTGATCGGGGTGCGCAACTCGTGGCTGATGTTGGAAATAAACTCCTTTTGCAGCCTCTCGTGACGGCGTATCTCGCTGAGGTCGTGCAGGAGCAGCAGCACCCCGGGGTCCTGGTCGGTTTCCGGAAACGGGGATGCGCGGACGCCTATGATTCGTTCCGGCAGACCAGCCAGCAATATTTCTGAGACGGCAGCTTGCCTGGATTCCAGGCACTCCGCCACGAGCCTCTTCAGTTCGGCGTGCAAATCGGTAGATTCGACAGTTTTGCCGAGCAAATTTTCAGCGTTTGCGCCCAGCATCGACTCCGCAGCCCGGTTAAACAGGCCGATGCAGCTATCGGCATCGACGCAGATTATTCCGTCGGCGATCTCCGCAAGCGCCAATTCCGCACGCTGCTTTGATCTGCAAGGCGCATCCGTATTTGAATTTGTAGCTGCTATAGAGTCGGTCATAATGCATTTAACTCAGGTAAATAAAGCTGAGGCGGCGGCCACACATCACACGAACTCCGGCTGGTCGGAGATTATTTTATAACCCACACCTCTGACGGTACGAATCTTCTGCGGACTGCTGGGATCTGCCTCAAGTTTCTCCCTGAGCCAGCGGATGTGCACGTCAAGAGTGCCGGTATCTTTCTCCGCTTCTGAGCCCCAAACTGACTTTAGCAGTTCGTCACGGCTTACAACTTTGTCTTTGTTTGCCATAAGAATCTTTAACAACTCGAACTGTTTCAGAGGCAAATGGATCGACTGCCCATCGACAGAGACGCGTCTTCTCACCAAATCAATGATTATTCCCGCAGTCTGAAGTCTTATCTGATTGTCCTCCGTGCGGGCGGCTTCCGTGCGCCTCAGTACCGCTCGGACGCGTGCGATAAGCTCCTTAACGCTAAACGGTTTAGGCACGTAATCGTCCGCACCAAGTTCCAAACCGACGACCCGGTCGATCTCCTCCGTCTTGGCTGTGAGCATAATGATAGGTATGCCGGATTCTTTGCGCACCATCCTGCAGAAATCCAGCCCGCCGAGCTTGGGAAGCATCAAGTCGAGGATGATCAAATCGGGCGCAAATACCCTGAATGCTGAGAGCGCCGATAGTCCGTCCGAGGCAATCTCGACTTCAAAATCTTCGTTTTTGAGGGAGTAAGCAACCGAATCGGCGATGGGAGCTTCGTCTTCTATCAACAATATCTTGTAGCTCAAGGTCAAACCTCGTGTCGCATTGAAGCATTTGTGCCAAAGCGCACTAACGAACTCATGTTACGACTCAGTCGGCGAGTCTGTCAACTGCACTAAGAACGCTGGGGCAAATCAATCATCTCTTGAAGCGTAATACAGAGCGGCATCTGTATATGGATGTTTATTATTGCAGGTTTATATTATACAGTATTGAAGCAATAAAAAAACCCGGCACACGGGCCGGGCTGAAAGCAAGACAATATTCCTATAGTTTGTGCGTTGACATCTCGCCGACATTCGGACAAGCCGGGTTGGTGTCCACAGCATTGATCGTGTAGACTCCGCCTGCTGGGCAACTAAGCTCGTTCTTGATATAGGTAGGAATCAGGTTGGCTGATGTCGGAACATCGGTTCCAACCTTCTTTTCATCCATAGCCCACTGCATCTTGGCAGTATCAATTTGTCTAAGGTTTGCTACGCAAGCCTTTGCTCGGGATGTGTCACGAGCCTTCATGAAGTTCGGGATAGCGATGGCAAGCAGTACAGCGATGATCAAGACAACGATCATGATCTCGATCAGCGTGAACCCTTTCTTGCTCTTCATTGTGAATCTGCTCATGGTGTCTAGACTACCTCCTCCAAGGTTTCTCGAAGCATATAATTTGTTTACGAAAGCCGGCTTTAGCTAAAAGCTTCCGAGCAGGTCCAATTACCTACAGTAGTCATATTCCATACGATACATGGGCTTTCACATTACAAGCTGACAGAATTAGAAAATATCGCATAATTACGGGGATGAATGTGCAGGCTAGCAGGTGAAGGCGTTTTTCAATATATCTTTGACCACCAGCCGGCCATTTTCTTCGTGAACCTCGACCACATCAAAGCGGCAAGCGACATCGTTCAGATTGTGCTCTTCGAGGTAATGTTGCGCAGTGGTGATGAGCTTACGCTGTTTTGCGAGGGTAATTGATTCTGCAGGGGAGCCGAAAGTATTCGTACGTTTGCACCGAACCTCGACAAATATCAGGCAATCATCGTCTTTAGCAAGAAGGTCGATCTCTCCGTGACGACAGCGATAATTTGAGCCTATGATGCGATAACCGCGCTTACCAAGCTCGGCCGCGGCGGCTATCTCGGCGCTTGCGCCTATCCGAGACCTGGGAGAGGGCAATGCTGTATCCTTTCAGCGACAGGGGCGAATGATTTTCTATGATACGGGCAGGGGCCGTATTTTCTTATGGCCGCTATATGATCCTGCGAACCGTAGCCTTTGTGCGAGGCAAAGCCATATTCGGGATACTCCCGGTCGATTTGAAGCATAATGCGGTCGCGCGTCACCTTGGCTACTATTGATGCGGCAGAGATGGAGACACTGAGAGAATCCCCTTTAACTATAGCGAGCGACTCAACGGGGAGGTTGCGCACAGGTCTGCCGTCGATTAGGATGAAGTCGAAAGCGACGCTCAGGTCGTTGAGCGCCGCCCTCATAGCCATATGAGTCGCCTGCAGGATATTGATCCTGTCTATAACCTCCGGGCTGACGATGCCGACTCCCACAGCCGCAGCCTCTGTCACAATACGCTCATAAGCTGCATCGCGGGCCTTCGGAGTCATCACCTTGGAATCCCGAATGCCGGTCGGGTCGAACGACTGCGGCAGCGATACCGCCGCCGCCACTACCGGGCCTGCCAAAGGGCCGCGCCCGACCTCGTCAACTCCAACCACCTGAGCATAACCATTCGCCCAAGCCTGCTTTTCATAAGACCACGGGTCACACATCGGTTAGACTCCGGGCTATATTCGAATTGCTACCTGACCAGCCTGACCCGGTTCACCGGCCAGAATATGAACATCGCTTTGCCAAGGACCTTTTGGCGATCGAGCAGCCCCCAGAAACGAGAGTCGTTCGAATCGTTTCGATTATCCCCCATCACTAACAGCCGGCCCTGCGGGATTTTGACCATCTGTTCGCCTTTTTTGTTGACCACAATCCATTTGCTGTTGACCAACTCATTCGGCAATCCCGGATAGATAGAGTCCGGATCCTCCGCCGTGTAAGGCTCGTCAAGCGGCTTGCTGTCGATAAACACCTTGCCAGGCACAATCTTGACCTTGGCCTTTGGTTCCCCGGCCGCGGCCGCAACCTCAGCTTTGGTCACTTCTTTATTGTCTACGAATATTCGATCATCCAGTAGCTTGATCCTGGTCGCCCGGCCCGGAGTGCCCAGCAGGGATCGCAGATCGGCGTGATTGTATTGTTCAGTTCCGATGATGACATAGCCCTGGGTGATCTGGACCACGTCTCCGGGAACACCGACCACGCGCTTGATGAAATCTCTCTCTACCCCATCCGGACTGGCCTCCGGGGGCGATTTGAAGACGACCACGTCTCCCCGCACAGGCTGTTTCACTCGATAGACGAACTTATTGACCAAAATATGGTCGTTCTCCAAAAGTCCGGGGTGCATGGATGCCGACGGAATAAAGAAAGCCTGCACGATGAACGGCCTGATCAAGAAGAAGACCAGCGCCATCGCGACCGCCAGCGATTCGGCCGTTTCAGCGACCGATTTCGCGGCTTTGTTTTCCTGCTTAATGAGGGCGAACCTGATCCCGAGCAATACCGCAACGATGATCAGGACCTTCCACCATTCAAGGTTCGCCAGCGACTCCATCATCGAGTTCAAATTCATCTGGCGGTTCGCTTCTCCTTAATTCTTGCAGCCTTTCCAACCTTGGAGCGCAGGTAGTAGAGTTTGGCTCTGCGCACAGCGGCCCTGCGGACCGTCTCGATCTTGGCGATACGCGGCGAGTGCAGCATAAACGTGCGCTCAACGCCTATCCCGTGGGAGATTTTGCGGACAGTAAAAGCAGATCGAACGCCGGCGTTTTTGCGGGCGATGACGGTGCCTTCGAAAATCTGGATCCTCTCCTTGCCACCTTCGATGACTCGTGTGTGGACCTTCACCGTATCACCAGGGCCAAATACCGGGGTGTCGGCTCTTAACTGCTCAAATTCTATCTGTTCAATGAGTTGCACAATATTCCTCCGCACATTATTGATCGTCTTTGATGCGCTTTAAAATGCGCTTATCTTCATCTGTCAGCGGGGCAGTTTCCAGTAAATCCGGTCGCTTTCGTAGCGTCCTTTCCAAAGACTGCCTTCGCCTCCACTTTCTAATTTCCTCGTGGTTTCCCGACAACAACACATCCGGCACCGAATATCCTCGATATTCCGCCGGTCGGGTGTATTGCGGATATTCCAAAAGCCCGCACGAAAAGGACTCGCTCTCCGCCGAACTCTCGTCTCCCAACACTCCCGGCAGCAGCCTCGCGACCGCGTCCACAACGACCATCGCGGCCAGCTCGCCGCCTGTGAGGACATAATCCCCAATCGAAATCTCGTCGGTCACCAGATGCTGCCGAATCCGTTCGTCGACGCCCTCATATCGGCCGCATATCATTATTATATGACTCTCCATAGCCAGTTGTTCGGCCATCGCCTGGTCGAATCGCCTGCCCTGCGGGGTAAGCAACACTACTCGGGCCTTACCCGGTCTGCGAGAAATCAGAGTTTCCACAGCTTCAAATACGGGTTCGGGCTTCATTACCATTCCCGGTCCGCCCCCGAATGGGGAATCGTCGGTGGTATGATGCCTGTCGGTCGTAAAATCCCGCAAATTCACCGCATCGACGCTGATCAGCCCTTTTCGCTGAGAGCGTCCCAGGATACTCTCCCCCGCCGCCGATTCTATCATCTCCGGAAAGGTGGTCACTATCTCGAAAATCATACGACCCCTACAATCGACTCTCGAAATTAGTCCAGCAACCCCGGCACCGGCCGGATCGTGAGAGTGCCCTGGTCAATATCGATCTTGTCAACGACCTCTTTTAACGCCGGAATGCACAGCCCCGTACTGGTCAAATAGACATCGTTGGCGCCGCCGTGCATAATCTCGGTCACTTCTCCACATTCGCGGCCATCAGTGGTGACCACCTTCAGGCCGATCAAGTCGAATATATAAAAGGTATCAGCCGGGAGTTCCCGAATCTCATCGACGTCGACGATAAACTCAGCGCCGCGTATATCTTCAACATCGTTGCGAGTCTCTACCCCTTCGAGTAACAGCGCCAGTCCATCTTTGTATAGCCTTCGCGCCTTAACCTTAACAGGCCGCCTCTGCCCGTCCGCCAATCTCAGCGTAAGCCCGGCTCCAACATCGAAACGATCTGGAAAATCGGTCAGCACGACCACTTTCATCTCGCCTCGTGTGCCCACCGGGGCAACAATCTTACCTATTACTATATCACGCTCAGTCCGACTCATCTGGGCAAAGGCCGTCCCTAATCTCGACTATCACGCCGTCCTTGACGATTATCTCACAAGCGCCGAGCCTGGCGAAGTCGTCTCCGACATCAATTTCGACGGCGCCTTCCAGCACCCCCTGCACGTATTGGGCTCCATCGTGTAGAGCGGAAATGCCGTCCAATTCGCGCTTCAGCGCGGCTTTCGCCTGCTCGTTTCGTCGAACCTGATCGTCGAGCCGACCCCGCAGAGCATTGTCCGGATCGGATTCCAGACGCACAGCAAGCTGCCGTCCGACAACGTCCAACCGGGCAAGCGCCGTCGATATCTCGGCTGTCCTGCTACGGCGAAAAGACTCCGTAATCACAACCTTGACCCGGACCGGGCGCTTGACGAATATACCCATAAGACTACGGCTGGATTTTCACGAAGACGTTTTTGCGATTCTTCAGTGCGGCGGCTTTAGCAACGGTTCGCAGCGCGTTAGCCACCCTACCCTGCTTGCCGATGACCTTACCCAGGTCATCCTCCGCCACACTCACCGTAAAGGTCACGGAATCGCCTTCGTCCATCTCTTCGACCGTGACAGCCTCAGGATCGTCCACCAGAGCCTTCACCAATATTTCGATCAGATTCTTCAACTTATTACCCCGTTATTCGGCGGCCGGTTCCGCAGTCGGCTCTTCGACCTCGGCAGCCGCATCCCCTACGATTGCGGGGGCTTCGGCTTTAGCCTTGCCTGTCCTTTTGGCTTCGAGCTTTGCCTCAGCGCGGGCCTTTGCAGTGTCGCACTGTCCGCCCAGCATCCCGGCTCTCTTCAGAAGACCTCTGGCCGTATCGGACGGCTGCGCGCCTTTATCCAACCAGGACTGAGCCTTTTCGGTGTCGAGTTTGAGCACCGGCGGCTGTGCGGTCGGGTCGTAGTAGCCGATATTTTCGAGGAATCGTCCGTCGCGTGAGCAACGGCGGTCCGCCACTACAATTCTGTAAAACGGGCGCTTCTTTGCTCCCATTCGTCTAAGTCTGATTCTTACCACGTATTCTCTCCTCCTAGGGAAAAGCTCACAGCATCCACCAGCCGACTTAAGACCAGGGCTGATTGCCGAAAGCGGATAGCTTATTGAAAAAACGGGATGTTCGGCATTCTTTTATGCTTCTTTCCCGAATCGGCCGCGCCGGTCATAGCGCGGATCATTTTGCGCATCTCGTCAAACTGCTTCATCAGCCTGTTGACGTCCTGAACGCTGGTTCCACTTCCATTAGCGATGCGCCTTCTCCTGCTTGCGTTCAGCACGGAAGGGTCCTCGCGCTCATCGTTCGTCATCGAGCGCAGGATCGCCTCCACACGGTTAAATTCTTTTTCATCAACTTTGGCGCCTTTAAGCTGCTGCTGAATGTTTCCTATGCCCGGAATCATCTCCATCAGCTTGTCCAGCGGCCCCATCTTGCGAAGCTGTTGAAGCTGGGAGAGATAATCGTTTAGATCAAAACGATTCTCACGGAGCTTTTTCTCCAGCCTGGCGGCTTCGTCTTCGTCGTAGGCTTCCTGGGCCTTTTCGATGAGACTCAGCACATCGCCCATTCCAAGTATTCGAGACGCCATCCTGTCCGGATGAAACGGCTCGATTCCGTCCATTTTCTCGGACGTGCCGATAAACTTGATCGGCTTGCCCGTGACCGCCTTAACCGACAGCGCAGCGCCGCCTCGCGCATCGCCGTCCATTTTTGTCATCAGGATGCCGTCGAGTTCCAGCGCCTCGTTAAACTGCTTAGCGACGTTGACAGCGTCCTGGCCCGTCATCGCGTCGACCACCAGCAGGACCTCTGTCACATCGATTTCTGCCCTGATTCGGCGCAGTTCAGACATCATCTCGTCGTCGATGTGTAATCGGCCTGCCACGTCGATAAGGACAGGATCGTTGCCCTGATTGCGCGCATAATTCAGAGCCGCCTTAGCAACCGCAACCGCGTCCTGCCTGTCGCCTATATCAAAAACATCCACCCCGATCTGAGACCCGAGTGTTTTAAGCTGCAAGATCGCCGCCGGACGATATACGTCACCGGCAACCAGCAGCGGTTTTCTGCCCTGCCCTTTGAACATATTGGCGAGCTTGGCCACCTGGGTGGTCTTACCCGCGCCGTGAAGCCCGGCTACCATTATAACAGTCGGCGGCTTTTCCGCGACCTTGAGCTTCACTCTTTCCCCGCCGAGCAGGTTAATCATCTCCTCGTTGACGATTTTGATGACCTGCTGGGCAGGGTTAAGTCCTTTTAGCACATCCTGTCCGATGGCGCGTTCCTTGACCGTCGCTACAAAGTCTTTGACAACTTTGAAGTTTACATCGGCCTCAAGCAGGACCAGCCGCACTTCACGCAGAGCTTCGTTGACGTCACTCTCCGTGAGGCCGCCTTTGCCGCGCAGTTTTTTGAATACGCCCTGCAGTTTTTCGGACAGACTTTCAAACATAACTCACCGCTACACGAAACAGGGAACCCCAGGAACTGAGGGCAGAGCCAATGAGGTTCGTCCCTCAGTCACTTCGGTTCCCTACAACTGAATAGTATACCGATAGCGCCCGTTGTTGTCAATCAGAAAAGCGGCATTGAAAACAACCGGGCGTCTTGTATTATAAATCTGCCACGATCCCGGCGATTACTTCGAGGCCCTCTTTCAGGATTTCCTCGGTAATTAACAGCGGAGGGTTAATTTTTATAGCCCCGCCGCCTACTCCAACCGGCGCAAACAGCATAACCCCTTTTTCAATCGCCCTGGATACCACTTCGAACGCGGTTTCAGGGTCCGGATTTGTAGTGCCGGGTTGGACGAACTGCAGCGCTATCACCAGACCTGCACCGTCCGCCCGCCCGATGCGGCCGTTTGAGCCTGCCATCATTTTTTGCCCGGCTTCTAATAATATAGGCTCCAGTTTGCGGGCGTTTTCAACCAGGCCGCCGTCGACGATAATCTCGATATTCGCAAGCGCGGCCGCGGCGCAAATCGGGTTGGCTGAGTGTGTCGAGGTCATTTCGCCAGGGCCGTAAAGGCTCATCAGCTCATCGGTTCCGGCGACTGCGGAAAGAGGCATGCCCCCTGATATTCCCTTGCCGAAACAGGCCAGATCCGGCACCAAGCCGCAGTGCTCGAAGCCGAAGAGTGTGCCAGTGCGACCGAAGCCCGCCTGAACCTCGTCGAATATAAGAACTGCGCCGTGCTCATCGCACCATTTTCTCAATTTCTGAGCGTATTCCCTGGGCATAAGGCAGGCGTTGCAGCCCTGATAGGTCTCGCTCATAACCCCGCAGACGCTGTCGGGATCGACGCCTTTTTGAGCGAGTGTGTCGATAAAGACGTCAAATGATGTGTCCGGACACCGGAATCCATCGGGATACGGGACCTGGACGAACTCGTGAACGCCATCTCCCAGCCACGACTTCAGCGCCGGGCTGCCCCCTGCGAGTTGGCTGCCCATAGTCCGACCGTGAAAGGCGTTTTCAAAGGTGACCAATATTTTTTTGGAGTCGTTGGAGCGAAGTCCGTAGGTGCGCGCGAGCTTGATGGCACACTCGGTCGCCTCCGAGCCTGTCGTCACCAGAAAGACCCGGCTGAGCGGATCCGGCAGCAACGACTGGATTTTCTCCGCCAATCGCGCCCTGATTTCGGTGGGAAAACAATAGGCGTGGTACAGACCCTGGCCGGCAGTCTGCTGGATCGCCTCGACGATTTTTGGATGCCCATGCCCGGAACCCGTCACCAGCACACCTGAGCTGAAGTCTATCCACTGGTTGCCGTAGGAGTCCCGAACCACACAGCCGTCGCCTCCATCCCAGATAACCGGCGGTTGGCCTCCCATCGACCGAGGCTCCGCCGCGCGCATTTTCTCAAGTATGGGAACCGACTCCGGCACAGGAATAGGGGTCTGAATGCGCCGATATCGAGTCTGAACGCGCTCTACCTCTCTGGGAACAAGTGGAAACTCACGGGTAGCCATAATTATCCTCACCTCTCAACGGGTTCACAACAAGCTCAATTATAGTCTTTGCTGAGGGGATAGACAAGGGAGGGGGTGGCGATCCGTAATCGCCACCCGACGTAGTAAGCTATTGTACAGGCGGCCGGCCGTTCTCGGACCGGTTACAACATCAATGCAGTCTATGGCGCCACTTTCACTTTCCACATCCATTGCTCTGAAATAGGCGTTGTCTTTTGTGTTTTCAGCCATGGTAGAGGTGGAATGCGGCCGCCTTTGGAGTCTGTGTAGACATAGACTGCCTCCGGCCGCACCAGGGCTCTTCGCCCGTCACTCAGTGTGACCAATTTGGCCCCAATTATATCAATAGTAGCGTATTCTCGATAATTCGCTTCAAGTTTGATAGGTGCGTCGAGATACAAAAACAGATTCGGGCCGTGCCTAATTGGCTCATACCACTCACGCAACCCCAATACGCGGCCATCGAACCAATTTCCGCGAACTACGACCGCTTGCACATCGTGCACGGAACCTTCGCTTTGCGATAATATCCACCCAATGTTCCCGGGTCGATTATACGCTGTGTTGAACCTGACAGATGAAATTATGTCTGCCACAGCAGGAGACGGCCAAGGTCTGAACGGTCCTCCGCCGCGTTCCGAATTTTCGGATTCATTCAGACTTGATGCAGCACAAGGAGCGTCTATATTGAAACCATCATCCCACAGGCTCAACGCCCCAAACCGACTGCCGCCTTGATAGATACAATCTGCCACTATTTCGTCGCCATAACTACTGCCCACTGACGAGCCAATTACCGTTACCATTTTAAATAAATGCTGATAGGTCGGAAGCAGCGTGTAAGCATGCACCCAAGAAAAGATACCGGTAATGCCCGTGTGAAGCAAATTGAGATGTGTTCCGTAATTGGCTTGCACGAGAGTATCGACTAAACGAACTTTGCTGCCGAGCGGTATAGTAGACGAGTCAAGGCCGACAAATCGTCCATAAGGCTGCGTTTTTCGACACGTTTGATAGGACTGCGCATAGACAATGTCCTCCTGATCCCGCACTCGTATCAAACGCACGACATTGTCTCCGATTTTCGTAACGCTACTGGCGCCGGTTATCGTCACATAATCGCCTATTCCCGGCTTTTCAAATGATCCAAAGCAGACACGAACACCCTTCGCGGAAGAATGCACAGTAGGAATCGGACTGCCGTCGAGAGGCACGACTATAGAACTTTGAAGAGTGTTGCCATCCTGAAGACCACAGCCATCGTCTATATAAACATAATCATCGCCGACATAGGTTACCTTGCCCCACGCCGTCACAAGCAAACCTGTATTAAATAACCCAACGCCGCCGGTGATTCCTGGAGCATCGGCAGGAGGTTTGCCGCCAATAAAGGCATTAGACATACCCAGTGGCTTCGGCGGTTCTGTCACTCCCATGTCCCAAATGCCCGATGCCTCCAGATATCTCTCGTTCTCGCTCTGTCCCTTGTGAAGAATCCCCTGGATAGTAAGCAATCTGCCCGCGTCCACTTCATCGGCAATCGATGTTTCTATGCGCAGACCGGCTGCTCTATTGACATCCTCCACATAAAACGCATTCGCAGTAGAAGCCGGAGTCCTCTTCATCGCTGTTGAAGTTCCGGCCGCAACGGGAACATTCGCCAGCATTATTAAAGTCTCATCCGGCTCATCGGCAGCATCAACGACGCTTTGAACAAACGAGCCGGAGTTGTGTACAATCAATTGCCGCTTGACGCTGTATGAAATTGTGTCTGTGACGTCATCATAGGCTATCGCCTGTATTTTGTAGATGCCATCCGACGCTGTTGTCGGGGTTATTATACATTCATAAGGCGCATTGTCATCTTCGCCGCAAAATACAAGGGTGTTGTCCCAATACAACCAGAATTGAACACGCGATGCCGATGGGCTTACTGACGCCAGCACAGGCGTAGTCTGGCCGACGGCCAAATTATCAGCATCCGGCGAATTTATATAAACTGCCGGCGCCGACGAATTGTTTAAAGTGACAGAGACTGAAGTTGTGGTTGCTCCAAAACGCTCATTCAACTGATAAGCCACGGCAAGTATAGTATATTCTCCGTCCGCGAAATTTTCGGTAGTATCCCACGAGGTAAAGTAAGGAGCGTCATTGTCCGTTCCGACCAGTTTCGGGTTTTGATTTGTCCCAACTACGTAAAACTCAACACGATCAATGCTGCCTGTGCCGTCAGGCTCAGCGTCAGCCGCAAGCGCCACCTGCCCCCTGACATTACTGCCGTCAGCCGGGGTTGGCGGCAGGAAAAATACTGTGGGTTTCGCTGCAAACGGGGCCATCAGAGGGTCGCCGAGAACTGTGTAATGCGTTCCCAGGTTTGGAATTGCCATATAAGCGCTCTCGGCCCAGGAGTATCCTGCGTAATATCGACTGAAAGCGATCCCAGCGTTATCAAAAGAGGAACCGCCGACATGATTCAGCAGACTGATCGTGCCGGACGCGCCTTCAGCTATATAAGAAGACGATACGACTCGCGTCAGGCCGGGGGAATTGCAATCAAAAGTGATGCCGGACTGACGAGCATTGTAGATTGTCGTGTCGGCGATATGCGGAGACCTGCTCTCATAGATGTAGCCGTCCGGGAACAACGTGTCGCTTACAGGAAAGCGCAACTCGATGCTGGTCTTATGGTCCGCCGGCCAATCAATGTCGGATAAATCCATAGTGCATACGCCCCGGCTGAATGTCGCTCTGCACTCGCTGTTGTCCAAATGCTTGATTACATTTCCATTTGAATCACACAACACTACCTGGTGCGTGTCGTATTGGTCTCTGGGAAAAGACGCAGAACTGGCATACATATTGATGACCTTGATGTGCCCGGCGAGCACTCTGTCAGGCTCATCAGCGGTGTTTTCGGTTACGCCGGGCATAGCCCACCAGGTATACTTAGGCGATCTATAGCTGTGCCCGTCATTGGTGTTGTATATCGCTATTCCTCCCGGAAGCCAGTTATGGAAAGGCCGAGTCCAGGTCGTGTAATTATTAGCGTTATGACCGTAAATCAGGTGTTCGCCCCAGTAGCCGATAACATCGTTTTCGCCGGTAAGAAATTTGTCCGTGCTGTCGGTAACGATATTTGCCGATGATAGGTCACCGGTGAAGTGGTTAAGAACTGAAGTCACCTCCGACGCGCTCCTATCCACCACAAAACACCCGTCCGGCTGGGCGGCGACTGAGCGGTCTATCATCGCTTTTACATCGCGCGGGATTGCTGTTCCATTTACGTTCACGGTCGACTGGCTGTAGGCGTCTAATCTGGTAACAAGGTAGTTCAGCTTCCAAATGTTCGTCTGGCCGTCAACTGTCACCTGCACAGCGTTTTCGGCTGAATCTCTAAACTTGCCGAAGTCGGTGTTTTTGCCGCAATAAGGATTCGTGGAATTGAGTCCCCAATGCCTGACAAACTGCCCCTGAGCATCCGGCACACCAGGATTGCCAAACAGTGCAAGCGCGGAATCGACAGACATGTCATAGTTAGACTGATAAGTAATCCGAGAAGGAATGCCGTAGCAAAGCACGATACACTTGATGTGCGGGCGAGTGGAGAGATAGTTCCAGATGGGGGTGGCGA
>CAZBSI010000017.1:0-6408 GCA_964494345.1 uncultured bacterium
TTTTTTCTACCTTTTTCCTGGCTTTAAGAATTTACACAAAAGATTTTACACTACCTTTGGGGGAGCAGAGAGTGATGAGCTTCATCGATGCTTGGACCATCGTTACTGGTGCAGCTAGCATAATATCGCTTCTTATTGTAATGAGCGACAAGTTTCCCGATTGGCGGAAATCCCTTGTTCCAATAGCTTACATTCTAGGTGGTTTTGCGATTGGACGGGCATCGGCAGCGGCTCTTCCCGCAGCGACTCGTACTATTCAGGATGCAAGGGCCATAGGATTTCTTCTAACTATATTTTTGATTTTCTCCGTGATTATTGTAGCATTTAGAATGATGGATAAAGCATACCATAATTGGTATGTTCTGTTCATCCTATTTATGGTCATAACAATGGGGTTGCCAACTCTATTCGAAAAGTATTCATCGGTATTTCCCGATATACCCAAAGAAGATTACCTACTCCTTGCAAAAGTAAAAGAGGAAAGGTCTGACTTAGCGGGCGCAGTAAAATATCTCGATAGATATAAATCTATCGTTTCTGATCCAGAATTGAGAAAGGAGACAGAAAGTAAAATTAAAGGCTTGCAGAGCAAAGAATTGTCCACCAAGTAATTTCAGCCAATGATGAGCTAAATGCTTACACAAAGAAATCCTATGTTGATCTCTATGGAGCACATCGAACTGGGAGGCTATCGCTCCCCATTCCTATCAAGGGCTATCCATAAAGATTCTCAATTCACCTCGTCGCTTCTGTGTCGCTGAATTTTCCGAGGTGACGCTGTGTGGTAGAAAGATTGGCGTGCCGGAGGATTACCTTGCTCACTATCTCGATAGGGACACCGGACCTGGAGGCATACGTTGCCGAATGCCTTCGGAGATCGTGCGGCCTTAGCTCGATGCCGACCAGCTTGCCTGCTTTTTTCACGACCAGTCTGGCCGCTGCATAAGTGATCGGAAATATTCTATTGCCGGACTTGATCCCCTTCTCCTGAATATATTTGTGGAGCCTGTCGGCAATCCTTTTCGGAATAAAAACCACTTCAGCCTCATTCCCGCTTTTGGGTGCTCGCAGAATCAGCTTCTGCCCGATCACACTTGCAGGCGTGAGCTTCAGGAGCTCTCCGACTCGCATACCTCCTCTGGCCATAAGTTCCAGAATGAGGCGGTTTCTCGGCTTGGTTGTCCGGAAGATTATCTCATCATTGGTCTCCTTCTCCACAATGGTCCAGTGGTTCGGCTTTCCTGGCCGGTACAGCTTCCGAAGCATCGGCGTATCACAGGGATTCTGAAGGACTGAATCGAAGTTGATCTTGATGAAGTTGAAGAAGGCCTTCAGGTGGGAATACCGTCCGTGCTTGGTCTGTTGTTTTCCTCCTTCAGTTATTTTGTTCAGGAAGGAAAGGACTTCTTCTAAGCTGATACCCTCCAGTTGGCGAGAGTTCCCAAGGTGGTCGCGGAATTTTGAAAGGGTGGAGCTATACGACTCGATTGTATTTTTTCCCAGAGTTCGTCTTATGGTATTCAAGATAGACGCGGGTTGCATATTCAAGTTTCATTCGTTTTCTCCTTTGTTGGATTCGAAATCTGCCGCCGAGCGGCTGCTGGTTTAAATCTAAGAATCCTTTTCATGTGTGAACGGAAATCGGTCCAGGAGACCGATATTGTTTCTGGCAAGATGTATTGAGATTATCTGATTGAATGTGTTGAATTATGCCCAGCAGGGATGTAATATGAAATGGTCCGGAAATTAAGCCGCAGGATACTACAACGCTGCTTGGATATTCAGTGTTCTTTCACCACTCATTTAAGGCACCCGTTCCTTCATGAAGTAACTTATTGGGTGGAGACGAAAACGCCTGCATATCCGGTCAGCGTAGGCGTATAATTCAGACTCACTCTCGCCCAATGGGGCGCTTTAACTCTGAATTATCCATTTAGTAGAAATTGCGAGTTTCAGCAAGCCGCCTAGTGATTCCACTGACAACCGATGAAGCTGACCCCCCAAAATATCCACTGCGCTGCCCGGCAGTTGGGGCAGAAGAATCCAGAGGAATGTTGCTGTGTCGAGAAACCGTTCTATAAAGGTAATATAAGATGCAAATGACCATGGCCGGAGATAGCCAGATTTCCACCCATTCTGCTGAAGCGGCTGCCCTAGGGTTCTACTATCAGACATTCTTTGCGCTGCTGACCCTGGTGAGACAGAACACGGATAATGCTGCGATCGGAGTTGAACAACTGGACGACGTCCAACTGAGAGCTGACGGGCAAACGCTCTTGTTCCAGTTGAAGCATTCGATTACAGCCCTACCGCCGCCTATTACACTAAAATCTCGTGCGCTATGGCGTACAATGAAGGCCTGGATTGACGTGCTTCCAGCACTAACTCTGTCCGAATCTACGCTGCATCTCGTCACTGTGGGCAGCATTCCGAGTGGCAGCCCCATAACGGCACTAACCTCAATGGATGCAGATCGCGAGTACTTGGCCGAAGCGATGGTAGACGAGGCGCAGAGCGTCATGGACTCGCGCTCAGATGCTGCCAAGCATGATAAGCCGCTGCCGCATTCTGACCGCGTCGAAGGATGCAAAGCCTTCCTCGAACTTTCAGAGAGCAAGCGGCTCAATCTCCTCCGCCGTACACTTATAAAACACGATAGCCCTTCAATCTGTGAAATCGAAACTCTAATTGCTGAACAATTGACACTTTTGCCACAAGAGGAGCGCCCCTCTATTGCCAAGCGGCTCATCGAGTGGTGGGACCGTGAAATCGTCTACTCACTTTGCGGCAAACGCGAGCGAGTTATATCAAGGGCAGAGCTGCAACATCAAATTACCACTATTATCGCGGACATCGAGCAGGACAGGTTACTCCCAGATTTTGAGACTGTGAGCCAGCCCAAAGACTACCAGCCGGATGGGATGCTTACCTGCCAAATACGCTTGGTCGGGGGCAAAGATTCGGATCTGTCTAAGGCGATCCGGGAGGAGTGGAAGGCGCGCGAACAACGCTCGAAATGGCTGAACGAGAAGCCGAGCATGGCTACAGTGATTGGCCAATACGACCGCGTGCTCCAAGAACATTGGTCTGATCGCCATTCTCAGATGGTTGAAGACTGCTTCGAAGCCGATGACACTGGGAAATGTGATTCCGGCCTGAAAATTCTTCGCTGGACCCATGAGGAGGCACCTCACGTAGTTCGTCCGATCTCAGAAGGTTGGGGCGCACCGTATTACGTGCGGGGCAGCTATCAGGTGCTCGCAATAGACCTTGAGGTTGGCTGGCACCCCGATTACCTGGCGCTTTTGGGAGGTGATGAATGATAGTCGCCCATGACGTCTATTCGGAAACGAACCCGGCGTTCTGTGCTTATGCCATTGTAGCTTTCACAGCAGCCTTTATTACCGTGAACAACCACGGGCCGGAGCTGCCAGTTGTGTATCTATCAGTACCGGTCGCCCTGTCTGGAGATCTGGGCCACTCTTTCAAAGGCACCAATAGGAATACGGGGCTGCTCGAATGGCTGGAACGGAACCCATGCATTCAGATCGGGTTGTCCGATCGTCTGAACGGATCTATGAGCATCGTAACGGAGGCTATCCGATTCGGTTGCTTCTCACGAGTTCTGGCAGTGAATAAGGGTGCGCGACTCATTCTGGGCGAACGTAAAGTAAAGAAAACAGCTGTCAAAGGACTTCGCGAGGAAACGGCCCAAATGCTTCAACACGCCGAGCGGCTCGGCTACTGGTTTGCTGCAGTCGGATCGACCAAGACAGCATTCTGCATGATGGGGCTCACCGTATGACACGCTGGAATATCTCAAAGATCTTCTTCTTCGGTGTAGCGGGGCAACGACACGACATTTCGTTTCAGCCGGGTGTGAACATCATCACCGGGGCCTCCGGAACGGGCAAGTCGACTCTCATCAAAGCAATTGATTATTGTTTAGGGTCGAGTAAATGTGAGCTGCCTGCGCACGTCCGTCGTCGCTGTGTGGCCGTTGGCGTAAAATGGACCTGCGGCGATGCAGAGATCGTGGTCGGCCGGATCATTCCACCCGTCGGTCAGAGCACCAGCACATATATGTTTGCCGAATCCGGGCGCAATCTGCCTTTGCCGGAAACGGTAGATGAATTCGAAGGCGCTACTACGGTGGGTGCTGCAAAAGCTTTCCTTGAGCGGGCATTCGGGATTGGTGACCTTCCAGATGGACGCGATGCACTCAGCAACGCTCCCGGCCGTGCCACAATTCGACATGTCACTTCGTACATTTTTGTGACCAAAGAGGTAATCTGTAGTGAAACCGTACTACTTCACGGTCTGGAAAGGCCGGAGAAGGCCCGCGACATCGTTGCAGCCATGCCGTACTTCCTACGTGTCACCGACGAGGCCAGCGCCATTGACGAGCAGCGCCTGCGGCAACTGCAGCGCACTCTCGACAAGGAGGATGCCCGCGAACGCTCTCGCGCGACAGCCTTTAGCGTGCTTAAAGAGCGAGCAATCAACCTGCTCGGAGAGGCTCACCGTATTGGTCTTGCCCCGCGCCCATTAGTCGATTGGACAGAGGATGAGCTATTAGCGCAACTCAGGCGCATGTCCACCGCTCAGTTAGAGGCGAATACCTATCCGAACGAGGGTGAACTCGGCGCGCTCCATGCGCGCCGCCGACAGATTTTGGGTGAACTATCTGCGGTAAGAAGGGAATCACAGGCGACGCGGACAGCAATTCAAGAGGCGACTGGCTTCGAGAGCGCTGTGACCCGCCAACGCGAGAAGCTTATGCTGGCCGAGCATCTCCAATTACATGATATTTCAACCATCTGTCCTGTCTGCGCTAACCCCTCTGAAAAGGGGAGGGAGATGGCGAGGGCATTGCAGTCGGTTCTGTTAAAGGTGCGTGCTGAAAGTGCCGCAATAGAGCGTGTAAAGCCGAAACTCACTGAGCACGGTCGGGTGATCGAGGAGGTGATAGAGAAACTGAACACCGATCTGCACGAAGTAGACGACCAGATTAAAGCTTGGTTGCGCCAGAGTCAGGAGACTAAGCGCCTAGCCGACTTGTCCCAATTGCGAGCGCATCTACTGGGACGCATCTCTTACTTCCTTGAATCGTCTGCTGATGAGCCACATCAGCAAGAAATTGATCTTGATGTGCTTCGTGCCGAAATTGCCGAATTGGAAGCTCGCGTTGATCGGGAAGCGAAAGAGATCAAACTTCGCCGAGCTGAGGCAAAAATTTCCAATTTCGCATCGGAAATCCTCTCGTCGCTGCCGACTGTCGCCCCCTGTGTCGGGTCTGAGATCCAATTCTCGGCGCGCCACCCTGCGGTCACCATCATTGAGGCGGACAGTGGCGCAGTTTTGAGAATGCCCGACGTTGGCTCGGATCAGAATTACCTGGCGGTGCACATAGCTCTATCCTTTGCCTTGCAACATTACTTTGAGATTTCTAGGTCTCCGGTGCCTGGCCTTCTGGTTTTCGATCAGATCAGTCGGCCCTATTTCCCAACCAGTGGCGATGATGACGAGACCGAGATCGATGGCCAGTCAGAGGACGAGGACGTTCTGTCGATGCGCAAGCACATCGACTTCCTGTTCGCCGAAACGGAGCACCGGGATGGTTTGCAGGTGCTGCTTATTGAGCATGCCTACTTTGCGGACGATCCACGGTATGTGGCAGCTACGCGTGAGCGATGGACGCGCGCCTCAGGGCGAGCACTGATCCCCAGTGATTGGCAAATACGTGCC
The DNA here is from genome assembly GCA_964494345.1 of uncultured bacterium. Lineage (GTDB taxonomy): Bacteria > Armatimonadota > UBA5829 > UBA5829 > UBA5829 > DTKD01. Next base: position 5,749 of record CAZBSI010000017.1, read on the forward strand.
GATGTCATCTAAATGAATGTTAAAACACGGGCTCGGGAGAATAGAAATTGGGGTTGATATATCCTGGCGAATCGAAGTATAGCACTGCGGAGAATTCGGATGTCGTACCGACTGATGCCGTGGATGAATTCTTTGCATTGGCGCTTCAGATTGCATCCAGCGCTGACTTGCGGAAGTCTATCCTTGAGCTGTTTAAGTCACATTCTGCGAGCTTTCACGGCAAGACCTATTCGTCGAGTTCTAGCTATAACTGGGCAGAATCGGACCTCTCGTCTTTAATGCAGGAGTGCGCTGAGCGCGCCCCAACATTTATCGATGCCTATTGGACATCCGTCTCAAAGACCCAGCAGACTGGGATTCCGACACCAGGCGTTGAATATTTGAATTCTATTTTGACAAAACACGGAATCCCGTACGTGATCGGCAATTCCCGGAGCTGTGACGGCTTCTGGAGCCAGTAACGGGTATTGACTCCCGGCGGACCGCGAAGGGGCGATTCATCAAACCGCATGGATGGACAATCCAATGCGACTCCGGGAATTGCTGGTACGTGATCGCGCCCCCCGAGTTAATTCGTGCGCATGGTGATGCAATCATATCCAAACCCCTCTGTGCCAATATGAATGAGACATCTTCCCCTGAATAAATTAGAGTAGAGGG
>CAZBSI010000018.1:0-4094 GCA_964494345.1 uncultured bacterium
GTTGGTCCATAACTTGAGGAAATGCCTCAATAAGGCTCTCTTTTCGGCCTTTTCGGCCCGGATCGACGCCGCTTTCGAGTCGCTAAGCTGGCATGACTTCATAACGTGTCCGTGGGGCAACTGGCGGCGGGTAATCTGGAGTGGCTTGTAGATGTTTTTGGGACAGCTTCGGGGCTTCCCGAAACAACTAATATTTTTGAGACAGCTTCCACGCAGCCGAAGCTGTGACCGAAGGTCACACCACTAGCTAACAAAAATTCGGAGATAGCCGCCTCTCGTAGGTGCTACATTTGGTATACTTATTCGAGCCCTGTGGGCTCGACTTTGGCTGCATGCAACCGAAGTAACTTAAACAGTAACTGCGTTGAATTCACGCAAGCTGTGTCTATGTTTAATGGCCGGAATGGTTACGACTGTGTTGGCCAATAGGAGGCAGAGTAATGTCGTTCAGAACAACGTTTTTGTTAGCGGTTTTACTTGTGGCGAATATTTGTGTTGAGTGCTTGGCGGCAGGGCCGTCCCCCACACTCGCGTCCGATTTGGACAAGCCCTGTACGGCTATCTCACTAAAACAATGCGACCCGGAATCGGCAGTCCGACAAACTCTGGCGCATGCCCAGGTCAAGTGTCGCATCCAAATCGAGCAATCGGACGTTTTCGTAATGAAAGAGAATGATTTCGTCATTTCTTCGGGCACTTTGCGAAGCCAGTTGGATCAAATTGCCAAGGCTGCTGGTTTCACGTACGAATGTAACGGCGATTGGATCAACTTATACCCCACAGAGGTTGCATCTGATCCAACCTACATTATGAACAGGCGGATACCAGGCAAGATCATCGTTGGAGGCAGTGCGCCGACCGACTTGAGCCAGTGGCTAAGCAACAATCACGTGAGCTTTGCTCGTGTATTTTGCGGTTTGCGCCGTGCAAAGGTAGACGTCAAGAAGGTGCGCTACACATCAATCACTCTTGATAATCCCACACTCCGCCAGTATGTGAACGCACATGAGGAGCTTTTTGGTTCCAACATGTCCTCTTTGTTTATCCACCACATTCCAGATGCACACGACCCCAAATCGATGCTATTTGTAATCGATCAGTGGTCTGACAATAGCGGCACGGTCAGCGCCCCTGACGCGGCAGAACCGGTCAGAGTGAAATCGTCGGACAGGCTTGCCGCTTTGCAGTTGATAACTAAAAAATACAGCGGGGCCGCCAATGCTCGTGAGCGTGCTGAGCAATGCTTTTCGCTGTTGAAACAGGAGATGAAGCTCCCATCCACCGCGGGAATGGGAAGTGCCGGGGGACCGATAGATACTGGCTATGTCCAGAACGTCATCATCGGGTCATTCCTCTATTCGAACGCCCCCGATGTCGGCGAGCAAGAGCGCCTTGATGTCCGAAAGTGGGCAAAAGAAGCATTAAAGCGCGAAGACGAAGCCGACAAGGAATTGCACGACAGGCTGATTCTGCTCATTGGGCACACGGGCGACAAGTCCGCTGTGCCGGAACTCGTGGCCATTCTTCAGAACCACCCGGAAGGTTATATGCGATTTGAAGCCGCGATGGCTCTCTACGATACTAACGACCCTGCGTCCGTACCGGCTCTTAAACATGCGCTTGAGACCGATACGTATGCACGAGTTCGCACCGGTGGATGTCTTGAGCCTAATACCGGTACTATAGTATATTCCCCGGTGCGTCAAGCCGCCGCACGCGCTCTGACACATCTAGGCTTTTCAGTTCCGGAGGGAGCAGATATCGTGGATGCGAAGAACGTGGTGCCTCAACTCGAAAAGATACTTTACTCTAATGATGCGCCTTTCCAGGAACTGATGTTCCTTGCGAACATCGGAGGGCCGGATGCGAAGGCTGCAGTCAATCGTTTCATTGCTAAGACCGCTTCATCAAGCCTGGCGGATTTTGCTCGCGACGCACTGGAGAGGGCAAAGACCGGCCGTGTAAACAACTGATGCGGGTCCTCACGGGCTCCGTTGTTTCGGTTGCCTGCAACCTAAGTAACTTAAAATGCGCTACACCTTTTGTGGGTTTTGCGCGTTATTAGAAATGGCGGGATGCCGCTTCCGGGATGCAGGTTACTAGCCGACTGCGTTGGAGGCGGTATTCGGCTGCCAGCCTGCTGTCTCAGAAGTCCCTTAATAACCTGGGCCACTGGATGGAGGCAAATTATGAAAGCGACACGCGTAGTATATTTTTGCTTTATCTGCCTGGCAGCCGCTGCAGTTCTTCTGCTGCCAGGCGGTAGATCTTCAGCCGAGAGCGGGAGCGAGGTTCAGACATCTAAACCAGACGCGACCTCATGGAAATCAATCGACGATCTGCCGGCCAACATTCGGTCACGTGTGGATGCCCTCTATGCCGCGCACAGCCGCAAATTCACGGCGCTTGACGGCAAGATCGAGAAGTTCTCGGTGAGTAAGCTCACTGTTCCGGAGGCGGTGGCCGAACTGAGCAACCAAGCCAACGTTATCTGTGGGATAGAGGTTGTTCCGTGGCAATCCAGCTCGACAGAACTAAAGAGTGTCGTGCTGCCGCAGGTATCATTGTCCGTGGAAAACACGACGCCGCGGCGAATTCTCGACAAACTGATTTCGCTTGACCAGACGTTCGTATGGGTCGAGGATAGTGGGATCGCCAATGTCGTTATGCGTTCAGCTTACAACAGCCCGACATACCCGTTCAATCTCACGATAGACGAGTTTTCTGTCGCCGGCAGCCCATATTCCAACGCGTTCATCGGCGAGCCTCACGTCTGGGGTCTGTTTCAACTCCCCCAGGTCTCACCAGCCTTGCCAATCGGCATGTCTGGCAAGTGGCCCACCAAGTTCGAACCGCAGGTGACGCTGGACGCACGTGGGGCCTGCGGACGCAAGATAGTTAACGAAGTTGCCCGGCAGGTAGGCATGTCCTGGTCATTGGTGTGGCACGATGCTCCAGGCTCCACATCCGGAAAATCCGGTGCGATGTTCTGGATGATTCCCAAAGTCTGGGTCGGGCTTTCGGCCGACTGGAAACGGACCGACGCAGACGAGGCCGACAGTGACGCCAGGAAGCCCAAATTTGCGGACGGCTTGGGCGAGATGAGGAGCACAGTCCTTTTCACAATCCCCTGGGGTGATAGCTGGGGGAACATCAAGTACGTACCCGTTGAGCAGTTGTCTGAGGCTGACTACAGAGGCCCGAGCGCTATGCTGGTGGACACGCGTGAAAGAGTGTATATTATCGATGCCTGGCAGCGCAGGCTGCAGAGGTTTGGCCCCAAGGGACAGTGGGAAGCGGGTGCACAACTTCCGGCGAACATTGGCGAAATGGAATGTATGGTGTTGGGGAGCACCACAGCCGGCGATGATGCGACCGTTGTGGTGGCGGACAACGCTGGGTATATTGGAAGCCTGTCGACGCAGCACGCACCACGCAGATGCTCAAGGGGGTGATAGCCAGTGGAACGACTGTCCACCGCATTGGCGCGAGTAGCCCAGGCGGCATTTTCGTAGAGGAGAGTGGAATAGGGGACCGGCTCCCATATGTGCGCTACTTTGATTTGGGTGGCGTTTACGATCACAGGATTGAGGTTGTCGATCTGGTCTATAGCAGCCCGTACTACTATGGCCTTGCATTGGATCGGACCGCAAGCGCGCTGTATGCCAACCCCGAATCCGGCTCACTTATGCTGCGGGAGATAGACGCAGGAGCGGGTGGCGGTCTCGTGCGCAAGGAAATACCTATTAACATCCCACAGATAAAAGACAAAGGTTCACGTTGGCGCCTGATCGGCGCAGGTCGCCTGTATGGGTCGGTGTTCTATCTTTCCAGGAGCTATCCGATCTCTGCCGGTGCGGAGGTGTACGCGGTTACAGAGAAAGGCGATATTGTCGGTGTCGCCAAGGTCGGGATTCCTGGGCAGACCGATTCCGACAGCTACCTAAAGCACTGGCGTCATCTGACTAGCGTGGCATGGAATGGAGATATATACCTGGGAATTCCGAGCAGGCAAGGCTTCGTTATTGTCAAATACGACTCACCCGTTGCAAAGCAGTGAGCCATTAAGGGGTCTTGTTATTTCGGGAAAGGGG